>NZ_JBITVX010000011.1:0-144725 GCF_044543345.1 Pseudomonas sp. NPDC077451 | reverse complement strand
CCTAAGGGTGGATACGGCTTCCTGACCTTCCCCCGATGATCAGTCGGGAACTATCACCCCAACATAGCGTGGTAGTCGAGATACAAGGGTGGATGGCGCTTTATCCATCCACCAAAGCGCCGATGCGATCTCACAGGTGGATCGGTGAAGCGCGATCCACCCTACGACCAGCCACGGGCGAAGCGCACGCCTCATTCCCCAAGATTCCGCGCAATCACCAAACGCTGAATGTCGCTGGTGCCTTCGTAGATCTGGCACACCCGCACGTCGCGATAGATGCGTTCCACTGGGAAATCCTTGAGGTAGCCGTAGCCGCCGAGTGTCTGGATCGCGGCTGAACACACTTTCTCAGCCATCTCCGAGGCGAACAGCTTAGCCATGGAGGCTTCAACCAGGGCCGGCTGGCCGGCTTCGCGCAATGCGGCGGCGTGAAGGACCATCTGACGGGCAACTGCTATCTGAGTCGCCATATCAGCTAACCGAAACGCAACCGCCTGATGCTCGCTGATCGCCTTGCCGAACGCCTCACGCTCTCGGGCGTAGTCGCGGGCTGCTTCAAATGCCGCGCGGGCCATACCGACCGCCTGGGCGGCGATGCCGATGCGGCCGCCTTCAAGATTTGCCAGGGCGATGCGGTAGCCCTCGCCCTCCTCCCCCAACCGCTGGGATTCATGCACGCGCATGTCTTCGAATGCCAGCTGGCAGGTATCCGACGCGTTCTGTCCGAGCTTGTCCTCGACACGCACCACCTGGTAGCCGGGCGTGTCGGTGGGGACGATGAATGCGCTGATGCCGCGCTTGCCTGCGTCCGGATCGGTCACGGCGAATACGATCACCGTGCCGGCGTGCTGCCCCGAGGTGATGAACTGCTTGGCTCCGTTGAGCACGTAACCGTCACCATCGCGCCGAGCACGCGTGCGCAAGCTGCTGGCGTCGGAACCCGCATGAGGTTCGGTAAGGGCGAAGGCGCCGATCTGCGCACCGCTGGCCAATGGCGCCAGGTAGCGCTGCTTCTGCTCTTCAGTGCCGAAACGCAGGATCGGCACGCAACCCACCGAGTTGTGCACGCTCATGATGGTCGAACAGGCACCATCACCGGCTGCAATCTCCTCCAGCGCGAGTGCATAAGCGATATAGCCGGTCTCGCTGCCGCCCCATTGTTCAGGGCAGAGCATGCCGAAAAACCCGAGCTCGGCCATTTCGCTGATCGCCTCGGCTGGATAACGGTGTTCGCGGTCCCACTCGGCGGCGAAGGGTTTCAGCCGCTCCTGGGCGAACTGCCGGGCCATGTCACGAATACTGGTTTGATCGTCGTTAAGCAGCATGGCAAATCCTCAGTCCAGCAGTTCGACAGCCATGGCAGTCGCTTCGCCACCACCTATGCAGATGGCCGCGATGCCCTTGCGCAGGCCACGGTCACGCAGTGCGGCGATCAGGGTCACTAGAATCCGCGCACCAGAGGCCCCAATCGGATGCCCCAGCGCACAGGCGCCGCCGTTGACGTTGACCTTGGCGTGATCCAGCCCCAGCTCACGCATGGTGACCATGCTGACCACGGCAAAGGCCTCGTTGATTTCGAACAGATCCACCTCGTCGAGGCTCCAGCCGGTGCGCTCAAGCAATTTGTGGATGGCACCGATGGGTGCGGTCGGGAACAGATTCGGGGCATCTGCAAAAACGGCGTGCCCATGAATCACGGCCTGCGGTTTGAGGCCATGCTGGTCGGCGTATGAGCGGCGCGTCAGCACCAGTGCCGCTGCACCATCAGAGATCGAACTGGAGTTGGCTGCCGTCACGGTGCCGCCCTCACGGAACGCCGGCTTGAGGGACGGAATCTTCTCTGGCATCGCCTTGGGCGGCTGCTCGTCGTCGCGGATGGTGCGCTGCTCGCGTCCCTGCGTGACGTCGAGCGGCACGATTTCAGTGGCGAACCGGCCGCTGGTGATTGCATCGCGGGCACGCTGTAGTGAAGTCAGCGCGTAGGCGTCCTGCTCTTCGCGGCTGAAGCCGTGATTTTGCGCGCAGTCTTCGGCGAAGGTGCCCATCAGTCTGCCCTTGTCGTAGGCGTCTTCAAGACCGTCGAGGAACATGTGGTCGAGCACCTTGCCGTGCCCCATGCGGTAGCCGCTACGGGCCTTTTCCAGCAGATAAGGGGCGTTGGACATGCTCTCCATGCCGCCCGCGACGATCAGGTCGACACTTCCCGCACGCAATGCGTCATGCGCAAGGATGGCCGCCTGCATGCCGGAGCCACACATCTTATTCAGGGTGGTCGATGCCGTCGCCTTGCCCAGACCTGCGCCGAGCGCGGCCTGACGCGCCGGCGCCTGACCGAGGCCCGCCGGCAGCACGCAGCCCATCAGCACCTCTTGTACCTGTTCAGATGCGACACCGCTGCGCTCGACCGCCGCGCGAATCGCGGCCGAGCCAAGCTCCGGCGCGCTGACAGATTTCAGATCTCCCTGAAAGCCGCCCATGGGTGTACGGGCGCTGCCCAGAATCACGATTGGATCGTTGTTCATCACTATCTCCGAATTATTTCGCGGCCATACGCAGCGCGCCGTCGAGGCGGATCACTTCGCCGTTGAGCATGTCGTTCTCGATGATGTGGCGCACCAGCGCCGCGTATTCATTCGCTCGGCCCAGCCGCGGCGGGAACGGCACACCGGCAGCCAGCGAGTCGCGGACCTCCTGCGGCATGCCGGCCATCATCGGCGTCTCAAACACGCCGGGCGCAATGGTCATTACGCGGATCCCGTGGCGCGCCAGTTCGCGGGCCGCGGGCAGCGTCATGGCGACCACGCCGCCCTTGGATGCAGCATAGGCAGCCTGGCCGATCTGGCCGTCATAAGCGGCGATGGACGCCGTATTGATGATGACGCCCCGATTGCCCTGTGCATCCGGCTCGCCCTGGGTGATGGCTTCAGCCGCCAGACGCAGCATGTTGAAGCTGCCGATCAGGTTAAGGCCGATCACCCGGCTGAAACTCTCCAGCCCATGCGGCCCCTGTCGCCCGAGGATTTTCTCGCCGCTGGCGACTCCGGCGCAGTTGACCAGCCCATGCAGACCGCCAAAACGTTCGACCGCCGCGTTCACAGCCGCTTGCGCAGCGGCCTCGTCACAGACATTGGTGACTACCGCGTGAGCGTTGGCGCCGAGCACCTCGCTGCGCTCGTTGAGCAGATCGGCGTTGATATCGGCGAGGACCACTTTCGCACCCGCGGCGACCAGCGCTTCGGCAGCCGCAGCGCCCAACCCGGAGGCGCCGCCTGTTATCAGGAAAACCTTGTCTTGGATGTTCACTGCACGACCTCGTAGAGATGATAGGTATCGCGGCAGATCACCTGCCAGATCCTGCTGGGTTCATCTTCTTCAGACCCATGGGTACGGACAATGGTCGTTGCGGGCAATCGCGGTGACTGGTTTGGCCAAGGCAGTTGGTACTGGTTGCACGCTATGGGCGGTGCGGGACCATGATTGACTTTGTAGGAGCCAGCTTGCTGGCGATCTGTGCTTCACCGTCCCGAGTGAACTGAGCTAACGCCGGATCGCGAGCAGGCTCGCTCCTACGAAAAGCGCGACGGCGAGCGGGTGACGCGTGTCCTCGCCCCGCCAGCCCTGTAGGAGCCAGCTTGCTGGCGAACCGCGCTTCACCGTCCCGCGTGAATTGAGTTAACGCCGGATCGCGAGCGAGCTCGCTCCTACGAAAAGCGCGACGGCGAGCGGGTGACGCCTGTACTCGTCCTACCAGTCCTGTAGGAGCCAGCTTGCTGGCGATCCGTGCTTCACCGCCCCGCGTGAACTGAGAGCTAACGCCTGATCGCGAGCGAGCTCGCTCCTACGAAAAGCGCGACGGCGAGCGGCTGACGCCTGTACTCGCCCTGCCAGCCCTGTAGGAGCCAGCTTGCTGGCGATCCGTGCTTCACCGTCCCGCGTGAATAGAGCTAACGCCTGATCGCGAGCGAGCTCGCTCCTACGAAAAGCGCGACGGCGAACGGCTGACGTCTGTACTAGCCCTGCCAGCCCTGTAGGAGCTCAGCTTGCTGGCGATCCAAGGCCCAACCAATAGACCGGATCACCAGCAAGGACTAGGTCCCCTAAGCACCTACAAATGGGCTATGGCCCTTCATCGCCACGTAAGATCAGGCTGCGGTACTGCCCCGGATTGGTGCCGGTCCATTTGCGAAATGCCTTGTAGAACGAGCTGACGTCGGCGAAACCCAAGCGCTCGGCGATATCGGCGTAGGTGATCGAGGCGTCCGCCAGCCATAGGGTCGCCATCTCCTGTCGCACCTGGTCTTTGATGGCTTGGTAAGTCTGCCCTGCCTCGGCCAATCGACGGCGCAAAGTAGAGGCTGATACGCACAACGTCCGCGCCAGAGCTTCGCTGGTTGGCCACTGCTCGGCTGGCAACTCGCGCAACTGCGCCTTGATGCGGCTGGCGAGGCTCGTTGTGTCGCGGTATTTGACCAGGATGTTGGAAGGCGCATGGGCCAGGAATCCGTGCAGCTCCTGCTCGCTGCGGCGCACTGGTAGGTCGAGCACCTCGGCAGCGAAGATGACCCGCGTGCTGGGCCGTGCGAAACGCAGGTTGCGCGAGAACATCACCCGGTAGTCATCGGTATAGGCAGGCTCTTCACAACGCAGCTCGACGGCTAGCAGCGGGATACGCCGTCCTACCAGCCAACAGGCCAGACCGTGCAGCAGCATCCAGAAAGTGAAGTAGCTGAAGGCTCTGAGCGGCGCCGCATCTTCCGGCTCCGACAGCATGATTTCCGCCAGGCTTTCGCTGCGAAACAGCTCGCCGCGGAAGCCTTCGAAGGTCAGTCTGAAGAAGTCCAACGCCACACGAAGCGCTGCATCGAGTGTCGGCTGGGCCATGGCGGCGCGGCAAACGAAGGCGAAACTGCCGGTACGCATACGCCGCGCATCCATACCGAAAAACTCATCGTCGAACTGCCGCGCCAAGCGTCGCCAGAGTTTGCTGAAGTCAGCCACATCGACACGCCCTTCGTTGTCGGCCAGGTCAATAGCGCCGAGCCCAAGCTGGCGCAGCAGCTCTTCGGCTGATCGCGAAGACAAGGTGAAACCCAGCAACGCCTCATCCACCAGCCGGACGGAAATGGTGTTTTTGCCGTCGCGGTTCATGCGCGCCCCATCATCACATCGTGGCTGTTGGCGGCCACATCCCGCAGGAAGTCCCAACACACGCGCATCCGCGCCAGGTCCTTGTTTTCGATCGGCATCAACATCCAGAAGGTTCGAGTAAATTCGACCTCGCCGACCAGAACCTCCTTGAGCAAGGGCTCCCTAGCCGCCAGGAACGCCGGCAGGATCGCCAGACCGGCGCCCGCTGCAACCGCTTCCTGCTGGGCAAGGATGCTGGTGCTGCGCAGCGAGTGCTGACGGGGGCGAACGATCTCGTCGAGGTAGAACAGCTCCTTGCTGTAGAGCAGATCTTCGATGTAGCTCACGAACACGTGCCCGCTCAGGTCTTCGCGGCTGCGGATAGGCGGGTGTGACGCCAGGTAGGTTTCCGACGCGTAGAGCCGCAGCACGTAGTCGGTGAGTTTGGTGATCACGTAGGGGCCGCGCTCGGGACGCTCCAGCGTGATGACGATGTCTGCCTCATGACGTGCCAGCCTGACCGAGCGTGGCACCGCCAGCAGATCCACGCCGAGATGCGGGTAATCACGGGTCAGGTTGGCCAGCTGGCCCGCCAGCATCACGGTGCCGTACCCCTCGGTGGCGCCAATGCGAACCTGGCCGGACAGCTTATCGGCGGTCAGGCTCGGCTGTTCGATGGAGGCGATGGCGCTTTCCATCGCCTCGGCTTGGGCCAGCAATTCGCGGCCCGCTTCGGACAGCCGATACCCCGCTTTGGCGCGAATGAAGAGCTGTCGATCCAGGCTTTTTTCCAGCGCCTGCACCCGTCGGGCCACCGTGGTGTGGTCTACAGCCAATCGCCTCGCGGCGACCGTCAACTTGCCCGCACGCGAGAGTTCGAGAAAAAAACGCAGGTTGTCCCAGTCCACTGCAGACTCCAGATCCATCGAATTGACGCGTGCCGTCCGCGGCACGCTGTGCAAAAACACAGAATACCTGTGCATTTCGCACCATGGGTTTACTATTTTTACGCTGCTAGGCTCGTCTACCGAACTCCGTTTCGCCTCACGACATCCGCATCATTCCAAGCACAAGGAACCGACATGAGCCAAAAGATCCAGCTCGAAATGCGCGACCACACGGCGCTGCTGACCATCGCCAATCCACCTGCCAACACATGGGATCGCGAGTCGCTGGCTGCGTTGGAACAAACCATCGGCCAGCTCAACGACCATCCCGACGTGTATGCCTTGGTGATCACCGGCGAAGGCGAAAAATTCTTTTCCGCTGGCGCCGACCTGAAGCAGTTTGCCGATGGCGACAAGCAAGGTGCGCAGGAAATCGCTGCATTGTTCGGGCGTGCCTTTGAAGCCTTGAGTCATTTCCGTGGTGTGTCGATTGCCGCCATCAATGGCTACGCCATGGGTGGTGGACTCGAATGCGCGTTGGCCTGCGACATACGCATCGCCGAAGAGCAGGCACAAATGGCACTTCCGGAAGCCAAGGTTGGGCTGCTGCCCTGCGCAGGCGGTACGCAGAATCTGCCATGGCTGGTAGGCGAAGGTTGGGCCAAGCGGATGATTCTCTGTGGCGAGCGCATCAGCGCACAGAAAGCCGAGAAGATCGGCCTGGTTGAAGAGGTGGTCGGTCGCGGCGAGTCACTCAAGGCGGCGCTCAAACTGGCGGCCCTGGTGGATCAGCAAAGCCCCTCCTCCGTCAGTCGCTGCAAGCGCTTGGTGATGAATGCGCGGCAGGCACCGCAAGCCGCCGGCTGGGCAGCTGAGCGTGAGCTCTTCGCCGAGTTGTTTGACACGCAGGACCAGAAGGAAGGGGTCAATGCCTTCCTGGAAAAACGCAGCGCCACGTGGCAGAACGCCTGAGACCGAACCCGGCCCCGCTCAAGCGGAGCCGGGGACCATCACCCTCCACGTCATAGCCAGCCGTACTACTTGAAATTGCGCTTGATCAGCCGCTCCACCCATCCCACGATCCCCGAGCGGAACAGCAGCACGCAGAGCACGAAGATCACCCCGAGAATCACGTGCACCCACTCGCCCAACGGCCCGCTGGACAGCGAGCTCTGCAGCGTGACCACCACGGTTGCGCCCACGATCGGGCCGAGAATGGTGCCGACACCGCCCAGTAGCGTCATCAAAATCACTTCACCCGACATGTGCCAGTGTGCATCGGTCAGCGAGGCGAGCTGGAACACCACCGTCTTGGTTGAGCCAGCCAGCCCGGTCAGCGCCGCGGAGATTACAAAGGCCAGCAGTTTGTGACCGTCAACGTTGTACCCCAGTGAAATTGCCCGCGGCTCGTTTTCTCGAATCGCCTTGAGCACCTGCCCGTATGGTGAATGAATGGTGCGCTGGATGATGGCAAACCCGATCACGAACACCGTCAACACGAAGTAATACAAGGCCATGTTGTTCTGCATGTCGAACAGGCCCAGCAGATAGCCGCGCGGCACGCCCTGCATACCATTCTCGCCGCCTGTGAAAGGCGCCTGGACGAAGACGAAGAACGCCATCTGTGCCAACGCCAGCGTGATCATCGCGAAGTAGATGCCCTGCCTGCGAATCGCCAGCAAACCGAAGATCAACCCCAGCACGGTGGAGGCCAGCGTACCGACCAGAATGCCCAGCTCAGTACTCAACCCACTGTAAGTGCTGAGCATGTAACCGGTGATGTAGCCGCCACAGGCGAAGAATGCTGCGTGACCGAACGACAGCAGGCCGGCGTATCCCAGCAGCAGATTGAAGGCGCAGGCAAACAGTGCGAAGCACAGCAGCTTCATGAGGAACACCGGATAGACCATCAGCGGTGCCACCATCGCCACGGCTAGCAAGACGCCATAGAAAATGGCCATGCGCCGCCGAGCTGCACGGCGACGTTCGCGCTCGGCATTGGCTCTGACCTGGGTGGAGGTCGCCTGCAAGCCAGAGGCTTGAACACTTTCCTGAGTCGACATGTTCATGCCTCCTTTCCGAACAAACCGGCCGGCCGCATCAGCAGGACCAGCACCATGATCACGAAGATCACCGTGTTGGCCGCCTCCGGATAGAACACCTTGGTGAGCCCTTCGATCAGCCCCATCGCAAGCCCTGTGACGATCGCGCCCATGATCGAGCCCATCCCGCCAATCACGACGACCGCGAACACCACGATCAATAAATTGGAGCCCATTCCCGGCGTGACAGCGTAGATGGGCGCGGCAAGCACACCGGCGAACGCGGCAAGCGCAACGCCATAGCCATACGTGAGGGTGACCAGCAGCGGGACGTTGATGCCGAATGCCTGCATCAATTTGGGGTTCTCCGTCCCGGCGCGCAGATAGGAGCCAAGCCGAGTCCGCTCGATCATGTACCAGGTCGCAAAGCACACCGTCAGCGCGGCGACGATGACCCAGGCACGATAGGTTGGCAGGAACATGAACCCGAGGTTGTGCCCGCCTTTGAGCAATTCCGGCATCGGGTAGGACGAGCCGGACACGCCGAACAGCTTGACGAAGCTACCTTCGACGATCAGCGCCAGGCCGAAGGTCAGCAGCAGACCATACAGGTGATCCTCGCCGGCAATGCGACGCAGCAGACCGCGCTCGATGCCAATGCCCAGCAGACCGATCAGCAGAGGCGAGAGCAACAATGCGGCCCAGTAGTTGATGCCCAGATAGTTCAGCCCGAGGAATGCGGCGAAAGCGCCGAGCATGTATTGCGCACCGTGGGCGAAATTGATGATCCGTAGCAAACCGAAGATGATCGCCAGACCAAGGCTCAACAGCGCGTAGAACGACCCGTTGATCAGACCGAGCAGCAGCTGCCCGAACAGTACGCTCAGGGGAACGCCGAAAACGAGAGTCATGATTCACTACCCAGAAAAGTCCGTGACGCCCCGGCCAGGCGGCCGGGGAATGGCTTGGGGCAGGCCGCTCAGTCCTGGGTGACCAGCTTGCACTGACTTTCTGAGAGTGGGCGGAAGGCTTCATCGCCTGGGATGGTTCTGATGACCTTGTAGAGGTCCCATTCCCCTTTCGACTCCGCCGGCGTCTTGACCTGCACCAGGTACATGTCATGCACCATGCGGCCGTCTTCGCGAATCTTGCCGTTCTTGGCAAACATATCGTTGACCGGAGTCTTGGCCATTTGCGCACGCACGGTTGCGGTGTCGTCGCTACCGGTTTCCTTCACCGCGTTCAAATAGTGAGTGGCGGCGGAATAGATGCCGGCATGGACCATGGTCGGCATGCTGCCTACACGCTCTTCGTAGCGCTTGGCCCAAGCGCGGGCTTCTTCGTCCATGTCCCAATACCAGCCAGTGGTCAGCATCAGGCCTTGCGTGACATCCAGCCCCATGGCGTGAATGTCGTTAAGGAACACGACCATGCCAGCAAGACGCTGTCCGGACTGCGTCACGCCGAATTCGCTCGCGGTCTTCAGCGAATTGACGGTGTCAGCGCCGGCGTTGGCCAGAGCGATAACATCAGCACCGGAACCCTGCGCTTGGAGGATATAGGACGAGAAGTCGCTGCTCGGGAACGGGTGGCGGACCGTGCCGACCACGCTGCCGCCTTCGGCTTCGACGACTTTCTTGATATCGGCCTCCATTGCGTGGCCGAAGGCGTAGTCAGCGGTCAGGATGAACCAGCTTTTGCCCCCATCCTTGAGGACCGCGTTGGCCGTACCGTTGGCCAGGGCAAAGGTGTCGTACGTCCAGTGAATATGATTGGGCGAACAGAACTCATTGGTAATGCTCGATGCGGCGGCACCGGAAATCAGTGCAAGTTTGCCGCCCTGCTCCACCACCTTGGCTGCCGCCAGCACCACGGAGCTGGCCACCAATCCGGTGACCATGTCGACGTTACGTTCATCGATCCACTGCCGCACGGTGTTGGCGCCAACATCCGGCTTGTTCAGGTCGTCGGCGTTGAAGGTTACGATTTTCTTGCCATCGACCGTGCCGCCAAAATCTTCGATGGCCATGTTCAGCGCTTCGAGACCACCGGGACCGGACAAATCACGGTAGGTGCCGGACATGTCAGCGAGATAGCCAATTCGGATTTCGTCGTTGCTGATTTCGGCCTGGGCAGCACTGGCGATCATGCTGGAAACGAGAACGGCGGCTGCGGTTTTCTTGAGCATTTTCATATTCACCCACTGTGATTGTTTTTGTTGTGGCTATTGATCACCGGCATGTACTGCGGACCGGCTGGCTTGCATGACGAGGGCGGTCACACCCCCAGACAACTATTCAAAAACTCCTTTTTCGAATCCAGATCGGCGGCGCTGATCTCTTCGATGATTTGCCCGTGCTCCATCACGTAATGACGGTCGGCCAGTGGCGCGGCGAAGCGGAAGTTCTGCTCAACCAGCACGATGGTCAGGCCGCGTTTCTTCAGCTTGATCAGGACCTCCGCGAGCTTCTGCACGATCACTGGGGCCAGCCCTTCGGTGATCTCATCAAGCAGCAGCAGATTGGCACCGGTGCGCAGTATTCGCGCCATGGCCAGCATCTGCTGCTCGCCACCGGACAACCGGGTGCCTTGGCTGAAACGGCGCTCGTAGAGGTTGGGGAACATGTCGTAAAGCTCGTCCAGGCCCATGCCGCCACTGCGCACGGTGGGCGGGAGCAACAAGTTTTCCTCGACATTGAGGCTGGAAAAGATCCCGCGCTCTTCGGGGCAATAGCCCACGCCGAGTCTGGGTATCTGGTGGGCGGGTATGCCGATGGTTTCGTTGCCATTGACGATGATGGAGCCGGTCCGTCGTCCCACCATGTTCATGATGGCGCGCAACGTGGTGCTACGGCCTGAGCCGTTGCGTCCCAGCAGGGTGACCAGTTCGCCGCGCCCGACCACCAGGTCGACCCCATGCAGGATGTGCGATTCACCGTAGAACGCATGCAGATCATCGACCCGCAGCTGGTCGCGGTCAGCTTTGGGCGTCATGCGTGAGCCTCCTCTGCGTCGGCTTCGCTGCCCATGTAGGCCTCGCGCACCTCGGGATTTGCCGAAACGCTTTCGTAATCGCCTTCGGCCAGAACCGAACCCCGTGCCAGTACAGTGATGCGGTCACAGAGCCGGCTGACGACGCTCAGGTTGTGCTCGACCATCAGCACCGTGCGGTTCACCGCAGCCCGGCGGACCAGGGCTACGACCATGTCGACGTCTTCACCGCCCATGCCCTGCGTAGGTTCATCGAGCAGCAGCACGACCGGGTCCAGCGCCAGCGTGGTCGCCAGTTCCAGGGCGCGCTTACGGCCATAGGGCAGCTCGATGGCGAGCGTCTGGGCGTAGGATTCCAGGTTCACTTCGGCGAGCAACTGCATGACGCGCTCATCGAGCTCGCGCAGTGACCGTTCGGACTTCCAGAAGTGATAGGACGTGCCGAGCTTTTGCTGCAGAGCGACACGGACGTTCTCCAACACGCTCATGTGACCGAACACCGCCGAGATCTGGAACGAGCGAACCAGCCCGAGGCGGGCAATCTGGTTGGCCTTCATCGACGTGATCGCTTTGCCGCGATAGAGGATCTCGCCGCGTGTGGGCGTCAGAAACTTGGTGAGGAGGTTGAACACTGTGGTCTTGCCGGCACCGTTGGGGCCGATCAGTGCGTGGATGTGTCCCTTCTGCACACGCAGATCGACGGAATCCACTGCGGTGAAGCCGCGGAATTCCTTGGTCAGACCGCGCGTTTCCAGCACGAACTCAGGTGCCATGGGATGCCCTCTAACCTTGATTATTGTTGTTGGTTATGGCGCAGGTCTATGGATGACCTTTACGTAAACGATAACAACCGTTTGCAAGCTGTTGCAAGCATCGTTTTCAAACGCTCGCTTGAGTAAAAAGTGGGTAGCGATGCGGCTTGTGCGGCATTGCCGTACGCATGGAGACCGCTGAAAAAAGCCGGGCCGCAAGGGCCCGGTAAAGGATCAACGAGGAGGTATTGCGGTGCTGCTCAGGACGCTTACCAGAGCGCCAGGGTGTAGCTGAGGATCACGCGAGTTTCGTTGATGTCGCTGCCAAAGTTGCTGCGCACCGTGGCGTTACGCACTTTCATGGCGAGGTTCTTCAACGGTCCGTTCTGGACCACATAGGCGATATCGGTGTCGCGTTCCCACTCTTCACCTTCGCCGCCGCCGGCCAGGTTGACGTTGTCACCGGACACGTAGCGGGTCATCAGGCTCAGCCCGGGGATGCCAGCAGCAGCAAAGTCATAGTCATAGCGGACCTGCCATGACTTCTCGTCTTCGTTGCCGAAGTCATTGATCTGCAGCAGGTTGATCAGCATGTTGTCGCCGCCGCTGACGTACGCAAAGCCGGTGTCGCCGCTCAGGGTCTGATAACCGCCAGTAAAGCCATGGCCGCCGATCTTGTAGGTGAACAGCGCGCCGAAGGCGTTGTTGTCGACGTTGCTGCCGCCGTCATCAGTGGAGCGCACGTAGCGCAGGTCGGTCTTGAAGCTCTGGTTCTCACCGAGCGCCATGATGTGGACCAGCTGCGTGTTGTGCTGCTTGTAGATGCCATCCATGCCGCCGTAGTAATAGTTAGCGGTAAGCTCCGGCATGATCTGGTAGCGGCCACCGGCGAACAGGAACTCGTCGCTGGTTTTGGCGCTGCCCAATTGAATATTCCGAGCACCACCATTGAACACTGTCAGCTCTTCATAATCCGACGAGTCACGGTAGCTGATGCGATCGAGCATACCGACATCAACCGTCAGACCCTCGATTTCCTTGCTCTGCAACCAGCCCCCACGGAAGATGCTCGGCAGCAGGCGGCTGTCGTTGCGCATCACCACCGGGAGGATCGGCTGCAGGGTGCCGACGTGCAGGGTCGTGTTGGACATCTTCGCTTTGGCGGTCAGGCCGGCAGTGCCGTAGTCATCAGACGGCTGACCGGACGAATCGCGCTGCAGGATGCCGGTGCCGGAGCGATCCGGGCTGGAATCGAGCTTGACGCCCAGCAAGCCGAGCGCATCCACGCCAAAGCCGACCGGCCCTTCGGTGTAGCCCGATTCCATCTTCAGAATGAAGCCCTGCGCCCATTCGTCGGCCTTGGATTGAGACGCCCCGGACTGGCGGAAATCACGGTTCATGTAAAAGTTGCGCAGCTCGACGCTGGCTTTGCTGTCATCGAGAAACGCGGCGGATGCCATGGTTGAGGTGCCAAGCGCTGAAGCTGCCAGGCTGCTGAAGAGGAAGAAACGGCTCAGGGGTATCAATTGCATGATCATCTCTCTTGTTATTGTCTTGGTTGATGCAGCTGATGGACCCGACCTCGCTCCTGTCGGGTCTCGTTTACCGCGTTATGCGGTAAATCCATGGCTACCGCTCAGTTCGCGGCAGCTCTGGGCACACGACCCAGCAAATAAAATTCGTCGTTGGGCGGCGTTCGCGCCATCGACACCAGACGGTTGGAAAGACCAAACAGCGCAGCAATCGCGCCAATGTCCCAGATGTCGCTCTGAGTGAAGCCCATCTTTTCCAATCGCGCCTGCCAGGCGTCATCCAGTACGCCACGTTGTGCAGCCAAGTGCAGTGCAAAATCGAGCATGGCCCGCTGGCGCTCGCTGAGCCCGGCGGTGTGGTAGTTCACTGCAATCTGATCGGCAATCAGCGGATCCTTGGCCAGGATTCGCAGAATCGCGCCATGCGCCACTACGCAGTACAGACAGCCGTGATCGGCGCTCACCGCCACCACGATCATTTCTTTCTCGGCTTTGGTCAGACTGTCCGATTCTCGCTCCATCAGCGCATCGTGATAGGCAAAAAAAGCCCTAAATTCATCTGGCCTATGGGCCAACATCAGAAAAACATTGGGTATGAAGCCGGCTTTCTCTTGTACCGCCAGAATCCGCTCACGCACATCGTCCGGCAGCGAGGCGAAGTCATCGACGAGCGGAAAACGACTGATGGGCTGGGTCATGGAAGGCTCCGTATCGTTCAGCAAATGAAGCGGCTAGTCGAAACCAGCCGCTGGCGCCATCACTCGGCAATGCCAAGCTCTGCGACGCTGACCTCGCGCATCTTGAACTTCTGCACCTTGCCGCTGATCGTCATCGGGAACTCCTCGACGAACTTGATATGTCGCGGCGTCTTGAAATGTGCGATCCGCCCTTTGCAGAACTCGCGCAGATCGTCGGCAGTCGCTGAATGCCCCGGGTGCAACTTGACCCAGGCAACGATCTCTTCACCGTAGGTCTTGTCTGGTACGCCGATCACCTGCACGTCAGCCACCGCCGCGTGGGTGAACAGGAACTCCTCGACTTCCCGTGGATATACGTTCTCACCGCCGCGAATGATCATGTCTTTGTTACGGCCGACGATCTTGATGTAGCCCTCCTCGTCCATGGTCGCCAGGTCGCCTGTGTGCATCCAGCGCGCGCCGTCGATAGCACCGGCGGTGGCCTCCGGATTGTTCCAGTAACCGAGCATGACGCTGTAACCACGGGTACAGAGCTCGCCGATCTGCCCGCGCGGGACGATGCGGTTGTGTTCGTCGACCACCTTACTTTCCAGGTGCGGCTGGGTGCGCCCGACACTGGTGACACGGCGCTCAAGGTCATCATCCGGGCCGGTCTGAGTCGAGACGGGGCTGGTTTCGGTCATGCCGTACGCGATCTGCATCTCAGCCAAATGCATGTCGTCGATGACGCGCTTCATGACTTCGATCGGACAGGTGGAACCGGCCATGATCCCGGTGCGCAGATTGCTCAGATCCAGCGATTGACGCTCCGGGTGGTCGAGCATGGCGATGAACATGGTCGGCACGCCGTACATACCGGTGGCCTTTTCTTCGGCTGCCGCTTGCAGCGCCGCGAGCGGTTCGAAGGCGGCGCTCGGATAGATCATCGTGGTGCCATGGGTGACGCAGCCAAGATTGCCCATGACCATGCCAAAGCAGTGATACAGCGGGACCGGAATCACCAGCCGGTCGTGCTCGCTGAGCTTGAGACTCTCACCGACCATGTAGCCGTTATTAAGGATGTTGTAGTGACTGAGCGTGGCGCCCTTGGGGAAGCCCGTGGTGCCGGAGGTGTACTGAATATTGATCGGGTCATCGAATTGCAGCTGCTCGCCGCACTGGCGCAGCTGCTCCGGGCCGACGTTCTCCGCCATGTCCATCAGCCCTTTCCACAGGAGCATGCCGTCCACCGGCGTGTCGCACAGGCTGATCACCCCACGCAGCTCGGGCAGCATGTGGCTCTGCAAGGCGCCGATGGCCGAGCGCTCCAGCTCTGGTAGCAGCTCATGCAGCATCGCGTGATAGTCGGATGTCTTGAACGCATCGGCGCAGATCAACCAGCGGCAGCCGGACTGCTTCAGTGCATATTCAAGTTCGTTGAGGCGATAGGCCGGGTTGATGTTAACCAGCACCACACCCACCTTGGCGGTCGCAAACTGAGCGATGCACCACTGCGCATTGTTAGGCGACCAGATGCCCACCCGCTCGCCAGGTTTGAGGCCGAGTGCCAGCAAGCCACGTGCGCACCGGTCCACCTCTTCGGCCAGCTGGGCCCAGGTGTAGCGCAGGTTCTGGTGACGAACGACCAAGGCCTCACGGTCGGAGAACCGCTCGACAGCCCGGTCGAACGCCGCACCAATGGTCATCGGCAACAGAGGTTTGGTCTGCGGTCCGCAGGTGTAGCTCGGAAGACTCATGTCGAAATTCCTCAGTCTTATGTTTGTTATGAGGCCTTACTGTCCCGCGCACTGTTGTTGACAGTCATTCGGGACGTGGTTACGTTAACGTAAAGGTAACAGCGTGACAACCCACCGCACCCTACGCCAAAAGTCGGTGCGCAAGCGTGACAAACAACAGGCTGAGCCGCAGGCGAAATCCAGCTTTTGATCGGCGGTCGGATCAGAACAACTACAAAATAGACAGGTGGCACATGAACTATTCAGGCCTCAACTTCGCGCTCGGTGAAACCGTGGACATGCTCCGCGACCAGATCCGCGGTTTCGTTGCGAACGAACTGGCGCCCCGCGCCGAAGCCATCGACCGTGACAACCTCTTCCCCAGCGACATGTGGCGCAAGTTTGGCGACATGGGCCTGCTCGGTATCACCATAGACGAGGAATACGGCGGCGCTGGCATGGGTTACTTGGCACATGTCATCGCTATCGAAGAAATCAGCCGTGGCTCGGCCTCGGTGGGTCTGTCCTACGGCGCGCACTCCAACCTCTGCGTCAACCAGATCAACCGCAACGGTACGGCCGAACAGAAGGCCAAATACCTGCCCAAGCTGGTCTCGGGCGAGCATGTCGGTGCGCTGGCCATGAGCGAGCCGAATGCCGGTTCCGACGTGGTTTCGATGAAGCTGCGTGCCGATCGCAAGGGTGACCGCTTCGTGCTGAACGGCAGCAAGACCTGGATCACCAACGGTCCGGACGCCAACACCTATGTGATCTATGCCAAGACCGATCTCGACAAGGGTGCGCACGGCATCACCGCTTTCATCGTCGAGCGCGACTGGAAAGGGTTCTCGCGCGGCAACAAGTTCGACAAGCTCGGCATGCGCGGCTCCAACACCTGCGAGCTGTTCTTCGATGACGTCGAGGTGCCGGAAGAAAACATCCTCGGCGTCGAGAACGGCGGCGTGAAGGTATTGATGAGCGGCCTGGACTACGAGCGCGTGGTACTGGCAGGCGGCCCGGTCGGGATCATGCAGGCGTGCCTCGATGTGGTGGTGCCCTACATCCACGACCGCAAGCAGTTCGGCCAAAGCATCGGCGAATTCCAGTTCATCCAGGGCAAGGTGGCCGACATGTACACCCAGCTCAACGCCAGCCGCGCCTACCTCTACACCGTGGCGCAAGCCTGCGACCGTGGCGAGACCACTAGCAAGGATGCCGCCGGGGTGATCCTCTACACCGCCGAAGCGGCGACGCAGATGGCCCTTCAGGCTATCCAGATTCTCGGCGGCAACGGCTACATCAACGAGTTTCCCACCGGCCGTCTGCTGCGCGACGCCAAGCTTTACGAAATCGGCGCCGGCACCAGCGAGATTCGCCGGATGCTGATCGGCCGCGAGCTGTTCAACGAAACCAAATAAGACAAAGCAGCAGAGGCGGAACGCGGTAACCGTAGGGTGGGCTTCAGCCCACCATTCCCGGACGTGGTGGGCTGAAGCCCACCCTACCCAGGATGAAGCGCCACTTCGGCCTTCGTCCAGCTTCAGCCTCCAGCGCTCTTTTCGAGGGTTCTATGGCCATCCTGAATACCCAGATCAATACCCGTTCACCGGAGTTCGCGACCAACAGCGCCGCGATGCTCGAGCAGGTTCAGAACCTGCGCACGCTGCTCGGGCGCGTCAGCGAAGGTGGCGGCGAGAAAGCGCAGCAGCGCCATGTCTCGCGCGGCAAGCTGCTGGTGCGTGACCGCATCAACGCCCTCCTCGATCCCGGTTCGGCCTTTCTCGAAGTCGCGCCCCTGGCGGCTTACGGGGTCTACGGTGAAGACGTTGCTGCTGCGGGCGTGGTGGCTGGCATCGGCCGAGTCGAGGGCGTCGAATGCGTGATCATCGCCAATGACGCCACGGTAAAAGGTGGCAGCTACTACCCACTCACGGTGAAAAAACACCTGCGCGCGCAATCCATCGCCCAGCAGAATCGTTTGCCGTGCATCTATCTGGTGGATTCCGGCGGCGCCAACCTGCCGCGCCAGGATGAGGTGTTTCCCGACCGTGAACACTTCGGTCGCATCTTCTTCAACCAGGCCAACATGAGCGCCATGGGCATCCCGCAGCTTGCGGTGGTGATGGGCTCCTGCACTGCTGGCGGCGCCTACGTCCCGGCCATGGCGGACGAAACCATCATGGTGCGCAACCAGGCGACGATCTTTCTCGCCGGCCCGCCGTTGGTCAAAGCCGCGACGGGCGAAGTGGTCACCGCTGAAGATCTCGGCGGTGCCGATGTGCACTGTAAAACGTCCGGTGTGGCCGACCATTACGCTGAGAATGACGAGCACGCGTTGGCCATCGCCCGGCGCTGCGTGGCCAACCTCAACTGGAAAAAGCTTGGCCAGGTACAGACCCGCCAACCGCGTGCGCCCCTCTATGCCGCGGACGAGCTTTACGGTGTGATTCCGGCACAATCCAAGCAGCCGTACGACGTGCGCGAGGTCATCGCGCGGCTCGTCGACGGCAGCGAATTCGATGAATTCAAGGCGCTGTTCGGCACCACCCTGGTCTGCGGGTTCGCCACATTGCACGGCTATCCGATCGCAATTCTGGCGAACAACGGAATCCTCTTCGCCGAAGCCGCGCAGAAAGGCGCTCACTTCATCGAGCTGGCCTGCCAGCGTGGCATCCCGCTGTTGTTCCTGCAGAACATCACCGGCTTCATGGTTGGCCAGAAGTACGAGACCGGCGGTATCGCCAAGCACGGCGCCAAGCTGGTCACAGCGGTGGCCTGCGCTCAGGTGCCTAAGTTTACCGTGGTGATTGGCGGCAGCTTTGGCGCCGGCAACTACGGCATGTGCGGTCGAGCCTATGATCCGCGCTTTCTGTGGATGTGGCCGAATGCGCGCATCGGCGTGATGGGTGGGGAACAGGCCGCGGGTGTGCTCGTGCAGGTCAAGCGTGAGCAGGCCGAGCGCAGCGGGCAGACCTTTTCAGAACAAGACGAGGCGCAGCTCAAACAGCCGATCCTTGAGCAATACGAGCACCAGGGGCATCCCTACTATTCCAGTGCCCGACTGTGGGACGACGGTGTTATTGATCCGGCGCAGACGCGCGATCTACTGGGCCTGGCACTCTCAGCGAGTCTCAACGCACCGATCGAACCGACCCGATTCGGCGTATTCCGGATGTAAGCCTGCGATCCCGCGCGCAGTGCGCTGGCCAAAGCGGCCGGTCGCGGCGCGTATTGATCGCTAGCTGGCTCGTACAGGAGAAGCAGATGACCGATTTCCAGACCATCGAATTGAACAAAGACCCGCGCGGCTTCGCCACCCTATGGCTCAACCGACCGGAAAAGAACAACGCCTTCAACGCCGAAATGATCCGCGAGCTGGTACAGGCAATCGACACGGTGCAGGCGGACAAGAGCCTGCGCTTCTTGCTGCTGCGCGGCCGTGGCAAGCATTTTTCGGCCGGGGCGGATCTGGCCTGGATGCAACAGTCGGCGAAGCTGGATTTCGATGCCAACCTCACCGACGCCCGTGAGCTGGCCGAACTGATGTACAGCCTTTACCACCTCAAGCTGCCCACACTGGCAGTGGTGCAAGGCGCAGCCTTCGGTGGTGCGGTCGGGCTGGTTGCCTGTTGCGACATGGCCATCGGTGCGCATGATGCGTTGTTTTCCCTTTCCGAAGTGCGCATCGGCCTCGCGCCGGCAGTGATCAGCCCCTTCGTCGTCAAGGCCATCGGTGAGCGCGCCACGCGTCGCTACGCCATGACCGGCGAGCGCTTCAGTGGTGAGCGCGCCCGCGAGCTCGGCCTGTTGTCAGAAACCTATGCCGCCGCCGAACTGAACGATGCCTTGCTCGGCTGGCTCGACAACCTACTGCTTAACAGCCCGCAAGCCATGCGTGCCAGCAAGGACCTGTTGCGCGAAGCCGCCAGTATTTCGCTGAGCCCCGCGCTACGCCGCTACACCGAAAACGCCATTGCGCGCATACGGGTCAGCCCCGAAGGACAGGAAGGCCTCAATGCCTTTCTCGAAAAGCGCAAACCGAATTGGACGCAGGAGCCAGAACAATGATAACCACCCTGCTGGTCGCGAACCGGGGCGAAATCGCCTGCCGCGTGATGCGCACCGCCAAGGCCATGGGCCTGACCACCGTTGCCGTGCACAGCGCCATTGACCGCGATGCAAGGCATGCCCGCGAGGCCGACATTCGTGTAAACCTCGGCGGCGCCAAGCCGGCCGACAGTTACCTTTTGATCGACAAGCTGATCGATGCCGCCAAAGCCAGCGGCGCACAAGCGATCCATCCCGGCTACGGCTTCCTCTCGGAGAACGCGGACTTCGCTCGCGCCATCGAGGATGCCGGCCTGATCTTCCTCGGCCCACCCGCCTCGGCCATTGACGCCATGGGCAGCAAATCGGCCGCCAAGGCGCTCATGGAAAAAGCCGGCGTGCCGCTCGTGCCTGGCTATCACGGCGAAGCGCAGGACGTGGAAACCTTCCGCGTCGCTGCAGAAAAGATTGGCTACCCGGTGCTGCTCAAGGCCACCGCCGGCGGCGGCGGCAAAGGCATGAAGGTGGTCGAGCGTGAAACGGATCTGGCCGAAGCGCTGCAATCGGCTCAGCGTGAGGCGCAGTCGTCCTTTGGCGACTCGCGAATGTTGGTCGAGAAATACGTGCTCAAACCACGCCACGTGGAGATCCAGGTATTTGCCGATCAACACGGTAACTGCCTGTACCTGAACGAGCGTGATTGTTCGATCCAGCGCCGCCACCAGAAGGTCGTCGAGGAAGCCCCCGCGCCAGGACTTTCCGCCGAACTGCGTCGCGCCATGGGCGAAGCTGCGGTCAAGGCGGCTCAAGCCATTGGCTATGTAGGCGCCGGCACGGTGGAATTTCTGCTCGACGCACGCGGTGAGTTCTTCTTCATGGAGATGAACACCCGCCTGCAGGTCGAACACCCAGTGACCGAAGCCATCACCGGCCTGGATCTGGTGGCCTGGCAGATCCGTGTCGCGCGTGGCGAGCCGCTGCCGATCACACAGGATCAGGTGCCGCTCAACGGTCACGCCATCGAAGTAAGGCTGTATGCCGAAGACCCGGACAATGACTTCCTCCCCGCGACCGGCATCCTGGACCTGTACCGAGAATCCGCTGCTGGACCGGGTCGACGCGTCGACAGCGGCGTAGCCGAAGGCGACCAGGTATCGCCCTTCTACGATCCGATGCTCGGCAAGTTGATTGCCTGGGGCGAGAATCGTGAGGAAGCACGCCTGCGTTTGCTGGCGATGCTCGACGAAACCTGCGTTGGCGGCGTGCGTACCAACCTTGCCTTCCTGCGCCGTGTGGTCGGTCACCCGGCTTTTGCCGCCGCCGAGCTCGATACGGGCTTCATCCCACGCCACGAACCCGATTTGATGCGCACACCCGGCGAACTTCCGGATGACTTCTGGCAGCGGGCGGGCGAGCTGTTCGTGCAGACCGAACCGGCGAAGATCCGCGAGGACGACCTCCATTCGCCCTGGGCAAAGCGCGACGGCCTGCGCTTCGGTATGCCGGCGCGAATTGGTGTGCATCTGCAATGCAACGGTGAAAGCCGGCTGGTGCGCATCGATGCGGCCGCCAACACGAGCGAGCGTGCCCCTTCAAATGTCAGCCGCCAGCCCAAAGTGATTCGCAAGGACCAAACCCTGTACCTGGAATGGAATGGCGAGCTGCAAGCCGTCACCGCATTCGACCCCATCGCCGACGTCGAAGCCAGCCACCAGCACCACGGCGGCCTCACCGCGCCCATGAACGGCAGCATCGTTCGTGTGCTGGTCGAGGCCGGGCAAAGCGTCGAGGCCGGCGCCACATTGGTCGTGCTTGAAGCGATGAAGATGGAGCACAGCATCCGAGCCGCCGAAGCAGGCGTGGTAAAAGCCGTCTACTGCGCCGAAGGCGAAATGATCAGCGAAGGCACGACGCTGGTGGAGCTTGAGTAATGACCGCTACTAGCGGCTGGCAAACCGGGCAGCGACCGCCGGTTTTGCCGCGCGGTGGCGGTCGACGTGCACGCTCGACCCACGTTAAACAAGCCTGCGATAGAGAGGCGGTTGCTCGTAAATGCGGCTTGGATAAGCATCCCCCTCGCCGCTACCAACGCACCAACGTTGCCGCGTGGCTACATCCGGAAACGGCGTACCAGTCCGTTCAATCCCACCGCCAGGCTCGACAGTTCCTGCGTCGCCACACTGGTCTGCTGGGCGCCAGCGGACGTTTGCACCGAGAGGTCGCGAATACTGACCAGGTTCCGGTCAATTTCACGGGCGACTTGCGCCTGCTCCTCCGAGGCACTGGCGATAACCAGGTTGCGCTCGTTGATTCCGGCCACCGTCTCGGCAATCCGCGCCAGTGCAACCCCCGCAGCCTCGGCTTTGTCGAGCGTGCCCTGAGCGCGAGAGGCACCTTGTTGCAAGGCTTCAACCGTCAGCGTCGTGCCGTTCTGGATGCTGCCAATCATCGACTCGATCTCGCGGGTCGACTCCCCGGTGCGCTTCGCCAGCGCTCGCACTTCGTCCGCCACAACGGCGAACCCACGACCGGCATCGCCGGCGCGCGCAGCTTCAATAGCCGCGTTGAGCGCGAGCAGGTTGGTTTGTTCGGCCACGGCGCGGATCACATCCAGCACTCGGGTGATGTTGTGGGTCTGATTGGCCAGATCGCCGGCACGTGCCGATGCGCTGACCACGTCGTCCGCCAACGCCTGGATCGACGCGATGGCATCTTCAAGCTGTTTGCGTCCCTGCTGAGCCGACTCGCTCGACGCCCGCGACGCTTCAGAGGTAGACACCGCGTTGCTGGCTACCTCTTCGACCGCACAAGTCATTTCATTCACCGCCGTGGCGGCCTGTTCAATCTGGTCGTTCTGCCGTTGCAGGCCCTCGGTACTGTCCAGCATGACAGCGCTCATCTCCTCCGCCGAGGCCGTCAGCACATGGGCCGAGTCGTTGATTTGGCCAATGATATCGCGCAGGTTGGTCTGCATTTCGCTCAGCGAGGTCAAAAGCTCGGTGGCTTCATCATGGCCATCGACGTGCACGTCATGCGTCAGGTCTCCTTTGGCAATCTGATTAGAAACAGCGACCGCCCGGCGCATGGGCCGCACGATACTGGCGGTCAACAACACGGCCAACGCTACGGTGGAGATCAGCGCAACGAGGATCACCAACGCGATTACGATCTGAGCTTTTTGGTAAACGGCTGTGGCCGCCTCTACAGCATGGTGGGCGCCCTCTTCGTTGAAGGATCGAAGCGTCGACAAGGCCTGCTCGAACTGGTGGCTCAGCTCGGTAACCCGCGCGTTAGCCGTGGCGACTTGTTCAGCGCTCGCGTTGCCATCAATCACGCGCTGCCGTTCCTGAAGCGCCTTGGGATAGGTCGCGTATACCTCTTTGGCCACGCTAAATGTACGAGCCTCGTCAGGGTTGGAGACGTGGCTTTCGTAACGAACCATCAGCTGACCGATCTCATTCATTGCAGCAGCGATTTGCTCACCACTCTTACGAAGCGTTTCGGCATCGTGAAAGGCAAGCTGACGCATGGACTCGATCTGTACGTGCGCGAAGTGCAACGCCATATCGTCTGCGGCTGCCTGGCTTGGCATCCAGTCGGCGTCAATCTCGCTGCCCGCCGCACGTATGGCCGCCATCTGCATCAGACTGAACAACCCAAGCGCCGTCAGCAGCACAGCGACAAGCGCAAAGAACAACAGCGTGCGATGGGAGATTTTCAATTTGCGTAGCATGGCGATTCTCGGACGTGGTGCCCCGGAAGGGCCGGGTCTTCTAACCTTATCTGCCACGCTGTTCGGAACTTGAGCATCGAGGGTCGCTGTATGACCCGATGGTCAACCCCCTTTTTACCGGGAAGGCACCCGTACTTGTCATGAGGAACACCGATGACCATTACCACTGAAATGCCACGCCGGGTACGCCTGGTTGAAGTCGGCCCGCGAGACGGCTTGCAGAACGAAAAACAGCCGATCAGCGTCGCGGACAAGGTGCGCCTGGTGGACGATCTGAGTGCCGCCGGGGTGCGCTATATCGAGGTGGGCAGCTTCGTGTCGCCTAAGTGGGTGCCGCAAATGGCGGGCTCGTCTGACGTTTTCGCTCAGATCAGGCAGAAGCCAGGCGTGACCTACGCGGCGTTGACCCCGAACCTGAAGGGGCTGGAAGCTGCCATCGAAGCCGGCGTCAGCGAAGTGGCCGTGTTTGGCGCCGCCTCGGAAGCGTTTTCGCAGAAGAACATCAACTGCTCCATTGATGAGAGCCTGGCGCGCTTTGCCCCGCTGATGATCGCCGCGCGTGAGAACGGCATTCAGGTACGCGGCTACGTCTCTTGCGTCTTGGGCTGCCCTTACGAAGGCGAGGTCGACCCTAAGCGTGTCGCGCATGTCGCGCATGAGCTGTTCGCAATGGGCTGCTATGAGGTATCGCTGGGCGACACCATCGGCACCGGCACCCCAGGCAAGACCCGTCAGCTGTTCGAAGCCGTTGCCCGTGAGGTACCGCGTGACAAGCTCGCCGGGCATTTCCACGATACCTATGGGCAAGCGCTGGCGAACATCTATGCCAGCCTGCAAGAGGGTGTTTGCACCTTCGACAGTTCGGTCGCCGGGCTCGGCGGCTGCCCCTACGCCAAAGGCGCGAGTGGCAACGTCGCCAGCGAAGACGTGCTCTACATGCTTAACGGCCTGGGTATCGAGACCGGGATTGACCTGGACATGCTGATCGCCGCAGGGCAACGCATCAGTGATGTACTGGGTCGTCCCAACGGATCGCGGGTCGCTCGGGCGCGCCTGGCCGCGCAATAACCCAACGCTATCGCCCTCACTCAAATAACACGAGGCCTCCATGAACAAGATCTACCCCAACGCCCAGCAGGCACTCGACGGCCTGGTCGAAGACGGCATGACACTTGCGGTTGGCGGTTTCGGCCTGTGCGGCATTCCCGAAGCGCTGATCGAAGCGCTGCGCGACACCGGCAAGAAAGACCTTACGGTGATTAGCAACAATGCCGGCGTCGACGGCTTCGGCCTCGGCCTGCTGCTCGAGACGCGCCAGGTGCGCAAGATGGTTTCCTCCTACGTCGGTGAGAACAAGGAGTTCGAGCGCCAGTACCTGGCTGGCGAGCTGGAACTCGAATTCACGCCGCAAGGCACTCTGGCCGAGAAGCTACGCGCCGCAGGCTCGGGCATACCGGCGTTCTACACCCGCACCGGATACGGCACGCTGATCGCCGAGGGCAAGGAAACTCGCCAATTCAACGGTGAGTGGTACGTGATGGAGGAGTCGCTGCCCGCCGATGTATCGCTGGTCAAAGCCTTCAAGGCGGACAAGGCTGGCAATCTTGTATTCAACAAGACCGCGCGCAACTTCAACCCGCTCGCCGCAATGGCCGGCAAGGTTTGTGTGGTGGAGGTCGATCATCTGGTCGAAACCGGCGAGCTGGACGCCGACCAGATTCACCTGCCGGGCATCTACGTGCAGCGCATCATCCACAACCCGAACGCTGAGAAGCGCATCGAAAAACGTACGGTGAGGAGCTGATTATGGCCTGGACACGCGAACAGATGGCGCAACGCGCCGCACAGGAATTGCAGGACGGCTTCTACGTCAACCTCGGCATCGGCCTGCCAACCCTCGTCGCCAACTACATTCCGGACGGCATGGACGTCTGGCTGCAGAGCGAGAATGGGCTGCTCGGCATCGGCCCCTTCCCCACCGAGGACGAGATCGACCCGGATCTGATCAACGCCGGCAAGCAGACCGTCACCGCCCTGCCCGGCAGTGCCTTTTTCGACAACGCCATGAGCTTCGGCATGATCCGCGGCGGCCATATCAACCTGGCAATTCTCGGCGCCATGCAGGTTTCCGAAAAAGGCGACCTGGCGAACTGGATGATCCCTGGCAAGATGGTCAAGGGCATGGGCGGCGCGATGGATCTGGTGGCCGGGGTCAAGCGTGTTGTCGTGCTGATGGAGCACACCGCCAAGGGCGCGCACAAGATCATCAAGCAGTGCGACCTGCCGCTGACCGGCGTCGGGGTAGTCGACCGGATCATCACCGACCTGGGCGTGCTGGATGTTACCGAGCAGGGTTTGAAACTGGTGGAGCTGGCCGACGGCGTTAGCTTCGAGGAGATGCAAGACGCCACCGGCTGCACAATCCAGCACTGAGCGCCGCAATACGGCCCGGTGCCACTGTGCATCGGGCCAGCGCAGCGTGTAGCCTTGACTCGCTTTAAACCGTAGTAAACGCGCGCCCGGCTCATCGCGAGCCGTGGGTGGATAGGCAGGACTGGATACCTTCATGGCAAAGCAGACGTACAGCATTTCCGATTTGGCCAACGAGCTCGATATCACCACCCGCGCCATACGCTTCTACGAAGAACAAGGCATGCTCTCGCCGAAGCGGCGCGGTCAGGAGCGCATCTACACCCCCAAAGATCGTGTTGCCCTGAAGCTCATCTTGCGCGGCAAACGCATCGGCTTCTCCCTCGCCGAATGCAAGACGCTGATCGAACTCTACGACCCCAAGGCCGGCAATCAGAAACAGCTGAACATCATGCTCGGCATGATTGCCGAACGCCGCCAACAGCTCGAACAACAGCTGCTTGATATCCAGCAGATGCAGCTGGAACTCGATACCGCCGAGGAACGCTGCGTTACCGCCCTCAAAGCGACCGTGGACAAGGACGCGGGCTGAGCTCGGCTAACGCTTCCATCGTCGTTGGCAGCTGATGCTTCCCACCGAATCGTCAGTGTTTGACGTCAGCTTGGGCGCCAAATGGTGTCGCGATAGCTGCTGGCTTACCGGTTGTCACCGTCCAGATAAATAGACACCAGTCCAGTGATCTGGACGGCCCTCCTATCGACCCCGATGAGTGTCTGGCCAACTGGACACCCGCAAATTCGGAAGCACCCCGAGAAGCCCCTGGCCCGCGGGTTACCAGGTTTTCTAACAGTCAGGCACAAAACCTGCTAAGTAATACATGCACGACGCCAGAACACCTGGCGGGACGAAAAAAGCGCTGCTGCCCCGTCCCGCTTTCCGGCCTGCTAAACGCCGGTCTGCGCCTCTGGTTACCAAAACAAAAAAAAGAAGGAAACCTGCAATGTCGATATCCAAAAAGCTGTCCCGTCTCGCCTGCGCCATCGGTGCCACCACCGTTCTCAGCGCCAGCCTGATCAGCGCTGACGCCATGGCTGTCGAGAAGATCCGCTGGCAAGTGCCGTTGGCCTTCCCGTCGCACCTGGTCGGTCTAACCACTCCAATCAAACACCTGTCCGAGTCGCTCAAGGCCATTTCCGGCGGCGATATTCAGCTGCGCTATTACGAGCCCGGCGAACTGGTGCCGCCGTTCGAAATCATGGATGCGGTCAGCAACGGTAAGTACCCGGCTGGCTATACCTGGATCGGCTACGATCAAGGCACCATCGCGTCACTGCCTCTGTACTCCGGCGCGCCCTTCAATATGGAGCCGCCAGCCTATCTGGCCTGGTACTACGAGGGTGACGGCAAGAAACTGCTGGAAGAAATCTATGCCGAGCGCAACATCCACCCGATGCTCTGCAGCATCATCGGCCCGGAAGGCGCCGGCTGGTTCGCCAAGCCAGTCGAGAAGCTGGAAGACTTCGATGGCCTACGTATCCGCTTTGCCGGCATCGGCGGCAAGGTGCTGGAAAAACTCGGCGCCTCGGTCACGATGATCCCTGGTGGCGAGATCTATCAGGCGCTGGAGCGCAAGACCATCGACGCCACCGAGTTCTCGCAGCCGGCGATCGACAAGATGTTGGGCCTTGATCAGATCATTAAGAACTACATCATGCCCGGCTGGCACCAGACGCTGACCACTTCGCACCTGTTGGTGAACAAGGGCGTCTGGGACAAGCTTGAGCCACAGAGCCGCGCGCTGATCGAGATGGGTTGCGAATCGGCCACCCTCAAAGGTTTTGCCGAAAGCGAATGGGCCCAGCCGACCGCTTTGCGCGAGTACGAAAAGCAGGGCGTGAAAGCACAGGTGTTGCCAGAAGAAGTGCTGCGTGAGCTGGAGCGCGTGACCAATGAAGTGCTCGATGAAATCGCAGCCAAGGACGAAATGTTCAATCGCGTCCTGACCAGTCAGCGTGACTTCATGAAGCACCACTCGATCTGGCACGGCAAAGGCTACTTGCCGCGCGATTATTACCAGTACGAGTGATCCACTCATCAAAGCCTAGCGCCCGCTAGGGCTGCCCGGTCAGTTACGTATGGCCTGGTGTGCTGAGGTTCTCTGCGGTCGGTGGGCAACTGCCGAAGCGCAGTCACGCAGTCTTGGCACAACAGGTGAAGAATGTGGCCGACCTGACAAGCTCTAGCGGCACGGCCTTCGTGCCGTGTCTTCCCCTGGTTTCGGATCTCCGAGGTGGCCGTGTCCGCTCATCCCGTTTCCCCTAACGAAGCCGTGCCCGCCGCTCAAGCGGATGCATTGCCTCACAACAAGCTGTCCTGGTGGCTGGACAAAGCGCTGGTCGCCATCGGCGAAGCCAGTGCATGGATCTGGCTATTGGTTTTGGCGGTCGTGTTGACCAACGTGTTCAGCCGCTTTGTCCTCTCTCGCGGCTCGATCGCGCTGGAAGAACTGTCCTGGCACCTGTTCGGTGCAGCCCTGATGCTCGCCCTGGCATACGCCGTGGTGCGCGATGACCATGTCCGCGTCGATGTACTGCGTGAGAAATTCACGCTGCGCAGCCAGGCCATTATCGAACTGCTGGCGATCCTGATACTGGCATTGCCGATCGTGGTGCTGATGGTCGACGCACTGGTGCCGTTCGCCTACCAGGCTTTCATCTATGACGAGCGCTCGCAGGCGCCGAGCGGCCTGCCGCATCGTTTCATTTTCAAAAGCGTATTGCCCATCGGCCTGACGCTGGTAGCACTGGCGCTGCTTTCACGGGCCACGCGTTGCAGCACGCTGCTGTTCAATTTTCCGCGGGCCTTTGTAGCCCCGACGCATGTCCGCGACCGCGGCCATTCGCAGCCCTGACGGAGTAGCCGTAATCATGGGTCTGGAAGAAATTCTCGTCATCAGCATGTTCGCCACCTTCATGGGGCTGCTGCTGCTTGGCTTCCCCGTTGCCTGGTCACTGGCCGGCATCGGGCTGCTGTTCGCCGTGCTCGGCCACGTGATGGTCGAACACTTCGACGCCGATCTCTGGTTCACCTGGGACGGTACCATCGGCGTTCTGGATGCCCGCATCTACGGCATCGTCGCCAATGAGCTGATGGTCGCTCTGCCGCTGTTTATCTTTATGGGCATCATGCTTGACCGCTCCGGCATCGCCGAGCGACTGATGCACAGCCTCGTTCGCGTACTCGGTCCGTTGCGTGGCGGTTACGCCGTAACGGTAGTGCTGGTGGGCATCCTGCTGGCCGCTTCCACCGGTATCGTCGGCGCCTCGGTGGCCCTGCTCGGCATGCTCTCGATTGGGCCGATGCTCCAGGCCAAGTACAACAAGAGTCTCGCCGTCGGCACTGCCTGTTCGGTTGGCACCCTGGGCATTCTGATTCCACCCAGCATCATGCTGGTCTTGATGGCCGACCGACTCGGTACGTCGGAAGCCTCAGTGGGCAAGCTGTTCATGGGTGCGCTGATACCCGGGATGATGCTGGCACTGATGTACATCCTCTACATCGTTGTGGTGTCGTGGCTGAAGAAGGACTTTGCGCCTGCTCCGGCCAATCGCCAAAAGCTCGATGCAAAGGCGCTGATCGATGTGTTCTGGGCGGTGGTGCCACCCTTCGTGCTGATTTTGGCCGTGCTGGGCTCGATCTTCTTCGGCATCGCCACCACCACCGAGGCCTCTGCTGTGGGCGCATTCGGCGCAGTATTGATGGCCGCCCTCAGCCGTAAGTTGAACATGGCGGTGCTGAAGGAAGCGCTCTACCAGACCAGCCGCACCTCGGCATTCATCTTCGGTATCTTCATTGGCGCCACGGTGTTCGCCGCCGTGTTGCGCGGGCTGGGCGGCGATGACGTGATCCGCGCGGCGCTCACCGGCCTGCCATTCGGCCAGACTGGGGTGTTGCTGACCGTCCTGTTTATCACGTTCTTGCTGGGCTTTTTCCTGGATTGGGTGGAGATCACCTTGATCATCCTGCCGCTGGTGGCGCCGGTGCTGTTTTCCATGGGCGTCGATCCGCTGTGGTTTGCCGTGCTCTTCGCCCTGTGCCTGCAAACCTCGTTTCTTACCCCGCCGGTGGGCTTCGCGTTGTTCTATATCAAGGGTGTCTGCCCGCCGGAAGTCACGACGCGGGACGTCTATCTCGGCGTCATGCCCTACATCCTGATCCAGCTGCTGGGTCTGGCACTGGTTTTCTTCTTCGCGCCGTTAGCGACATGGCTGCCCAACGAGGTGTACGGACTCTGAGCCCGGACCGGCTGCCTTGCCCCTGGCAGCCGGCGCCTTCCATAATCGGCCGAACCTCACCGGACAGCTCGAACCCATGGCAATCGCCCGCAACGACCTTGATCTCAACGGCCTGACCATCGGCGTATCTCCCGAACGTTTCCGTGCGGTGGCCATGCCGCTGTTGTTCGACCATCTCAACGCCCAATGCGAAGGCACCATTGCGGTCAACCGCCAGGCACGCATTGTCTGGATCAACGACAAATACGCCGAGAAGATCGGCATCAGCGACCCGCGTAGCGTACTCGGCAAGGAAATCGAAGAGGTGCTGCCCGCCAGCCGCTTGCGCGAGGTAGTGGAAAGCGGTCAGCCGAGCATGCTCGACCTGATGGCCTTCGGCAGCGAGCATTTCGTCGTCACGCGCATTCCGCTTCGTGACGAGGACGGCACCCTGGTCGGCGCGCTGGGTTTCGTCCTGTTCGACCGCGCCCGACACCTCAAACCGTTGATGTCCAAGTTCACCACGCTGCAGACGCAGCTGGTCGCCACCCAGAACGAGCTGGCCAAGGCTCGCCGAGCACGCTACACCATCGCCGGCTTCATCGGCACCAGCCCGGCCGCCAGTGAAGTGAAACGCCAAGCACGGCGTGCCGCCCAGCTGGACGCTACGGTCCTGATCCGTGGCGAGACCGGTACCGGCAAGGAGCTGTTAGCCCAGGGCATCCACAACCTGTCGCCGCGTGCCAACGGACCCTTTGTTGCAGTCAACGTCGCGGCAATTCCGGAAACGCTGGTTGAAGCCGAGTTGTTCGGTACTGCGCCCGGCGCCTTCACAGGCGCTGATCGCAAAGCGCGCATCGGCAAGTTCGAAGTGGCTAACGGCGGCACCCTCTTCCTCGATGAAATCGGCGACCTGCCGTTGGCACTGCAGGCCAAGCTGTTGCGCGTGCTGCAGGAGCAAGAAATCGAGCCGCTGGGCTCCAACCAGGTCAAGCCGCTGAATGTGCGGGTGATCGCTGCCACACACATCGACCTGGAAGCCAAGGTCGCCGCTGGCGAGTTCCGCGATGACCTTTACTACCGGCTCAACGTGCTGGCGCTACAGGTGCCGCCGCTGCGCGAACGCTCCGCTGACATCCCAGCCGTAATCGAACACCTGCTCGACGACATTGCCAACCGCTCCGGTCAGGCACCCATGGAACTCGCACCGAGCGCCATCGCATTGCTGTGCAATCAGCCGTGGCGGGGCAACGTACGCGAGCTGGGCAATCTGCTGGAACGCGCCCAGCTGAGCACGGATGGCAGCCCGCTGGAAGCACGCCATTTCTCACCGCTGCTGGGCTCGACGACCACCGCCGCGCCGCAGGCTGCCGCCATGCCCAGTGAGCCGATGCTTGCTGAACCGGCACCGGAACCCAACGCCCCGCTGCAACGTCTCGCCGAAAGCGTCGCCCAGGCCGAGCGCCGTGCCTTGCAGACCGCCCTGCTCGCCTGCAAAGGCAACCGTCGCCGAGCCGCGACGGAGCTGGGCATATCCCGAGCCAGTCTGTATTCGAAGTTGCAATTACATGGTCTGAGTGAACGGTAGCGCGATAGTTAGAAGTTCGAAAAGCAATGATGGGGTGCCTTGCTGCGGCTGATGTCTGTCGTTAACGTAACTCGCCGTTAATGGTCGCAGGATGCGCGAAAAATGACATTTACGATTCGCCCGGTTAGCCACGAAGATCTGCCGGCTATCTGTGAATGGCCGCAGGACGAAGCCGAACTCTTCTATTGTTTTCCAAAAGCTCATTACCCACTCACTGAGGACCAACTGCTCGAGGCGATCGCTCAACGCGCCGAGTCGTCCGTCGTCGTCCAATTAGGCCGGCCCGTAGCATTCGCGAACTTCTACCGATGGGATCAGGGTGGGGTTTGCTCAATCGGGAACGTGATCGTTGCGCCAAGCGCGCGGAGGTCCGGGGCTGCAGGGTTCCTCGTCGACCACCTTTGCGCGGTTGCCTTCTCGAAATTTGCGGCCGCCCAGGTGCAGATCTCTTGTTTCAGCTTGAACACAGCAGGCCTGCTGCTCTATCCGAAGCTCGGGTTCGTGCCATTCGCGATCGAAGAAAGACAGAGTCGGGCCGGTGAACGCATCGCGTTAGTTCATCTCCGTCGCAACCCGCCATCGGCAGGGCAATGACAAACTGTTCTTGCCTCCGGTAGCCGCAGACGACACACCCGCTGCGGCCATGGATGGCCCGAATGACTATTGCGCCAGCCAGCCGCCGTCGACATTCCAGGCAACGCCGCGGACCTGGCGAGCAGCATCGCTGCATAGGAAGACGGCCAGCTCGCCCAGCTGTTCCGGCGTCACGAAATCCAGCGAAGGTTGTTTTTCCATCAGCAGCTCACGGGTCGCCTGGCTCGGGTCGCCGTGGGCCTGGGCCTTGCTATCGATCTGCTGCTGCACCAGCGGCGTCAGTACCCAACCAGGACAGAGCGCGTTACAGGTAATGCCTGTGGTAGCTGTTTCCAATGCCACGGTTTTGGTCAGGCCGACCAGGCCGTGCTTGGCGGCCACGTAAGCCGCCTTCTGCGCCGAGGCCACCAGGCCATGAACCGAGGCGATGTTGATGATCCGCCCCCAGTTGCGCTCGCGCATGCCCGGCAAGGCGAGGCGCATGGTGTGAAACGCCGAGGACAGGTTGATGGCAATGATGGTGTCCCAACGCTCAACGGGGAATGTTTCGATGGGAGCGACATGCTGGATGCCAGCATTGTTGACCAGCACATCGACCGATCCGAGGTCGCGCTCCGTCCGGCTGACCAAATCGGCGATCTGATCCACATCGGACACGTCAGCAGGATGGTGCAGCACTCGCGTGCCGTATGCCGAGACGCGTTCGAGGGCGGCATCAACATCGCCGAAGCCGTTGAGCATCACGTCGGCCCCGGCCTCGGCCAACTTGCAGGCAATGCCCAGGCCGATACCGCTGGTCGAACCCGTCACGAGAGCGGTTTTAGCGTTGAGTGTCATGGCGTGCTCCGATTGGGTTGCGCAACTGGAACAGCGCGGCCAAAACCGACGCGTTGATTGCCAGCAAAGCGGTCTTTACAGACCATGACGGGGGCGTTGACAGGCAAGGTGCTGGACGAGTGACTGGCACAACGGCCAGAGCGAAAAGAAGGGTCATCTGCGGTTTTCCTTGTTGTTCTTGTCGCCTCGCTCGGGATGCGTCTGCCTCAACGAGCAAAGAGAGACTTTGTCAGAGCGAAAGCCATGCCAATCCAGGCGCGGCCTGCAGAAATGGCGCCTAGGTCCCGGATTTGCTGACTTACAGCTGCCAAATCGAGGCGAGTGATCGGACGACGGGACAACGGCCAATCACGCTAATGTACAGATTCGTGTACATGCCCATTTCGACGTACCGCCTTCACGACGATATGTCCGGATGGCTGGACCCATGCCTGTCCACCCGCTCCGCGTAACGCCGCCAGACCGATTCGAGATTCACCGGGCCGCGTTTCAGCAGATCAACCAAGAAGTAATGCCGTTTTTCTGCCGGACACACCACTTAGGATGGCGCCCGGCGGCCTGGCTATGTTTGGTCAAGGCAGCCCCAGGCGGGACTTAGCGACGTTCCTTGATGCCTACAAAGCCAGCATTTGCTGGACGCGGCTGGCAAGGGTGTCGATCGCGAAGGGTTTCGTCAGGACCTGCATGCCCGGACCAAGGGAGTTGTTTCCGATAGCGGCGCTTTCTGCATAGCCTGTAATGAAGAGGGTTTTCAGGCCCGTGCGTATCTCCCGACCCGCGTCGGCCATCTGTCGCCCATTCATACCCCCGGGCAGGCCGACATCTGTGATCAGCAAGTCGATTTTTACCTCGGATTGCAACACCTTCAGCCCGCTGACACTGTCGGCAGCCTCAATCAACGTGTAGCCAAGGTCACCGAGAACATCCATCAGAAGCAAACGCACGGTCGGCTCGTCGTCCACGATCAGAATCGTCCCGCGGGCCTCGCCGGGAACGGTATTCGTCATGGTCGCTACGGCTGCGGCTTCGGTCGCTTCACCGATGTAACGCGGCAGGAAGATGGATACCTGGGTGCCGTGCCCCTTCTCTGAATCAATCCGAACCTGGCCACCGGACTGCTTGGCAAATCCGTAGATCATCGATAACCCCAGGCCTGTGCCATGGCCGATCGGCTTGGTCGTGAAGAAGGGGTCAAACGCTTTGGCGATAACAGCAGGTGTCATGCCCGTTCCGGTGTCCGCTACGCTCAGCGAGAGATACTGACCCTCGGGAAGGTCGTATGCCCGAGCGATATCACCCGCCAGCCATCGGTTGGACGTCTCGATGGTGATACGCCCACCGTCTGGCATGGCATCACGTGAATTGATGCAAAGGTTGAGGATGGCATTCTCGAGCTGGCTCGCATCGACGGACGCCGACCAGAGGTGCATACCACTGACGGTTTCTACCCGAATACCGGGACCGACCGTGCGTTGAATCAGCTCCGTCATACCCTCCATCAGCACATTTACGTCGATCGGCCGCGGGTCGAGCGTCTGGCGCCGCGAAAACGCCAGGAGACGGTGCGTCACGGCTGCGGCACGTTTCGCCGCCCCCTGAGCTGACGCCATGTATCTGTCGATATCGTCAAACCGCCCCTGGGACAACCGCAGACTCATCAACTCTAACGCGCCCGAAATTCCTGCGAGCAGGTTGTTGAAGTCATGCGCGAGCCCCCCGGTGAGTTGACCGACAGCCTCCATTTTTTGTGACTGTCGCAGCTTGTCCTCGGTCTGGATCAGCGCTGCCGTCCGCTCGGCCACGCGTTGCTCCAGGGTCTCATTGAGCGCTCTCAACGCCGCAGTTGCCCTGTCACGCTCAGCCTCGATGGACCGCCTGTGTTCGACGTCAATCAGCACACCCGGGAATTTTTGGGGCGTGCCGTCTTCTGCCAGATCAACACGTCCGTTCGCCTCGATCCAGTAATACCTGCCGTCACCACGCCGTACCCGGTACTGATGAGCGTAGGCGCCACCGCGGGTGATCACTTCAGCTATCGCAGCCTTCAGCCCCTCCCGATCTTCGGTGTGCACGGTAGCGATTATCTGCTCAAGGCTGAGCCCTTCACGGCCGAGGGCGGGGTCAAGACCAAAAGCGAGAGCAAAGCCTTCATCGACCGTGAACCGGTCGGTAGGCAGATGCCAATTCCAGGTTCCGATGATCGCGCCCGCCGCGAGGGCAAGCTGAACGCGCTGGACGTTTTCTCGCGCAAGCGATTCACTGACACGCAGGCGCTCTTCGGCACGTCGCCTCTGGGTCACATCGCTGAAGAGAATCGCAATCTGGCGCTCGGCGGGGTCGCCGACTCGAACGGCCCGAACGTCGAACCAACGCTCGAACGCTTCAGCGTAATTTTCAAAACTGGCCGGCTCCCCGGTTTTCGCAACGTGGCCGTAGGTTTCGAACCAGAACTGCTCCAGATCAGGTGCGAATTCAGTAACCCACTTGCCTCGCAGGTCGACACCCGCCTGGCGCTCGAACGCAGGGTTGGCCTCAAGAAACAGATAGTCCACGGGTTGGTCGTCCGCGTCGAACTTGACCTGGACGATCGCAAACGCCGCTTCGATAGACTCCAGTATGGTTTTGAACCGCTCCTCGCTCTGGCGCAGCGCTATTTCCACAGCGCGCATGCGGGTCAGATCAAGCATCGCGCCGATCATACGCACGGCCTCACCTTCGGCGTTGCGGATAACCTGGCCGCGGTCGATCACCTCGGCGTAGGTCCCGTCATGACGCCGGAAGCGGTATTCACCCGTCCAGGTGGTACCGCTCCCGTCGATAACGGCGCGGATCGATGAGTGGATGCGCGCGCGGTCCTCTGCATGGATGCGCTCGATCCACCAGTCTCCGGAACTGTCGACGTCCGCAAGCGGGTAGCCGTAAGCCTGCTCCAGTGCATCGTTCCAGAGCACATGATTGGTGTTCAGATCCCAGTCCCAAACGGCATCATTGGTAGCTTTTGCAGCCAGACGATAGCGTTGCTGAGACTCCTCGATGGCGCGGCCTGCCATGTGCTCACTGGTATGGTCATGCAGGATCTTCATATAGCCAAGATGGCTGCTATCTGGGCCATACAGTGGCGACATCGCCTCCGACGCCCAGAATTGTTGACCGTCTTTGCGCAAATGCCAGCGCTCGTTTGTCACACGCCCATGGCGCAGGACATCGTCCATTTCCTGCTTGGCCCGGCCTGTGGCTCGATCGGTCTCGGTAAAGATCAGCTCGCTGCTCTGGCCAAGCATTTCCGATGCACTCCACCCCATCACCTGCTCGGCGCCCAGGTTCCAGTCGGTGATGATTCCAGCTGGATCAGTCAGGATGATCGCGAGCTCGGTGATGCTGTCGAACACTGCCCGTTGGCGTGCCTCGCTACTGGTCAGCGCAGCCTGGCTGGCCGCGAGCTCTGCTGCCAGTACTTGTAGCGTCAGCGGGTCGGCCGCGCTTGCCGATTGGCAGCCCGAGCGGCAAACCGACTGATGGACGTCGCGCCGCGTCTGTTGCTCCGCGCAGATCCCTGCATTCTCAAGAACGGTGCGCAGACGCACGACTTCTGCCTCAAGCGCCTCACGGGTAAGGTCTTTCAACGCGATACCTATCTCAATCTGATAACGATGACGGACCGTTCCCCACGATCTGGCGGGTTAGACAACCTGTCTGCAGCTGTCGAGGTTAGCGCCGCACGAGCACAACCACCGGCTGATCTGTCGACAGCCTGGATCGTTCAAACGCCAAACAACGACCCAGAGGTTTGCCTGGTCGCGTCAACACGAGGAGGATCACACCGCCAGTCGATGCTGGTCGCAATCTCACCCAACCTCCACGCAGCCTGCTCCGTCCTCGAGCTCAGCACCCATCACCGCCATGGCAGTCATTGCGCGAGCTAGCCTTCATCCTGCCAACACACTATCCACCAGCGCCTTGGCCTCTTCCTGAATGCGCTTGAGGTGCGCCTCGCCCTCGAAGCTTTCGGCGTAGATCTTGTAGACGTCCTCGGTGCCAGACGGCCTCGCTGCAAACCAGCCGTTGTCGGTCACGACCTTAAGGCCGCCAATGGCAGCGCCGTTGCCCGGCGCTTCGGTGAGGATCTGGGTAATTGGCTGGCCGGCCAGCTCGTTGGCGGTGACTTGCGAAGCCGACAGCTTGCCGAGCTTGGCCTTCTGCTCGCGGTCTGCGGCGGCATCGATGCGCTGATAGACCGGGGAACCGAAGCGCTCCGTCAGCGCCTGGTAGCGCTCGCCAGGATCCTTGCCAGTCACCGCGGTGATCTCAGCAGCCAGCAGGCCGAGAATCAGACCATCCTTGTCGGTGGACCACGCACCGCCTTGCTTGCGCAGGAAAGAAGCGCCAGCGGATTCTTCACCGCCGAAGCCCAGGCTGCCGTCCATCAAGCCATCAACGAACCACTTGAAGCCCACCGGCACCTCGACCACCTTGCGGTCGATGCCTTTGGCGACGCGATCGATCATCGAGGACGACACCAAGGTCTTGCCGATGCCCGCCCCAGCGCTCCACTCAGGGCGGTGAGTGAACAGGTATTCGATGGCAACAGCCAGGTAATGGTTGGGGTTCAGCAAGCCCACCGAGCGCGCAACGATGCCGTGGCGGTCATGGTCGGTGTCGCAGGCGAAGGAGACGTCGAAGCGGTCCTTGTTTTCGATCAGCCCGGCCATGGCGTGGGGCGAGCTGCAATCCATACGGATCTTGCCGTCCCAGTCCAGGCGCATGAAGCGGAAGGTAGGATCGACACGGGTCGAAAGCACTTCGAGCGGCAGGCCGTAGCGTTCGGCAATGCGCGTCCAATAATGCACGCCGGCCCCACCGAGTGGGTCAACGCCGAACTTGAGACCGGAGTTGCGGATGGCCTCCAGGTCGATCACCTGCTCCAGACCGCCTACGTAATGTTCGATGAAATCGAAGCGTTGCGTGCTGGGTGCCTTCAACGCTTGCGAATAGTCCATTCGCTGCACGCCTTTGAGCCCGGCAACCAGCAGCGCGTTGGCGCGCTCCTGGATCCACTTGGTCACGCCCGTGTCGGCCGGGCCGCCATTGGTGGAGTTGTACTTGAAGCCGCCATCAGCGGGTGGATTGTGCGACGGCGTGATGACGATGCCGTCAGCTAGGCCGCCGCTGCGGCCGGCGTTGTATTCGAGGATGGCGTTGGAGATGGCCGGGGTCGGCGTGTATCCGGGCTCGCCGTTGGTTTCGCTGCAACCGGCGTCGATGCGTGTCTCGACGCCGTTGGCTGCCAACACTTCCAGTGCGGATACAAACGCCGGCTCGGACAGCGCATGGGTGTCCATGCCGACGAAGATCGGACCGTCGATGCCCTGCTCTCGGCGGTAGTCGCAAATGGCCTGTGTGGTCGCCAGGATATGCCACTCGTTGAAGCTGTTCTTCAGTGACGAGCCGCGGTGGCCGGAGGTGCCGAAAGCGACTTGCTGCGCGGGATCGGATGGATCAGGGCGCTCGCTGTAATACCGCGAAATCAGCCGCGGAATGTTGGTTAGGGTGTGCTCGTCGGGGAGGCGTCCTGCGTTGAGGTCGAGGCTCATCAGTCGTTCCTTTGGAAGATCAGTAGGTCATTCAGGCAGAACCCTGAGTTCTGCCGAGGGTGTCGAACGCAAAATGACGGCGGCAACCGGCACTTATCTACGCGCTTCGACCATGCACCCTCGGGCTTTGGTTCCCCACAGTTGCATCGAAAGCGCATGCGCAGCGGCGGCGCATGATAGAGCGCGCCGGCCGTGCCGCGAAGATGGCGGGTTGAGGTTCCGCTGCCGACCGAGGTCAGACGAGCAAGCTGGTCCAGGCAGAGGCCAGCAGCAACAACGCTATGCACCGATGACCTTTCTCCGGTGGAATTTCAGCGCAGTGATCTGGTTGATCGTGTTGCGAAAGTTCTTCAGGGCACCGGCATCGCCCCACATCGTCTGGAGCTGGAAATTACCGAAAGCGTCATGCTCGAAGATGCCGCCTCGGCGCTGACGACCATGAACCAGCTCAAGGCACTGGGCGTTCGCCTGTCCATGGATGACTTCGGCACCGGATATTCCTCGTTGAGCTATCTGCGAAGCTACCCGTTCGATGGAATCAAGATTGATCGAAGTTTTATCTCTGAGCTCGACCAATCACAAAGCAGCGAAGCGATTGTCCACGCCATTGTCAGCATGGGTCACGCCCTCTCGCTGACCGTGACAGCCGAAGGCATCGAGACCGTCGCTCAGCTTGGCAAGCTGACCGAGCTCGCTTGCGATCAGGCTCAGGGCTTCTACCTCGGCCGGCCCATGTCACCGCTGCTGTTCCAGCAGGTTCTGGCCGATGCCAAGATGGCAAGATGGCAAGATGGCAAGTGTCGATGCGGCGGGCGGGCGCTAAGCGCTCATGGAACCCGCACGTACAGGCCGGCCCGGAGGGCCTGGCCTTGCGCTCTCAAATAGCCCCTGTTTCAGCCTGCGCGTCCAAGGCGGCTGACACTGTTTCAGCCAGATGCTCAAGCGTGAACGGCTTGGTCATCATGCTCATGCCCGTCCCGAGAAACTCCGAGCGAATCGCGGCGTTTTCGGCGTAACCGCTGATGAACAGAACGGGCAGATCCGGCCGTTTCTGCTGGATTATTTCGGCCAATTGGCGACCGTTCAGACCGGGCAGTCCGACGTCGGTTATCAACAGGTCCAGCGTACGCAAGCCATCGAGCAAACTCAGCGCCTGCTGACCCTCTTCAGCGAGGTGCACCTGGTAGCCGAAGTCCTCCAGAGCGGCGGCGAGTAACAGGCGTACCGAATCATCATCCTCTACCACAAGGATCGTCTGCCCTCGTCCGGAGGTCAGATCCACGGACGCGGCGATCGCCCCATTCTCGACTGCAGACGACTGCGCCAGGGGGATGTACAAGGTGATCGAGGTACCGGCCCCCTCCTCGCTGGTTACCGAAACGAAACCGCTACTCTGTTGAACGAATCCGTAGACCATGGACAGACCCAATCCGGTGCCTTGCCCCAAGGGTTTGGTGGTGAAGAAGGGTTCGAATATTTTCCCCAGCACGGGCTCGGGAATACCGACCCCCGTGTCCGATACCCTGATGCTGACGTAGCGCCCCCTCTGACCACCCAGACGAGCAGCTTCCGTCTCGTCGATATCGGCTCGGCTGGTAGCAATCGCCAGAATGCCGCCATCTGGCATGGCATCACGCGCATTGATGCTTAGGTTCAACAAGGCGTTTTCAAGCTGGTTGGGGTCGACTAATGCCAAGCCGGCACGGTCATCAAGCTGCAGCTCAAGCTTGATCCGCTCCGTCAGCGTCCGTTTGAGAAGGTCGCTTAGCGATAGGATCAGTGGATTCACTGAAACGGTGCGGGCTTCGAGCGACTGGCGACGGGAGAACGCTAACAAGCGCTGGGTCAAGGCTGCCGCTCGGCTGGCGGACGTATGAGCGGCCGTCATGTAACGATCCAGATCACCGTATTGCTGCCGGCCTATACGGAGGCGCATCAGGTCCAATGCGCCGATGACACCCGTAAGCATGTTGTTGAAATCGTGAGCGATGCCACCGGTGAGCTGGCCCACCGCGTCCATCTTCATGGATTGGCGCAGCTGGTCTTCGGTTCGGGCTCGTTCTTGGCTTTCCAGCGTCAGCTTCTCCAACGCCTCTTCCAGCGCACGGGTACGGGCCTTGACCTGAAACTCAAGATCATCGTTGAACCGGCGCAGCATTTCTTCGTTCTGCTTTTCAGCATTTATATCAATGACGACCAAGGCGGCGCCTCGGATCTCCCCCTGGCTGTCGTACAGCGGTACCGCATTGACACGTGTCCATAGCTCAGGCCCGTCGTCGGGGTAGTAGCGGAAGTCAGCACCTTCCACCATTTCGCCGCGCAGAGCCCGGGCGCCTGCAAATTGATCCGGAGGGATCCGTTGACCCTGGCTATCGAGGCCCACCCATCGCTGAGCATGCCGACCATCAGTGGATGGGATTCTTCGGTTGGGAACATACCGCTCGTAGGTAGGATTACTGAGCACGGTGGCCCCGTTTGTAGCGATCAGGCAGATGCCAACGGGAAGGTGTTCGACCAGGCTCTCAAGCGTTGCTTGCTGCTCAGCAAGCTCCACGAGACGGTCTGCAATCTCGAACTGACGCAGGCGGGAGCGCCAGGCCATCGCCACGGTGCTCAGTAGAGTTGCCGGCCTTATGGGTTGTTCGAGAATGACCAGGTCCGCTAGCCATTCGGGTAACCGATCCTTGATTGCCAGAAAATCAGCGCGGGATTCGCTTTGCGTATCCGTGACCACAATAAAGGGGATGTCCGCCCCTTCACCTTGCTCGGTTAAGGCGGGCCCGCTCGCCATCGCCGACGCAAGAAATCGATCGGTAGCGATCACCGCACCCACTCGGTGATCCAGTTGTTGAAACAGACTTTCGCTATCGGAGCAGAAAGCGAGTTCATAACCCTCTTCGTCCAGTAGCTGTACCAGGCGAGAGAAATCGACGCCACAGCCGGTGCCAATCAATAGCCGCCTGGCCTCGGATGAAATGTCAGCAGTCACGTCGGTGCTCTTCCGGTAGTTAGGAGCAGGTGAGGTTTCCCTTCGCGTCCGTTTAGCACTCAAACGTCTGCTTTGAAGAATCGATAGATAAGCCGGCCACAAGGCTGAAGGCGATGCTGTGCTGGATTGCGCAAGAGCCGACAGTCGGCCCTCCACAACAGCTGGCCAGCATGGGAGTAATAACGTCGACAAATGGTACAGAGCCGGCCATGCGGGCAGAAGACACCGTGCATCCGATTCAGACAAATACCGAGTTACGACTTCAGCGCAGTCCAAACGTCGAAGAGCTCAACTTGCCCGACGATCGATGATGTAGTCACCCAGCTGAGCCAGCGGCATAGGCTTTGCGAACAGGTAACCCTGTGCCTCGTCGCATGCCGACCGCATCAGCTGCCGCAGCATATCGGCGTCCTCTACGCCTTCGGCCACGACGCGCATGCCAAGCGAATGGCACATTTCGGTCACCGCCTTGATGAAATCGAGACAGTTATCAGCCTTGGCGGTTGGGCAAAGGAAGGTCCGATCAAGCTTCACAACATCGATCGGATATTGGCGCAAATAGGCGATGCCGGCGTACCCGGTGCCGAAATCATCGATGGCAAGCCTGACGCCGATGGTTCGCAGGTTTCTCAGGAGCTGGTGCGAAGCGTCGGTGTCTTCGATCAACCCGGACTCGGTCAGCTCCAGTTCGAGACGGTGCGTATCCATCCCGGCCGCCTGCAATGCGCCGCTGACTTCGCTGCACAGCGTCGGCGATTTGAGCTGCACCGGTGACACGTTCACCGACAACATCAGCTCGGTACCGATGCGTTCGGTCAATTGCTGGATGTCTTTGCACGCCTGCTGCAGCACCCAGTTGCCGATTTTGCAGATCAGCCCCGTGGTTTCGGCGATGGGTATGAACACCGCTGGCGATACCAGCCCCTTGCTTGGATGGTTCCAGCGGATCAGTGCCTCCACACCGCATGGAACGTCATCGTCCAGGCAGATGCGCGGCTGGTAATGCAGCACGAATTCATTGCGTTCCAACGCTTCGCGCAGGTCGAGCTCGAGCGCCATGCGGTTCTTGGTCTCAATGCTCATCTCAGCCGAGAAGAACTGCATCCCGGTGCCGCCAGCATCCTTGGCGCGATACATGGCGATATCGGCGTGCTGCAGCAGTTCGTCAATGCTGGTGTCGGGGTTCGGATACAGACACATGCCCATCGATGCCGAGGGGTAGTAACGTGTGCCAAGCACATCGCAGGGCACTTGGATCGCCCGCAGCAGATCAGCTGCCAGCCGCTCGGCCGAGCGCACGCCGTCAGGTAGATGAGCCACCACCACAAACTCGTCGCCGCCCAGGCGCGCCACCAGATCACCGGACGGCAGCGCTTCGCGCAACCGATGGGCGATCTGCACCAACAGTACGTCGCCGTAGCCATGCCCCATCGAGTCGTTCACTTCCTTGAAGCGATCAAGGTCGATCAGCATGATCATCAGTTGCTGGCCTTCTGGGATGAAATTGACCAGTTCGCGCAGGTGATCATTGAGATAGGTTCGGTTGGGTAGCCCCGTCAACGAGTCATGAGTGGCCATGTGGTGCAGTCGGTGCTCGACCTGCTTGCGGTCCGTGATGTCAGTCAAGCCGCCGGACCACTCCTTCATGTTCCCGTGGTCATCGAAGATGGGCACGGCGTGACCGGTCATATGCCGATATTGGCCGTCAGCCCGGCGGATGCGGTATTCCGCGCGCTTGTTGCTATAAGTCGAACGCATTTCCTCAAGGACGACTTCAAGCGCGGGACGATCTTCCGGATGCACCGCTTCGAGCCAACCCTTCCCGCGCGATTGCTCGAACGTCTGGCCAGTGAATTCGCTCCAGTCGGGCTGTAGCTCAACGATGTCCACTTCGGGGCTGGTCGACCAGACCAAACTGTTGGTGGCCTTCACCAGCCCCTTGAAGCGGCGCTCGTTGGCTGCCATCTCTCGCTCGGCCTTGATCCGTGCCCGGTTGGCTCGATCGCGCTGCACCACCAGCGCCGCCGTATTGGCGAGCAGCGTGATCCCTTCTTGCTCCAAAGACGACGGCGCTGCGCATACGCTGCTGTAACAGGCAATGGTGCCCATCACCTCGCCGCGGTCAGAAAGAACGGGTGTGGACCAGCAAGCGCGCAGGCCGTGCTCAAGCGCCTTGTCCCGGTGCTGGGCCCAGTACGGATCGCTGGCAATATCCACGGCAACACTTGGCTTGCCGGTGCGTACCGACACGCTGCAGGTGGTTTCGTCGGAACCTGCGTCCATCGCATCGAGCGCAGCGACGAAATCTGGAGGAAGGTTGGACGCTTCAACGAATCGCAGCTTGCCATCCTCATCCAGGCGCATGATGGCTGCGCGAATGGTCCCAGCCGACTGCCTTTCGGCCGAGCGGGTAAGTTCGACCAGCACATCAGTCAAGGGCGCGCCGGCGACCGCCAGCTCCAGTGAGCGCATCTGCCCTTCGGCTATGGCCTCGGAGCGGCGGCAGTCGGTCACGTCCTGACTGACGAAGTGCAACGCCCGCAGCTCGGGATGAGCGGTGGAGCGACCGCTCACGCTGACCATTTGCACACTGCTGTCGCCGACCAGAACACGGCACTCGAAGCGCACCTCGTCACCGGTCGAGAGGGCGACAGCCACGTGCTCGGCGACCGGGTCGCGGTCGTCGGGATGGATGTGTTCCAAGAATTCGGTGAGTGAGGTGCTGCCCAATGCACAGGCATCGAGCGCATCGGTGACAGCCTCGACCGTCGCCTGGGTATCGCTTAGAGAATCGTCCAGCTCGACGTACCACTCCAGCAAGCCAGCCGATTGCAGCGTGAAAGCAAGCCGGGATTGCAGATCTGGTTGGGCCATGCTGTTATCCAAAAAGTTTGTAAAGCGAGCTTCTGCTTGGACCCATAGAGCTGGTCACCGTTCTGAGCTAGACCGATATACGCAGCTATCGTTGAATCCTCGCTTTATCAAGGGTAGTGCACGGCCCCGATAGCCCCCTGCGAAGCCTTCTATAACCGACGTTCGGTGTGGCTGGCGGGCGCTTTTACTTAGCGGGCGCGCTAAACCAGAGTCGGATCGCCCTGCTTCGCCAGCACTTCACGCACACAGCGGTGAAACAGCTGCTGCACCGGCAGCTGCCGGGCGCTGTGGCGACCGACCAGTACCAGCTCCCGGTAGAAGGTTGCGCCGCCCAGTCGCAGAACGCGGACGGTCGGCGTACTTTCTAGCCATAACCCGGCTTCTGGCACCAGGGCTACACCCAGCCCACAGGCGACCATCTTGACAATGGCATCCAACTCGTCAAGTTCCAGGCCAGGACGGACATCCAAGTGATGTTTGCGCAAGAACTGACTCACCTGCCGACCGCCAAAGGAGCTGCGGTCGTAACGTACGAACGGCTGCTCGACAAGGAGCTGCAACGGGTCATCACCGGCCACGTCGAGCGGCGTGATCAGCACGAACGGCTCGCGCTGAATCAACTCGGCATGGAGCTCCTTGGGCAGCGCAAATGGCGGACGGATCATGATCGCCAGATCGATCTCGCCGGCATCGACTTGCGACAACAGATTCAACGAGACACCGGGAACCAGCTTTGGCGCGACACCCGGCGCCTGTTCCAGCAGACGGAGCAGCACCCGCGGCAGCAGGCCGGTCTGTACCGTACCAATGGCACCGATTCGCAGTTCGCCCCGGTAGTCTTCGAGCGACTCCGGTCGACCCATCAAGCTGAACGTCTCGAGGATCTGCTCGGCCAGCGGCAGCGCCCGCAGGCCCGCTGCATTGAGATACGCCGAGCGGCCCGTTCGATCGAATAGGCGCAGGCCCAGCGCTTCCTCAAGATTTTTGATCTGGGCGCTGACAGCTGACTGGGTCAGCCCGATTCTGTGGCCCGCAGCGGCGAAGCTGCCGCACCGGGCGATCGCAAGGAAGGTTTTCAATTCGCGGATCATAGGGACCTGGATTGATCGAAATACTCGAGGCTCGACACGAACGATATCCGCTGTAGATGAGGGCGACAAATCGGCAACATGATCGTTACGGCCCCACAACAAAAGGAAGCCTTGATGAGCCTCTCCCCTTTTCACCTTGCGATCCCTGTCCATGACCTACCCGCCGCGCGTCGCTTCTATGGCGAAGTCTTCGGTCTCACCGAAGGCCGCTCGTCCGAGCATTGGGTCGACTTCGATTTTTACGGCCACCAACTGGTTATCCATGAGCACCCGCAGACGCCATCGCAGCAAGCTGCACACACCAATGCCGTAGACGGTCACGACGTTCCAGTGCCGCACTTCGGCATCGTGCTCAGCTGGCCAGAGTGGGAAGCGCTGGCCGAGCGCCTGCGCGCACGGGATACCAAGTTCGTGATCGAGCCCTATGTACGCTTTCAGGGCCAGGTCGGCGAGCAGGCAACCATGTTCCTCTTCGACCCTTGCGGCAATGCGTTGGAATTCAAGGCGTTCAAGGACATGAGTCAGCTGTTCGCCAAATGAGCTCTGCCGCTGCCAGTCATGGGTCAAGTAACGCAGCGCGGACGGACCGATAATGCCGGGAAGTACCCCGCCACGCCGTCACGCGCTCGCTGCGGCCTGCCATTCGCGCGGACTGGCGCCGGTCTTGCGGCGGAAGGCGCGAGCCAACGCCGATGGGCTTTCGTAACCCACCTCATCGGCAATCAGGGCGATCGGCCGGCCTTCGCGCAAGCGCTTCTGTGCCAGGCTGATGCGCCAACTGGTGAGGTAATCCGCCGGTGTCTGCCCGACCACCGAGCGGAAACTGGCGGCAAAGCTGGCCCGTGACATATTCGATTCGGCAGCCAGTTCGGCCACCGACCATGCACGCTCGGGTTCGGCGTGCATCAGCGTGATCGCCCGCGCTAGGCGCAGGTCTGCAAGCCCGGCCATCATTCCCGAACTCATCGTCTGGCTGGCCATCAAGTGGCGCAGCATCTGCACGATGAGCAGTTCGAACAGGCGCCCCATGACCGCCTCGCGGCCACAGTAACCGGCGACCGCTTCCTCAAACAGCCAGGCCAAGGCACCGTCGAGGATCGGCGCGTCGGCCACCGGCAGCAGCAAGACATCAGGCAACGCCGCGGCCAGCGGGTTGTTGGCCCCGCCGTCGAATTGCAGCGTCGCGCACACCAGCCGCGCGCCATCCGCTTCGTTGGCCAGCATGCGGTGCCGATACGGACGGGGAAATACCATCACCGTCGGCTCCGCCAACCGCACCTCGCTGTTGTCCGCCAGACGCAACGTCATGGCGCCTTCGCGCAGCACATGGATGTAGCCCACCTGGTCCGCAGTCTCGAAGGCCGCAACGCCACAGAGATCTCCGCTGTGATACAGGCCCGCGTGCATGCCGAAGTGGCACAGCAGACTCGATAGACGATCCATGGTTACCTGCCTCGATTAGACGATTAGTTGCATATTGAAGACGATTTGAGTCCTTTACGACAACCCGCCTGCGCATTATGACCCTGCACCTGACGCAAGTCGCTCCGAACTCCCAAGCCGTTTCCTGTGTGGGTGCTCCGGCCTGCTGAGCAGAGCCAGCCACCGCTACAACAACCCGAACCGTATCTAATCGAAAAGGTAGAACAACGTCATGACCACTGCATCGAAAACCCGCAACGCCGCAGCCGCCACCCTTCTCGCCGCCGCCACTACGCTGGGCAGCGTCGCCAGCTTCGCCGCCGACAAACCAACCGTGATTCTGGTGCACGGTGCGTTTGCCGAAGCAGCAAGCTGGAACGGCGTGGCCAGCCGGCTGATTGGTCAAGGTTATCCGGTCATCGCCGCAGCCAACCCGCTGCGTGGTGTAGCCAACGATGCCAAATACGTCTCCGACATCATCGAGCACACCTCAGGCCCTATCGTGCTGGTCGGTCATTCCTACGGCGGTAGCGTCATCACCAACGCAGTGAATGGCAGCGACAAGGTCAAGGCGCTGGTGTATGTCGCTGCATTCGCGCCGGCAACCGGCGAAAGCGCTGCCACGCTGGCCGGCAAATTTCCAGGCGGAACGCTTGGTCCGACCCTGGCCGAACCCGTTCAGCTGAGCGACGGCAACCAGGATCTCTACATCCAGCAGGATAAGTTTGCCGAACAGTTTGCTACCGATGTGCCGGCGGCCGAGGCGGCCTTGATGGCCGCTACGCAGCGCCCGATAACCGCCGCCGCGTTGAACGAAGAAAGCCAGCACTCCGCCTGGGCGTACGTACCTTCCTGGTTCGTCTACGGCACCGGCGACAAGAACATCCCCGAGGCCGCGCTGAAGTTCATGGCCGACCGCGCAGGCTCAAAGAAAACCCTGAGCATCCCCGGCGCCTCCCACGTCGTGATGACCTCGCATCCAGATGAAGTGGCTGCGCTGATCACAGAAGCCGCGCAAGCCAACGCCCAGTAACCGCTACGGCAAAAGGTCGGTCGATGAGCTTGGTTCATCGACCGGCCTCTTTGCGCCTAGGCCGCTTGTTAGACAGGGTTCGCCATCGGTCAGGGCTGTTGGACGAACGAACTTTTCACTCACGCAAGGCTAAACAAAAACCTCGATCAACCGATAACCCGACATGCCAAACGAAGCGTGTACGGCTCCAAGCCATCAGCCACGCGCGGCGTCTATTTCACCGATTTCGTACCTGTTGCGCATTGATCGCGTCAGCTCGAATGCGGAACACCCACCTGCAGACGGAAGCCCCTACCGTGCAACTCATCGATAACCGAGCGTTGATCAACGATGCCTTGAGCCAGTCTGCAGAACTGACGGGAGGACGCTTCGATCATCGCTACTGGTTGAGCAAGGTAGCGGACGTGAAGCTGCTGATCATCTCCAAGCCCGAAGTGCTTTTCGATCTTTCGGTCAAGGTGTACATCCCTTTGCCGTCAGGGCAGAAAACGCCGCTGACCTACGGCGATGGCTGGTTCAACTGGCACTTTCTCGGCAGCAAGAGCGCGGTGGTGACCATCGCCCGGGAAATCCTTTCAATCGCGAGTCGCAATCAGAAAGCACCATCGCCTGTGCTGCAGGCCTGGCTGACCCAGCTGGTGACGTTCAAGCACAGCGACCACACGATCGCCGTGCTTGAACCCGAAGCGCAGCAGGACCTGGCCGGCCGTTAAGCCGATTCCCCCGTCCCCAGCGCGGCCTCTTCATAATCGAGTTCGCGCAGCAGGGTTTGCAGCATCTGCTCGTCGATCTCGTGCCGTTTCCTCATGCGGTACATTTCCTTGCGCTGCACCGCAATGGCTTGAACGCGAATGACCCGCTCCAACGTCATGGTTTCACGGGCCTGGTTTGCTCGACCGTGATGGTCCATCAACGCTTCGATGTCGTGACGGTATGACTCGGTGACCCGCGCGGTCACCTCGCTGCGCAGCAGTGCGCTATCGGCATCCTCCACCGGGTTGGCCTGCTTCCAGCCCTCCAGCCAGCTGACCGCCGCCTGAGCAGCGAGCCGTCGTGCCTTTTTCAGCTCTTCCCTGTGTTCTTCGAAATCGTTGTTGGGTAGCTGCTTGAGGAAGTAGGGAATGCCCAGCGCACCGATCAGCAAGGACAGGATGATCACTGCCGCGGCGAGGAAGATCATCAGATCACGGCCTGGAAACGGTGTATCGCCGATCATTAACGGGATCGACAGCACACCGGCCAGGGTAATCGCACCACGCACGCCCGCAACCGCATTAAGCGCGGAAAACAACCGCAGGGGTTTGGGCTGAACCGTCCTGCCGAGCAGACGCCGTACACGGGCTTCGCTCCAGTGATAGCCATAAACGAAGGTAAAGCGGATGACCAACAGCAGCGCCATGATCGCCAGTGCACTGAATACCAGCATTGGCATGCTGTAACTCCCCTCGCCCGCTGCTTCCCATACGCGCTCCACGATACGCGGGAACTGCAGGCCCAGCAGCAGAAACACCAGGCCGTTGAAGCTGAAGTCGAGCATTTCCCAGACGCTGCGGTTCAAAATTCGGGTACTCGTCTTCACAGGCAGCATGTCGATACGGCTCTGCACCATGCCCGCTGCCACCGCTGAGAGAATTCCGGACATCCCGGCATGCTCGGCCAGGAAGAAAGCGGCGAACGGCAACAGGAGAATCATCACTACGTAGGTCGAGGGATCAAACAGATCCCGTGCGGTCATCCACTGTTTGGCCTTGCCTACCGACCAGCTCAGTCCCGCACCAATCGCGAGACCGCCCAGCGCGATGACGAAGAACTCGCCGGTAACGGTAACCAACGAGAAAGAGCCGGTGATAGCCGCAGCCAATGCGAATTTGAAGGAAACCAGACCGGTGGCGTCGTTCATCATCGCCTCGCCTTCGAGCTGATGCGCCATATGTCGCGGCAGCCGACCCTGGCCAATGGCGATGACTGCAAGTGCGTCGGTGGGCGAAAGAATGGCTGCTAACGCAAAGGCTGCGCCAAGCGGAATGACTGGCAGCAGCCAGTGAATGAAATAGCCCACCACCACCAGGATGATCAGCACGAGCACCAGCGCCATGGCGGTCATTTCCGCGCCGTGCTCGGTGAACTCGCGCTTGGGTATCTTCCAACCGTCATAAAACAGCAACGGTGGAATGAACAGCAGCATAAAGATCTCGGGCCGTAGCTCGACGCCCATGCCGAACGGTGGGAGCGCGAGCAGGCTGCCCATGATGATCTGCAGAATTGGCAGTGGCAGCGGAACGACATTGGCCAGAATGCGGCTGGCACCCACTGCAAGCAGCAGCAGGAAGATGAGGTAAAGCGTTTCCATGGGGGCGGGCTGGTCTCGACAGGAAAAATAGGCGGGGCGTGCGACCGTTGCGCACATACGACGAAAGTATAGTCAGGAGGTTTTGGAATATCCGCTTCGGCGGTCATATCCGTCCGAACTAAACGCTGCGAACTCGACGCCCGGTGTGCTAAAGCACAGACGTCACCGTGCCGGCACCCCGTCACGCCTCGGGGAGGCTTTTCTGAATCAACAGCCGCACCGCCCGTCGAAAAAGTCCAAGCCGCCATACAGAGTGTCCAGCAGCGACGACAACGCGGACCCCAATGTCCCGTGGACTGGACAGAACACACCTCAGCCGCAGCGCTGTGTTCAGCCTGATCGTCTTCATGCTAGAGCGGTCCGGCTGCAATCTTGTGACCGGTCATCGGCGGTTGAACCTTGCTCTGTTGAGCTGGCACAGCTTTGGCTCAGCCACTACGCCCGGCCAGTGGTTCTCGGGCATCACCTCGTGGCGTCAGTCATGAAGGCATGACAACAAGAACAAGGAAACCCACATGAAAGCATCCCGTGCAAAGCATTTTCGCAGCGCAGCCTCTCCGCGGCTGCTGTTGGCATCGCCCGCCCTGCTGGCGTTGGTGATTGCCGAGCCAACCCTAGCCGCTAACTGCAGCGAATTATCCGGTGCGCAAATCCCTGCTTCGGCGATCGCTCTACCCACATCGGGCGCGAGGGTCACAGCCGCGACCCTGAACCCAGGCGGTGGCAGCGCACCACAGACGTTTGGCCCACATTGCGATCTGAGCGTGGAAATCGCTCCGGTCGACCCAAGCGCACCCAGCATCAAGATGCGCATCGTCCTGCCTGAACAATGGAACAGCAAAGCGATGATGTATGGCGGTGGCGGCTACAACGGCACCGTCCCCAATGTTGCCGGCAACGTCCCGGCCGGGCCGATCGACCAGCCGACGCCACTGGGCCGCGGCTATGCGGTATTTGCCAGCGACTCGGGCCACGTCGCCAACCCGGTTCATCCGGGTGACTTCGCCTGGAACGAGGAAGCCTTGGCCAACTACGGCCACGACGCCCTGAAAAAAACCCGAGATACGGCGATGTACCTGATCGAGCAACGTTATGGTCAGCCACCGGTTCGCAGCTATTTTGCCGGAGGCTCCACAGGGGGCCGAGAGGCGCTTGCAGTGGTGCAGCAGTGGCCGAAGGATTTTCAGGGCGCAATCGTGCTCTACCCGGCCTACAACGCCGCCGCACTGGATTTGCAGTTTGGCCGCATTACCCGCGCGTTGGCTGCGCCAGGCGCCTATCCCAGCCTGGAAAAGCGTGCCGCGCTACTGGAAGCCGCGATGCAAGCCTGTGACGGGCTCGATGGCGTGCGTGATCGGGTGATCAGCCACCAGGCGGCGTGCAACGCCCAATTCGATCCAGCAACAGCCAAGCTCAACGGCCGTCCCTTGCGCTGCCGTGACGGGGCTGACACAGGTAGCAGCTGCCTGTCCGACGCGCAGATCAATGCGCTCAAGGTGTTCGATACGCCGATTCGTTTCAGTCAGCCATTGGCCAGCGGTGAACGCGGCTATCCCGGCTTCAATACCTGGGGCACCGACCTGGGCCGTCCCGGCGAAGGCCTGCAACTGGTGGTCAATCGGCTTGGCCTCAACACGCTGCAGCCCGACTATCCGATGCCGGTACACGGCACGGGCTTCGCCGAAGGCGCGCCCTACCATTCAGGGTTCTGGGACGAGTGGGTGCGCTACTTCGTGACCCGCAACCCGGCATTCAATTCCCTGACTCTGGACCCGACCGACCTCGGTCCGTGGCAGGCGCGAGTCGATGCACTGTCGCTGCGTCAGGACGTCAACCAGACCGATCTGTCGGCATTCGTTGCCAACGGCGGCAAGATTCTGATGGCCCATGGCACCTCGGATCAGCTGGTCAGCACCCGCGCCACGGCTGAATATTACCGGCGCGTGCAGCAGGACATGGGCGTCGGACAGACCCGCCGGTTCATGCGCTACTACGAGATTCCCGGCTACGCACACGCGGCCAGCACCGTCTTCAATGCCGCCTGGGATTCACTGACCGCGCTAGAGAACTGGGTCGAACGCGGCGTTACACCCAAGCGTCAGGTCGTCACCGACACCGTCGCCGTACCCGGTCGCACCCGCCCGCTTTGCGAATACCCAGGCTGGCCGAAGTACAAGAGGCGCGGCGATGTTAACGATGCCTCCAGCTTTGTCTGCGTGAAGAGCCACATAGGCCTCAACTAGAGCTGCATCGAAGCCGCGCCCCACACATCATCTGGTAAGCGCGGCGACCGGCTTCCAGCCGATTGGACAGCGTTTGGCCTGCCCTGACGAACATGTCCAGCCAGACAGACAGTGCTGCCCTACCCGTTTTGTGGCCGTGCGGTCCTTGAGGTAGTGACTGCAGGGCTCTGGCTAGGGCTCGCCGCCCGATAACGGTGGAATGCCGCCACTGCCGGTGCGCCTGGCACGGCATTCGCTATTCACTGAAGGGAAACCTGGCGACACCGAACCAATAACAACAAAAGGAAGCACCATGACAGACCTCCGCAATTTCGCCCGCAACCTGCTCTGCGCCAGCGTTGCACTGAGCATCACCGGCCCGGCTAGCGCTGCGTTCCTCGATGACAGCAAAGCCAGCGTCGAGCTGCGCAACTTCTACATGAACCGTGATTTCCGCCAGAGTGGCGCACCGCAGTCTGAGGCGGACGAGTGGGCCCAAGGCTTCATCATGAAAATCGAGTCGGGCTACACCGACGGGCCAGTCGGTTTCGGCGTGGATGCGCTCGGCTTGCTGGGCGTCAAGCTCGACTCCAGCCCGGATCGCTCCGGCACCGGCATCCTGCAGCGCGATTCGTCCGGTCAGCCGTCTGATGACTACGGCACCGCCGGGCTAACCGCCAAAGCGAAGATGTCCAACACGACCCTGCACGTCGGCACCCTGCAGCCGATCATCCCGGTGGTGATGCGCAACGACAGCCGCCTACTGCCCAGCATCTACCGTGGTGCCTGGTTGCAGAGCAAGGAAGTCGACGGGCTTACGCTCGACTTCGGCATGCTTGACCGCACCAGCTATCGCGACTCGTCAGATTACGAAGAGATGACGGTATTCACCGCGGGAGCACGCAACATCGTGTTGGGCAATGCCAAGACCAGCGACGAGTTCTTGTTCGCTGGCGGCAAATACCAGTTCAGGCCCGAACTGACCGGTAGCTACTACTACGGCGGCCTGGATGGCATCTACAAGCAGCACAACACGCAGCTGGTCCACATCATGCCGCTCGGTGAGAACCAGAGCTTCAAGACCGACCTGCGCTATGTACGCTCCACCGATGACGGTGGCAGCAACGTCGACAACAATGCCTTCGGCGCGCTGTTCACCTACAAGATCGGCGGCCATGGCTTTACTGGCGGTTACCAGACGTTGAGCGGCGACACTGGCTTTGCGTACGTCAGCGGCGGCGACAACATGCTGATCAACCTGTTGCAGATCAATGACTTCGGCAACGAAGACGAGAAGTCATGGCAGGTTCGCTACGACTATGACTTCGCTGCTGCTGGCATCCCCGGGCTGAGCCTGATGACCCGCTACGTGTCCGGTGACAACGTCAACCTGGCCGGCGGCGGCGAAGGTGAAGAGTGGGAACGCGATACCGATATCGCCTATGTGGTCCAGAACGGACCGTTGAAGAACCTCGCCATGAAAGTGCGTAACGCCACGGTACGCAGCAACTTTGGCAACGACATCAACGAAACTCGCGTGATCCTTAGCTACACCCTGGCGCTCTGGTAAGCGTCCTGAGCAGCACCGCAATACCTCCTCGTTGATCCTTTACCGGGCCCTTGCGGCCCGGCTTTTTGCATTCAAATCAACCTTGCGTGGCTCAATCGCAGAGAAACGCCATTACCGGCCGGGTGAACGCGTCGCTCGCCTCGACATTGGACAGGTGCGCAGCATCCAGTTCAATCAGCCTCGCCCCGGCGACATGCGCTTGGATAAAGCGCCCGTGCTCGGGCGTCGTGACCGGGTCCTTGCTGCCGCAGACAACCAGCGTTGGCACCTTGATCGCCCCCAGCTGCTCGCGGTAATCGGCATCACGCACGGCCGCGCAGTTGGCGGCATAGCCGGCTGGTGAGGTGTTGGCGACCATCTGAGTGATGCGACCCACCTCGACGGGATGCTGCGCCGCAAAGTCGGGCGTGAACCAGCGTGCGACAGACGCGTCACGCATGTCGCGCATGGCCTGCTCGCCACCGTGCAATACGCCGTCGATACGCTCGTTCCAGACCTCATCGGTGCCGATCTTCGCGCCCGTGTTGCAGAGCACCAGGTGGGTTAGGCGTTCACCGGCATGGATACCCAGCCATTGACCGATCAGGCCGCCCATGGACAGACCGCAGAAGGCGAAGCGATCGATGAACAAGGCATCGACGAGGTCGAGCACATCCTGTCCGAGCTGCGCGATGGTGTAAGGGCCAGGCGTGACGGACGAGCTGCCGTGACCGCGGGTGTCATAGCGCAGCACGCGAAAGTGTTGGCTGAACGCGGGGACCTGTGCATCCCACATCGCCAATGTCGTGCCCAGAGAGTTGGAAAGCACCAGCACAGGCGCATCCACCGGGCCATCGAAGCGGTAATTAAGTTCGCCATCGGCGAGTTTGATGCTGGGCATGGGAGCCCTCCTGAACGTCGAGTTAGAGGTGGCAGCGCACGTACAAGGAAGATGCTGTGCCTGCAATCACACCAGTGCCGTGACGCGGCAAACGCCGTTGCGGATAGCGCTGGTGGGCTGAAGCCCACCCTACTGATCCTCCTGGAAGTCGGATTTATAGGTATCCGCGAATGAGTAAGACGGCCGTTGTACAAATCATGCCGAGGCCAAGCCCATCACAGTTGTGAGAGCAATGGTGGGCTGAAGCCCACCCTACCAGCGCGCAGCACAGTTTCTGTAGGGTGGGCTTCAGCCCACCACGGCGCGCCTCTTAAACTCTCTCAACCGCCAAAGCCAGCCCCTGCCCCACCCCCACGCACATGGTCGCCAGCCCGAGCTTGCCGCCGCTCTTCTCCAGCGCATGCACGGTCGTCAGTACCAGCCGCGCGCCGCTCATGCCCAGCGGATGACCGAGGGCAATGGCGCCGCCCTGCGGGTTGACCTTCGGGCTGTCATCTTCGAGGCCGAGATCACGGGTGACGGCGAGCGCCTGGGCGGCGAAAGCCTCGTTGAGTTCGATCACATCGAAGTCGCTCACGGCCATGTTCAGCCGCTCGCACAACTTGCGCACTGCCGGCACCGGACCGTAGCCCATGACGCGTGGCGCGACACCCGCGCTGGCCATGCCGAGCACCTTGGCGCGCGGCGTGAGCCCGTATTTCTGCACGGCTTCGGCGCTGGCAAGAATCAGCGCAGCAGCGCCGTCGTTGACGCCCGAGGCATTGCCTGCGGTGACGGTTTTGTCCGGGCCATTGACCGGCTTGAGTTTGGCTAGCGCCTCGGCAGATGTATCCGGACGTGGATGCTCGTCGGTGTCGACCACGGTGTCGCCCTTGCGGCCTTTGATCACCACCGGCACGATCTCTTCGGCGAAGAAACCAGCCGCCTGCGCCTTGCCGGTGCGCTGCTGGCTGCGCAGCGCGAAGGCATCCTGGGCCTCGCGGCTGATCCTGTGCTCCTCGGCGACATTGTCCGCGGTCTGCGGCATGGCATCGACGCCGTACATCTCCTTCATCTTGGGATTGATGAAGCGCCAGCCAATTGTGGTGTCCTCGATTTTCTGGGTCCGGCCGAAGGCGGTATCGGCCTTGCCCATTACGTAGGGCGCGCGGCTCATGGACTCTACGCCGCCGGCAATGGCCAGCTCCATCTCACCGCAGGCTATCGCCCGGAAAGCGCTGCCCACCGCGTCCATGCCCGAAGCGCAAAGACGATTGAGCGTCACACCCGGCACCGTTTCCGGCAGGCCGGCTAGCAGCGCGGCCATACGCGCGACGTTGCGGTTGTCCTCGCCGGCCTGGTTGGCGCTGCCCATGAAGACTTCTTCGATGGCCGCCGGGTCGAGCCCGGGGTTGCGTTCGAGCAGCGCCTTGATTGGCGTGGCAGCCAGATCGTCGGTTCGCACAGCGGCCAACGCGCCGCCGAAGCGGCCAATGGGCGTGCGGACTGCATCACAGATAAAGACGTCGCGTGTCACTCGTCACCTCCAGCTTGTCCATGGGCGGCAGCGGTGCGTGCCTCCAGGGCGCGCAGCGCTTGCAATTCAGTTTCGGTCGGTGCCGCGGTTTCGCCCAGTTGAGCGGCGAAACGAATGGCCCAGCCGGTGTTCTCGGTCACCTGTTCGCGGGTCACGCCCGGATGCAGCGAGGTCACCACGAATTCGTTCGACCCCGCTTCGGGCTCCATGATGCAGAGGTCAGTGATGATCCCAACCGGGCCATTGCCGGGCAGCCCGAGCTGCTTACGGTGCTCACCGCCCTCGCCGAAACCGACCGAGGTGATGAACGCCAGCTTGTCGACAAAGGTGCGGTGCGACTGCTTGAGGATGATCAGCACCTTTTTCGCCGACCCGGCAATTTCCGGCGCACCGCCCGCCCCTGGCAAGCGAACTTTCGGTTGGTGATAGTCGCCGATCACCGTGGTGTTGATGTTGCCGTACCTGTCCACCTGGGCAGCACCGAGAAAGCCCACATCAATACGTCCGCCTTGCAGCCAGTAGCGGAAAATCTCTGCGGTGGGGACCACGGTGTCGGCGGTCTCCGCCAGTTCGCCGTCACCAATGGAAAGCGGCAGTACCGAGGGCTTGGCGCCGATCGGGCCGGACTCGTAGATCAGCACCACGTCCGGCGCATGGGTCAGGCGCGCCAGATTGGCCGCCTTGGAGGGCAAACCAATCCCGACAAAGCACACGCTGCCATTTCCCAGGCGACGCGAGGCGGCCACGGTCATCATTTCGTTGGTGCTGTAGTCATGGACCTGAGCGCTCATCACTTGGCCTCCTGCTGCGCGGCCAGCTTGGACTGGAACGCTGGGAAATCTTCGGTACCGCGAATGAATTCATCGAGCCAGGCAGTGAAGGTGTCGCGGTCACGGGCAATCGGGTCCCACTGCTGGTAGAAGCGGTTGTCGCGCTCGTAGTAGCCATGCGCGTAGGACGGATGCGCGCCACCGGGCACCAGGCACACAGCACTCAGGGCCCAGCTGGGCAAGACGCAGGCATTCATCGGCGCCTGCAGGTCGTCGACGATCTCCTCGACGGTGACGATGCAGCGCTTGGCGGCCAGGACCGCTTCCTTCTGCACGCCCAGAATGCCGGCAATCAGTACGTTGCCCTTGCGGTCGGCCTTTTGCGCGTGGATCACGGTGACGTCCGGGCGGACGCTGGGGACCGCCGCCAGCGTTTCGCCAGTGAAAGGACAGTCGATGAATTTGATCATCGGGTTGACCTTCGGCAGATCGGAACCGAGGTAGGCGCGCAGCACGGCGAACGGCAGGCCGGACGCGCCGGCGACATAGGCGTTGGCCAGATCCGCATGGCTGCGTTCTTCAATTTCCAGCGGCAGCGGCCACTGCTTTTCCACGGCGTCACGCAGGCGGTGCAGCGAGCCGACGCCGGGATTGCCGCCCCAGGAAAACACCAGCTTCTTCGCGCAGCCCGCGCCGATCAGCAGGTCATAGACCAGATCAGGGGTCATCCGTACCAGAGTCAGGTCTTTCTTGTCCTGGCGGATAAGCTCGTGGGCGGCGGCGGTGGGAATCAGGTGCGTGAAGCCTTCAAGCGCAACGGTATCGCCGTTGCTGACGAAGCGATTCACTGCTTCGCGAAGGGACAGGAGTTCGGCCATGGGTCTGTCTCGTGTAGATAGCGAATGCGCGTGATGCGCTTGCAACCCACACTAGCCATCGAGCCCCAGCAGAACAATCCGATGATCGACTAGCTGTGCGATTAGCGAACACAAACCGTTAACCCTCCCAAGGCTGGTCTGCCCTTGGCCAACCGTCGTATCAGTGGAACAAACGGGTACTCAGTTCCTTGCTAGCTTCCAGCAAAACCGGCAGGAAGCGCGTTTCGAGCTCCTGCTTGGTCATGCGGCTGGCGTGGGTACCAACGTTTAGCGCGGCCAGCACTTGTCCAGCGGAATCCTTCAGCGGCACGGCCAGCGAACGCAGGCCAACCTCCAGCTCCTGGTCAATGATCACCCAACCCTGCTGCCTGATCTCGGCGATCGAGGCACGGATGGCTTCAGGCGTATGCAGTGTGCGGCTGGTCTTGACCTGCAGGTTGGCGTGTTCCAGATAGTCGTCCAGCGCGGCATCGTCCAGCGCCGCCAGCAGGATGCGGCCCATTGAGGTGCAGTACGCAGGCAGCCGGCTACCCACGCTGAGGTCGACTGATATCAGCCGCTGTGGCGTGGCAGAACGCGCCACGTAGAGCACTTCATCGCCTTCCAGCGTGGCCATGGAGCAAGCTTCGTGCAGTTCGTTGCTGAGCCGATCCAGAATCGGCTGGGCAGTCACTGCCAAAGGTGTTGATGAGAGGTACGCATGGCCGAGCGTCAGCACCTTGGGTAGCAGCGAATAGGTGCGTCCGTCGGTGGTCGCGTAGCCCAGCTTGATCAGCGTGTACAGACAACGCCGCACTGCCGCACGGGGGATCTCTGTGCGGTGGCTGATCTGGGCAATGGTCAGATGGCGCTTGCGTTCCTGAAACGCATGAATCACCGCCAACCCCCGCGCCAGGGAGGTCATGAAGTTCGGGTCGCCAGTCAGGGCCTCAATGCGTTTGGCCGGCGACGCAACGATGGCCGGCGCCATGGACGGGAGATTGAAGCGGGATTCGTCGTTCACGGCGGGCGTCCTTGGCGGATAAGCGATGGGCGATTATCGACCAATAGCTCGATAGTCACAAAAGCACATCCACCACAACGCAACAACTACTACGGAATCAGTCCGGTTTGGCTTCTGTATCGCTCGGCGCAGCACCGAACTCACTGACAGCGATGCCCGTGAGGTGCCGGAAAAGGATGAATCAGGGCCGATATCCACAGGTCGGCCCCGCCAAGAGGTGTACGAAGCGTCCGAGCCTGTCACAAGGCCTGCTTCGGCTATTAGACGGAGAAGCGGCCAACGAGCGCCCGAAGCCCGACGGCAAGCTGCGCCAGTTCCTGGCTGGCAGCGCTGGTCTGGTTGGCGCCGGCCGAGGTTTGCATGGAAAGGTCGCGGATGTTCATCAGATTCCGATCCACTTCACGAGAGACCTGCGCCTGCTCCTCGGACGCACTTGCAACAACCAGGTTGCGCTCGCTGATGGTGGCGATCGCGGCGGCGATCTGATCCAGTGCTTGGCCTGCAGCCTGGGCCACGACGAGGGTCGAATGCGCTTGCTGATTGCTTTGCTGCATAGCCCGCACCGCACTTTCGGTTCCGTGCTGGATGCCCCCAATCATCTCTTCGATTTCCTGAGTCGACTGTTGAGTGCGGTGCGCCAGGGCACGTACCTCATCAGCAACGACAGCGAAGCCACGTCCGGCATCACCGGCACGCGCAGCCTCGATGGCAGCGTTAAGTGCCAGCAGGTTAGTTTGCTCTGCGATGGCGCGGATCACGTCCAGCACCTTGGTGATATCACGCACCTTGTTTGCCAGTTCGCCCACCTGACCGGCCGTGGTGGTGACGCCTTGTGCCAGATCGTTGATGGATTGCACGGTGCGGCTCACCTGCTGCTGCCCCTCCCGACCAGACTGCTCCGATTGCTTGGATGCTTCGGCGGTCGCCACCGCGTTGCGGGCGACTTCATCGACTGCGGCCGTCATCTGGTTTACAGCCGTAGCGGCCTGCTCGATTTCGCTGTTCTGCTGGGCCAGGCCGCGGCTCGAATCCTCTGTAACCACGTTGAGTTCTTCGGCGGCAGCCGCAAGCTGTGTGGACGAGTCTGAAATGCTCATGATGGTTTCACGCAGACGGGCCTGCATGCGTTTCATCGACTCCAGGAGGCGAGCTGGCTCGTCCTTGCCGACCACCGCGATGGTCTTGGTGAGATCACCTGAGGCTACGATCTCGGTAACTCGTACGGCTTCAGCCAAAGGCTGAACAATGCTGCGAATCAGCAGCCAGGCCAGAAGCGCCGTGACCAACATGGAGACGATGATCGCAGCGATCACGGCGATGCGCGAACTGTCGTAGGCTTCGGCCGTAATATTGGCTGCAGTGCTTACACCTGCGTTGTTGAAGTCGCCAAGGGCCATGAGGGTTTTCATCAACGCGTCGGCATTAGTCAGCAACGTCGTGTTTAGGTAGTCACGTGCATTATCGAGACGCCCTTGGTCGACAAAGTCGATTATCTGCTGTTGATCGTTTTGATAGATGGAATAAGCCCGCGTGAATGTCTCGAACAGACGCTGTTCCTCTGCACCAACAATAAAGCCTTTGTAGGTATCAGTGAGCTGCCCCACGTGTTGTTTCAGCTCAGCTATGTTTGCTTTGTTTTTGGTCAGCGCTGCCTGATCTGTGAGCACCAGCAATCGAAGCGTAAAAATCCGTTGACGCAGGACCGACTGGTTTATGTCTTTCAGCGTCGACAGAGAAGGCATCCAATTGAGATTGATTTCATCCGCAGCGCTGTCCATCTTCGCCATCTGCATCAATGAGAACGCACCGATGCAAAACAGCAGAAGTGCGACTAGGCCGAAGCCAAGCGCAGCGCGGGGGGCAATACCGATATTTCGCAGAGACATGAGTCACTTATCCTTGAATGAGGCAACTGCGCACCGAAGGCGTCGACGCCTTGGTGCTGGCGGACCGGCCGCACCAGTCCATGCTCACTTATCGGTAGAACCCGCTGGTTCTTCACTGCCGCTGATCTACTTATTGAAATAAACCAGTTGATGGCTAGTGGAGGTTCTGGCCATCAATAACAACCCTTTCGCAGCCTGCTGGATACCCCGTATCAGCACGTAACGCATCGGCGATAGCCTGCGCCGCCACCGAAAGCTCGTGGCCGGGCTTGGTCAGGATGCCCACCGGCTTCTCGATCACGGGATCGCTCAGCGCCACGCAGCGTGCGCCGAGTTCGAGCATCTGCGCCCGACATAACGCCGGCACGGCGCTGACACCCAGGCCGCTGGCGACCATACGTCCGACCGTCGCCAACTGATGACTCTCGAACTGAACCGGCAACTGACGACCGCGCGGACGCAGATGGTCTTCGAGCATGACGCGCACCGTCGATGGCCGCTGCAAGGTAATGAAGGGATGCTCGAGCAACGCGTCCCAGCTCACTTCGGCCTGGCTTGCCAGCACCGAATCGGCCGGCACCACCGCCACGAAACGGTCGGTGTACAGCGGGGTGAATGTCAGCGGCGTGCTGGGTTCAGGCTCGAAGGCGATCCCGATTTCTACCTGGCGGTCACGAACCATTTCCATCACCTGCTCGTTGATCACGTCATGCACGGTGACGCTGATCGAGGGGTAGCGGTCGCGAAAGGTGCGCAGTACGGCTGGCAGCAGATTACCGGCGAAGGACGGCATAGAGGCCAATGCCACCCTGCCCTGCTTCAAGGTGAAACGCTGCCGCAGCTCGTCTTCGGCGTTGTCCCAGTCGGCCAACAACCTGCGTGCCAGTGGCAGCAGCGCTTCACCCTCGGGCGTCAGGCTCACCGCGCGCGTGGTACGGCTGAACAGGCGACCTCCGAGCCCGTCCTCCAGCGCCTTGATGGTCAGGCTCAGCGCCGATTGCGACAGGTGCAGCCGCTCGCAGGCCTGAGCGAAGCTCAGGGTGTGGGCCACAGCGAGAAACGCACGGAGTTGTTTGACGGTCATCGAATCGGATCCGGAGAGCGCATGACGGCGCTTTGTTTTGTTTTATCAATCAATCGCGCTTAAAAATCAACTTAACAAATCCGTCACACAAGGGAACACTCGATTGCAGCTCACCAAAAACAACCCAACAACAAAAAGGAATCGTTTATGGCTGGTTTCGACAAGCGCGTGAATTCCTATGCCGAGGCGCTCGACGGGCTCGAGGACGGCATGACCGTTCTGGCCGGTGGCTTCGGTCTGTGCGGCATTCCCGAGAACCTGATCGCCGAGATCAAGCGCAAGGGCACCCGCGACCTGACGGTGGTTTCCAACAACTGCGGCGTCGACGGCTTCGGCCTGGGTGTGCTGCTGGAGGACCGGCAGATCCGCAAGATGATCGCCTCCTACGTGGGCGAAAACGCGTTGTTCGAAAAGCAGCTGCTGGATGGCGAGCTGGAGGTCGAACTGACGCCTCAGGGCACGCTGGCTGAAAAGATGCGCGCAGGCGGCGCCGGCATTCCCGCCTTCTACACCGCTACCGGATACGGCACCCCCATCGCCGATGGCAAGGACGTGCGTGAATTCAACGGCCGTCCGCACATCCTCGAGCACGCCATCACCGGCGACTTCGCCATCGTCAAAGGCTGGAAGGCCGACCGCTACGGCAACGTCATCTACCGCCACACCGCGCAGAACTTCAACCCGCTAGCAGCCGCCGCCGGCAAGATCACGGTCGTTGAGGTCGAGGAAATCGTCGAGCCCGGTGAGATCGACCCCACCCAGATCCACACGCCCGGCATCTACGTCGACCGCATCATCTGCGGCACCTTCGAGAAGCGCATCGAAAAGCGCACCGTCCGCACTTAATCAAAAGAATAAGAGGAATCGACGATGGCACTTTCCCGCGAACAAATGGCCCAGCGCGTCGCCCGTGAGCTGCAGGACGGCTTCTACGTGAACCTCGGCATCGGCATCCCGACCCTGGTCGCCAATTACGTGCCCGAGGGCATGGAAGTAATGCTGCAATCGGAGAACGGCCTGCTCGGCATGGGCGCGTTTCCCACAGAAGAAGAACTCGATGCCGACATGATCAACGCCGGCAAACAGACCGTCACCGCACGCGTCGGCGCTTCCATTTTCAACTCCGCCGAATCCTTCGCGATGATCCGCGGCGGGCATATCGACCTCACCGTGCTCGGCGCCTTCGAGGTCGACGTCCAGGGCAACATCGCGTCCTGGATGATCCCCGGCAAGCTGGTCAAAGGCATGGGCGGCGCCATGGACCTGGTCGCCGGCGCCGAAAACATCATCGTACTGATGACGCACGCCTCCAAGGATGGCGAGTCCAAGCTGCTGCCCAAGTGCACGCTGCCGCTGACTGGCGCCGGCTGCATCAAGCGCGTGCTGACCGATCTGGCCTACCTGGAAATCGAGAACGGTGCCTTCGTCCTCAAGGAGCGCGCGCCTGGTGTGAGCGTCGAGGAAATCGTGGCCAAGACTGCAGGTGAACTGGTGGTGCCGGATCACGTACCGGAGATGACGTTCTAGATACGCATGCATTGTTTTGGGAACGCAAGCCAGACCCATCGCGATTGTGGGAGTTAGCGGCGCGTGATCGCCAGCAAGCTGGCTCCTACGGAGTGTGCGAGTTCGGCACGCATGCGTTGACCAGCTCCGTGATTTAGAAACCGACACACCGGCATCACAACAACATCCAATTCAACTGGAGCCCGAACATGCAAGACGTCGTTATCGTCGCAGCAACCCGTACCGCCATCGGCGCCTTTCAAGGCAGCCTGGCCAACATCGCCGCGCCTGATCTGGGCGCAGCGGTAATCAAACGCTTACTCGAACAGACCGGGCTGAATCCCGCCGAAGTAGATGAAGTCATTCTCGGCCAGGTGCTCACTGCCGGTTCCGGACAGAACCCCGCCCGTCAGGCGTCGATCAAGGCGGGCCTGCCCCATGCAGTGCCATCCTTCACCCTGAACAAGGTCTGCGGCTCGGGCCTCAAGGCCCTGCACTTGGCGACGCAGGCGATTCGCTGCGGCGACGCCGAGGTGATCATTGCCGGCGGTCAGGAAAACATGAGCCTGGCGCCCTACGTGCTGCCCAAGGCCCGCACCGGGTTGCGCATGGGCCACGCCGAGCTGGTCGACTCGATGATCAGCGACGGCCTCTGGGATGCCTTCAATGATTTCCACATGGGCATCACCGCCGAGAACCTGGTCGACAAGTACCGGATCAGCCGCGAAGCCCAGGATGCCTTCGCCGCGTCATCGCAGCAGAAGGCTGTCGCAGCCATCGAGGCCGGGCGTTTCAAGGACGAGATCACGCCCATCGAGATTCCGCAGCGCAAAGGCGACCCCCTGCGCTTCGACACCGATGAGCAGCCCCGTGCCGGCACGACCGCCGAGTCGCTGGCCAAACTCAAGCCGGCGTTCAAGAAGGATGGCTCGGTTACCGCCGGCAATGCCTCCAGCCTCAACGATGGCGCCGCTGCGGTACTGCTGATGAGCGCAGACAAGGCCAAGGCCCTCGGTTTGCCGGTGCTAGCCACGATCAAGGCCTACGCCAATGCTGGCGTCGACCCGGCAATCATGGGCATCGCGCCGGTATCGGCCACCCGCCGCTGTTTGGACAAGGCGGGCTGGTCACTGGACCAGCTGGACCTGATCGAAGCCAACGAGGCCTTTGCCGCCCAGGCGCTGTCGGTCGGCCAGGAACTTGGCTGGGATGCCGAGAAGGTCAACGTCAACGGCGGCGCGATTGCGCTGGGACATCCCATCGGCGCGTCGGGCTGCCGCGTACTGGTCACGCTCCTGCACGAAATGATCCGCCGAGACGCGAAGAAGGGCCTTGCCACGCTCTGCATCGGTGGCGGTCAGGGCGTCGCGCTGGCCCTCGAACGTCACTAAACGGACAACGCCGGCTTATAGAGGAGGACCGACACCCCGCCGTGCAGGCTCACCAAACCTTAGCAATAACTCGGCGCACGCCACGCACGTGCGCCACCTATAAAAGAAGAACAACACAGGATCAACGACCATGCTCAGTTCCGTTACCGCTTTGAGCGTCAAGCTCATTCAGCGATACCTACCCTCACCCTTCGTTTTTGCGATTCTCCTCAGCTTGATCGTGCTTGCCGCAAGCATGCTCGTCACCGGCCAGGGCCTGCCCTCAATGGCGAAACACTGGGGCACCGGCTTCTGGAACCTGCTCACCTTCGCCATGCAGATGGCGCTGATTCTGGTGACCGGCCACGCCCTGGCCAGCGCACCCGCCATCCATCGCCTGCTCGCAGGCCTGGCACGGACCGCACGCACACCGGGCCGCGCCGTGGTGCTGGTCACACTGGTGGCCTTGGCCGGCTCCTGGATCAACTGGGGTTTCGGTCTGGTGATCGGCGCGGTGTTCGCCCGCGCGCTGGCACGTGAAGTAAAAGGCGTCGATTACCCGCTGCTGGTCGCCGCGGCATATTCGGGTTTTCTGGTCTGGCACGGCGGCCTGTCCGGTTCAATCCCGCTTTCGCTGGCCACCGGCGGCGCAGATCTGGAGCGCATGTCTGGCGGTGTCGTGACGACCGCCATCGGCGTCGGTGACACCTTGTTCACTGCCATGAACCTGACGATCATCGCGCTGCTGGTCATCGGTTTGCCGATCCTTAACTGGGCCATGCATCCGAAAGACCCGAAGGTCGCGGACCCGGCGAAACTGCTCGATCCCGCCCATGAGTCCCTGCCGCGCAACACCCTGGCGCAGCGCATGGACGACAGCCGTACCCTCAACCTGATCATCATTGCGCTGGCTGTGGTCTATTTCGGCTACTACTTCGCCGAGAACGGCTTTGCCCTGACGCTGAATATCGTCATCGGTCTGTTCCTGTTCATCGGTCTGGCACTGCACGGCTCGCCGGAGCGCTACATGCGCGCGGTGCAAGACGGCATCGGTGGCATCAGCGGCATCGTCATCCAGTTCCCGTTCTACGCGGGCATCATGGGGATGATGATCGGCGCCAATGCCGAAGGGCTGTCGCTGGGTCGGCAGATCACCGACACCTTCATCGCCTGGTCATCGGCCGATACCTTCCCGGTGCTGGCTTTCCTCAGCGCCGGATTGGTCAACGTGTTCGTGCCGTCGGGTGGCGGTCAGTGGGCGGTGCAAGGGCCAATCATGCTGCCAGCCGGCCAGGCGCTGGGAGTGACGCCAGCCGTCACGGCCATGGCGATTGCGTGGGGCGATGCCTGGACCAACATGATCCAGCCATTCTGGGCGCTGCCCATTCTTGGCATCGTCGGGCTCGGTGCGCGCGACATCATGGGCTACTGCCTGCTGATGCTGGTTTATTCGGGCATCGTCATTTCAGGCTGTTTGTATTTCTTTGGCTGATGCGAAGTCCGGTAGGGTGTATGTCGCTTTTTACATCCACCGTGACGCCGCTTAGTGGATCGTCACCCGGTGGATCGGTGAAGCGTGATCCACCCTACGTGAGCATGGAGATGGGTGGGCCAGGGTGCTTTATCTGTAGCGCTTTGACCGGCTGCCTCTACTTCTTCGGTTGTTAATAACTAAGGACGGCACTTTGAGGGCTGACCTGCGCAAATGAAACCCCACCAATGCGGGGTTTTCCTTGAGATCGATTTGAGCGATCTCGCGAGATTAGGCTGCGTCAGATGCGGAACTGGCGCACCAACCCACCCAGACGTTCACCCACATTGGCCAGGTTGCGTGCGGTCTGGGCGCCCTGCTGAGTTTCTGCCGCAACGTTCTCAACGGCGGTGGCGATTTGATGGACGCTGCGGTTGATCTCTTCAGCCACTGCGGTTTGCTCTTCCGCCGCGCTGGCGATTTGCGCGTTCATGCCGTTGATTGTGGCGATCAGGTGAGCGATGGCATCCAACGAAGCGCCTGCCTGGTTGGCCTGGGCACTGCTGGCATCACCCGCTTCGCTGGAGCGACCCATGGCAGCGACGGCCTGTTTGGCGCCGGTCTGCAGGCGATCGATCATGCCCTGGATTTCCTGGGTGCTCTGCTGGGTGCGGCTGGCCAGCGCACGAACCTCGTCGGCTACGACCGCAAAGCCACGCCCCGCCTCACCGGCACGCGCCGCCTCGATGGCAGCGTTAAGCGCCAACAGGTTGGTTTGCTCGGCGATCGAACGGATCACGTCGAGCACACCCACGATGGCATGCACGTCCTGCTGCAGCGCATCCAGTGAAGTGCCGCTGCTGCGGATTTCTTCAACCAGCGAGTGAATCTGGCGAATGCTGGAATCCACCACGGCTTTCGCCTGTTGGCCTTCCTGATCGGTCTGTTGTGCAGCTTCAGCGGCGCCTTGGGCGCTATGGGCGACTTCCTGCGCCGCGGCTGACATCTCGTTGATTGCCGTGGCGACCTGATCGGTTTCCTGGCGCTGGGTCTCCATGGCTTTCTCGGAGCGCTGTGCCTGGGAAGCGACCTCGGCGACCATGCCGGTCAGTTGGCCGGTCAATTCCGCGACCTGGCTGACCATGGTGTGGATCTTGCCGACAAAGCGGTTGAACGAGCCGGCCAGCTGGCCCAGTTCGTCATTGCGATCTTCCGGCAGGCGGTGAGTCAGGTCACCATCACCAGCGGCGATGTCATCGAGCTGGGCGCGAATAACCTGGATCGGCTTGACGATGGAGTTGCTGATTACCACGCCAGCGATACACAGCGCTGCCAGCATCACGCCAGCGATGACCAGAATGCTGGTAAGGATCGAGTTGACCCGGCCATCGATTTCGACCCTCACCTTGCTCAAGGCCGACTCGATATTGTCCAGGTTGATCGCCGTACCCAGCGCTAGGTCCCACTTGGGCAGGTAGTAGCTGTAGGCAAGTTTCGGCACCGATACCTTGTCGTTACCGGGCAACGGCGATGAGTAATTCACGAAGTAGGTGTTGTTTTTCGCTACGGCCACCAACTCACGATTGATGTAGACGCCGTTGGAGTCGCGGCGGTCGCTCAGGTTGGAGCCCACATCCACCGGACTCTCGCCGCGGAACAGCCGAACCACGTTCGAGTCGTGGCCGAAGAAGTAACCGTCTTTGCCGAACTTGATCTTCCGGAGGATGGCGATGGCCTCCGCGCGGCTAGCCAGATCCCCTTGCGCAGCCGGCTCGTAGAGGTGAGCCACGCTGCTCACACCGATCCGCATGTAATCCTCGAGTCGTGTCCGAGCATCGTCGATCATCCGCTCGCGGACGGTCTCGATCTCTTCTTCGGCCAAGGAGTTGAGGATTTGGGCAGCCGCACCGCTGAGAACCAACGCGAACAGCGTGACGGGCGCCAGTGCGAGAAGCAGGACTTTGATTTTCAGCGTGAGACGCATGGGTGTTATCCAAGATCTATGGGTACTGGCGGGTCATCGGCGGACTGGGCGGGAACTTGACGCCGAGAAAACGGCTCTGGTTGATCAAGCGACGAACAGCACGCTTTCCGAAAAAAACAGCAATGGCAGCGCTTCCCTTCTCAGCCCTGACTTTCCATGAGCCGCGGACAGCCGAAACCAAGCGCCCTCCATCAGTGCGCGATTTTGGTGCGTGCGGCAACCTGACGCGTCTACTTCCCAACCGTTTTCCAAAATCTCAGCAAACGCCTCTACGACGGCCGTTTCGCTTGATTTTCTTGGATTTTCCGCCCGTCCGGATTGGTTATCCGAAAGGATGAACTGCGCAACTTTCTCTAACAACTCTGTGTCGCAGTTAGCAGACCATGCACAGGTTTTGTGTATTGACAATTGTTCGCAACATAGCTGCCTTCCGGCTGGCGCGGGTGACTTCCAGTAATACGCCAACGGCTCCTGTTCGGTATGGAGTGGGTCGACGTTCACCGTTCCGAGGGACGGTTGTTAATTGTTCAGGGATAGGGAAAAAGAACGATGCTCTTCAATTCAATGGTGTTCATCGCCGGGTTCCTTCCGGTGGTGCTTTTGGGCTTCATTCTCCTCGCAGGCTCCGGCAGACAACGTTACGCCGCGATCTGGCTGACGCTGGCATCACTGGTGTTCTATGGCTGGTGGAACCCCGCTTACATGCCGCTGCTGGTGGGCAGCATGGTCGTCAACTACCTGATTGGTGGTTACCTGATGCGGCGGCCATCGCGGAGCCTGCTGGTTCTCGGTGTGGCGGCCAATGTCGCGTTGCTGGGCTACTACAAGTACACCGGCTTTCTCTTTGGCACGCTCGACAGCGCCTTCGACCTCGGATGGTCCGTGGGCGACATCATCCTGCCGCTGGCGATCTCGTTCTTCACGTTCCAGCAGATCGCCTATCTGGTCGACGCGCACGACGGCGAGGTCGCCGAGCATGATTTCGTCAATTACTGCCTTTTCATCAGCTTCTTTCCGCAGCTGATTGCCGGCCCCATCACCCATCACGGCGAAATGCTCAAGCAGTTCAACGACAGCAGCACCTTCCGCCCGCGGCTCGACAATATCTCGCTGGGCCTGACCGTCTTCGTGCTCGGCCTGTTCAAGAAGGTGATCCTCGCCGACCCGTTGGGGGAAAACGCCTCGCCAATCTTCGCGATCGCCGCCGATGGAACGGTGCCTTCGTTATACGACGCCTGGTACGGCGCGCTTAGCTATACGTTGCAGATCTACTTCGACTTTTCGGGCTACAGCGACATGGCGATCGGCCTGGGATTGATGTTCGGCCTGCGCCTGCCGGTCAATTTCAACAGCCCGTTCAAGGCGCATAACGTCATCGACTATTGGTCGCGGTGGCACATGACGCTGACGCGCTTCCTCACTGCCTACATCTATAACCCCATCGTGATGCGCATCACCCGCGCACGGATGGCCGCCGGTAAGCCGTTGCCACGGCGAGGCAAGATGAGCCTCGGGACCTTTGTCGTGCTGATCGCCTACCCCACCGTGCTGACCATGTTCATCTCGGGCGTCTGGCACGGTGCGGGCTGGCAGTTCGTGGTGTTCGGACTGTTGCACGGCTTCTATCTGGTCGTCGTCCACGGCTTCCGCGCCTACAAGGCTCGCCGTGGTTTGCCGCTGGACAGCGACAAGCTCTGGCATCACACCGGCGCAGTCCTGTTGACTTTCCTCTGCGTCGTCGTGGCGATGGTGTTTTTCCGGGCCAACAGCGTGACCGCGGCGATGGCGATACTGTCAGGCATGGCTGGCTTGAGCGAACTGAGCACCAAGTTCGATAAGTCCGACTACCTCACCGTCGCCGTGCTGCTCGCCTTTGTCTGGTTCATGCCCAACGTGCAGCAATGGATGGCCGGCTTCCGTACTGCCCTGGACGCCCAACCGCGCGAGAGCTGGCTACTGCGCTGGTTCCCGATCGCGGTATGGAGCCCGACGCCGGTCATCGGCTTGGCCGTGGGCGTGCTGGGCTTCTTCGCCCTGGCCGTGGCGTTTTCCGTGGCCCCTACCGAATTCCTCTATTTCCAGTTCTGAAACCGTCTACAAGTAAGGAGTGACACGCTAATGGATCAGCTTCTCTGGTTAGCGCAACACCCTGATCTTGGCAGCGCCATCGGCGAGGCCAAACGCGAAGCCGACCCCTTCACGCGTCTGGATCTGGCGGCGGAGCTGGCCGGCTACCGCCGCGATTTCACGCTCACCACCCGACTGGACCGGCTCGCTAGCGAAGGCTTGCGTGCGCTGGCGAACGGCGAAACGGCCAACAGCGGGCTGCGACCGTTGCGCATCGCCCTGCTGTCATCGCATACCGTGGATCATCTGGTACCGGCGATTCGTGTCGCGGGCCTGCAGCGTCGCCTGGCGCTCTCGGTGCACGTCGCGCCCTATGGCATGTACCGACAGGCGCTGCTGACGGACGACGCCGAGCTCGCCAACTTTGCCCCACAACTGATCGTCCTGGCGCTGGATGCGCGAGACGCGCCCCTGCAGTTGCCGCTCGAAGCCTCGCAGGCAGACGTCGACGCCGCGGTCGCCGAACGGGTCGACGAGTTGCGCCTGCTGTGGCGCCGGGCACGCGAGCGCTATGCCGCCCAGGTCGTCCAGCAAACCATCGTGCCCGCCGACCCTCCGATCTTTGGTTCATTCGAAGCGTTGGTTCCGGCCTCGCCCTACGCGCTCATCGATCGCCTCAATACCGCGATCCGTGCCGCAGCCCGAGAAGACGGCGTATTACTGATGGACCTTGCCTGGGAAGCCGCCCGTGGCAGTTATGGCGACGGCCTGGCCGAACCGGTGCGCTGGTATCAGGCCAAGCAATTGGTCAGCCCGAACCTGGCGCCGCTGTATGGCGACCAACTGGCTCGCATCGCCGCCGCCAGCCTCGGTCTGTCGCGCAAGTGCCTGGTGTTGGACCTGGACAACACCCTGTGGGGCGGCGTAGTCGGTGACGATGGCGTAGACGGCATCCATCTCGGCCAGGGTTCGCCCAGCGGCGAAGCCTTCCTCGCGTTCCAGCGCTACGCAGCACAGCTGGCGCGCCGCGGCATCATCCTCGCGGTGTGCAGCAAGAATGATCTGAGCGTGGCCGAAGCGGCGTTCAATCATCCCGAGATGGCGCTCAAACGCAGCGACATCGCGGCCTTCGTCGCCAACTGGGAAGACAAGGCTGGCAACCTGCGCCGCATCGCCTCGATGCTCGACATTGGACTCGACAGCCTGGTGTTCGTCGATGACAACCCCGCCGAACGCGACATCGTGCGTCGCGAGCTGCCGGAAGTCGCGGTCCCGGAACTGCCGGATGACGTGGCCGACTATCCGGCACGCGTCGCCGCCGCCGGGTACTTTGAGGCCGCCTCCTTCACCTCGGACGACGCCACACGCGGGCGCAACTATGCCTTGAACGCTGAGCGCAAAGCGGCAATGAGCCAGGCCACCGACATGGAAGGCTATTTGCGCGGACTGGAGATGGTGCTGACCGCCACCCCGATCGGCGCCGCCGAACTGGCCCGCAGCACGCAGCTGATCAACAAGACCAACCAGTTCAACCTCACCACGCGCCGCTATAGCGAAGCGGAGGTCGAGCGCATCGCCAGCGACCCGGCGGCGGTGGCTCTGGCAATCCGCCTGGCTGACAAGTTCGGTGATAACGGCCTGATCAGCGTTGTCCTGGCGCGCCCGGATGCGGCCGTCGCTAGCGACGAGCTGCTCATCGACAGCTGGCTGATGAGCTGTCGCGTACTGGGTCGCCAGGTCGAAGACGCGGTGCTCGATGTGCTGACCAACGCCACCACCGCTGCCGGCTATCGCGCACTGATCGGTGAGTACCGGCCAACCGAACGTAACGGCATGGTCGCGGAGCATTTCCCCCGTCTGGGTTTCGTCCAGCATTCGGCGCCCGATGACAGCGCCCGCGAGGCCACCTTCTGGCGTTACGAACTCACATCCCCCCGCACACCCCGCCATTTCATCGAGGTATTGGCATGACCGAAGCAGAAGTACTCAAGCAACTCACCCCGGTTTTCCATGATGTGTTCGATGACGACAGCATTGTGCTGTCGCCAGAAATGACCGCCAACGACATCGAGGGCTGGGACAGCCAGACCCACGTGATGCTCACGGTTGCCGCCGAACAACGCTTCGGCATCAAGTTCAAGACGGCGGAGCTCGAGTCGCTGCGCAACGTCGGCCATTTCGCCCAAGTCATCAGCGCTAAGCTGGAGGGGAAATAATTCATGATCCAGACAGCAGATGTGCCCAGGGACGGGAGCAATGCCGAACAGGGAGCAACCAGCGCGGCCAGCGTGCCGGGCCGGGTGCGTTCGCGGTATCTGCTGTCGTTGTTTGCCGGGCTGTTCGGCGCACTGGCGATATTTTGCCTGACGCTGTTCGCGCTGAACCGGACCGGCAACCTGCCCCCCCCAGCGTTCTCCAATATTTCCTGTGTCGATGAAAAACTCAGCTTCCTGCGCGACAACCCGATCCAATCGCCGAATCTGCTGATCATCGGGTCTTCCGTGGCCTGGCGCCACGTGGACGGCCATGTGCTGACCGAGGCATTGCCCGGGGTGCGCCCCATGAACGGCGCCTTTTGTGGATTGTTCGCCAACCAGTCGACCTACGTGGGGCATTGGTTGCTAGACCGGCAGCCCAGCATTCGCAGTGTGGTGATGATTGCCGACCCACAGGATTTCGCCGGTTGCTGGCGTGTACCTACAGCGGTGCTCAACCGTGAGCACGTCGACCCTTACGTTTATGAAAACGCCTCACCTTGGGGCCACTACATGCGTTACTTCTCGCCGAAGTCGTTGGCGCGCAACGCGTTGACGGTCAAGGCTCAGCGCGCCGGAGAAATCGAGTGGGACCCGCTCGTGTTCAATCGCTTCGGTGATGGTCCGCTGGTCACCAGCAATACCCGTGAGCTGTTGTACGGCCGCCCGGAGCCCTTGGATGCCAGCTGCTTCGCGGCCCTGGGCAAGATGAGCGCGCGCCTGGCGCAAGAAGGTCGAGAGCTGATGGTCGTCTCCACACCGCTGCACCCGCAGTGGAAGGAAAAGTACGATCCAGACGGTACGTTCCTGGCCGACTTCGACAAGCAAATCATGGAAACCCTCAACGCCACTGGTGGCACCTACTGGAATGCCGACAAAGACTGGGACACGCCGGTGTCCTCCTTTGTCGACGCGGTACACCTGCGCTGGTCAGTGGTGCAGGGATTCACCGCAGCCCTGGCCGAGCAGATGCGCGACGCTGCAATCGCGCCTGTCCCATCCTCGACGCTGGAAACCGCGAAGCTGCCCTGATTGGCTGCCCTCGAAATCAAAAAGCCCGGGCTGTCTGCACACGCCCGGGCTTTTTGCTAAATACACTGGCGTTAAGGAGGCATCACGCGACCGCGACATTCGCCAAAGCCGATGGACGCCTGTCCATCTCGACGGCAACGTGCCTTGAGGATGATTTCGTCACCATCTTCCAGAAAGGTGCGAGTTTCGCCGCTGGGCAGTTCCAGAGGCTGCTTGCCGCCTTGGGTGATCTCCAACAGGCTGCCAAGGCTTTCAGGGCTGCTACCGGACAAGGTGCCGGAGCCGAACAGATCGCCGGGTTGCAGGCTGCAGCCGTTGACGCTGTGGTGCGCGACCATCTGCGCCACGGTCCAGTACATGTTCTTGGTGCTACTCAGTGCGATGCGCTGTGCAGGTTGACCCTTGTCGCGCATGGCCTCGGTCAGCAGCAGCACTTCGAGTTCGATATCCAGCGCGCCCTGCTGCTGGTCCTGCTCATCAAACAGGTACGGCAGCGGCTGCGGATCGCCTTCGGGCCGCACAGGTTGCGCACAACGGAACGGCTCAAGTGCTTCCGGCGTTACCACCCATGGCGACACGCTGGTGGCGAAGCTCTTAGAGAGGAACGGGCCAAGCGGCTGATATTCCCAAGCCTGTAGATCGCGCGCCGACCAATCATTGAGCAGGCAGAACCCGGCGACGTGACTGCTGGCTTCACCGATCGGGATCGATTCGCCACGGGCATTGCCTGCGCCGATCCAGATGCCCAGTTCCAGCTCATGGTCGAGCCGCTTGCTCGGGCCAAAGCTCGGCTCGCTGGCGCCCGGCGGCATGGTCTGGCCGTTGGGACGCTTGACGGTTACGCCGGACACATCAACCGTCGAGGCACGCCCGTGATAGCCGATGGGCACGTACTTGTAGTTGGGCAGCAAGGGGTTGTCCGGGCGGAACAGTTTGCCGACGTTGTTGGCGTGGTGGATGCCGACATAGAAGTCGGTGTAGTCGCCCACCTTGGCCGGTAGATGCATCTGGCAGCGGTCCATGGGCTGCAGTAACGACTCGCCCATGCCCTGGAGACGTTCACGCTGCGCGCTGCCCTCGCCGAGCATTCCCAGCAGTGCCCCTCGCAGCGCTTTGCGTGCAGGCGCTCCGAGCGCAAAGAAAGTGTTGAGGCTGCTGATGCTGGCCGCTTTCGCCGCTTCTAGCGCCTGGCCATCGAACAAGCTGGCTTCGCAGGCGGCGCGCAAGTCGAGAATGTAATCACCAATGGCGACGCCACCGCGTGGCTGGTCGCCGTCACGGCTGAATATGCCCAGGGGTAGATTGGCGAGGGGGAAATCCGAATGGCCATTGGCCGACTCGACCCAGCTGCGTTGCTCTTGTTGTGCGGTCATGTCATTTCCCGTTTTTATCGAATGTCTTGGTCAGGCCGGCCCAGCAGCTGTCGTAATCGCTCTGCAGCTGCGGGCTTTCCAACGCTTGACGGGTGGCACGGAGCACCTGGCTGGTCTCAAACATAAAGGCCATGGTGTTCTCGATCTTGTGCGGTTTGAGTTCGGCCTTGATCGCCTGTTCAGTGGACACATGATCCGGGCCGTGGGCGCTCATGCAGTTGTGCAACGAGGCACCGCCCGGCGAGAAGCCATCGGCCTTCGCGTCGTAAGCGCCATCGATCAGCCCCATGAACTCGTTCATCAGGTTGCGGTGGAACCATGGCGGGCGGAAGGTGTTCTCCGCCACCATCCAGCGCGGCGGGAAGATCACGAAGTCGATATTGGCCATCCCGTGAACCGCACTGGGTGACGTGAGTACGGTGAAGATCGACGGATCGGGATGATCGAAACTGACGGTGCCGATGGTGTTGAAACGGCGCAGGCCGTATTTGTACGGCACGTTGTTGCCATGCCAGGCAACCACGTCCAGTGGGGAGTGATCCAGTTCGGTTACCCAGAGTTCACCGAGAAACTTCTGCACCAGCTGCACCGGCTCGTCGCGCTCCTCGTAACGCGCAACCGGCGTCAGGAAATCGCGCGGGTTAGCCAGACCATTGCTGCCGATCGGCCCCAGGTCAGGAAGGCGCAGCGCACAGCCATGGTTCTCACAGACATAGCCGCGCGCCGTCGAATCCAGCAGTTCGACCCGAAACCGCATACCACGCGGAATCACTGCAATCTCCAGCGGTGCGACTTCAAGCACCCCCAACTCCGTGACCAGCTTCAGCGCACCCTGCTGCGGCACGATCAACAGCTCGCCATCGGCATTAAAGAACACCCGCTCCATCGACTGATTCGCCGCGTACCGGTAGATGCTCGCCCCGGCAGGCTGGTTGGGTTCGGCATTGGCCACGACGCACGTCAGGCCATCGAGGAAATCAGTCGCGGTCTCGGGAAAGGGTTGCGGATTCCAGCGCAGTCGATTCGGCGTGACTGGACCCAGCTCTGCGCTGAGTTGCCGCTCCAGGCGCTGATAGTGGCCGTGATGGGCCGATGGTCGAATACGGTACAGCCAGGTTCGCCGTGCTTCACTGCGCGCCACCGTAAAAGCGGTGCCGGAGAGCAATTCGGTATACAGGCCGTAGGGCACTTTTTGCGGCGAATTCTGCCCGACCGGCAATGCACCCGGCAGGGCCTCGCTGCTGAACTCGTTGCCGAAGCCGGACAGGTATCGAGAGGTTTCGCCCATTTGTTGTTGTGGTTGCATAGCCGTCTCTCATTTCGCGTAATGCGTTTACGCAAAAAGTAATTTGAACTCACCAGGGCGTCAAGTTATAAACAGCGCCTCGATAAGCGAGCCCGCACAAACAGGCATTTGAATTCATGGCAGACAGCAACGCGGACACGGCGCCACGGCGGCAGAAGGTACAGGCCGCAGAGGTAGGTACTGACATTCTCACTGCCCTGGCCGAGCTGGCCCCGGCGACCTCCTTATCGCGCCTGGCCGAACATGTCGGCATGCCTGCCAGCAAGGTCCATCGCTATTTGCAGGCCCTGATGGCGAGCGGCTTCGCCGAGCAGGATCCCCTGACGAACCATTACGGGCTGGGCCGCGCCGCGCTGTTCGTGGGCTTGGCCGCGTTGGGCCGACTGGATGTCGTCAAACTGGCAACGCCGCATCTGGCGCAGCTGCGTGATGAACTCAACGAAACCTGCTTTCTTGCGGTTTGGGGTAACCGCGGTCCGGCCGTCGTGCATGTCGAACAGGCGGTCCGTGCCGTGACGCTGGTGACACAGGTGGGCTCGGTGCTGCCTTTGCTGGGCTCATCGACCGGGTTGGTGTTCAACGCCTTCATGCCCAACGCCGAGACTGCGCAATTGCGCGAAGAGGAACTGAAGCTTCCCTCGGCACCCAGCCCTGCAGCCCTGCTCGCTGCCATGAGCGAACTGCAACGCACCCACATCCAGCCCGTGCACGGCCTGTTGATGGCTGGCGTCAACGCACTCTCCGCGCCGCTGTTCAGTGGCGACCAGCGGTTGGCAGGCGTGATCACCATCGTCGGTGGCGAGCCGGGCTTCATGGCCGAAGCGGATGGCGAGGCGGCAAAGCGACTGCTGACAGTGGCGCGCAAGATCAGCGCGCGGATGGGTGCCTAACGGAAAACAGAAGGACCGGCAGCAGCGAATGCTCCTGCGTCAATGGCGCAAATTGACTGGTGGCTGGCAAAGGACTAGCGTTCGTCTGTCTTTTCCAGACCCCGGAGGCATCATGGATATTCAAATCCGACCGCTTACGTCGTTCGAAGGCAGCAGCTGGGAGGTTCGCTTGAACCGAAACAAGGTCACGTTTCGCAGCGAGTCCGAGGCCCGAGCTTTCGTTCAGCTCCTCGAGTCGCGCCTATCAGCGCCCCATCAGCTACCCGACGTCGCCGCTGACCTTCAACTCCACAGCCGAGCTGGCTGATCGCATCAGGCAGGGTTGCATGTAGCAGTGCCAGCACCCCTGCCTTCCTTTGGCTAACGTCCGTCGAAACCAACCTCAGATACGCAGCGCGACACCCAGTCGCAATTCGCGGCCAGGCTCGTAACTGCTGCGTATGCCTTCATAGCCGGGAATGTTTTCAAAATCTTCGTTGCTGGCGTGATCCAGGTACTGCTTGTCGAACAGGTTCTTCAGCGTCAGGTTGAATACGAGTCGGTCATCGCTTAAGGCCGACCACTGGGCATAAAGGTCGTGCACGCCGTAACCGGGTTTGTCGAGCGTGCCCACACCGGTCCGCAGCGAATCGACAGCCGTGACGAAGCGGCCCTGCCAGCCGAAACTCAACCTGTCGGTTGCACGGTAATCGGCGAAACCTGTCCAGGTGTCGCCCAGAGTCGTGCCGAGTCCGTTGTGCTCGTAGACATTGAGCTCCTCACCGTCCAGCTCGACATCGTTGTGGTGGTAGCTCAGCCCGACGCTCAGCTGCTGCCAGTGGTAGGCGCTCTGCAACAGCATGCCCTGCGTCTGTAGCGTGCCCCCGTTCACGTAGAGGTTGGGACGGCCGCTCGGGTCGTAGATTGCATCCCGAACACGGGTGTCATAAACCCGCCCGGACAACTCCAGCCCGCCTTGGCGATACTCGAAACCGACTTCATTGGTGCGTGCCTTCTCGGCGTCCAGCTCCGGGTCGTTGCCGGAAGCATCGAGCTTGAACGCATCCCGTACCTGCACGCCACGTAAAGCCTGCGCATGGCTGGCAAGCAGGGCCAGTTCTGGAGTCAGCTGATACCGAAGACTCACGTTGGGGCTGAAGCCCGAGTCCGAAAAATCCTGCCCGTCACGGTCGTCGAGGCGGTAACGGTCGTAGCGTAGGCCTATGCCCAGCAGCAGCTTTTCGGTGGCCTGATAGCTGTCCTGTAGATAGAAGCCCAGCACGTCGCCGTTCTCTTCATCCAGATCTCGATCGCCATCCGGCCCCAGGCGGGTGCGGTCATCTCGATAATCGACACCATAGGTCAGTCTATGGGCGCCCAGTTCGCTGGTGTTGCGCATGTCCAGCCCAGCGCTGGTGGTATCGCCAATGTAGAGGCCATAGCGACCGTCTTGCTGCAGCTCGGTGGAGGTGTGGTAGGTCGTTACTTCGACATCGAGCAAGTCGTTGCTCAGCGGGTTCCAGCCGTAATTGAACGTCAGCGTTTCCCGCTCCGCCTCAAGCGGGAACAGGGGGTTGAAGCCGCTTGGAATCCACTGCGGACGCTGGCTGCGTTCACCCTCGTCAGTCCGTTTTTCGTAAGCCAGGCGCAACGTCTGCTCATCCGTCAAGCGGCCCACCAGCTTGGCGAACCCCAACTGTTGACGCGCACCGGTGCCGAGTACATCCCGCCCGTTGCCATCTTCGTAGTCGTTCTGGTCCTGGTAAGTCGTCACCGCCATGGCCGACCAGGCGTCGTTGAACCGGCCGAACAAGCTGGTGCTGGATTTATAGCCTTCGGCATTGCTGAAGTAGGTGCCTTTGATCAGGCCGCCGACGCGTTCCCCGGCACGCAGCAGATCGTCCGGGTCTTTGGTCACGAAACGGACGGAGCCACCCAGTGCGCCTGGTCCTGCGGTTGCGTCGCCCGTGCCGGGCTGAACTTCGGCTCGCTTGAGAAGCTCCGGCTCAATTCCGATGCGCCCCGTATGGTGGAAGGTCTGGCCCGGCTGGTTGGCGCCGTCGATGGTGATGTTCAACAGCGTGTCTTCGAGGCCTCGGAGGTAGAGCTTCTGAGCGACACCCGGGCCGCCCCCGACAGACACCTCCGGGCTGGCCTCGAATACATCCTGTAGGTCAGCAGCTTGATAACGCTCTAGCTGCTCGGCTTCGACGCTGTCGCCTTGTACGTGGCGAGCAATCACCTCGCTGCCGGTCAGTTCCAACGGCTCCTTGGTTTGCGCTTGCGCCTGGCAGGGCATGGAGACAATCAGCGCAGCAAAGGACAGCGAACCGAGAAGCGATAGCGGGATAGGACAGTGTTGCATGAAGAACCTCGAACCATTAATGCGAACGTTTCGTATTAACGATTCTCACCCACAATACCCTGCCCGCGTATCACTTTTACAACTGTTACGTTGTGTCCCCAGGGCGAGGCAACCAGATGGTCATGCACAACCCGCCTTGCTCGTGATTTGTCGCAGCCAGACGCCCACCGATCGCGCCAATCTGCCGTTGGGCCAAAGCCAGCCCCAGGCCAAAACCCGGGCGATCACCGCTGACCCGCTCGAACGGCTGAAAAATACGTTCAAGCCACTGCGATGGTACGCCCGGGCCCTGATCGATGATGTCCAGCCGATAGCTCTGGGCTTCGGCTTGAAGCTCAACCCACACTTTTTTGCCTGGCGGTGTGTGATCGAGTGCATTGCGCACGATGTTCTCGATCGCTTGGCCAAGCGCGCGGTGGCAGCTGCCAACCAGCTCCGCTTCGGCGGGTAGCTGCGTTTCAATTTGACGATCCGGATATTCGAAGCGCGCATCGTCGAGAATGCTGTCGAGCAAGTCCGTCAGATCCAGCGTTTCGTCACGCAGCGTTGGCCGCTCCGTCTCGAGCCAACTGAGCGTCAGCGCATCCTCGACCAAGCGACGCATTGCCGAACAGTCCTGGCGAATGCGCGGCAGCAATGCAGCAGTGTCGCCGCCCTGCTCCGCCAAACTGACCGCCATCTCGATGCGTGCCAGCGGCGTTCGAAGCTCATGGGACATTTCGGCCAGCCGCTGACGCTGATCGATGATCAGTCCGCCGATGCGCTCAGCCATGGCGTCAAAGGTCTCGGCTACACCTGCAAGCTCGTCGCGTCTTGAACCCAACAGCGCACCCGCACGGGCGGTGTAGTCGCCTTCGCTGAACTGTCGGGTGGCCTGTTCCAACCTCCGCAACGGTTGCATCAAGTGGCGATAGAGCAACAAACAGCCACAGACCAACAACACCAGGGGCAGCACCAGTTCGAGTAGCAGCCGCGCTGGATACCAGTAATGCCCTGGGCGCATGCGCTGCGGCAACTGGATCAGGAAGCGCAGCTGCCCATCAGCGAATGGCACGTCCATGATCGGATTTTCCTGAAAGTAGAGATGGATCTTCCAAGACGGATCCCGCCCAAGGCTGAACTCCCGCATGAAGCGCTCGGACAGTTCACTACCGGCAAGGGCGTGCAATTGCGGATCGATGATCGCCGCCCAGGTTTGCTCTTGCTGCTGAAGCGTCTGCAACCACTCTCGCAAAGCCTTTTCGTCGCCGGCACGGTATAGGACTTCGGCCTGCGCGCCGTACTCACGCAGCGTGCGTTGATGCTCGGCGTCAATGAAGCTCATCTGCTCCTCTGCCTGACCGCTCAAGCGCGCAATGACCCAGAACAACGCTACGCTTCCCAGGGCAACGCCGAGGCACAACTTCCAGAACAGTCGCCGGTTCATTGGAAGCTGTAACCACGACCGTGGAGCGTCTGCAGGCGATCGGCCGCCAGCCCGGCTTCGGTCAGACGGCGACGAATGCGGCTGACATGCATGTCGAGGCTACGGTCGTAGCCGCTGTGCTCGCGTTCGAAAACAACCCGGTACAGATAAGGTTTGGTCAGCACCTCGCCAGGCTGCAACATCAGTTGCCATAGCAGCCGGAACTGCAAGGGCGTCAGTGCCCGGTCCTGCTCTCCAACGCGGGCACGTAGCGTGTGTCGATCCAACACTAGGGCATCGACGTTCAACGAAGACGGCTGTACGGCTCGGCTCTCGGCGCTACGCGTACGCCGCAATATGGCATCGATGCGTAGCTGCAATTCGGTCGGGTTGAAGGGTTTGGCGAGGTAATCATCCGCCCCATGACGCAACCCTCGAATTCGCTCCTCTTCAGCACCGCAAGCGGTCAGCATGATGACCGGCGTTTGTTGCTGCTCGCGCAAGCGACGTAACACGGAGAAACCGTTCATGTCCGGCAGCATCACATCCAGCAAAATCAGGTCCGGCGCGTTAGCCAATGCCATCGCCAAGCCACTCTCACCCAGCTGGCTCAAGCGCACCGTGTATCCCTGCAAACGAAGCAACTCTCCCAGTTGCGCGCTCAGCACCTGATCATCCTCGATGACCAACACTTCAGCCAGAAACGCCCCCATCTCGACTCCCTGTCGGGTGAGTTACACCCATCGCCAGAAGATAATAATTCTCATATAGGGTAAGGCAAGTTGTCCGGCCGGGCTATCAACGCGTGCCGCTATTGCCATTGTCCGCTCCGCCCGTCTTCATGGCTGAGCCGGATGGCGATGCGGCAAAACGCAGCGAGAAGTGACACCAGCGATAACGAGCGCTTAGTGCTGCAACGGCAAATACGGACTGTTTGTTGATTCGAGAGTATTGCGCGGGGCCAGCGTTAGTTAATCTCTGCCGGTGCCCCATCAGATTGAGGGGAAGATCCTGCTGAAGACGCGAAGCAAACTCTGTTTCGACCAGTTTGCTTGGCGGTGTATAGCGCATCGTCAGCCCGGACAATCAAGCGACTGGAGTCATCGACTGCTGGTATGGCGGACGCAACCCCTGCGCTGACCGTGATTCGTACCGGGCCGCGGTCTGTTGGAATAACGGCATTCTCAACCGCCACCCGCAGCTTTTCAGCGACGAGCATGGCGCCTTCTGCGTCTGTATGAGGAAGAATCAAGCCGAACTCCTCTCCTCCGAGCCTGCCGAATACGTCATGCGTGCGGAGCACGGCGCTGCAGAGCGACGACAATTCTTTCAATACGACGTCGCCAATCGGGTGCCCGTACGTATCGTTCACCTGTTTGAAGAAATCGATGTCAAGCAACACCAGGCTGAGAGGTGCGTCGTGGCGCAGCGAACGGCCTAGTTCGCTTTCCAAGGTTTCAAGAAAATCACGCCGGCTTCGAGCCCCTGTCAGCAGATCGATGCTGATGATCTTCTGCAGCGAGTCATGTGCACGCTTTAGCGCCGCGGTGTTTTTTAGATGCCGCTGCGTAGCGAAGTAGAGAAACGAAGCGAAAGCGAGCAGCAAGATCGAAATTGCAGCGGCACAGAAAATCAGGAATTGACGTCGTTCACGAGACGCTGCCAAGTATTCAGCGGGTGAAAGCTGGACGATGACAACCAGGCCGGCTTCCTTCAGACGTCGATACGCGGTCAGGCGATCAAGATGGTCGATGGCGCTCGGTCCTCGATAGAAGCCTTTATCGGGTTTCGTGCTATCGAAATAGGGACGATCCCCAGGCACTACCATCCCGTCCAGGCGCGCATCAAGGTTAATCGAAGATGCCGCCGCGCGCGGCACCCGGTCCAGACCGACCAGAGCGATCAGCCCATGGCTCCCGATGTTGATCTGTTTGTAGAAATCGGTGAAGAACGTAACCGGGATCGAAAGAACGACCACCCCGGAAAATTTTCCGTCATTAATGACCGGTCTGGTTAATTGTATGGACCAGATTCCCGAGACGCGGCCGAGTATCGGTTTACTCACGAACAGCTGGTCTTGCCCAAGGTTGTCTCTGTGCACGCGAAAATGTTCGCGATCGCTCAGGTCGACTTTTTTGGCCAGCGAGTCCAGAGACGAGCCAACCAACCATCCCTCTGCATCTATCAGTGCGAGCTGGCCGACCAGAGTCTCGTACCGTGGAAGTTTTGTTTTGGCTATCGTCTGAAACGCGTCAGGGTCCTTTACCAGCTCCTCACGCACGTCCTGTATCAAGGCGTCGGCGTAACGGACGACACTGTGTACATGCTCTTCGAACGCTATCGCCAGATTCATCGCGTCATTGCGCGCGGCTTGTTCTACCAGCTCACTTTCATGTTTTAGCCAAGCGTTAAGGATGGCCCACATAGGAACCAGCGTCGCCAATAGCGCAGCGATAACCACGAGCCCGGCCTGAGCCTCGGTAGAGCGACGTCGGAACAATTTCAATCTCCAGAGCGGCGTCTAGTACCGTTAGGCAAGTACGCGTCCACCAAGCCAGCGAAATACCTGTAGGGCTATCGAATGACAGCGCTATAGAGCCGTAGAGTCAAAATGCTATCACTCTTAATCAAACCGTCAAAAAAAATTTCCTAGAGATGTTACCGCATGGCTAGCGGAAGGAGGACAGACGGATTCTTGGACCTAGGCATCCAGGCACGTCGGCCTCACGCTGGCCGGAACGCCGTAGCCTTTTTCCAGGCTCATTCACCACGTGTCGAGCTGCACACGCTCTGGACTGGTAGTGGCGATGGATCAGACTTTCGTCCTCAGGCTCGTTCGCGCGGCGCCCGCTCAAGAATCGCCTCATCGAGTCGAAGCAGTCGAACAGCTCGATCCTGCAACAGAGCGTCAATGGGGCTGGAAGGTGGTAAGCGCAGCAAGGATCCGGTCACGTTGAGCACCAGCGCTTCACGGGTGAAAACCTCCGCGCCCAGGGAATAGAACGCGGCGATAAGCTGGCGTAACCCCAACGGTAATCTCCACTGCGCTCGAAGGGCTGATCCAAAGCTGGCGGAGCGTTCGCGCAAAGCGCAGTGAATTTCGTCCTCCGTCAGTTCACCACCGCTATCCAGCCACTCCTGCAAGCTCCTGAGCAGAGCAAGCTCGCCGATGTTGTGCAGCAGCCCGGCCGTGTAGGAGAGCTCCGTGTCGAGCTTGAGTCTGCTTGCAAGCCAATGAGCAAGCTCGGCGGCGCGCTGGGCATACTCGGCGCTGGAAGCTGCCTGATGCTTTAAGCGGGGATCCGACAAGGTGGCATTGTTCTGCACCGCGAGCTGCAAGGTTAGATTCAGTGCTCGCTTTACACCAAGGCGCGGCAAAGCCTGGCCAAGCGTCTTGCACACAGCGCCGTTGTGCTGCCCAGCACTGTTGGCGATGGATACCAGGCGCGCCGTGATCTGAGGATCTGACGATAGCTTCGATTCCAGCACCGCGAGGTCCCAGTCTTCCGTCTGCATGCAGGCCGCGACGGCAACCTGCACCGGTTCCAAAACCGGCGCACCCGCGTTGTTGGAGCGCATTCTGTCTAGAAAGTCGCTTAGCGTCCCCGTTGCGCTGGCAGCCTGTGTGCTTACTGTGCGAGGACCGGGCAAAAGCGAGTTCAGGCGAATCCGCAAGTCGGCCAGGCTGTAAGGCTTCTTTAAATAGGCCTTCGGTGCCAACGGACGCACGGCACGCACGCTGGTCCCGTCCACCCGATCACTGATGACGATGGCGGGCAACAGCCGCGTCGCTTGGTGATTGCGCAGCTCGTGCAATAGATTCCGAGCATCCAATTGCGCCAACTCACCGTCAGCTATCAAGAAGCTCGGCGGTTGCTTTCGGCAGACCCTGAGTGCCGCCTGGCCATCATTAACCTGAACAGTCCGGATTCCTGGACGAAGTGCTGCGACCAGGCGGGCAAGCTCGTCAGCGCGCCATGGCTCGTTATAGGCAATCAATACATAGGACAGGTTCACTGAGACGCTCACGCTACCGCTCCGTTAACAATGACCAGTCGGCACGCAGAAGCGCGGGCCGAGCGGCCGGTGGCGGGCGTAGCTTTTTTGCAATACTGCTCGAGACATACGCTCAGCGTCGCAACGCCGCCACCTACGACGCCAGCATAAAGCCATGCATCACAATGTAATTGACGGGGGGCAACACCGACCAATATCGCCGGTTTTTAGGAGGCGCGAGTGATAGGCCAACACGCCTCGCCGAGGACAGCAGCCCGGCCCAAGATAGCGATACCTGCGAGCAAACGGCGCCCAGGCTCGGAACACGATCTCATGATCGCGGCTGCTCTCCCTCGGCCAGGCAATGAACCTTTTATAGCGTCAGGGCAACGGGTTCCCTAACCCCGGCTCGTTCGGGTCGATATCGGGCGTGCTTTTCGGCGGGCCTGAGGGCCGGGTGCCCTTGTCATGTCCAGAACCGGGTTGGACATCTGGATTATCGGTAATGAAATCAGGCTCAGGAGAATGGCTGGGGTTCTGGTCCTGGCCCGGCACCGGTTGCTGATCGTGGGGTCTGTCAAGCGGATCGATACTCATGGAACACCTCCCGTTAACCATATGTGGTTCCAAGATTCGATGCAGTTGCGGGTGATTGGTGCCAGCCGCAGGTCGTGCCGCAGAGTTTGTCCAAACCGCTCATCCACCTTGGTGGCATTTGCCATTGTTGCGGGCACCACGCAGCGCCAATATCCGGACAACCCAATAACAACAAGATCCAGGAGCCAGCCATGCGCGACCATGCCACTGCGGCCAGCGAATTCGACTTTCAGCAGACGGTCTCGGCCATCCTCAGCGGTGATCTCTCCGCCCTGAATGCCTGCGTCGAGTGTTGTGACCGTCACGCCGACTCGGACAAGGTCGCGCTTATCTGGGAAGGCCGCGACGGCCAGCGAGCCACCTGGACCTTCGCACGGCTCAAGGAAGCCGCGGCACGCTTCGCCAATCTGTTGGACAGTTATGGCATCAAGCCGGGCGATACCGTTGCCGGCCTGTTGCCACGCACCCCCGAATTGCTAATTACGATCCTCGGCACATGGCGCGCTGGCGCTATCTATCAGCCGCTGTTCACCGCCTTTGGCCCCAAGGCGGTTGAGCATCGAGTCAAGGAATCCGGCGCCAAGCTGGTCGTCACCGATGCCGCCAACTGCGAGAAACTGGACGCCATTGAAAGCGCCCCGCGCCGCTTGGTCGTAGGCGATGGCGCCGACGACTTCTGGACGCAGGTCAATCGGCAATCGAGCGCATTCGCGCCGGTGCTGCTGGCGGGTGACGCCCCCTTCCTCGCCATGTTCACCTCCGGCACCACCGGGCCGGCAAAGCAGCTGCATGTGCCGCTCAAGGCCATCGTCGCGTTCGTCACCTACATGCGCGATGCAGTCGATCTGCGACCCGAGGACAATTTCTGGAACATCGCTGATCCTGGCTGGGCGTACGGCCTGTATTACGCCGTCACCGGGCCGCTCGCCATGGGCCATTCGACCTTGTTTTACGAAGGCGGCTTCACCGTCGACAGCACCTGCCGCGTCGTCAATGAATACAAGATCACCAACATGGCCGGCTCACCCACCGCGTTCCGCCTGCTGTTGGCGGCCAAGGACGAGGTCGAAGGCAAGATCAAGGGTCGCCTGCGCGCCGTGAGCAGCGCAGGCGAACCGCTCACCCCCGAAGTGATCCGCTGGTTCAGCAGCGGCCTTGGCTGCACGATCCACGACCATTACGGACAGACCGAACTCGGCATGGTCCTGTGCAACCACCATGCGCTGAGCCATACCGTGCGCATCGGCACGGCGGGCTACGCGATGCCCGGACACCGCGTCGTGGTCATCGATGATCAACAACGCGAGCTGGAGCCCGGCAAACCGGGAATGCTCGCGCTGGACCGCAACCAGTCTCCCCTGCTCTGGTTCAACGGTTATGCGGGCACCCGCACCAAAGCCTTCGTTGGGCATTACTACCTGAGCGGTGACACCGTCGAGCTCAATGACGACGGCAGCATCAGCTTCGTTGGCCGCGCCGATGACGTGATCACCACATCCGGCTACCGGGTCGGCCCTTTCGATGTGGAAAGCGCCCTGGTAGAACACCCGGCCGTGATCGAAGCGGCGGTGATCGGCAAGCCCGATCCGGAGCGCACCGAACTGGTGAAGGCCTTCGTTGTGCTGCATGCGAGCCACGATGCCGACCAAGCATTGGCCGACGAACTGCAACAACACGTGCGGCAGCGCCTTTCCGCCCACGCCTACCCGCGCGAAATCGAGTTCGTCAGCGAACTTCCGAAGACCCCGAGCGGAAAAATTCAGCGATTCCTGCTGCGCGACCGGGAAAAGACAGCGCAGCAACCCACGACAGCAGCAGCGAGCTGAACCCAGAAGGCCGGCACCTTACAACCTGGCGGCGTCAGGCTGCCGCCAGTCAATGCTATCGGCGTGGCGTAAGCCTTCGGCGGCCCAGCGTGGCCGCTTCTTTTTGGCAGCCGCCCCATGACGGCTGGCAAAACTCGCGCCGATACCGGGCCATACAGCTGTCGCGCCGAGGGATACAAACCTGAGCCGGCGATACAAGGATTCTCATGACCATTTCGACCGAAGACCGCGTTCTGCCCACCGAGCACGGCGACGTATTCACGCGGCGCTGGCGCATCCGTCATTCGCGTAGAACGCCCATCGTTCTGATGCACGATTCCCTCGGCTGCGTCGAGCTGTGGCGCGACTTTCCCGAGCGCCTTGCTGTGGCCACCGAGCGCGACGTCATTGCCTACGACCGGCTCGGCTTTGGTCGCTCCGCAGCGCATCCGGGTGGCTGGTCGAACAGCTTCATTCGCGACGAAGCCGAGCGGTACTTTCCGCCAGTGCGGCACGCGCTGGATATCGAGCATTTCATCGCGCTCGGCCACAGCGTAGGCGGCATCATGGCCGCGAGCCTCGCTGCCCATCACCCTGGCAATTGCCGCGCGCTAATCACCATCGCCGCCCTGGCCTTTGTCGAAGATCGAACCTTGCAAGGCATCCGCGCCACTCAAGCAGCATTTGCCGAACCGGGCCAGGTCGAACGCCTACGCAAATACCACGGCGCAAAGGCCGAGTGGATTCTCTGGGCCTGGATCGACACCTGGCTTTCGGACAGTTATGCCAACTGGACAATCGAAGAAAGCGCCCCGGGCTTCGCCTGCCCACTACTGGCCATTCATGGGCGGGACGACGAATACGGCTCGCTGGATCATCTTCACCGTGTCGCTGCGCTGGGGAGCGGCGGCGTGCAAAAACTTCCGCTCGACGGCTGCCAGCACGTTCCCCATCGTGAGCGGCCCGAGACAGTGCTCGACACGGTTGCCTGCTTTCTCCAAGAGCAAGGGGAAGGACGGATGCAATCAATCAACCGTTTATCGCGCGCTTGAATAGAAGGCCAGTGCGGTAGCCGTGATCAGGATCAGCGCCATACCCACGATTTGAAGGCCGGCCAGGCTTTCGTTGAGAACTGCGACGCCGAACAGCGTCGCACTCACCGGCTCAACCATTGCCACCACCGAAGCGACAGATGGCGCGGTATGGTTCAGGCCGATGATATACAGCGTGAAGGACAACCCCGCGCCAAGCACGCCCAGTAGCATGAACAGCGGCCAGCTCGGCGAACGGAAAACAGCCATGACCTGGTTGGCCTCGACAAGCCAGATAAACACCGTGACAAGCGCGGCGAAAGCGATGACAAGAATCGCCTGTGGGGTGCCGTGCGGCGCCGCATATTTGAAGCCGAAAATGAATACCGCGTAGGACAGCCCTGCAAGCAGTCCGGCGCCCGCGCCGATCAACGTGACGCCACCCGCGCCATTCTCGTAGACGCCGGTCAGCAGCACGATGCCAAGCATCACCATCCCGATCGCGACCCACTTCAGTGGAGTCGATCGTTCCAGTTTGCGAACGAATGACACCAGGTAAACGAACACTGGCGCGCAATACATCAGCGTCGCTGCAACGGCTACGCTGCTTTGCCTGATGCTTAGGAAATAGAAAGCGAAGTTGCCGGCTACACCGAGCCCTGCGATCACCGACCAGAACCAGAGCTTGCGGTTTGCCAATCCGCTGGCACTTGGTCGCAACGCCAGCCAGAGGAGAACAAACAACAACCCGATGGCGCCTCGAAAGAACGAAACGACGAACGCATCCCAGCCATCGCTCAAGAGAACACCGGCGATCCCGCCCGATATTCCCCAGCAAAGCGCCGCCATCGCCACAAGCACCGTGCCCTTACGCGCCATTGCCATAGCCTCGTCCGGAGTGGCGACTGCCCTGTCACTTCGATTAACCCTGTCCTCTGTTCGATACTCGCAAGCCAAGGCCGTTCGTATGCCCAACGCAGCCAGACCGTCCGGTAATGCATCGAAGTCGCCTGATCAGTACGGCTTTCGGCAACCAGCAGAAGCAGGTCGTCTGCCTGCGGCAGCCGACGGAGACCTGCGTCCGTAAGGGAAAACACGGTCCCAACCGATTAAGCGACCTTTAGTACGTCGGTCATCTTTTTTTCAGCTATGACTGACGGGACAGGTTCGATCCGACCATTGACCAGAGGAAGCCAGATGGAGCGATTCACCGGTGGTTGCCTGTGCGGCAACTTGCGGATTGTGGCGACGGGCCGCCCGAAGCGCGTTGGCCTATGCCATTGCCTCGACTGCCGAAAGCATCACGGTGCCCTCTTCTACGCCGCCGCGGTGTTTGCGCAGGATGCCGTGACAATCACTGGCGAAGCGCAGGACTATGCCGGGCGACATTTCTGCCCCCGCTGTGGCTCGTCCGTTTTCGCACGCACAGCAGACGAAATCGAAGTGCATCTGGGTTCCCTCGACGCGCCTGATCAACTGATGCCCAGTTACGAAAGTTGGACGGTACGCCGCGAGGCCTGGTTGCCGTTGTTTCCGCTCACGCGGCACGAACGGGACCGTGATACCAGCGCTGACGACCCGCCCCCCGAGTTGCAGACCTAAAGAGACCCTTCGGCCATCCGGATCGCTCGCCGCAGCGCGGGGGATCTTCGAAGCCAAGGCACCGCGCGGTGCAACCACGGTGCCGAGGGGTGTGACCCAGCCTGTTACTGTTTGTCGATTCGCGTGACGACGGCGTTCATCCCTTTCGAAACAAAGTCGAACTCAACCTGGTCACCCTGCTGCAAGGTCCGGAGTTGATCCGGCGTTGCCTTGAAGCCCATGGTCATGGATGGCCAGCCGAGAGCTTCCACCGGGCCGTGAGCGATGATGACCGAGCCCTTTTCCAGGTTCACTTTCTTGACCGTGCCGGTGGCTGTAGCGGCCTGTCCGGCCGCCTGCTGGTCCGTTTGCATGTTCATGCCTTTGTGATCCATCGGCATGCCGTCCATGGGTTGCTTGTCGGCGGCATAGGCAGCAGGTATCAGGAAGAATGTCGCAAGGCAGATGTGCTTGATGTTCATGAGTGTGCTCCTGCGGAGTTGATAGAGTGGTGTGGGATGGTCGGCAATTGACGGCGGCGCATCAGCAAGTACGCCGCCGGCAGCACGAACAGGGAAAGCAAGGGCGCGGTAATCATCCCGCCGACCATGGGCGCGGCGATGCGGCTCATGATTTCGCTGCCGGTTCCGCCCCCCAAAAGGATGGGCAACAGACCGGCGATGATGACCGCCACTGTCATGGCCTTGGGGCGCACGCGCTGTACGGCGCCCTCGCGGATCGCGTCGAGCAGGTCGGCTTCATCTCGCGCACCGGCGTTGAGGCGGTCTCGCCAGGCGTTCGTCAGGTAAAGCAACATGATGACGCCGAACTCAGCGGAAACCCCGGCGAGCGCGATGAAGCCAATACCGGTCGCGACGGACAGGTTGTAGCCCAGTAGATACAGAAACCAGACACCTCCGGTCAGGGCGAATGGCAGCGTGGCCATGATCAACAGCGCCTCGCCGAAGCGGGAAAACGTGAGGTAGAGCAGAACAAAGATGATCAGCAAGGTGGCCGGCACCACCAGTTTCAACTTGGCGTTGGCGCGCTCCATGAACTCGAATTGACCGGAATAGCTGATGCTCATGCCGGACTCGAGCTGAACACTTTCGCTGACCCTTTGCCTCAGATCGCTCACCACAGCAGCCATGTCACGGCCACGAACATCGACGTAAACCCAACCCGACAGCCTGGCGTTCTCGCTTTTAAGCATCGGTGGGCCGTCGGTCACCTTGACCTCGGCAACCGTGCCCAGGGTGATCTGGCTGCCCTGCGGCGTGTAGATAGGCAGGTCGCGCAGATCCGTCAGCGAGTCGCGCCACTCTCGACCGTAGCGAAGGTTGATCGGATACCGCGCAAGCCCTTCGACAGTCTCTCCGATGGTCTGGCCTCCGACGGCACCGGCCACGATCGATTGCACATCCGCTATGTTCAAACCGTAACGTGCCGCCGCGACACGATCGATGTCCACATCGATATAGCGCCCGCCGGTCAGTCGCTCGGCCAACGCCGAGCTGACACCGGGCACGGTTTTGGCGATTTTCTCGATGGCCAAGGTGGCGTTATCGATCTGAGCCAACTCGGTGCCATACACCTTCACCCCGATCGGGCTCTTGATACCGGTCGCCAGCATGTCGATGCGGTTTCGAATGGGCGGGATCCAGAGGTTGGCCAACCCCGGCACTTGCACCGTGCGGTCCAGCTCCTCCACCAGTTTTTCGGACGTCATTCCTTCGCGCCACTGATCCTTCGGCTTGAACTGAATGGTCGTTTCGAACATTTCCAGCGGCGCAGGATCGGTTGCGGTGTCGGCTCGCCCCGCCTTGCCGAACACGCGGGCAACCTCTGGAACCGTTTTGATCAGCCGGTCGGTCTGCTGTAACAGCTCGGACGCCTTTTGCGCCGAGAGGCCCGGGAGTGCAGTGGGCATATAGAGCAGGTCACCTTCGTCCAACGGTGGCAAGAACTCACCACCGAGTCGAGTGGCAGGCCACAAGCCCGTTAAAAAGACCAGAACCGCCACCAGCAACGTTGTCTTGGGCCAACGCAGCACCGCGTCCAAGGCAGGCTTGTAGATCCAGATGAGGCCTCGGTTGAGGGGGTTGCGGTGTTCATCCGGGATTCTGCCCCGTATCCAGTACCCCATGAGCACCGGAACCAGCGTGACGGACAACCCGGCAGCGGCCGCCATTGCGTAGGTTTTGGTGAAGGCCAGCGGACCGAACAGCCGACCCTCCTGCGCCTCAAGGGTGAACACTGGAATGAACGACAGGGTGATGATCAGGAGGCTGAAGAACAGGGCCGGTCCGACCTCGACGGCCGCCTCGGTGATGACCTTCCAGTGCTCCTGGCCTTTAAGGGTGGAATCTGGGTAGCGCTTGTGCCACGCCTCGATGTGCTTGTGAGCGTTTTCGATCATGACGATGGCTGCGTCGACCATCGCTCCGATGGCAATGGCGATGCCGCCCAGGGACATGATGTTGGCGTTGATACCCTGCCGCTGCATGATCACGAACGCGATCAGGATGCCGATTGGCAACGAAACGATTGCCACCAAAGACGAGCGCAAATGCCAGAGAAACAGCGCGCAAACCAATGCAACAACGATGAACTCCTCGATGAGCTTGTGGGTGAGGTTTTCAACAGCGCTGTCGATCAGTTTGCTGCGGTCGTAGGTCGTGACGATTTCAACACCCGGAGGCAAGCTCGCTTTGAGTTCGTCGAGCTTGGTCTGGACCGCGGCGATGGTTTCCCGCGCGTTTTTGCCGCTGCGCAGAATGACCACTCCACCGACCACTTCCCCCTCGCCATCAAGCTCGGCAATGCCGCGGCGCATCTCTGGGCCGAGCTGAACGTGCGCAACGTCTCCGAGGGTTACCGGCACGCCACCATCGAGACGCAGCGGAATGGCTCGAAAATCTCTCAATGTCTGCAAATAGCCGGTCGCACGAACCATGAACTCGGTTTCTGCCAGTTCCAGAACACTCCCGCCGGTTTCACGGTTCGCCTCGTCGATGGCCGTTGCGATCTGCTGCTGTGTCACGCCCCGGCTGGCCATGCGTACCGGGTCGAGTACCACCTGGTACTGCTTGACCATCCCGCCGATGGGTGCGACTTCCGCCACGTTGGGCAGTGTCTTGAGTTCATAGCGCAGGAACCAGTCCTGCAGAGAGCGCAGCTGCGAGAGGTCATGCCTGCCCGTGCGGTCCACCAGCACATATTGGTAGATCCAGCCGACACCCGTGGCATCTGGGCCTAAGGCGGGCTTGGCCGCGGCGGGCAGCCGGCTTTGTACCTGACTCAGGTATTCCAGTACCCGCGAGCGGGCCCAGTAGAGGTCCGTGCCGTCCTCGAACAGGACGTACACGTAGCTGTCTCCGAAAAACGAGTAGCCGCGCACCGTCTTCGCGCCTGGCACCGACAACATCGTTGTGGTCAGTGGATAGGTGACCTGGTTTTCGACGATCTGAGGCGCCTGGCCCGGGTATGGGGTGCGGATGATGACCTGGACATCGGAAAGGTCAGGCAAGGCATCGACCGCTGTGTTCTTGACCGACCAGACGCCCCAGGCCACCGCGAAAACAGTGGCCAGCAGAACCAGAAATCGGTTGGCGACTGACCAGCGAATCATGGCTGCGATCATGGCTGGCCCCCGAGCTTCACGATGCGCTCGATGATCAGGCCCTCGTCAGTTTCACGCACGCCAACGCGGACACGGTCACCCGACTGCAAGCCTGAGGTAAGCGATGGATCGGCAACCGGAAAGGCCATGGTCATCCCAGGCATGTTCAAGGTCTTGAACGGCCCATGCGACAGGCCAACCATGCCGTCTTCCAGCCCCACAATCGTGCCCTCAGCCTCATGCAAAGCGGATTCGAAGGAAGACCTCGGCTGTTCCAGGCTTTGCGCGGTCAGTCCGCGCAGACTCGCCTCGGAATCAAGCAGGAACTGGCCGGATGCGACTACCTTCTGACCTGCTTCGAGCCCTTCAAGTATTTCGGTTCTGTCATCGAATTCCCGACCGATACGCACCTCGACGGGACGGTAACGGCCTTCATCCTCCGCCAGCATGACCAATGCCCGGCGACCGGTCCGAATGACCGCCTCGGAAGGAATGACCAAAGCCTGCTCGACGTCGCGATTCAAGGTCACCTGCGCCGTCATGCCGGGGCGTAGTCGCTGTTGTGGGTTAGGTAGCTCGACCCGGACACGCACCGTACGGCTATCCAGGTTGGCTTGAGGCAGCACGGCCTGAATCGTCCCTTCCAAGGATTCACCGGCAAAGGCCGGCAAGCGCGCGGTTACCTTTTGCCCTTGTGCCAGATGACCGACCTGGGCCTCAGGCACCGCCACCTCCAGCCAAACGGTGTTCAGTCCATTGATGCGTGCAAGTGATGCGCCGGCAGGTACTGTCATGCCCTCGCGAACATCGAGACTGCTCAACACGCCAGCAATCGGGCTGGTTACGGTCCAGACCGCACGTGTCTTGCCGCTCCGTTGCAGTTGCGCAATGACGTCTGCCGGCATACCGGCGAGGCGTAACCGTTGCCGCGCCGCGGCCAACAGCTGGGGTTCACCAACGTCTCGGAGCGCCAGATACTCTTCCTGTGCCGCGGCCCATTCCGGTATGAGCAGATCGGCCAGCGGCGCCCCCTTGTCGATCACATCCTCAGGTGCCCGATCGTAAACGCGCTCGACGAAGCCTCCAGCGCGCGCCTGCACCACCGCCACGTCGCGCTCGTCAAACAACAATGCTCCGGTGGCTTCAAGCGACTGACTGATCGACTCACGCACAGCCGTCGCCAGACGGATGCCGAGGTTCTGCGTGACGCTCGGGTCGATCTTCATCGATGCCCCGTCGCTGCCTTCATCGGCATAACGCGGGACGAGCTCCATATCCATGAAGGGTGACTTGCCCGGTTTGTCGAATTTCTGCTGCGGGACCATCGGGTCGTACCAATAGAGCACTGCCCTGCCCTCATCATCACCTGCTTGTGCCAAGGCTGCGGTGGGCATCACGGCTGCTGCGGTCGCACCAATCATTACGCTGAGTACGAGCGCCAGCTGTTGTGTGTGGAAACTCATGGTTGGGTATCTCCAAAGGCGAAATGCAGGCGGGCGTTGCTCAGCGAAAGGTCACGAGACGTGTCGATGCGACGCAGACGGGTTTCGACGAGCTGGCGGCGCGCATCGATCACAGCGATCAATTCGCCTTTCCCAGCGCGGTAATCGGCCATGGCCAGGTCAACCTTCTGTTCTGCGAGCGGCAGTAGGGTTTGTTCGAGGCGCGTCAGTACCCGAGACAAGCGTTGATACTCAGCCAGGTTGGCGGTCAGCTCCTGGTCATGCATACGTAACGTGGCCTGGCGCTGAGCCTCGATCTGCGCGAGCCGTGCCCGCTCGGCAGCGATCTTCGGGTCCTGTCGCGAGCCGGTGAACATCGGCAGGTCGAAGCTGACGCTGAGGTTCACCATGTCGCCGTACTCCCGCCCCCGACGCAGGTAGTCGACGCCCCAACTCCAGTCCGGTGTTTTTTCGGCGATGGCCTGGCTGACGTTTGCCTCGGCCTCGCGTGTCATCGGACCGAATGCCAGCAGTGCCGGGTGGCGGTCGAGGTTGTGCTGGTAGTGAACAGCGTCGGCGGGCCATTGCGGCCAGACGCCTGTCAGCGGCTGGTCAGCCGGCTCGCCTATCCAGCGGCGTAACTCGGCCCGTGCAACCGCCTGGTTGCGTACCAGCTCATCTTCCTGTTCTGCCAGCAAGGCGGCTTCCTGCTTGGGAAGCACGCTGTCGGCGGTCTGGCCGCGCCCGCCAGCAATACGCGCCTGAACAGCCTGGGAAAACAGCTTGTTTTCGCCGTAAAACTGTTGGAAAAGACTCAGCTTCTGCTCGACCGCGAAGCTAGCGACCCAGGCCTCGGCGGTCGCTTGACGAACACTGAGGCGTTCGATGGACTGCTGCACGCCTGCAAGCGCGACACCTGCCTGCGCAGCCTCGATCCGAGCGCGCCGTTTCGCCCGATTCGGTACCTCTTGCATGACGCCGACCATTTGCATGGTCATGGCCTCTTCATCGAGCCGCCAGCGTGTGTCGCCTTCGATGGGTACGTTTTGCAGCCCAAGCCTGAGCTTCGGATCGGGGAGCTCGCCTGCCGGAATCGCAGCGCTACGAGCAGCGTGGAGGTTGGCAGTTTGCGCGGCTAACGAAGGTGCCTGCTGCTCGGCCAGGCTCAAGGCCTGTTCCAACGTGAGAGCTGACACGAGCCCGGGAAACGAGAGCGCGCCCATGATCAAGGCGGCCACCTGATGGGGCGCCCAGCGAATAAGGGGTTTCATTTAAAGGATTCCTGATCTTCCATGCGGGCCAAAGGGCGCGCGGTAACCGACCCGAATGCTCACATTCGGGCGGGTTTCTAGAATTCGATTGGAATCAGACGCGGGGTGGGTGCCAGACGGCATCCAGAAGACGCGAAGGGATCTGGTCGTTATAGGGTGTAGTCACGGGATTGGCTGCAGGAATCACGTCCGCCTTGGCCGCCGCAATCTGAACGAGGCTGGAGGTTTTGCATTCTTGCCCGTTCTTGCAGACGGTCGTTGGGCCTTGATCCTTTCCTTCACGACAATCTTGATCAGCGCCGTCCATGCCGTTCATGCCTTCCATATCAGCCATCTGGTGATGTACCGACGATGTTGCCGGCATGAGTAGTTGCGCCATCCCATTGATCGGAAGCGTAAGTACCAACAGCAGGATAAGGAAGGAACGCATGTTGACGATCATGGGCTAAGCCTATGCGGCAACGCAGAAGCAATCAATAAGACATTTGGTCGCTCTGCAAGCTGCGTAGTCACTTGCGCCCTGTTCTTGTAAACGCATGCATTGATCGCGGCAGCTATTCATCACAGCCCCGTTCGGAGGTTACGTGGCAGCCTTGGCGTCTCCGCTCGCTTCGGCCGGACCAAGGACGGGATCATCTGGCCTGATCGTTTCGCTAATCACACACATGGCGAAGCCGCACCGGCACCGGCAGCGCCCTTGTGCCGCCGCCGGTGCGCTTGAAAGCGCGGTGAAACAACTGGATCGATTGGAACGGCAACCGGAGTCGGTTGCCGTCTCGGTGGTTACTCAGTGGTGCTGAGCACGCCGCGCTTAATCTGATCACGCTCGATGGATTCGAACAGCGCCTTGAAGTTACCTTCACCGAAGCCGCTGTCGCCCTTGCGCTGGATGAACTCGAAGAACACCGGGCCGAGCACGGTACCGGAGAAGATCTGCAGCAGCAGGCGCTGCTCGCCATCTTCCAGCGCCCCGTCAAGCAGGATGCCGCGGGACTTCAATTCCTCCACCGGCTCGCCGTGGTTGGGCAACCGGCCTTCGAGCATTTCGTAGTAGGTTTCCGGCGGAGCGGTCATGAAGACGGTGCCGCTGGCCTTCAGCTTGTCCCAGGTCTCGATCAGGTTGTCGGTGAGAAAGGCGACGTGCTGGATACCCTCACCGTTGAACTGCATGAGGAATTCCTCGATCTGCCCAGCGCCCTTCGACGACTCCTCGTTGAGCGGGATGCGGATCATGCCGTCCGGTGCGGTCATGGCCTTGGATGTCAGGCCGGTGTACTCACCCTTGATGTCGAAGTAACGGATCTCACGGAAGTTGAACAGCTTCTCGTAGAAGTCCGCCCAGTAAGCCATGCGACCGCGGTAAACGTTGTGGGTCAGATGGTCGATGAGCTTCAGGCCAGCGCCGACCGGATGACGCTCGACGCCCTCCAGGAACACGAAATCGATGTCATAAATCGAGCTGCCCTCACCGAAACGGTCGATCAGATACAGCGGCGCTCCGCCGATCCCCTTGATCGCTGGCAGGCGCAGTTCCATCGGACCGGTAGGCAGTTCGATGGCCTGTGCACCCAGCTCCAGCGCGCGGGTATAGGCTTTTTGCGCGTCCTTCACACGGAACGCCATGCCGCACACTGAAGGCCCATGCTCAGCGGCGAAATAAGCTGGCAGGCCTTTCGCCTCGCGATTGACGATGGCGTTGATCTCACCCTGGCGGTACAGCGCCACATCTTTGGAACGGTGGTTGGCGACATGGGTAAAGCCCATGCTTTCCAGTACCGGCTCGATGACGTTCGGGGTGGGCGAGGCAAATTCGATGAATTCGAAGCCCATAAGGCCCATGGGATTTTCAAACAGGTCGGCCATGATTGGCTCCTTGGAATAACGGTACGTTAGCGAAATTGACGTTATGCGAAGGTCAACTCGGCGGCGCACAGGAAATCCCACGGACGCTGCGACCCAGATGGTCGCCCAGGGTCAATCGAAAGCCCAAGATCTTCATTTCAGCAGCTCATCCGAACGTCAGGCGCGGCCATCGACCTGGCTTCCGGGCTGCGCTTCAGCCTGCTGGACAGACTAGCCGCGCCAGCCCGCAACGACTTCACCGGGCCGGCCACGCTCAACGACCTTGCGGCCACCTGGACGCTCCGAAGTCGAGCGGACGCGGTGAACTGAAAAAAAACGGATGAATCCATATTCGTTGCCATGGCTGCACTGAAGGCGCGCCGTGTCTACGCGGCGCTCTATTATTCTTTTGCGTAATCGAATTACGTTTAGCGAAATCTGCGGGACGCATGTCCAACTGTCAAGCCATGTCGCGTGCCGCTTATCTCCCGCCTCGAACGAATACCGCTGCGACGCTGCCGAATCTATGGCTAACGAAACGAGGCAAACAGGCTCTGCTGTGGCCAGAACATCGCATTTATTCGACGAGCATCACCTGTCCTGCCCGCTACGCCCTCGAGCGGGCGTCATATTCAACGGCTGAACAAAAAGGAACGACCATGAATCGACTTTTCGACAAGAGCGCCCCGCAAAACGTGCACGGCTGGGAACGCAGCGCCTCCGTTGCGGGCGGGCTGGTTATGCTGGGCAGAGGGTTGCGTCGCGGCGGACTGAGCGGCCTGTTGCAGTTGGCGATGGGTGGCATGGCGTTAGCGCGCGGCATCAGTGGACGTTGCGAGGCCAAACGTATCCTGACCGCTACCGAGCCGCAGCCACGCCACGTATCCGTCGACAAGCAGCGCTACAGTCACATGCCAATGGACTCTGAAGTACACAGCCCAGACTTCGCCGAGCCGGATGTGAACCTACCTGATGCCACGCCCATGGGACATGAAACGCATCCGGGGGAGCGCCGTGGCACGTAGTCAAATGCTGCGACGACCGAACGCCCCCAATCAACTGCGCTGTTCCAGTGCACCTAGGCGGTGGGGCTGTGCCGGGACAGAAAAACGGCACGGATGGCCCCTCAACCGGGGCTGATTGGAGTCCCGCCGAACGGCAGTTGTCGGCTTTATGACGCCGTGGTATTTATGCGCCGTATTTTTGTCACACCTCGTGACATTTTGGGAGACGGTCGTGGATATCATCAAGGCAGATAGCGGAAACCCGGATCGGTGGGGAGTCGTTTATTCCTACGGTAGCGTGTTAGCGGTTTTTGACAACGAGCTGGATGCTCAAACAGAAGCCAGCGGCTTCGGCGGCGCCGTGGTGCGCCTTGCCTGCAGCCTCTGGAACACGCTTAATATGGCCGCTGAAGGCAGCATGACCGGGGACCAGTCTCAGCTCGCGTGAGCAGGCAAGTCGGTCGATCATGCCAGCAGGGTGAAGGCAGTGCCGTCACCCGCTGAATCTTCTTCAGTCAACTGTATTGGCGCTGCGATTGGCAGCGTCTCTTGCACAGTGCGAGATTCGTGGTGATACGGGACGAGGCCGATTCCGGTCCGCTGAAACTCCACGAAACCGTATCCGTCGGCCCAGACCTCCGCCTCGTCCTGGGCTCTCACTGCAGAGCCTGGCGCAACAGCGTTGGCTGAACGTCTGTTTCGATCCGCTGCAGCACTTTTTGTTGTTGCTGGAAGATGATGTCCAGCACGCGGCTGGGCTGAACTTCGATGTCGTCGAACGTGATCAGCTGCCCCGGCTCGACAGCTCTCTTGAGAACCGTGTTGCGCAGCAGCCCGATGGGTACGTGATCGAGCTCGTCGGCAAGTTTGACTGCTTCGCCGCGAACGTCGAACCCACCTATTCCACGGCCGATCATCTCTCCAGCCTTCATCTCACGTTTGGCGATTGCCGCAACACCCAAGGTGGGCGAAACAGAATTGTTCAGCAGCACACCGCCACCGGCAAGCACCCGCCGTACGGTCTTGCCGACTTCGAGCGAGCAGAGGTGAAAGGGTCGTGTCAGCACGTAATACGGCCCAGGCCCGAGCTTGAAGTATTCGATTGCCCGCGCCTGCATTTCATCGTGCCGGCACACCAGAAACACGCCGCCCGCCGAATAGCCATTGGGCAATACGTAGTCGACAATTGGTTGTCCGACGCCTTCTGCAATCAGCCCGAGAACGTTGCCGCTGACGTTTAGATCGGTCGACGTCAGTCCTTCCAGACCACGTCTGGTGATAGTCGCGCCAAACCCGTTGCCTACCACGACCTGCTCGATCTGCACCTTGGTGCCATCGGTAAAGGATGTGGTCTGTTCAATGCTGATGCCCTGGCGCTTGGACCAGTAGGCCATGTCTTCAAGGCTGGGGTTGTGGTTCAGGTAGCCCTTCATGTTGCCGTAGACCAGCGGCTGAAAGCCCATCTGCAAGGCTTCTTCGCGCAGCGCGGCGAGCGATCCAGGCTGATCCCCTTCGGCTTCGGTCAGGAATCCCTTGCCGGAAAGGTAAGACCCCGTCGTGACCTGAAGCTCGGCGTTGATGGTAACCACCGGCACCCCGGCTTCGAAGGCGCGCTCGATCACTTCGGTACCGAAAAAGACGTCACCCGTGCACTCGACGATCACATCTGAGTTGGCAATAAGATCGTCAATGGAGTTGGTCAGCGCGTCGGCCAGCGGAAAGCTACTCAGCGTCGCGACGCTTCTACGGGTCAAGACCCGGCTGATTTTAAGATCCTTGTAGTGCTGCATGATCAGACGAACGAAACAGTGCGAGATCATCCCTGTACCCGAAACACCTACTCTCTTGATCGTTGCATCTGTCATGGTGAAATCCCTTCGGAAAAGTCCTGAGCCTCGGACCGTAATATTTAGAAAAGGTTTTTGATCCGCCCGAGTATTTATTCGCCTGTGGCGGACCGCCTGGACGCCGATAGCTGCGCGGGCTGCTCTTGGATACAAAACGGATACGCCTTGAACGGAACGCGGCTGGGCGAAGGCCCGAACGGCACGACCGGCATATCGCTGATTCGCCGAATCACATGCCGCAATTCATCTCGCCAGTGCTTGGGCCGGATACCGAATGTCTCCTCGATGAGCGAACAATCGAGCACAGACCAGGCTGGCCGCAACGCAGCCCGAGGCAGGCTTGAGCTAGGCACCGGCAGCACACGGGGGGCTGTATCAATCAACCCCGCCGATTCGGCTTCCTGGAACACCTCGGTGGCAAACTCGGCCCAGCTGCACGGAGACGCACCGCTGTAGTGATACAGCCCCCACTGCAGATCGCCGTCACGGCAATAGCGCAGAGCCAGTTCGATCAGTACGCGTGCAACGCTGCGGGCTCGGGTCGGGCAACCAATCTGATCGCTGACGACGGAGATTTCCTCCGTCTTGTTGCCCAAATTGAGCATCGTTTTGACGAAGTTGTTTCCGCGCTCACCGTAGATCCAGCTGGTCCGCAGAATGAGGTAGCGGTCAAGCGTCTGGCTGATGACCTGCTCGCCTGCAAGACGTGTGGAGCCGTACACGCTGTTCGGCATCGCCTGGTCGGTTTCACGATAGGGTTTGTCAGCGTCACCGGAAAATACGTATTCACTCGACAGATGGAACAAGGGAATACCGAACTGTCGGGCGGCTGCAGCCAGGTTGGCAGCGCCGTCGCGGTTGACCGCCTGAGCCTGCGCCACTTCCGCTTCGGCGTGATCCAGGTTGGTGTACGCCGCTGCGTTGATGATAAGGGCAGGCTTATGACGCTCGATGGCCTCTCGAATGTGCTCCGCGCGGGTAATGTCCAATGCCTGGCGAGACAAGCCGATGGCATCCAACCCGAAGCTGGCAGCCTGATTGGTCAGGCAATAGCCGACCTGCCCTTCCGCGCCACAGACGAGAACCCGCATGTTGGTGTGCCCCGTAAGGATAGGCGTATCGGACAACGTATCGGTGCGGGTAACCGTAACTGGGGCGGTATCTGGCTGCTGTTGGATGGTTTGCTCAGCTGTCTCGCCTGACCGCTTTGGGACTAGCTCACGCACGCTCACACCCAGCGCCTCAACAGGCGCATCGGCGGCCTCCGGAACCGGTGCGAAGCTGAAGCTCTCCATCAGCCCGGTAAGGATGATGCGTGCCTTGGCAAACTGACCTCGCGCCAGCATCGCAGCAACCAGGCCCAGCCGTGATGTGAACAGGCCTAACACCCGTCGCTTGCGGAAATACCGGCGCGCCACGAACAGTTCGTTGCGTACCAGGTGCCGATGCAGCGCAATCCGACTGGGGTCCGGCTCGCGCAGAATGTCGATGGCACCGCTGACACGCCGCAGGTGCAGGACCTTGCTAGCAACCACGAGGTAACCCGGCGTGTCCTGGCTGATACGCAACGTGAACTCGGTGTCGTCTCCCCACATGAACATCGGGGCCAACGGCACGCCGTGCCGGGCCAATGTTTCTCGCGGTACCAGGATCGATACATAGGTGGCTGGTCGCACCGGCACTACACCGAGGTGCAGCAACGCGGGCCAGTTTTCGTAATCAATGGCGTTGGTCCGCTCATCGATTCGCGGCACGTTGGTGAGCAAACCCGCCTCGGTAAACGCCCTCGACAGCAAGAAGGAGCGTGGCTGTTTGTGCTCGGCGAGTCGCTGATCAGCCTCGAGCAGTTTTTCCAAGGCATCCGGTTCAGGGATGACATCGTCATCCATCATCCAGACAAAATCAGCGCCCTGCTGATAGGCCATACGAAACCCGGCACTGAAACCACCCGAGGCGCCGGTATTGCGGGACAGCACGTACACCTTGAGATTGGCAACTTCTGAATCGAGCAACACCTCTTCGGTCCCATCGTTGCTGGCGTTATCGACCACGATGATGGCGTCACACGGACGGCTCTGGGCACTGATCCCTTCCAGACAACGCTTAAGCAAATCCTTGCGTTTGTACGACAGCACGACAGCGTATATCTGATCCATTAGAGCGCTCGGCATCTGAATAAAGAGATTGGGTCCAAACCCGGCAGGCGACCCGACTGGTTAGCGGTGGGGCGCTGCGGTGCGTGATGGGCTTGAGCCATTACGCTCAGCTCTGACCGAGGAAGATGAACGGGGTTCAGTGAATTGCAACCAAATGTGGCGGACTAGATCGCACCGACGCCGATCCTGGTGAGAAAGCCGAATGGCCACTGGCGCACCGGTTTCCTATCGCCTGGAGCATCCAACTGAACCCACGCCCTGGTTAATCGAGGGCTGAGAGATGCAACCAGCGACGGCCTGCCTCGCCCGTTTGATAGCAGCGTCGAGTCAATCTTCGAACTCAGCGCGCCAGCCCTGTTCAGATGAATAAGCCACCAAAACGGAGAAGCAGAATGAAGAGACCTTTAATAGCGCTTATTAGCTTGGCGTTCGCTCTGCCTGCCCTCGCTCAGGAGCCTCTGGTCGTCAAACGTTTGAACGGTATGAACCTGGAAGTGGAAGAACTGGGAGTACCGCAAGCGTCCTCGGACAAAGTCGACTTGCGCGGCGTCCCCGCCGTCAAGATTACCAACCACAGCCAGGAAATTGCGTCGTGCCAGTTCCACGCCTTACCCGAGGAAACCGTGATGACCGCTGCGCCCGCAATGTCGATCAGCCCAAACGAGCAAGCCGTAGCCAGGGTGCCCGGCAAGTATTCGAGTGGTGGTCCGATTGCCTTGTTGGTGTGCCAGCCGGAGGGCGTATAGCTTCGGTTGGCAATGATCGGAATCAGGTACGGCAACCCGACACGCCGCTTGGTCGGCACACTTCATCAGGAGACCGTCATGAACAGATCCTTTTTTACGTCACTGGCAGTGACCACGCTGCTGGCCGCCGCCGCCCAACCGGCATTGGCCCAGTGGCCAGCCGGCACCCCGCGAGAAGACACCGGTTCGCGCCCAAGCCCTATGGGTGTTCCTACGCCCATGGAAAAGCTTGAAACCCACCGCAATGAAAAAGGTCAGATCGTCACCGAGGACGGCCGGATAGTTCAAGGCATGCCGGAGCGCGACAGCGTCCCGAACCGCAACCTGCACAAGACCGAGCAGGAAACAGTGACAGAGGACGAATCGCACTACTCCGCCACGCCTGGCGAGCTGGAGTAGCCCAACGGCAAATGATGAGAAGCGTTTGCTTAGCCAGTGAGCCCCACGTGTCGACGATACTGAAACGGCGCATGGGGCCGCTCACCGCCCACCACTAGAGCCAGACGCAGCGCCAGCACTGGTCGACCGTATGTCGTTCGGCGATGGCGCGGCCAACTGGCCAATTCCGCTCAACAACCATGGCTCAATGGCCGATTCAGGAAAGCATTCAATGAGCCGCTCGATGCTGGTTGGACGACTGATCACCGCTTTGTCGATCAGCCTTCTCTTGGCTGGCTGCGCCGGGACCGAACGTCTCGACACAGCAATGGCAACGATCAACCGGGACTACAGCCGTCTACAGGACGAAGCCTTGCTGCTCAACATCGTGCGCCGCAGCGTTTCGCTACCCGCCCACTTCACGACCGTGACGACCATCCGTGGCCGCAGCCGCCTTTCGGCTGGCGCCAACCTGACGCTGCCGTTCGGGGGCGACGCGCCATCAGACTTCAGTTTCAACCCCCACATGGCGATTGAACAAGGGCCAGGGTTCGACGTGTCGACCCAGGACAACCAGGAGTTTTACCGCGGCTATGTAGCGCCGATCAGCACCACCTCTCTAGCTTTCATGCTGCGCCAGGACTACGCACCGGAGCTGATTCTGTCCCTGTTCCTTGAAAGCGTGCACTTCCAAGGTCCGAACGGAACGGAGCGCTTCTATAACAATCCTTCGAAGATCGCTGATTTCAAACGATTCCAGCAGGTGGTGAGCCGCCTTGTCGACCAAGGCATCACCATGGAAAGCGCCTTTCTCGTCAGCCGCTACGGGCCGGAACTTGAGCTCAAGCAAGCGCCTTCCATCGACCAGTTGATTTCCGCACGCAAGGAGAACCTGGCCGTCAGTACGCGAGGCAATAATCGCTACCAGCTCACCGAATCGGTTGAAAGCGCCCGGTTCTGCTTCGTCCGTCCTCAGGAGAACCTGTTCAAGCTTGCCCGGTGCAAGCTGGAAAGCCGAAAGGAGTTCCAGCTGGGCGACCCGGACTTCTTCGGCAGCGTCGGTGGCGGTCGTGTGTATTTCGAAGCCGAGGGCATCGGCAAGGTCGAGTTGCACACCCGCTCGCTCGCCGAAGTGTTCGACTACCTGGGCGAGTGCGTGCGGGTGCAGGAAGCCAACGGCACCTTGCTAACCGTCAGAACCCACGCCGGGCAGCAGCCGATCATCCGCGTGGAGCAAGGAATGACGATGAACGCGATGGTCCGCGCCGAATTTGCTGGCGACGAATATTGGATTCCCAAGGGGCCAGACGGCGGACAATCCGGGGCCGTCCTTTCGATGGTTTCGCAATTGCTGGCACAGGCCCAATCGGTCGACGACATGCCAATCAACAACACCATCAATCTGATCGGCCAGTAGCCGTTGCGGCTGTATGACCTCATGTCGGTAACCGAATGTTTTTTAGAACTCTCAAAGCTGACGGGTTACGAAAACTATGTCAGCGCCATCCTCTGGTGATGACTACCCAGTAATTTGCAGAGGAGAAGCAGCATGAACATGAAATGGCAAAAAGCAGTTGGTGGTATCGCCCTGGCAGCGGCCCTTGCAGGCGGCTCGGCCATGACTTACGCGGCGGATATGGACTACAACACTTGGGATGCCGATAAGTCCGGCTCCGTGGACTACAACGAGTGGGACACCGGGTTCGACAATCAAGGCATGTTTTCCCGTTGGGATGCTGATCGAAACGGCACACTCTCCGATGAGGAATATGGCCAAGGCGTCTACAACAGCTATGACCGCGACAAGAGCGGCGACTGGAACGAGGAAGAGTACAACCGCTTCCGTGATGACGCCGACGATGAAGGCTGGCTCGACGTCTGACGTTGCCGCGTTAGCTTCAATCGCAATGTAGCAGCCGCCCCCTCATGGGGGCGGTCGTGTTTTCGGGCTTCGAATTTCTGCAGGGCGAAGCCAGTCACCGCGCCAACGGATGGAACGTCCCGCGCAAGACAGGCTCCCATTTTGGTCTGCTGACCGATCACTGGAGCACCTCGATGACTCAACAATCGCAACACAACCGCAGCATCCACCTCGCCTCGCGTCCGCACGGTGCCCCCACCGCCGATAACTTTCGGTTGGAAACCGGTCCGGTGCCGAGCCCCAGCGACGGACAGCTGTTGCTGCGTACCGTTTACCTCTCGCTGGACCCCTACATGCGTGGCCGCATGAGTGCCGGGCCGTCCTACGCGCCACCCATGGAAGTAGGCGATGTGATGGTCGGCGGTACGGTTTGCCGGGTCGTAGAGTCCCGCCATGCCGACTACAAGGAAGGCGACTGGGTGCTCAGTGGCAACGGCTGGCAGGACTATGCTGTTTCCGATGGGACCGGCCTGCTCAAACTTAGCCAAGACATGCAGCACCCTTCCCATGCCCTGGGTGTGCTGGGCATGCCCGGTTTCACCGCCTACATGGGTTTGCTCGATATCGGCCAACCCAAGGCCGGCGAAACGCTGGTGGTGGCCGCAGCCACCGGCCCCGTTGGTGCGACTGTCGGGCAGATCGGTAAGCTGAAAGGCTGCCGGGTTGTCGGCATCGCCGGTGGTGCTGAAAAATGCAAGCATGCGGTCGAAACGCTTGGTTTCGACGCCTGTATCGACCATCGCGCCGAACATTTTGCGCAGCAATTGGCAGACAACTGCCCAGACGGGATCGATGTGTATTTCGAGAACGTCGGCGGCAAAGTATTCGATGCCGTGCTGCCACTCCTCAACACCAGCGCACGGGTGCCGGTCTGTGGCGTCGTTGCGCAGTACAACAGCACCGACCTGCCAGACGGTCCGGACCGTTTGCCATTGCTGCTCGATACCATCCTTAAGAAGCGCATGCGTATGCAGGGCTTCATCATCTTCAACGACTACGGGCACCGCTACGACGAATTCGCCCGTGACATGAGCGCGTGGTACGCCGAGGGCAAGATCAAGTATCGCGAGCAAGTCGTCCAGGGACTGGAAAATGCGCCCGAGGCGTTTATCGGCCTGCTCGAAGGCAAGAATTTCGGGAAACTGGTCGTGCAGGTCGGCGAGGCCTAACGCCTTCTAGCCGTTCGGCACGTGTAAGCACGGCTCGTTTGGTGGATTGAAGCGGAACGTCGCTCGACCCGCTCAACGGCCGAAGCAGGGGTCGGCGGCGCCCAACTGTCCGTGGGCAGCCGCCGCCTCATTATTTTCGCGAGCAAGGACTCGACGTTCCCCTCGCGCCTAAAGCTGCACCAGCGAAACCGCATGATTTCGTAGGAGCCAGCTTGCTCGCGATCCGTACTCAACTATCAAGCGAACAAGGGAACAAGGGAACAAGCGAATCGGGCCTGCTCAGCCTTGACCCAGCCCAGCCGACAGTTCGCAGCGGCGCGCATCCCTGGCCTGTTGCAGGTGCGGCGGCCGCACGCCAGGGATCGGCTTGGCCAAGCGAATCTTCAGGAACTCGGTAACGTCCGCATTGAGGCCCCGCCCTCCTCCATAAGGAAAGTTGTTGTCGTTGGTGACGAGCAAGGTGCGTGCATCCAGCGGCAGCACGCTTTCGATGGTCACGTAGGGAAAGGTGAACGACCGCTGGCCGTCGCCGTTCAGGTCGTCGGGGTCGGCCAGTTGCATGAGGTCGACCACTTCGGTTTTATGCACGGCACCACCACTGGCGACACCACGGATGTCGATCAGGTAGATCTTCTTGAACGGGGTGCCGTTGGTAGCGGTAGCGCCATTGCGCTCGATGACCAGAAAGCGTGTCTCGTCGATGGCGGTCATGTCACCGATGGCGTGCTCCGGCGCCTGCAGCCGATAGAAGAACACCTTGCCGCTATAGCGCTCCTGATCGATGTCGAACTCGTTGATTCGCAGTGTGCCGGCCGGATCGCCGTTGACGGACTTTTCCAACAGCGCGTACAGCCGATCGCCGCGCGGGTTGATCGCCATGCCTTCGAAGCCACCTGACCCACCCAGATTGGCGGTTGCGCGCCCAGCCACTACGTCCGCATGCTGCGGCGCGTAAACGCCCGGTAGCGAGATGGCGCTACGGGTAACGGTGCCGGAGGCATCGGTCTTCACCAGGTACGGACCGAACTCATCACCAAACCACATGGCGCAGTTCTTATCGCGGCGCACCGACTCGACGTCCAGGTCGGCGCCCGTCAGCAGGCGGCCGAAATCGATGGCACTGTCTACGCGCGGCTTGGAGCCGTCGTTGTAATAGAAGCGGTAGTCGGCCTGGATCGGCAGTTCCAGCTTTTGATTGATGTCGTTGAGCGTCAGGCGCGACGGATGAGTGAAGCGAGCCAGCGGCGCACCGCTGAGATAGTCGCTGGCGCTGACCTTGCCGCTGCCGCCGCTGGCGGTGCGGAAATCCGGCCGCACGCTGTAGAGCCGCAACAGCGTATCGGCAGAGTTCGTTTGCCCACCGAAGCCGTTGTCGGTCATGAATATGAAGCTGTTTTCATCTGCACCCGGCAGCACGGCGGAAAAGCCCTGTACCGGCTGGCGGTTTTCATAGGGTGGCGCGAAGGTGCCGTAGGGGTTCGCGTTGGCCATCTGACCCGACATCGGGCCGTCGGAGAACGTATCGGCAGGCATCATCGCCCAACCCACCAGGGTATTGGTGGCAGCCATGGCGGGGGCAGAGATCGCAGCGGCAAGCGCCACGACCAGCGGCTTCGGGATTCGCATGTTGGGTGTCTCCATCCGTTTGGAGCCTGCGCCGTGCGACATGCGCGGCGCTCTGGCACCGGAGAACCACCTTAGAAAATCACTGTGTCAGGAATATGGCTATAGCTGAATAAGCGTCATTACGCCGGCACCGTTCGGCGAAAAGCACCGTACGGCTTGGCCACAAAGCGCGTCAGTCAACCTCATGCCCTCGCGCCGCCTGAGCGAGATAGAACCAGGTCTGAGTATCAAGTTGCAGCTCGGCGCCCAGTAGCGCTTCCTCGATTCGCTCCCAGCGCAGGCTACCGAGGATCGGGACCGGCTTGCCGGGCAGCTTGCGCAGCCAGGCCAAGGCGACCTGATTGGCTGTGGCATTCAACGCCGCGCCAACTTCGTCGAGCGCACGCAGCAATTCAGGACCGAAACGTCCACCGCCCATCGGCGACCACGCCAGCACATGCACTCCTTCGCTCTCCATGGCGTGCAACCGACCGTCCCACGCGGCGTCCTGCGCCTGCAGTGAAAGCTCGATCTGGTTGCAACGCAGCGGCAGCTCCCGCGCCAGCGTCTGGCATTGCAGCAACTCCGCATTGGAGACCCCGAGCCAGCCGATCTTGCCGCTGCCGACCAGATCATCCAGCGCCCGCGCGACTTCATCGACCCGCAGCAAGGGATCGGGGCGGTGCAGCAGAAAGCCATCGAGGCGCTCCACGCCCAACCGCTTCAACGAGCCCTCCACCGCCTGGGTGAGGTAGTCCGCCCGGGTGTTGTAGTGCTTGACCTGCCAGCGCGAGCTGTCCTGCGCAGCGGGCACGATGTCGGCCTTGCCGATCAGCTGGACCTGCTCTCGCAACGCCGGGCGCAGTTGCAATGCCGCGCCAAAATGCGCCTCGCACTCACCAGCACCATAGATATCGGCGTGATCGAAACCGCTCAGGCCGCGCTCCACACAGCGCTCGATGAAGCCCAGCAGCGCCTGCGGCTGCGCCAGTTCGGGGTATTGCATCAGGCGCATCATGCCCAGCAAAAGAGGTTGTTCGACGACCTTGTTCAAGTGATCTCCAGATTCGTCAGAGGATGAGGCCAGCCGCAAGGATAACGATGCCGCGACCGGAAGGTCGTGTACTGACCGATCCCAGGACGCAATGTTCGGCTTCAGGCCAAAACGTTTGCCATATCGCCCCAAATAGGGGAGCCGGTCTCTTGCACCGCACTCTTCTGGGTCGGTGCCGCGCCTCTCCAAGCGAAACTGGACGCGATGTCTGTGAGCGCCATGGTGGGCTGAAGCCCACCCTACGCAAGCCTCCGTCTACCGAAGGGTGGGCTTCAGCCCACCAGTTCCCCGTAGCGGTTCTCTGGAACCCTGCCATCTGCACCCGACACTGGCATGCAACATGCTAAGTCACCTCAACAGCTGCCGACCGATTCGGCAGCGTCTCCCGCGGTCAACGAAGACCATCAGCCACGAGTGGCACGGGACGGGTGCACCGAGCAACGTCGCTCGCACATCACCCCCACATCCCATGAATACCAGGCAAAGGCGCCTGGAGCTGCCAGACAGCTCCAGGCGCCTTTTTTGTTTTTGTACGACGACGCCGCAATCGGCTTCGACGGAGGAACCGGTCATGAACGCAATCGTCACCCCGATCAAGAGCGAAACGCTGATCGTCATTGGCAACGGGATGGTGGGGCATCACTGCGTCGAGCAGCTGATCGAGCGCGGCGCACTGAGCCAGTACCAAGTGCATGTATACGGTGAAGAGCGTCAGCGCGCCTACGACCGGGTGCACCTGTCCGAATACTTCGGCGGCCGTGATGCCGACTCACTGGCCATGTGCGATGCCGACTACTACGCCGCCCACGGCGTGCATATGCACCTTGGCGTGCAGGTGTTGGAAATCGACCGTGAGCGCAAGGAAGTGGTCACTGCCGAAGGCCGCCAGCCCTACGACAAGCTGATTCTGGCGACCGGTTCCTACCCGTTCGTGCCGCCGATCCCGGGTGCCGAGGGCAATTCGCGACTGGTCTACCGCACCCTGGATGATCTGGACGCCATCCGCGCCGCCGCCAGCAACGCCAAGCGCGGCGTGGTCGTCGGTGGCGGACTGCTCGGGCTGGAAGCGGCCAACGCGCTCAAATCGCTCGGCCTCGAAGCCCATGTGGTCGAGTTCGCCCCACGTCTGATGCCAGTACAACTCGACGAGGAAGGCGGCGCCGCACTCAAGTCTCGCATCGAGGCACTGGGCGTCGGCGTGCACCTGTCCCGCGCCACGCAGGAAATCGTCATCGGTGAGGAATACGCCTACCGGATGAACTTCAATGACGGCGAGTATCTTGAAACTGACCTGATCGTCTTCTCTGCCGGTATCCGCCCGCAGGATGCGCTGGCCCGCAGCGCCGAGCTTGAAATTGCTCCACGCGGTGGCGTCGTGATCGACGCTGACTACCGCACCAACGACCCGTCAATCTTCGCCATCGGCGAGTGCGCCTCCTGGAATGCCATGGTCTATGGGCTGGTCGCGCCGGGGTACACCATGGCTCGCAACCTGGCCGCCCTGCTCTGCGGCGAGCCGCACCAGCCCTTCAGCGGTGCGGACATGTCGACCAAGCTCAAGCTGCTCGGCGTTGACGTCGGCTCCATCGGCGATGCCCATGCCGCCACACCCGGCGCCAAGAGCTATCGCTTCATCGATGAAGCCAACGCCAGCTACCGCCGTCTGGTGCTGTCCGAAGACGGCAAGCGCGTCATCGGTGCGGTGCTCATCGGCGACAACAGTTACTACGACACCCTGCTGCAGTACGCGCAGAACGGCATCAAGCTGCCGGCTGATCCGTCCAGCCTGATCCTGCCGCTGTCCGATGGCGCACCGACCCTGGGCGCCGATGCCCTGCCGGACACCGCAACCCTCTGTTCCTGCCACAACGTCACCAAGGGCGCGGTGTGCTGCCAGGTCGATGCCGGCATCACCGATCTCGGCGAGCTGAAAGCCGCAACCAAGGCCGGCACCGGCTGCGGTGGGTGCAGCGCGCTGCTCAAGCAGGTCTTCGAGCATGAACTGACAGCCCGTGGCGTCGAAGTCGACAAGAGCCTCTGCGAGCACTTTGCTCTCACTCGCCAGGAGCTCTACGGCATCGTGCGCGTCGAAGGCATCATCAGTTTCGCTGAGCTGTTGGCCAAGCATGGTCGAGGTCATACCGGCTGCGACATCTGCAAGCCGGCAGTGGGCTCTATCCTCGCGTCTTGCTGGAACCAGCCGATCACCGATCCGGGGCTGATCCCGCTGCAGGACACCAACGACACCTTCATGGCGAACATGCAGAAGAACGGCACCTATTCGGTGGTGCCGCGCATCGCCGGCGGTGAGATCACCCCGGACAAGCTGATCGCCCTCGGTGCCGTCGCGAAGAAATATGACCTCTACACCAAGATCACCGGTGGCCAGCGCATCGACCTGTTCGGTGCCCAGCTGCATGAGCTGCCGGAGATCTGGAGCGAGCTGATCGAGGCCGGTTTCGAGACCGGACATGCTTACGGCAAATCCCTGCGCACGGTGAAATCCTGTGTCGGCAGCACCTGGTGCCGCTACGGTGTGCAAGACAGCGTCGGCATGGCGCTGCGCCTGGAGGATCGCTACAAGGGCCTGCGCTCGCCACACAAGATCAAGTTCGGCGTCTCCGGCTGCACCCGCGAATGCGCCGAGGCACAGAGCAAGGACATCGGCGTCATCGCCACCGAGAACGGCTGGAACCTCTACGTCGCAGGCAATGGCGGCATGCGTCCGCGTCACGCCGAGCTGTTCGCCACTGATCTCGATGACGAGACGCTGATCCGCTACATCGACCGCTTCCTGATGTTCTACATCCGTACCGCGGACAAGCTGCAACGCACCTCCGTGTGGCGTGAATCCCTCGAAGGCGGCCTCGACTATCTCAAGGAAGTCGTCATCGACGACAGCCTGAATCTCGCCGCTGAGCTGGAAGCGCAGATGCAGCTGGTCGTCGACCGCTACGAATGCGAATGGGCCAACGCCATCAAGGACCCAGAAAAACTCAAGCGCTTCCGCACCTTCGTCAACGACCAGCGCGGCGACCCGGACGTTCACTTCGTCAGGGAACGCGGCCAGCGCCGTCCAGCACATGCACACGAACTTCACCTGATCCCCGTCACCGAGGAGGTGCTCTGATGAGCCAGTCCAACGCCGTACGCCTGCAACCGAGTGAAAACGTCAGCTGGCGGGCGCTCTGCAGCCGTCGCGATCTGGTCGCCAATTCAGGCGTGGTCGCCTGGCTCGATGACGAGCAGGTCGCACTGTTTCACCTGCCCGAAACCGAGACGGGTGAGCAGGTCTTCGCCATCGCCAACAAGGACCCGAAATCGGGCGCCAATGTCATCGGCCGCGGCATTCTGGGACAGCTCAAGGGCGACCTGGTGATCGCCTCGCCGCTCTACAAACAGCACTTTCGCTTGGCTGACGGCTGCTGTCTGGAATATCCGGAACAGCAATTGCAGGTCTGGCCAGTACGCCTCAATGGCGATGCGGTGGAGATCGCCGCGGCCTGACCGCGGCCCGGCACAACGAGTAGCGATACGCCAACGGCAGGGATGCCCCTGCTTTGCCAACACAACCAGAGAACCGAAAAATGTCCTACATCGCTCCTTCGGAATTCGTCACCAAAATGGTCGACGCCGGTGAATCAAAGGTTTTCATGTCCACGCGGGACACGCTGATCCGTGCCTTCATGGCGGGCGCCATCCTGGCACTGGCTGCGGTGTTCGCCGTGACCATCACCGTGCAGACCGGGTCGCCGCTGGTGGGCGCAATGTTGTTCCCGGTCGGTTTCGTCATGCTTTACCTGATGGGGTTCGACCTGCTCACCGGCGTGTTCGTCCTCACGCCGCTGGCCTTGCTGGACAAGCGACCGGGCGTAACCGTCAACGGCGTGCTGCGCAACTGGGGGCTGGTGTTTCTGGGTAACTTCGGCGGAGCGCTCACCGTCGCCTTCATGATGGCCTTCGTCTTCACCATGGGCTTCTCCACCGATCCGGGCCCGGTGGGCGAAAAGATCTCGCACGTCGGTGAAGCGCGGACGCTGGGCTATGCCGAGTTCGGCGCCGCTGGCTGGTTCACCATCTTCCTGCGCGGCATGCTGTGCAACTGGATGGTCTCGATGGGCGTGGTCGGCGCGATGATTTCTACCTCGGTCAGCGGCAAGGTGATCGCCATGTGGATGCCGATCATGCTGTTCTTCTTCATGGGCTTCGAGCATTCGGTGGTGAACATGTTCCTGTTCCCCTCGGCGATGATCATGGGCGGCAACTTCTCGATCATGGATTACATGGTCTGGAACGAAATCCCCACGGCGCTGGGCAACCTGGTCGGCGGCCTGGCCTTCACCGGCCTGACGCTCTACACCACTCACGTACGGACCGCACCGAAGCGCGCGTTGGTGCGTTGAAGCGGCAATCGAGCGACTGCTAGCTTCGCCAGCAAGCTGGCTCCTACAAAAGCGAGCCTGCGGCGAGGCCAGTCTGGAACAGGTGCAGGTGCTGTAGGAGCGAGCTCGCTGGCGAATAGCTGGGCCGATACCATAGGGCAAGCACGACGCTGAAACAGCTTCGCCAGCAAGCTGGCTCCCACAAAAGGCAGCGGTGACCTAACTCGGGATCAGACATACGCATTGTAGGAGCGAGCTTGCTCGCGATCAGGTTGTCAGGCCGTTACGCAAGGATGGGTTGGGTTAGATGTCGAGCAAATGAGCAGTCAACTCAAGGTCTCGGTGGGCCAACACACCGACAAGGGCGCCAAGGAAACCAACCAGGATTTCCACGGCATCTACATTCCGAAAGAGCCACAACTGAGCAGCAAGGGCATCGCCATTGCCTTGGCGGATGGCATCAGCAGCAGCGCCGTCAGTCACATTGCCAGCGAGTCAGCCGTCAGCGGCTTTTTCGCTGACTACTACTGCACGTCCGACGCCTGGTCAGTGAAAACCTCGGCGCAACGGGTGCTGATGGCGACCAATTCCTGGCTGCATGCCCAGGGCCAGCAAAGCCCCTATCGCTTCGATCCGGATCGTGGCTACGTTTGCACCTTCAGCGCGATGGTCATCAAGTCGACCACGGCACACCTCTTTCATGCGGGCGACTCGCGTATCTACCGCGTCCAGGGCGCTGCGCTGGAGCAACTGACCAATGACCACCGCATGTGGGTCTCGGAAGACAAGAGTTACCTGAGCCGCGCATTGGGCATCCACCCGCAGCTGGACCTGGATTACCGCGCCGAACCTGTAGAAGTGGGCGACACCTTCATCCTGGCCACCGATGGCGTCTATGAGTACATCAGCGCGTCGTCGATGCTCGGCGCCATCGCCCACAACATGGATGATCTCGATGCAGCCGCTCGGGCGATCGTCGCGCAGGCACTGGAACAGGGCAGCGACGACAACCTCACCGTGCAGATTCTGCGTATCGACACGCTTCCCTTGCAGCAGCCAGACGAGCTGCTGCAGCAACTGACCGAACGGCCCTTCCCGCCCATTCTCGAAGCGCGCGCGGCATTCGACGGCTACACCATCGTGCGCGAGGTGCACGCCAGCAGCCGCAGCCATGTGTATCTCGCCACTGATGATGACACCCAAGCGCCGGTGATCATCAAGACGCCCTCGATGGAGCTGCAACGAGACGTGCAGTACCTGGAGCGGTTTCTCACGGAAGACTGGGTGGCGCGACGCATCAACAGCGCGCATGTAGCCAAGCCATGCTTGCAGACCCGCAAACGCAACTACCTGTACAGCGTCAGCGAATACATTGAAGGCCAAACGCTGGCGCAGTGGATGATCGACAATCCCCGCCCGGATCTGGAAACCGTGCGCGGCATCGTCGAGCAAATCGCCAAGGGCGTTCGCGCCTTCCACCGGCTGGAAATGCTGCATCAGGATCTGCGCCCGGCCAACATCATGATCGACGCCACCGGCACGGTGAAAATCATCGACTTCGGCTCCACTCGCGTTGCCGGCATTATGGAAGTGGCTTCGCCCATCGAGCGCAACGAGCTGTTGGGCACTGCCCAGTACACGGCGCCGGAATACTTTTTGGGTGAAGGTGGCAGCACCCGATCCGACCTGTTTTCGCTGGCGGTGATCACTTACCAGATGCTGACCGGTGCACTGCCCTACGGTACTCAAGTTGCCAGCTGCCGCACCCGTGCGGCGCAGAACAAGCTGCGCTATCAACCGATCCGCGAACGCGATCGCGGCGTACCGGCCTGGATCGATGACGTACTGCGCAAGGCGCTGCATCCGGACCCTTACAAACGCTATGAAGACCTGTCGGAGTTCGTCTTCGAGCTGCGCCAGCCGAACCAGGCTTTTCTGAACAAGGCGCGTCCGCCACTTCTGGAGCGCAACCCGGTGCTGTTCTGGAAAGGCGTGTCTCTGGTGTTGGCACTCACCGTGATCGTGCTGCTGGTTCGTTAAGCAACCGCCTCACTCGGAGCGATGTGGCGCGTACACGTTAAGCGCGGGATCGGTGACGCCGTCCTTCGACGGATCGAGAATCCAGCGCAGCTGGGTCACCAGCTCCTCGCAATTCTCGCCACGCTGTTGCCAATCCTGAAAGGCGATACGCGCCGCCGCCAGCGATGATTCGGCGACCTGCTCGGCCTCGGTCGTGGCATCAGCGGGCTGCCAGTGATCGAAGACCGATTTGAGCGCATGTTGTGCCTCTTCGGCGCCCAGCTCGCCGTCGGCCCAGCGTGACGTGATGTCCTGAGCTTTTTGCAGCGCGGTCACCGAGGGGTTGGACGATTCCATTTTCGGGTTACCTCTAGCCAATGCTTGTGTTGCTTGGAGTCCGGCCGCGTTTGCAAATTCGCCCCGCCGATCAGCCGACGCGCGATCCTGCAGCGTTGCCCACGGAAAAACCTCGCGAACAGCAGTGATTGTGCCGCCGCCGCCCAGCGCGTTGCATGCTCGGAAATCATCTCGTCCACCGTTGCCCTGACTCACGGCCTTGCATTGGTTGGTCCTCAGTCGACAGCGCTGAGATGCCGTCGATCTGCGCCATCGCATCGCGCGCGCGCCCAGTGGTCATATCAGAACGAACACTTTTGCTTGGGCCCTAAGCATGCACCTGATCCAACTCTTTCTGCCGCTGTACGACAACGACCAGCAGCCATTACCGAAGTCGTTGTTTTCCGAGGTCCGGGACGGCCTCATTCATAAGTTTGGTGGCCTGACCGCCCACAGCCGCGCCCCTGTCGACGGGCTATGGCAAGAAGACGGCAGCCATGCCGTGCGCGACGATCTGGTTATTTATGAGGTGATAACGCCAGAGCTGGACCGTGCCTGGTGGACGGAATATCGCGCGTCACTGGAGACCCGCTTTCGCCAGGAACATATCTTGATCCGCGCCCAGCAGGTCGAACTGCTGTAAAGCGGCGCTCGTCCTTTACTGACCCGCTCAGTGAGAAGCACGGCGGCCTGTCCGCAGCTGCCTTCGCAGCAGGAGGTCGGATCCGAGCCTCAATCCACACAACCCAGGCCCGCACAAAATCATGAACTTTTAATGAACCCTGACTGCTGCGCGCTGTCAGTCCAGTCTGCAGGACTACAGGGGTCATTGGCCCAACCCTGGGAGAAAGCATCCTCCCGCTTACGATCGGCACATCCGGCGCCTACTGTTCGACTTGTCGAAACGCTCTGCTGGCGTACCTCGCCAGCCCGGAACTCCGCTTATGTCCGGCCCGTTCATCAGGGCCTCCATTTTTGCCAGCGCGAACACTATTCATGTCCCTATCACGTCATCTCGTTGCACTTTTATCCCGTATATCCTGGTCCGCTACTCAACGCCGCGCCTTTAGCGTCGGCCTGGTGGGTACGCTGCTGGCGGTCATCACGCCAGCCCACGCTCAAGAGTCAGGCAACGACCGCTGGGTCAGCGACACCTTGAGCACCTATGTTCGCAGCGGGCCCACCGACGGCTATCGCATCGTTGGCAGCCTCACCTCCGGTCAAAAGGTCGAGCTGCTGGGTACCAGCGGAGACTACAGCCAGGTTCGCGGTGAGAACGGCGACCGCGTCTGGATCCGCAGCAGCGACCTGCAGGAAGTCCCTGGCCAGGCCGAGCGCCTGCCGCAACTCGAACAACAGGTTGCCGAGCTAAGCGAAGAACTGAAAACCATCGATGATTCCTGGAAGACGCGTGTGCAGGGCATGCAGGAGACGCTGGATTCGCGCAAGGAGTTGATCGATGAACTGGAGGCACGCCGCCTGGCCCTGGATGAAGCCCTCACCGCCACCGAATCTGAATTGCGTGACGCCCAGGCGCGGTTAGGCGACGAAAACAATCAGGTGTTGATGCGCTACATGGTCTACGGCGGCAGTATCGCCGGCGCAGGGCTGCTGGTAGGGCTGATCCTTCCAGCTATGACCCGTGGCCGAAAGCGCAACGATCGCTGGTTCTGAGCCTGAGTCCAGGGCAAATCAGGCCGGCTCAGTCAGCAACTGACACCCCGTGGCGAAGACCGACTCTCCCGGCAGTGCATGCTTGATGCGCGCACAGATTTGGCCCGGCGTCATCGGCCGGTCGAGCAGGAAGCCTTGCAGGGTCTCGCAGCCCAGGCGGGTGAGGAACATCTGCTGATCGGCGGTCTCCACACCTTCGGCCACGACTTCAAGCCCCAGCGCCTTGGCCAGCGCGATGATCGCCGAGACGATCACCGAGTCCTCGTTGCCGACGCTCATTTCGCGGACAAAAGCCCGGTCGATCTTCAGCTCGCTGGCGGGCAGTCGCTTGAGGTAAAGCAGGCTCGAATAGCCGGTACCGAAGTCATCGATGGAGGCCTTTACACCCATATCGGTGAGCTTCTGCAGCGTCTCGATGGTGCTTTCCGGGCTGCGCATGGCAACGCTTTCAGTAATTTCGACTGTGAGCATTGCAGGCGGGATGCCGTGACGTCCGATGGCATCGACCACCACCTCAAGCAGATCCGGCTGTTCGAACTGCACGGCTGACAGATTGACCGCGACCGACCAGTGAGTCAGACCTTGACCATGCCACTCGCTCAGCTGCCGACAGGCCTCGTTTAGTACCCATTTGCCGATCGGCACGATCAGCCCGGTTTTTTCCGCCAGCGGCAGGAAAACGTCTGGCGAGAGCATGCCACGCTGCGAATGCTGCCAGCGCAGCAACGCCTCGAAGCCGCGTACCGGACCGGCAGGCGCCTCGAACTTGGGCTGGTAATGCAGCCGTAGCTCACCGCGCGCCACCGCCAGACGCAAATCATTGAGCAGTTGCAGATGCTCCACCGCGTTGGCGTTCATCGAGGCTTCAAAAAAGCTGTAGCCGTTCCGCCCTGCACTCTTGGTGTGATACATGGCCGCATCGGCGTGCAACAGCAGATCCCGTTCGACCTCCCCGTCGCCCGGGAATACCGCGATACCGACGCTCATCGATACGCTGAGCTGGTGGCGCGACACCACGAAGGGCTCGGCAATGCTATGCACCAGCTTGGCGGCGACGGTCGCGGCATCGTCCGGGTTGGAAATACTCGTAAGTAGCACGAATTCGTCCCCACCGAGACGAGCCAGGGTGTCCTGCTCCCTTATGCAGCCGCGCAGACGATCAGTGACACCGACCAGCAGCTGATCGCCGAGGTGGTGGCCGTAGGCATCGTTCACTGCCTTGAAGCCGTCAAGGTCCATGAACATGACGGCAAAGCGGGTCTGTTCGCGCTGCGCCATTTTGAGCGCCTGGCTCAGGCGATCCTCCAATAGAAGACGGTTCGGTAGACGGGTTAGGTTGTCATGCAGCGCCAGCTGCATGAGCTCGCCATTGGCTTTCTCCAGCGAATTGGCCAGTACCGAGGTGCGCGCCTGCATGCGCGCGTCGAGCACCGAAACGATCAGCGTGATCGCCAGGACAGCGAGCGTCACGACGATGACCAGCAATGCCAGCCAGTTGGTATCCACCCCGTTCGCAGCGCCGCAGAAACTGCCCTCCGGAAAGCTTGCCGCCGCCATTCCCGTGTAATGCATGCCCGTGATCGCCAAGCCCATGACCAGCGCCGCGGCACCGCGCCAGATCCGTACATGCTGCAGGTTGGCGCGTAACCGAAAGGCCAGCCACAGCGCGGCGCCGGAAGCCATCACCGCTATTGCGACCGAAACGATCAGCCAGACGGGGTCGTATACGATCCCTGGCTGAATGCGCATGGCCGCCATGCCGCTGTAGTGCATCGCCGCGATGCCGGCGCCGATCAACAGCGAGCCATGTACCAGGTGGGTCCAGCGCAACTCATGCTGGCACACCAGCCACAGGGCCAGTGCCGACGCGACAATGGCGAGCACCAGCGAGCCGGCGGTAGTCAGCGGGTCGTAGCCCAGAGCAAACGGCAGGCTAAAAGCCAGCATGCCGATGAAATGCATGGACCAGATACCCAGTCCCATGGCAAACGTGCCGCCGATCCACCACAGCTGCGCCGCTCGGCCCGACGAAGTAGCCACCCTGCCGGCCATGTCGAGGGCGGTATAGGAAGCCAGAACCGCCACAACGAACGAGAAGAACACGAGGATGTTGTTGTAACTACCGACCAGCATGGGCCCGACTACCTTGAGCGAAGAGCGCGAATCTTGACGGAAAAGCCAATAAAGGCGAAGTGCCATCAGTCCGATGCCGTAAGAAAACACCACCACGCGGTCGCATTTGACGCTGTTTCGGCTCATGCCCTGTTTCTTTAAGCTGACGTAGATCAATCTCTGCCGAGCGGCGTTCTGATTGCTTTCCTGCCCATCATGCGGTGTGAAGCGGTCGCCTACGGCTTGACCGGACCGTCGACTTGAGGCGAAATGCGAAATCTTCGTCATACACAGGTCCCTGCGCGTCTAGCCTGGCGGACAGCACCCTCCAAACCGAGCGGACAAAACTCATAGCTGCGGCCACCAAACAGACCGTGGACATTGCTCCGCTTTTTCTCCCAGCCCGATTCAACTGCCGCACCGAAGATGTGCAGCGCGCAACAGTAGTTTTGCGCTACCGGAACACCTGCGGGCAATGTGGATCAAACTCGACTACTGCGGCACCCCCATAAGGAACAGCGCTAATGGCAGCATTACAACAACGCACATTCAACGTAATTGCCAAGAAAGAGCATGAGCTGCTCGACAGCTGGACCGGTGAACTCGAAGCCAGCGGCATGTACCGCAACGTCAGGATTGAAGAGCTACGCCAGCAGACAGGCGACTTCATTCGTTTGCTAGTAGCCGGTGCAGCTCAGGCCGATTCAACCGACCTCAGGGCGTCGAATTGGGAAGACATGCGCCAGTTTCTTGAGCAGCTGTCGCACAGCCGCGTGCTGCTGGGTTTCGATTCGCAGCAAACCGCCGGCTTCATCTTTTCGTTCAAACGCCCGCTAATGCCTGTATTGCAGGCCGAATATGCGGACGAGCCGGCGATGCTGGCCGAGCAACTTTGGGCGCTTTCCGAATTAATCGACCAACTTGGCCTGCACACGGTGCGCACCTTCCAAAAATCCCGAGAAGCCGTCATCAAGCGCCAGCAAGAAGAGCTGCTCGAGCTCTCCACGCCTGTGGTCAAGCTGTGGGATGGCGTCCTGGCGCTGCCGATGATCGGCACCCTTGACTCGCAACGCACCCAGGTGGTGATGGAGTCGCTGCTGCAGCGCATCGTCGATACCGGTTCGGAAATCGCCATCATCGACATCACAGGCGTGCCGACCGTCGACACCCTGGTGGCTCAGCATCTGCTGAAGACCGTCACTGCGATTCGCCTGATGGGCGCTGATGCGATCATCAGCGGTGTTCGTCCACAAATTGCCCAAACCATCGTGCACCTGGGCCTGGATCTGCAAGGCATCGTCACCAAGGCGACCCTCGCCGACGCCCTGGCGCTGGCGTTGCGGCGGTCCGGGCTGACCGTCAGCAAGGCGGTGTAATGGAACGTATCCCGATACTCCGGATGGGCGATTTTCTTCTCGTCACCATTCAAGTCGACATGCACGACCAACTGGCCATGACCCTGCAGGATGACCTGGCCGAGCGCATCAGCAGCACATCTGCCAAGGCCGTTCTGATCGATATATCTGCGTTGGACATGGTCGATTCGTTCATCGGTCGCATGATCAGTTCGATCTCTGGCCTGTCCAGCATCATGGACGCTGAGACAGTGGTCGTCGGCATGCAGCCTGCCGTCGCGATTACGCTGGTCGAGCTGGGTCTGACATTGCAAGGCGTCAGTACGGCGCTCAACGTAGAACGAGGGATGCAGCTGCTGCACAAACGGATGGCCGACAAATGATCGCGCGCTCCAGCGGCAGCGTGGCAGTCCGCATCGAACAGGATGTGGTACTGGCACGGCAGGCTGTCCGCAAGCTCGCGCAGGACTGCGGTATGCGCTTGATCGACCAAACCAAGCTGGTCACCGCAGTCAGTGAGTTGGCCCGTAACACCGTCGTTTACGGTGGCGGCGGCGATATGGACTGGGAGGTCCTGGATGAAGCCCCACGAACTGGCATCCGGTTGACCTTCCGCGACGAGGGGCCGGGCATTGCTGATATCAAACTGGCGTTGACCGATGGCTGGACTTCCGGCGGCGGCCTCGGGCTCGGGCTGACCGGCGCCAAGCGCTTGGTGGACGACTTCGAGCTCGACAGTACGCCCGGTGTTGGCACCCGCATCAGCATCACCAAATGGTCATGAATATCAGCGGTTCCACCACTACCGCTCTGCTGGTCGAAGACGAAAGCCAAGTGGGGCATGCGCGTCGCGTAGCACAAGCGCTGGCCCAGCAATTGGATTTCGCCGATGGCGATGCTGGCCGGGTGGCGCTGGTTACCACCGAGCTGGCCACCAATCTACTCAAGCATGCGGGCCATGGCGTCTTGCATCTACGTGCGACTCCTGGGCAAACCGGGATTGGCATCGAACTGATCGCTGTAGACCGAGGACCGGGATTTGACCCCAGCGAGTGCATCGCCGATGGCTATTCCACTGGCGGCACGCAGGGCACTGGGCTCGGTGCGTTGATGCGCCAGTCTCAGGTATTCGACATTCACTCCGACAACCGAGGCTCGGTCGTACTGGCGCAACTGTACCCTCGCCATGTCTCGCCTCCACCGCTTCTTTTCGGCGTCAGTCAGCATTCACTGAACGACGACCCTTCCTGTGGCGACGTCTGGCATCTCGCGTTCGACGGCTCACGGATCAGCGCCCTCGTGATCGACGGAATTGGCCATGGCGAAGATGCCGAGCGGGCTGGCCTTGCTGGCGCCGCAGTCTTCGCAACAGCCCCTTTCATCGAGCCGGCCACCAGCCTGGTTGAAATGCACCAGGCAATGAACGGCACCCGTGGCGGTGCAGCAGCCGTTTCCTTGTATGACACCAGCGTCGGCAAGTTACGCTTTGCTGGTGTCGGCAACATCGGCGGTGCCTTGATAAACGCCGAGAAAAGCCGCGGCCTCGCGTCGCATCCCGGTATCGTCGGCTCGCAGTTCCGCAAGGCTGTTGCTTTCGATTATCCGGTCGACGGTCGACAACTGTTGATTATGTACAGTGACGGCTTGCAGTCGCGTTGGGACCTGCGCGACTACCCCGGCCTGGTGCACCGTCACCCGGCGATTATTGCAGCGCTGTTGCACCGCGACTTCTGCCGTGGTCGAGATGACGTGACCGTTATGGTGATCGCGCTGGAGGAAATCGGTGACTGACTCGAACACGAACGACCTCGTCGAACAGCTGCGCAGCGAGAACGATCTGCTACGCGCCGAACTCGAGGAAACCAACCAGGGCGTCCTCGCGCTCTATGCCGAACTCGATACCCAGGCCGGGCAGCTCAGACAGGCGTCGGACTTGAAAAGCCGCTTTCTGTCTTACATGAGCCACGAGTTCCGTACGCCTTTGGGTTCTATTCGCAGCATTACCCGTCTGCTCAGCGATGAGCTGGACGGCCCGCTCAGCCCGGAACAGCACAAGCAGGTGTCGTTCATCAATGGCGCTGCTGGCGAACTCAGCGACATGGTCGACGACCTGCTCGATCTCGCCAAGATCGAAGCTGGCCGCATCACCATATCGCCCGCCTGGTTCGACATGCTGGATCTGTTCGCCGCCTTGCGTGGGATGTTTCGCCCGATCGTCGATGCCAACGCGGTGGACCTGATTTTCGAGGAGCCGCGCGACATGCCGAGGCTTTACACGGATGATAAGAAGCTCGCCCAGATTCTTCGCAACTTCATCTCCAATGCGCTCAAGTTCACCCAGAATGGCGAGGTACGCATTTCCGCCTGTGCCGAGGGCGAAGGCGAGGTTCGCTTCGCCGTGACAGACACAGGCATTGGCATTCCGGAAGACTTGCACGGCAATCTGTTCGAAGACTTCGTGCAGATCGATACGCCGTTGCAGAAGCGTCTGCGCGGCACCGGCCTGGGACTGTCGCTGTGCAAGCGCTTCGCCGAACTGCTGGGTGGCCGCGTTGGCGTCGACAGCAAGCCGGGAGTGGGGTCGACGTTCTACGTAGTCATTCCCGTCTCGGTTTCCACGGAGCGCGCTGATGGAGCATAAGAGTCAACTGCTGGTCGTCGACGACAACGCGGCCACGCGCTACGCAATACGCCGGGTACTCGAGCGCCACGGTTATGCCGTGCTCGAAGCCGGAACGGGCACCGAAGGACTGGGCCTGATTGCCGCCGAAGCGATCGACGCGCTGATTCTCGATGTGAATCTGCCGGATATGAGCGGCTTCGACATCGTACGGCAGCTGAGAACTGATGACCGCACGCAGCTGTTGCCGGTCATTCACGTTTCAGCAGCCTCGATCCAGACCGGCGATATCATCACCGGCCTGGATGCGGGGGCCGACGCATACCTCATTCACCCCGTCGATCCGGACGTGCTCCTGGCTACGCTGCGCACACTGTTGCGGGTGCGAGACACCGAGCATGCGTTGCGTGAAAGCGAGGCACGCTTTCGTGAAATCTTTTCCCAGGTAGCGGCGCCCATCGCGGTGATCGACCCGCAGCTGCAAATCCATGAAAGCAACCGTGCGCTGTCCCTGCTGTTGGGCAATCAGCCGGAACCCTCTGCGCTTACGGCAAGCCTTGCCGGGGGACAGGAAGCCAAGCTGCTGTCGCTGCGGGCAAGCCTCGCGAGTGGTGCTCGCTGGCATGACACGTTATTCATTCAGGTGGCTGGGGAGCGTCGCGAAACCAAATGGCAGGTTTCGCCATACCGGGCCTCTGAACTCGGGCTGGTCGTTATCGAAGACATTACCGAGCAGCGTCAACGCGAGCGTTCACAACGGCAGCAACTCGACAACGCCAACAACGAGCTTGCCCGGGAGGTCGCCGAGCGCGTCCGCACCGAAGGGCAGCTGATGCAGGCGCAGAAAATGGACGCGCTGGGCAAACTGACCGGCGGCATTGCGCATGATTTCAATAATCTGCTGACCGGAATCATCACCGGCATCGAGCTGCTGAAGAAACGCTTGCACGAAGGCCGCACCGATGCCGTCCTGCGTTTTGCCGACACAGCGCTGAATTCGGCTCGCAGTGCCGCTTCGATGACTAACCGCCTGCTGGCCTTTGCGCGCCAGCAACCGCTGGACGCTCGCCCGGCAGACCTGAATGACCAGATACGCTCGCTCGAAGAGCTTTTGCAACGGACCATCGGAGAGCAGATTGCGCTAGTACTCGAACTGAGCGATCAGCCCACGGTTGCCCAGGTTGATGCCAACCAGCTCGAAAGCGCGATTTTGAATCTGGTGATCAATGCACGGGATGCGCTGCCCCGTGGCGGCACCATTACCATCAGAACCGCTACCTTGCAGATCCAGGACGAGGCGGACCTGGCCGATGGCGACTATGTGGTGCTGACGGTCAAAGACAACGGCACCGGGATCCCACCAGAGATCCTCGGCAAAGTATTCGATCCGTTTTTCACCACCAAACCGCTCGGCCAAGGCACCGGTCTGGGGCTGTCGTCGATTTACGGTTTTGCTCGCCAATCAGGCGGCGAAGCCCGGCTGAGCAGCTTATTAGGCGAAGGTACCGAGGTGTCGCTAGTACTGCCCGCCGCCCTTGCTATGTGCATAGCTGCGGTCGCAGTGGGCGACCTGTCGCAGGGTAACGGCGAACACGTGTTGATCGTCGAGGACATGCCGGCCGTGCGCATGCTGGTCGCTGAAATGCTAGGCGAAGCCGGCTATCGCTGCAGTGAAGCCGGCGATGTGGCAACGGCACTGACGGTGCTGCAAAACGACCCTAGTGTCGATCTGCTCCTGACTGATGTCGGGTTGCCACAATTATCCGGCCGAGAGCTGGCCGACACGGCGCGCACTCACCGGCCAACTCTGCCGGTGCTGTTCATGACCGGCTACGCCGAAAACGCGGTTCGCCGTGATCGTTTTTTGGCTGAGGGCATGGACATGGTGGTTAAGCCATTCCAGATCGACGAGTTGCTCGGCAAAGTGCGGCAGCTGCTTGATCAGTCAGCAACTCTCGCTGCGGACTGACCGGGCAGAAGCACCAGCGACGCTATTTCTGGTTCTTGCCAGCCTTGTCAGCCGCGATCAGGTCTCCCCAGTCGCCGAACTCGTACCAGTCGTCGCCCATCATTTCAGCCGGATGCTGAGTCCTGCCGGCGCCATTGCCGCAGGCCAGGGAGTCGGCGGGGCAATAGCGATCGCAACCCCAGCAGATGCGCTCGGGATGCGGCGGGTTGAGTGGGAATTTCTTGGCCATGCAGGCCTCGGGATTCGCTTGATAGAAGCCCTCAGGCTAAACAGACCTCTGCTGGCTGAACTTGACCAGGCTCAAGATCGGCCATTCCCGACCAGTTCGTAGCGGCTTGGTAGCGCGCCCAATCGCATCCCTTGGCCATCCGAGTTGCCCTTCTTCGCACCTCGCGAGCTGAACCCAGGCCAATCGAGCCGCTCTACTTAGTCATCACCGCAATCAAGCGGCCATAACTGAGGGCCTGTTTTTGCCACAACTTCAGGCAATGGGATTGTCGATGAGCGTGGGCCTGCTATTGGTCTGCGCAGTCGTAATCGGCGTCGTAGGCACCCGCCTGACACGGGTGGTTGATGAGCTCGCCGACCGCACCGGCATGGGCGAAGCGATGGCTGGCGCGATCCTGCTAGGAATGGCGACCTCCCTGTCCGGAATCGTCCTGTCCGTTACAGCTGCCTGGCAGGGGCAGCCAGAATTGGCGATGAGCAACGCACTGGGTGGCATCGCGGTGCAAACGTTATTTCTGACGGTGGCCGACCTTGCCTTGCGGCGGGTCAACCTCGAGCACGCAGCTGCTTCCATCGGCAACCTCATGCAAGGCACGCTGGTGTTGTGTCTGCTGTCCCTGATCCTCGTCGGCAGTTTTTCACCAAACGTCACCGTGTGGGCGATCCACCCGGTTACTCCACTACTGCTGCTCGGCTACCTCTATGGCTTGCGCGTAATAGCAAAGGGCCAAAACGAAGCCATGTGGTTGCCAGCGCGAACCCGCGAGACCCGCGAGGACACCCCCGACGAACAGTCAACGAACCGCTCGCTGACTTCGCTCTGGGTTCGCTTCGTGATCATGGCTGCGATACTCGGCATCAGCGGCTGGCTGCTGGAAGCGTCGGCCAGCGAGATCGCATTGCATACCTGGCTCAGCGAAGCGGCAGTGGGCGTCCTATTGACCGCCGTGGTGACGTCCCTGCCAGAACTGGTCACCTCGGTCGCGGCTGTCAGGCGTGGCGCCCTGACGCTGGCCGTCGGCGGCATCATCGGTGGCAACGCGTTCGACACGCTGTTCGTCGCTGCCTCGGATATCGCCTATCGCGACGGCTCGATCTACCACCATATTTCCAGCAATGTTCTGCTCTGGGTGGCCCTGTCGATATTGATGACCGGCGTGTTACTCATGGGCCTGCTGCGCCGAGAGAAGCACGGGCTGGGCAAGATAGGCTTCGAAAGCGTCACCTTGATCGGCTTGTATTTCGCCGGCGTGGCCATGGTGCTCGGCAAAAGCCAGCTCGGCTGAGAGCGGTCAAAACAACCCGAGTTGTTCGTCGATCAACGCGCTGAAGCTGTCGTTGACGAACGGCAGGATGGCATCGGCAATGGGTTGCAGCTGGCGGCTGACGTAATGGTCATAGTCGATCGGTGCGCGTCGCACTTCCAGTGGTTCCGGGCCGGCCACAGTAATCAAGTAGCTGATCCAGCCGCCATTCTGGTACTGCCGCTGGCGACCCTGCTGCAGGTTGTATTCATCGGCGATACGGGCGGCGCGCACATGCGGCGGCACGTTGCGCTCGTAGTCATCCAGGCGCCGACGCAGGCGCTTGCGGAAGATCAGCAGCTCGTCCAGCTCGCCGGCCAGCGTCCGCTGGACGTAACTGCGCACGTAGTCTCGGTAGGGCTCGCGGTTGAAGATCAGTCGATACAGCTCCTGTTGGAACTGCTGTGCCAGCGGCGACCAGTCGGTGCGCACCGTTTCCAGCCCTTTGAAGACCAGGCCATCACTGCCGTCAGCGCGGGTGACCAGCCCGGCATAGCGCTTCTTGCTACCCTCCTCCGCGCCGCGAATGGTCGGCATCAGAAAGCGCTTGAAGTGGCTCTCGAACTGCAACTCCAAGGCGCTATGCAGACCGAACTCGCGCTGCAGACGTTCGCGCCACCACTGGTTGATCTGCTGCACCAACCCCTTGCCGATGCGCGCCGCGTCCTCGTCGCTGTGGGCGCGCTTTAGCCAGACGAAGGTGGAATCGGTGTCGCCATAGATCACGCTGTAGCCCTCGGCTTCGATCAGCTCGCGGGTGCGCCGCATGATCTCGTGGCCACGCAGGGTAATCGACGAGGCCAGCCGTGGATCGAAGAATCGGCAGCCGCTGGAACCGAGCACGCCGTAGAAGGCGTTCATGATGATTTTCAGCGCCTGGGACAGCGGTTTGTTGCCGTCGCGCTTGGCCGATTCACGGCCCTCCCAGACGCGCTCGACGATGGCCGGCAGGCAATGCCGCGTACGCGAGAAGCGTGCACCACGGAAGCCCGGCACCGAGTCGCTGTCTTCCGGTTGGCGCATGCCTTCGACCAGCCCCACCGGATCGATGAGAAAGGTACGGATGATCGAGGGGTAGAGGCTCTTGTAGTCCAACACCAGTACCGATTCGTACAGGCCCGGCTGAGAATTCATGACGAAGCCGCCAGGGCTGGCCTCGGGCGGCCGCTCGCCGAGATTCGGCGCGACGAAGCCCTGGCGGTGCATCAGCGGGACGTAGAGGTGTTCGAAGGCAGCCACCGACCCGCCGCTACGGTCGGCTGGCAACCCGGTGACGGTGGCTCGTTCGAGCAGAAAAATCAGCAGTTCGGTCTTGGCGAAAATGCGCGTGACCAGTTCGCAGTCCTTGAGGTTGTAGCGCGCCAAGGCCGGCTTGTCCTCGGCGAACATGCGGTTGATTTCGTCCATCCGCTGATACGGCGTGTCGATCGCCTTGCCCTCACCGAGCAGGGTCTGGGCGACATTTTCCAGGCTGAACGAGGGGAAGCTCCAAGTGGCCGAACGCAGGGCCTCGATGCCATCGATGATCAGCCGCCCCGCCGCCGCCGCGAAGAAGTGATTGCCGCGGCTGCCGTGCTCACGCCAGGCCATTTCTTCTCCGCCGCGGCCCAGGAGCAGCGGCACCTGATAGCGCTGGGCCTGATCACGCAATACCCGCAGATCGAACTGCACCAGGTTCCAGCCGATGATGCCGTCAGGGTCATGCCGTGCCATCCAGCCGTTCAACCGTTCGATCAGCTGTTTGCGGCTGTCGCAATATTCCAGTTCGAAATCTACGCCGGAGCCGTCGCCGTTGGCCGGGCCGAGCATGTAGACCTGCCGCTGGCCGCAGCCCTCCAACGCAATGGAATACAGCTCGCCTCGCATCGTGGTTTCGATATCCAGCGAGACGAGCCGGAGTTGTGGACGATAGCCCGGTGCCGGTTTGATCTGCGCCTCCAGCAGCACACCGTCGGCATCGGGCTGGCCGGTAAAACTCACCGGTGCGGTGATGAAGCGCTCCATCAGGTAGCGCTCCGGCGGGCGGATGTCGCCCTCGTACACCTCCAGTCCTGCGCCGCGCAGGCGCTTCTCGAGATTCATCAACTGACGGTGCTGCTTGCAATACAGGCCGACTACCGGGCGATGGCGGAAATCGATCAGGTTCAGCGGCCGCAGTTCGACGTCGCGCTCGCCTTTGAGCAGCAATTCGACCTTGCGCTGCTGCGTCGCCGGAATGAAGGCAACCGAAGGCTGGTACGGCACGCGCAAGCGACGTGGGCCGGTATCAGTCGCCAGCCAGAACTCCACTTCGGTGCCGGCCGCCGTATCTCGCCAATGCCGGGTCAGGACGAAGCCCTGCTGCAGATCCACCGTTCGCGTACCTCACCCATTCGAAGCCGCCCATTCTACGTGGCATCAGCGCGTCGAGGGCGCCAGCGCGACGGGGCAACTCGTACGATGTCTTGTCTGGCAAAGACTCTTCTTGGCCCTCCTCAATGGCGTGTTTATGGCCTTATCGCTTTGACAGGCTGCAAATCACTGTCGATACTCGACGATGTTGTACGATGACTGACCTAACAATAACAATGGAATCACCATGCCTTACTCCAGTACGCCGCCCCCGGCCCGTCTCTCGCTGCCGCCCTTTTCTGTTCACAGCCCGCCACTAGCGACCCCGAACGCCTCCCCGTGGGCAGTCGCGCCTGCATCCGCTCGATATCACGCCTCCCCTGATAAAGCCTGAAGGACTCCGCCATGACAGCACGTAACAATGACTCCACCACCAACGGTGCACGGCGCGCTTTTCTGAAGTCTTCCTTGATGGTATCGGCCGGTGTCGCCTCCATGGGCAGCCTGGGCCTGTCCCGGCTCGCCGTCGCCGAACCCTTGACCCAGCGCTATCCAGACGAGCTGGTGGAGATTCTCGACGAGAGCTTCGCCAAGTACAGGCTGTTCAACGCCAGCGTCGAGAAGATCGCCAGCGGTATGCGCTGGGCTGAAGGTCCGGTCTGGGTGGGCGATGGCCGCTACCTGCTGGTCAGCGATATCCCGGAAAACCGCATCATGCGCTGGGATGAGATCACTGGCTCGTTCGATGTCTATCGCCAGCCCTCGAACCACTCCAACGGTTTGGCGCGTGACCTACAGGGCCGGCTGCTGACGTGCGAAGGCTCAACCACCACCGATATCGGTCGCCGTGTGACCCGCACCGAGCCCGACGGCAGCATCACGGTGCTGGCCGATCGGTTCGAGGGCAAACGCTTCAATTCGCCCAATGATCTGGCGGTGCGTCAGGACGGCTCGGTGTGGTTCACCGACCCACCCTTTCAGACCGGCAACTATTACGAAGGGCACAAGATCGAAACCGAGCTGCCAGACGCGGTCTATCGCATCGACGGTGCAAGCGGCGCCGTGACCCGAGTGATCGACTCGATTTCCGGTCCCAACGGGCTGTGCTTCTCACCCGACCAGAACACGCTCTATGTAGTCGAAGGGCGCGCTAAACCGAACCGGCTGATCTGGGCCTACCCGGTCAATGAGGATGGGACACTGGGCGAGCGCCGCAAGCACATCGAAGCATCGGCGTATGGCGCACTGGATGGTATCAAGTGCGACGAAGACGGTAATTTGTGGTGCGGTTGGGGGAGCTCCGGCGCCCCGGAAGCGGTGACCGCCGACCTCGATGGCGTGATGATTTTCAACCCAGCGGGCAAGGCCATCGGCAAGATCCGCCTGCCGGAACGCTGCGCCAATCTGTGCTTCGGGGGCGCCAAGGGCAACCGCCTGTTCATGGCCAGCAGCCATTCGCTGTATGCGCTCTACGTCAACACGCGCGACGCGAGCTTCGGCAAGTACGGCAGCTGAGCAGGCGCCGGTTCTTTCTACCGACTTAGCTATTAACTAGGAGCGAGCGCGCATGCGAAGAGCTGCCACACCAGGCTCAACGCATTCGCGCGCACCCTCGCGCCTACAGGTTGGCGTGCGACCCGAACCCTCTACTCGCTCAGGCGACCGACGCATCCTCGCCCAAATGGATCACCCGCGCCGCGCGCAGCATGCACTTGGTCATTTCGGGCGGTGAAAACTTGGTCAGGATGTCATTGGCACCGGCGGCCTTGGCCTTGTCGGTGCTGATGGTGCTGTCCAGCGAGGTGTGCAGCAGCACATAAATAGAGGCGTAGTCGGGATGCTTGCGCAGTGCCTGGGTGAAGGAATACCCGTCCATTTCAGGCATCTCGATATCTGAGACCACGCAGTTGATCGCCTCGTAACTATCCTTGAGGCTGTCGAGTTTTTCGAAGGCTTCGCGGGCGCTGCGCACCGCATGGCACGTGATACCCATCTTGGTCAGCGCCGATACCGACATGTGAATGGCCACCTGGCTGTCATCGACGATCAGCGCGCGGGTTTCGGTGAGCAGTTGCGCGTCCTGGTCGTCCAGATGAGAAATGTCGGCCTCTCCCGGAACCGGGGCGATGTTGTGAATGACCTTTTCCACGTCAAGGATCTGGATCAGTTCGCCATCCACTTCCGCCGTCCCGGTAATGAACGAGTTGGCGCGCGCGCCGTAGGGCGGCGGCAGGATTTTCGACGTCTGGATATGCACGATCTTGACCACTGCCTGGACGTGCAGGCCCTGTTTGGAACGGCTGATCTCGGTAACGATCAGGCAGCCGCCTTTGGGGTCTTGCAACGGCGCCATGCCGATTGCCAGGCTGAGGTCGATCACCGACAACGGCTGGCCCCGCAGCGTAGCGACGCCTCGGACATGGGGATGCGATTCGGGCAACCGAGTGAGCGACGGCGTCGGAATGATTTCGCTGACCTTCAACAGGTTGATCGCCATCTGCTTGCCGCTGCGCAGCGTGAACAGCAAAAGCGATAAGGCGTCGGTAGCGGATGCGTTGTTCATGAATGGTCCTGTGGAAAGCCGGTCTCGTGCCGAGATGTAACCTCGCTACAGCCTTGTCGGCAGCCGCGCGCAAATCTTCAGTGGAATCGGCGCACGCCCGACGAGTTGCAACCGCTCCCCGTGACTCAACAGCGCTCGAAAACCGCCGCAATGCCCTGCCCACCGCCAATGCACATGGTCACCAGCGCGTAGCGCCCCTGAATGCGCTGCAGTTCGTGGATCGCCTTGACTGCAATGATTGCGCCGGTCGCGCCAACCGGATGACCGAGGGAGATACCGGAACCGTTGGGATTGACCCGCGTCGGGTCCATGCCCAGCTCTTGTATCACCGCACAGGCCTGAGCGGCGAAGGCTTCGTTGGCTTCGATCACGTCGATCTGCTCGAGGCTGATCCCGGTGCGCTCCAGCACCTTGCGCACGGCCGGCACCGGGCCGATGCCCATGTAGGCCGGGTCCACGCCCGCATGGGCATACCCGACCAGCCTCGCCATGGGCTTGAGCCCCAGCGCCTGCGCACGCCCGGCCTCGGCCAGCACCAACGCCGCAGCTCCATCGTTGAGCCCGGAGGCGTTGCCCGCGGTCACGGTGCCGTTGTCCTTCTTGAACACCGGTTTCAGCGCCGCGAGGCGCTCGGCAGTCAGGTCCCCACGGATGTGCTCATCGGTCTCGAAGTAGACGGTCCCCTTACGGGTCGCAACGGCGACCGGGACGATTTGCTCACGAAAGCGGCCCTGCTCCACCGCGCGAACGGCCCGCTGTTGGCTTTCCAGTGCCAGCGCATCCTGCTGTTCACGGCTGATGCCATAGCGCTCGGCGACATTTTCCGCGGTCACGCCCATGTGGAACTTGCCCCAGGGGTCATGCAGCAGGGTATTCATGTAGTCGATCGCCTGGCTGTCACCGAGGCGCGCGCCCCAGCGCATGTTCGGCAGGATGAACGGACCGCGACTCATGCTCTCTGCGCCGCCACCAATGGCTACGTCGGTATCGCCCAGCAGGATCGACTGCGCCGCGGAAATCACGGCCTGCAACCCCGAGCCGCACAAGCGGTTGACGTTGAAGGCCGGGGTTTCCAACGGAATACCGGCATCCACCGCTGCCACGCGCGCCAGGTAACCATCGCGCGGTTCGGTGGGAATCACGTTGCCCATCACCACGTGGCCCACAGCGTCAGCGGGCGTACCGGAGCGTTCCAGCACGCCGCGGCAGGCCGTGGTGGCAAGGGCGATCAGGTCGACATCCTTCAGCGCACCGCCAAAGGAGCCGATCGGGGTGCGCACGGCACCGACAACGACGATTTCACGTTTAGCCATGAGGGCCTCTTCGAAGCAGGGAATCAGGCGCGCCGCCAGGAACCGGCGCACGGAATCGCCCGATCCTAGCGAAGTCCGGCTGCGGAACAATAACCATCGGCGCACAACTGCTGTGCAGCATTGCAGAACCGGGCGGTCAGCCTGCGTCGCTGGGTGTCCAGCTTATGGCGCCGGCAGCGGTTGCGGCGCCATGGCATCGGTGGCGATCAATTCGCCATGGGCGTGGCGACCGGCCTTATCTGCCCGTTTGCGCGCACTGATGGAGGCCACGCACTGGTCGTCGTTGTTGAGGATAACGATGCACTCCAGACACTGAATGCACTCGTCATAGTCGATGCGCCCGTCACGCTTAATCGCGCCGATCTCGCAGTGGTTCTTGCAGTGCTGGCAAGGTTGGCCGCACGCATCGATACGCTTGAGCCAGGAGAACAGGTGGAACTTGCCGAGCATCGCCAACCCAGCGCCCAGCGGGCAGACGTAGCGGCAATAGAACTTGTGCACGAACAGACCCAGCCCGAGCAGAACCACCGCATAGAGCACGAACGGCCAGGAGCGCACAAATAACAGTGTGATGCTGGTTTTGAACGGCTCCACTTCGGCGAGCCGCTCGGCCAGCGTCAGCGAATAGAAGGCGGTCGGCACCAGACCGATGAGAATCAGGTACTTCAACCACTGCAAGCGCTGATGGCGCCGATCAGAGATTTTCCACTGGCGGATGCGCAGGCGCTTGGCCAGCCAGCCGAGCATTTCCTGCAGCGCACCAAACGGACAGAGCCAGCCACAGAACACGCCACGACCCCAGATGAACAGGCTGACAAAGGTGAAGCTCCAGAGGATGAATATCACCGGGTCCATCAGGAACACCCGGATATCGAAGTTCTCCCCCAGCGCCAATAACAGGGTGAAGATGTTCACTACCGAGAGCTGGCCCTGGGCATACAGGCCTATGAACACCAGCGTGAACAACAAAAAACCGGCACGGAACAGATGGAAGCCACGGCTGTGCTGGCTGATGCGATGCTGCCAGATGAACACTGCGCTCAGCAGGATCAGCGATACGACAAGCACGCCGATCTGCCACATGCGTTCCTGCCACATGCGCAGCCAGATAGGCGCCGGCTCGGCAGCAATCTGCGCCTCTTCAATGTTGAACAGCTGCTGGTCGAGCTGAAAGTCACGGGTGAACTGCGTGCTGCTTTGCACCAGATGGTTGCGCTGCAGATTAACGTTCAATCGCAATCCAGCAGGCTCGGCAGGGTTGAACGCGCTATGTGTCTTGATGCGGAAGATCTGCGCCTCGACCTCATCGAGCGGCGCGTCGAGCAGGTCCATCACCGCGCCGTTATTGAAATTCATGTCATACAGGTCAATGGCGTGGCCGTTCTGCATCAGTACCAACCGGCTGGGCGATGTGGCTGGCACGAAGTCGTCCGGCACATGGCGATACATACCCGAGGAGAGCACCAGCACCGCTTGCTCGCCGGCTTTCAATTCCTCGTTGAGCTTGGCGAAGCCGACGTCGCCCAACAGATTGCGGCCAATGCTTGGCGCGTTCAGGTAGGCGAAGTAGAGGTCGGTGAAGGGCTGCGTATCGCTCTCCGGCTCGATACCCAGGTACCCCTCAATGGAATGTCCCAAGCCGCGTTCGACCTCCTCGCGGCTGATTGTCCAATGCTGGAGATAGCCGCGCTGCAGCATCTGTGACCAGTCCAGCGGCTCATAGAGGTCGGGCTTTGCCGTGGCCAAGGGTCCGCTGGCAAATCCTTCGAGCAGCTTGCGGGCCACGCTCAGGGCCGACAGCAACACGGTTTCGTTGAGAATCACTACCGACACCGTGGCCTTGCTCACCCCATCGATGCGGGCAATCGACTCACTTCCGCTCGCCCCGCCCTGTGCACCGCCCACCACAATGGGTATGCCAATCGATTTCTGTTGGTACTGGTCGACGAAGTCGAACAGCGGCTGTTCCCCGAGCCCGTGCAGGAAAACCGGCTCGTGATGTTCCAGAACCTTCACCCCGGCCAGCACACCCTGGGTGTCCATGCCGATCAGCAGACGGATCGGTTTGCCGGAAAAGCCCTGCAGGTTTGAATAATCGGTGGACTCGAAGGCATAGCCGAGCAATTCGTCCAGCTGATAGACGCTGTGCACAGGCGGATTGTCCTGCTTCGGCTCGATGCGCGTGGCTTTAGGAAAAAGCTGCTGGATCTGCCCGTCCAGCCCCTGTGCGAACAGCGTCGGGCTGGCCAGCACGCTCAGCAGCACAAGCAGGCGGAAAAGAAGGCTGGCGCGGCGAGTCATGGATGCCTCTTGGCTGTTGTTATACAGCCATGCTATCCACCGCTCGCGCCCCCGCCATGCGACTTGCTGGCTGGAACGCCGGTACTTCAGTCTTAGATTCTGATCGTCAGCCGTGAACGATCGATTTCACCCGGTCCGATGTGCGCCCGTCGCGCAACGCCTTCGGCACGGAACGATGCTCGCCGTCACCGGGCCCAAGCTAGACAACCCAAACGGGAGGCCCAGCGATGACCAAGGCAGTCAAACCGGACGCCGAACAACCCTACTTCGACGCCCCTGCCCATATTCCTGGCGGTAGCGATCACCAGATTCCGCACAGCCACCGGCTCGTCTACCGCGACTACGATGTGATCGTCCACCTCACCGGCTACGAGTACGAGACCTTCGGCGAGACCCTCTGGGCCGTGGGTGCCGAGGTGGTCAAAGAATTGGAAATTGTCGTCCCGGTGAGCCTCGACCAGACGCAGCATTACCGCAGCTACGACGAAGCCTTGGCGCATGGCACGGCGCTGGGCAAGCGGCTGGTCGACGGGCTCTGACCGGCGTTCGCCAATCCTCTGAACAGTAACTGGCTGCAGCATGCGGCCAGACCAACGGGAGAATCCATTCCATGAACGACAACAACGCGGTCGTGCGACACGACGAGTCCCAGCAGCGCTATGTCCTTGAAGTCGACGGCAAGGAACTGGGCGTCGCCAGTTATCAGGACGAGAACGACCGTCAGGTCTTCACCCACACGGAGGTCGATCCGAGCCTGGAGGGCCAGGGCATGGGCAGCAAACTGGTTCGCGAGGCACTCGATGACGCCCGTCGTCGCGGCAAGCGCATCGTGCCGATGTGTGAGTTCGTTGCGGCCTATGTGAAGAAGCATCACGATTGGGACGACATCATCGCCGCGCAATAAAAGCACGCGGAGGGGCAAGCATTTACCGCCCAGGCGAGTACCATGCCGGCCCCTGAACCGAAGCGCTTCGCATGACCTGTACCAACCGAAAGATCGATCACCTCCGCCGGCAAATTCCGGGTTTCGCCTGCGAACCCGGCTGCCAAGATTGCTGTGGCCCGGTCACCGCCTCCTCGGAAGAAATGGCCCGTTTGCCGAACAGGAGTGTTGCCGCGCACGACGCGGCGATGGCGCACTGGAACTGCGTTCACCTCGGGCCGAACGGCTGCGAGGCTTACGAACAGCGCCCGTTGATCTGTCGGCTGTTCGGTACCACGGCCAGCCTGCCCTGCCCACGCGGGCGCGGTCCGGAAATCCCCACGACACCTGAGGTGGAAAAGCAGGTGCACCACCTTATCGCCAGCACCCGTCAATTGCTGGTTTAAAGGCGAAGCCAGAAAAGACATCACGAGAGAGACGATGAGCAACGAACTGCGGGTTGAAGACATCCAGCTCGGCGACGGCAAGGCCGTAGTCAAAGGCGCCCTGATCACCACGCAGTACCGTGGCCAACTCGAAGACGGCCGTACCTTTGACTCGTCCTATGATCGCGGCAAGCCGTTTCAGTGCGTGATCGGCACCGGTCGCGTTATCAAGGGTTGGGACCTGGGGCTGATGGGCATGAAGGTTGGCGGCAAACGCAGGCTTTTCGTCCCCGCCCACCTTGCCTATGGCGACCGGCAGATAGGTGAGCACATCGCGCCGAACTCGAACCTGCTGTTCGAGATCGAGCTGTTGGAAGTGCTGACCCGTGACGACTGAATTTGAGAGTGATCTCTGACCAGGCACGCCAAACGCGGCAGCCGCCCGCTTGCGGGATTGAATAGAGAGAGCGGCCAGTCCCGCGGCCGCTCACAAACAGACGCGATTGGCACCGATGACGGCTGCAGCCCGAGCGGCAGCCGTCAAGCTCCTCAGGCATGGGCCGGTTGATCACTAGCGACAGTAGTCGACGACCGGGCACTGCCCATGGACTCGCTCACCACGTCACCCAGCATGTCGGCAGTAATCGCGCAGAGCGTCCAGCCGAGATGGCCGTGGCCGGTGTTGTAGAACACACAGGGTGAGCTGCCGCGTCCGACCTTGGGCATCATGTTCGGCATCATCGGCCGCAGGCCAGCCCAAGGCACCACGCTCTGAGTACTGACGCCAGGGAAACATTCGGCCACCCAGTCCACCAGCGGGCGGATCCGATCAGCGCGGATGTCGCGGTTATAGCCGTTGAACTCGGCGGTGCCGGCTACCCGAAGGCGGCTGTCACCCAGGCGGCTGGTGACCAGCTTGGTTTCATCGTCCAGCAAGCTGACGGTAGGCGCTGCTGCGCGGCTGGTCTCGTCGTTGAGGTTGACCGTGATCGAGTAGCCCTTCACCGGATAGATGTTCACCCGATCGCCAAGTTGGGCGGCCAACGCGCGGCTGGCGGTGCCGGCGCAGACAACGATGCCATCGAACTGCAGGCGCTCTTCGCCACCCGAAGCCGCGACGGTCACGCTGGCACCCTTGCCATCGGTGGCGACGGCTTTCACGTTCTGGTCGTAACGGCAGTCGACGCCTAAGCGTATGGCGGCTGCCGCGAGGCCGTTGGTGAACATGTGGATGTCGCCCGTGGAATCGCACTCGGTGTAGTAGCCGCCATAGTATTGCCCTGCCAGCGTCGGCTCGATGGCACGCATTTCGTCTGGTGTCACGCTGCGCCGGGGTAAACCGCCCTGAGCCAGCAATGTCGAGACCTTACCCGCATGCTCGAAACCAGCCTTGTCGCGGTAGATGTGCAAGATACCGGCCTTTTTCAGGTCGAAATCGACGCCCTCGTCCTCGGCCCAGGCGAACAGGTGCTCCCGAGCGGCAATAGCCATGCGAGCCGTTTCGATGGTGTTTTGGCGATATTGCGGGATGGAGCCGATGAACTCGGCGAACCAGGACAGCTTGTGCCAGCTGGGCTTGGGATTGACCAGCAGTGGTGCATCGCTTTTGAGCATCCACTTGATGCCCTTGAGGATGGTCGACCAGTGATTCCAAACTTCAGCGTTGGAGGCGGACAGCTGACCGCCATTGGCAAACGAGGTTTCCATCGCTGCGTAGCGGTGCTTCTCCAAAAGAGTGACGGCGAAACCACGCTTGGCCAGCGCGTAGGCCGTGGTGATGCCGGTGATACCGCCACCAATGACAGCTATTTTTTTCATGCGTGCAGCTCCAGAACGTCAAGGGTCAGAGCCCATCCGCGACATGCAGATCAGGCGCCCCCTCTGTTCTGGACCTGAGAGTTTCACGAGCGGCGCTCGCTTGCTCCTTCGGTGCGACGGGCGACGACGGGCCCGGCGGCTCTTCAGAGTTCACCTGTGATAACGGTCCTTTTGCCTGAGAGTTTCCGGGGCGGTTGCTCCTTCGGCGCTGCACACGACCAAGCCGCTGCAGTCTCTCCCGATATCACTTCTTTGCCATGAGCGGCTGCTCACAGCAGTTACAGCTTTTGCACAATGCGCGCCAAGCGACACTCGCTCGCCGCGGCTGACTGCAGCCGCTCTACCGAACCTGAAATTGCACAGCTACGGTGCAACAGTCAGCGCGCGTTGCAGCTACATGGGTGTTTCTACCGCAGTTCCGGGACAGAAGATAGCCCCGCCCCATCGTTGCTTGGCCTCAGCCGCCGACCACCGCAATCAGTTGGCTCAGGTCGACCGGCTTAGTCATATGAACATCGAAGCCTGCCGCCAAGGCCTGCTCTCGATCACTCGGCTGGCCCCAGCCGGTGATGGCAATCAACCGAACATTGGCGCCGGTGGGATGGGCGCGGATCATCCGCGCCACTTCGTCACCCCGTTGGCCGGGCATGCCGATGTCCAGCACCACAATCTCTGGCTTGAGCTGCAGATAACGCTCGAACGCTTCGATGCCGTCAAACGCCAAGTGCACCTCGTGGCCCTCCAGCCGAAGGATCTCGGCCATGGTTTCGGCAATGTCCTGGTTGTCGTCGGCAACCAGAACGAGCCGCTTGTTCAGCGTGACGCTTTCGCTGAGATCACGGCTTGCGCCCGCGGTGCTGGCAGACAGAACCGGCAGGGTCAGGCTGAACTCCGCGCCGTGGCCTAGCCCTTCGCTGCGTACCCGAAGGTCCGCTCCGTGTAGCTTCGCCAGGCCTTTGGCCAGTGCCAGGCCGATCCCCAGGCCGGAATTGATGTGAGTCCCGGCGACGGGCACCTGCGCAAACCGTTCGAAGATCAATCTGAGGTGTTCCCGCGCGATACCCAGGCCGTTATCGATCACCGAAACCTTGGCGGTGTCACCATCCCGTGTCGCCGTGATGCGAATGCAGCCACCGTTGGGGGTGAATTTCGCGGCGTTGTTGAGCAGGTTAGTCAGAATCTGCTCGAGGCGAAGCGGATCGGCGTCCAACACAATGGGACTGGCCGGCAGCGCCACGACCAACTCATGTTGCTTTGCCTCGATTTTCTCTCGGGCAGTCTCGATGGCTGCCTCGATGATGGTTCGCAGATCCACCTGCTCCTTGCGCAGAACCAACTTGCCAAGCGTGATGCGGGAGATGTCGAACAGATCGTCGAGTAGCAGCGCCATATGCCGCACCTGCCGCTCGATAATTTGCTGGCTACGGAGTTTTTGCGCATCGCTGGCCGCCGCAGAACCAAAAATCCCAGCAGCCAGGCGAATCGGTGCCAGCGGGTTGCGCAGCTCATGGGCCAGGGTCGCGAGAAATTCATCCTTGCGCCGTGCAGATTCACGAATTTCCTGTTCGTGATGCTTGGCCTGGGATACGTCAGCGAACCATACGGCCAAGCTTTGATCGAACGGCGTCGCGATCAAACGCACCCAGCGCTCGCTGTCAAACGCTGTGCTGCGCAGTTCCAGATCACGCGGTTGCTGAAACCGGGACACCTCCAGCAAGGTCTGCAATGCTTGCGGATTGGCGGCCTCGCCAAGCACCTCGCGCAGCCGCCGCCCAGTCAGCTCGTCGACTGTTCCGCGCAGGCTGGATGCGCCGGTGAGGTTGATGAAATCGAAGCAGAAGTCGTCCACCTCGCCCGCCGGGTTCCGATGGGGAGACAGGACTGCAAAGGGCACGGTGGACGAGTTCAGCGCCACCTGCAGGCGCTGCTCGAACATGCCCGCCTTGGTCTGCGCCCGCGCGCGGTCGATGAATACCGCTGCCAGGCCCGCTACGACATCGGCCAGCCGAATCTCTCGTTCCGTTGGGGATCGCGCCTCTTTGAGCTGTACCGTAAGCGTCCCGAGTACGCTGTTGTCGCTGTGCCGAATGGGGGTGCTGTGAACCGAACGAAATCCCTCGCTGCGCGCAACGGAGACAAACTCACTGAAGCAGGGGTCGGCTTCGGTATCGGTCACCACCACGCGCTCCCCTTTTTGCACCGCAATACCACAGGCACCCAGGCCGGGCTGCACGTCATCCATGAGCGCCAACGAAGCAACCGAAAAGCCCCTCGAAGCATGAATGCGCAGGGCGGCCGCACCGTCGCTGAGCGCCAGCAGCCCATGAGCGGCACCGTGCAGCGTGCACAGGGCATCGATGATCGCTTGCAGCTGGTCGCCCAATGCAGGCATCTGTAGCAGGCGATTGCTCAGGTCCTGGACCAACTCCAGATCGCTGACCTGCTGGGTCAGATCCTGCTGCGCCAGCTCCAGCCGCGAAAGCATGTTGTCACGCTCGGCCTCGCTCGACAGACGCGCCTGCGCGGCGCTTTCGAGCGCTCGCCCGACTTCACGGATTTCTTCAATCTCGCTTTCAGGCGCCTGAAACGCCTGCCCCTGCCCAATAGCCTGCGCCGCCCGTCGCAGATGCCGCATCGGGACGTTAATCCGACGTGTTGCGAACAGCGCCGCCGTCACCGCAAACACCAGCGACAGCAGCAACCCGCCACCGTAAAGCGTATAGACACGCGTCGCCCCGGCTTCGACAACTTCGGTGGGCACGCCGGTCGCCACCACCCAGCCGGACGGCTGCAATCTCACAAAAGAGGTGTAGACCGAATGGCCTTCCATGGTTTTGGACAGGCCGATCCCTTCCTCGCCTGAGTTCTCCTGCAGGATGGCCGCCAACGTGGGCGAAGCCGGCATCCCCAGCGTCTCCTCGTGATTCAACGAACGAGCGATACGCAAACCATTGGAGTCCAGCACCGTGTTGACCCAGCCGGCCGGCAGCCTCCGGTTGGCGATCACATCAGCGACACCCTGGGGCCGGAGCACTGCAGTCAATACGTAGTGAACTGCGTCGCCCTGATGTACTGGCACACGCAAAGGGACGCCCCAGACGCCGCCGGGTCCTTTGCTCATGCTTCCCACTTGAGGTTCGCCTGTTCGGATCACCTCAGCGAAGCTACGCGGCTCGGCGATGGTTCTGGAAGCTGGGGGATTGTGCAGCGAAACCCGCCTCAGCACCTCACCTTCAGAGCTGACGATCAGCAAGGCATACCAGCTGGGCACCGAGGGCAACACGCGGCGAACCATATCGGCGAATCCATCGATATCGCCATTATCGAGCAGTGGCGACTGCGACAACGCCTGGAGCACATTGAGCGACCGGCTCAGCTCGAGTTCCACAGCCGTCGCGGCGAGGCGCGTAGCTTCAAGGCTGCGCTGCTTGGCTAACTCCGTCTGTTCGGCGACGATTGAGAGCATGCCCAGCCCTGCCACCAGGGCCAGCGGCAGAATCCCTGCCAGCGCAATGGTCAATAGGCGACTGCGCAACGGTACCGACCGTACTGACTTGGCTCCCGTTGCGTGATTCAAAATATGACTTCCTTTGACGCCCGGACGGATCAGCCGCGAAATATTTCTGCCGAAACGAGTACAGCGCGGCGCGCTAGCTTAAGCGATCGTTTGACGGCGCGCATTGACTTGGAAACCCGGGCGCCAAACAGGTTCCATTTGAGCCTTGGGCGGTGCCGTGCCATACCCGAGCGGGAATGCATCAACATCAAAATCAGGCAGGAGCAGCCCCATGCTCGAACTTCGCCCGAGCTGTATGTTGCGACGCTGATCTACCGCCCGAATCGGGGCAGGCGCTTATTTGCTGTTTCGAATGCGCCTTTTGCGCGAACTGCGGAGGCTAGCTGGTTGCCCGGCCGCGCCGCCCCGTCTCCAAACTCGCCAACCATCCGCCCTCGGATCGCCGCGTATACAAGCCGCAGGGCTGTCGCGACCCGGCGGATTGAACCGATCGAGCCGCACGCTCTTGAGCATCAGCCCAAACAGCTAGGCTCGATTCCCCTGGCTATTGGACGTCACTCGTCCCGTATGCACGTCAACAGCGCATTCAGCGTTGAGTCACCGTACTCGCCGCTCATGGTGAGCGCACGGCGACCCTCCGGCGCGATGATGGTGATGGGCGTGCTATCCAGGCCGGGCGAGGCCTCGGTTTCGCCCGGATGGAGCTGGCAGGCCACCTTGAAGCGTTCGTGATTGGTGATCAGGACCTGCACCAGCCCGGACTCGATACCGGGCTGGGTGTCGGTTTCGAGCTCACTGACCTCCACATCGACACGCAGATCATTCAGCTCACGTTCAAGGTGCAGCGGCTCGGCCATGGCCACCGCCGGTAGCAGCAATAATCCCAGCGTCAGAGACGGATTCATGGAAACCTCCAGAGCTTTACTCAAACCATATGGAGCCACTGCCGCGCCGAGGAGTTCGCGTGCAGTGCCGCCGAGCCGGGCGCCTACGGCCCGATACCACCCTCAAGATGCAAGAAGGCCCGCACATGGCGTAATGCTGTTCACTTAAGCGGAGCAGTCTTACGATCCACCGGATACCGGGTTTTGGAAATCTTCACCGTCCTTGGCCTCCCTGGCCTTGGACGGTGATCCAGAAACAGCCCTGCGACACCTC
>NZ_JBITVX010000010.1:0-164845 GCF_044543345.1 Pseudomonas sp. NPDC077451 | reverse complement strand
CCTGATCCCATCCCGAACTCAGTAGTGAAACGACGCATCGCCGATGGTAGTGTGGGGTTTCCCCATGTGAGAGTAGGTCATCGTCAAGCTTCTACCCCAAACCCCCGATCCTCGTAAGAGGATCGGGGGTTTGTCTTTGGGGGATGGAAAACTCGAATGTGTTCAACAGCATCGATTATGTCTGGCCGAAGCCTGGAGGGGTTATGAATAGCTTGCTACGGTTGCTCGGTGACGGTCGTTTTCATTCTGGCGAAGAGTTGGGAAGGGCTCTCGGTGTAAGTCGGAGTGCTGTGTGGAAATACCTACAGGGACTTGAGGATGAATGCGGTATCGAACTATTCAAAGTGCCAGGGAAAGGGTATCGCTTGGCAGAGCCACTTTCGCTACTGAATTATGAGGACAACGCCGCTGTGTTGGCTCCGCTGGGCTGGCAGCTCTATCTTCGAGAGTCAACCGACTCCACTAATGCAGAGGCGTTGAGGTTGCTACAGTCGGGCGTAGCTGCGCCATTCGTGGTATTGGCTGAGGGTCAAACTCATGGGAGGGGCCGTAGAGGGCGTGTGTGGACGAGCCCGCCGGCACAAAATATATATTACACCTTGGTGCTGAAGGTTTCGAATGGCCTCCAGGGACTGTCTGGGTTGAGTTTAGTCGTTGGGCTGGCTGTTCTCCGTGCGCTTCATCGGGCCGGTATCGAAAGTGCGGGGCTAAAGTGGCCCAACGATGTATATGCAGGCGGCAGAAAAATAGCGGGCATTCTATTAGAGCTCAATGGCGATCCGGCGGACGTATGTCATGTGATTATCGGGATTGGAGTCAACGTGAATATGGCGCCGAGCACCCAGGGCATCGGTCAGGCCTGGACGTCGGTGCGTGAGCAGACCGGAATGCTGGCGAGCCGGGATGATCTAGTGCGCTTTGTCAGTGAGGCCTTATCTCACTATTTGGAAAGGCATGCCCGTGAGGGATTTTCCTCATTACGAGACGAGTGGGAGGCACACAATATCTGGCGCGGGCGACGCTGTACGTTAAGCACCGGCACCCAACAGGTTAAAGGATTGATGAAAGGGCTAGACGAGCAGGGTGCGCTACGCCTTTGGATCGAAGGGCAGGGTGAGCGGTGTTTCAGTGGTGGAGAATTAAGCTTGAGGCTAGACGATGATTCTTGAGCTCGATTGCGGTAATAGTTTCATCAAGTGGCGGGTTGTTTCCGATGCTGATGGCGCGTTGGTAGTGGGGGGTATCGCAGCGCTGGCGGTGGACCTGCTTCAAGACTTGCACAATGCAGATATCAGCACAATTACCCGTTGCCGCATGGTGAGCGTCAGAGACGATGTGGAAACCAGCGCATTAACAGACGTGCTGTCTGGTGAGCTGGGGGTGGAGGTGCTTAAGGTGATTCCAGCCAAGCGCGTCGCCGGCGTTGTTAATGGCTATAAGGAACAGGACCGACTAGGTTTGGATCGGTGGTTAGCTATCATCGCCGCTTATGAAATGTGCAAAGGACCGTGTTTGATTATCGACCTCGGCACTGCGGTCACTATAGATTTAGTCGATTGTAACGGCGCGCACTTGGGTGGTTATATAGCGCCAGGTTTAGCGCTTCTGCGTGGGCAGCTGCTTGCTCACACTCGGCGCATCCAATACGACCCTGCGCTATCCTCGGTTGCGTTGAGTGATATCACACCTGGCAGAGACACCGCCGAGGGTGTCGAGCGAGGTTGTTTAATCATGCTGCGAAGCTACGTTACAAGCCAGATTGGCATCGCTGAAGATCATCTGGGTAAAAACTTCACCATCTATGTTACCGGTGGAGATGCAGCACTGGTTGCAGATATCCCTAGGGTTAGATGCGTTCCTGATTTGGTTTTCAGGGGGCTGGCGATAGCCTGCCCCTAACGAGGTATCCATGCGCTGGCTTTTAATGCTGCTGGTAGTGCTAAATCTTTTATTTTACCTCCATCACATCAACAAGCAGCCTCCTAAGGTGGCGGGTGAGCTCGTGACGCCTTCCGCTTCCGAGGAGGCCGATATCCAGTTGCTTAGCGAAACCAAGCCATTGGAGCCTCGTGGTCCTTCAGGCCACGAGGGGAGTGTTTGCGTATATTTGGGTGGTTTCGACCAAGAATCGGTTGCGCTAGACGTTGAGCAGCGTTTGCTAAGTCTTGATATTGATGCCAGCGTCAAGCCTATCGATGAGGCTGCTGGCACTGACTATTGGGTATATCTGCCACCGCTGGTTTCGCGGCAAGCATCGCTACGGCAGCTGAAAGAGCTCCAATCTCGCAATATTGACAGTTACATAATTACCGTCGGCGATCTGTCTAATGGAATATCACTAGGGATATTCTCTCGTAAGGACTCCGCTGAAAGCGTTGTAAGTCGATTACAAGCTATTAATTATATGGCGTCCATACGCGAGTTGCCGAGAACACACCGTAGCTACTGGATTCAGGTGAGGGGCATTCAGCAGCGCCTCCTGACCGACTCATTGCTTGGCGAGCTCATAAGAGATTTCCCCAAGCTGGGGCATCAACAAATGCCGTGTTCAAGCATTGCAAACGTAGAATAGTTTTCATAGAATGGCGCCCGCTCCGTCGCGCAGCCCTTTGGGTTGTTTGAGGAGAGCTGTCACGAAAGCTAACCTCAGGATTTTAATGAGAAATTGCTTGACAGCTAGGAGGATGGCATTGAAAATGCCGCCTCGTTTTGGAGGGGTTCCCGAGCGGCCAAAGGGATCAGACTGTAAATCTGACGTCATCGACTTCGAAGGTTCGAATCCTTCCCCCTCCACCAGTTTATAGCGTCGGCCTAGGCTACCGCGGGTATAGTTTAGTGGTAGAACCTCAGCCTTCCAAGCTGATGATGCGGGTTCGATTCCCGCTACCCGCTCCAGGTTTTTGCTCACGCAAATACGATACGCTCATGTAGCTCAGCTGGTAGAGCACACCCTTGGTAAGGGTGAGGTCAGCGGTTCAAATCCGCTCATGAGCTCCAATCTCAAAGGCAGATATGTAAATATCTGCCTTTGTTTTAATGGTGGCGTGACTAGCTCAATTCAACGATGGGAGACGGTCTCGATGGCTAAAGAAAAATTCGAACGTAACAAACCGCACCTGAACGTCGGTACCATTGGTCACGTCGACCATGGGAAGACCACGCTCACCGCAGCTCTGACTAAGGTCTGTGCTGAGACTTGGGGCGGCTCTGCGCGTGACTTCTCGCAGATCGACAATGCGCCGGAAGAGAAGGCTCGTGGTATCACCATCAACACCTCCCACGTTGAATATGATTCCTCGATCCGTCACTACGCTCACGTTGACTGCCCTGGTCACGCTGACTATGTGAAGAACATGATCACCGGTGCTGCGCAGATGGACGGCGCGATCCTGGTTTGCTCCGCTGCTGACGGCCCGATGCCGCAGACTCGTGAGCACATCCTGCTGTCCCGTCAGGTTGGCGTTCCTTATATCGTTGTCTTCCTGAACAAGGCTGACATGGTTGACGATGCTGAGCTGCTTGAGCTGGTTGAGATGGAAGTGCGTGACCTGCTGTCGACTTACGACTTCCCGGGCGACGACACTCCGATCATCATTGGCTCTGCATTGATGGCCCTGAACGGCCAGGACGACAACGAGATGGGCGTATCGGCCGTGCGTAAGCTGGTCGAGACTCTGGACAGCTACATTCCAGAGCCTGAGCGTGCAATCGACAAGCCGTTCCTGATGCCGATTGAGGACGTGTTCTCGATCTCTGGTCGCGGTACTGTTGTGACTGGTCGTGTTGAGCGCGGCATCGTTAAGGTGCAGGAAGAGATCGAGATCGTTGGTATTCGTGCCACGACCAAGACTACCTGCACCGGCGTCGAAATGTTCCGTAAGCTGCTCGACGAAGGTCGTGCGGGTGAGAACGTCGGCGTCCTGCTGCGCGGCACCAAGCGTGATGACGTTGAGCGTGGTCAGGTTCTGGCTAAGCCGGGCACCATCAAGCCGCACACCAAGTTCGAAGGCGAAGTCTACGTACTGAGCAAAGAAGAAGGCGGTCGTCACACTCCGTTCTTCAAAGGCTACCGTCCGCAGTTCTACTTCCGTACGACTGACGTGACCGGTAACTGCGAGCTGCCCGAAGGCGTTGAGATGGTGATGCCGGGCGACAACATCAAGATGGTTGTTACCTTGATCGCTCCGATCGCCATGGAAGACGGTCTGCGTTTCGCGATTCGCGAAGGTGGCCGTACCGTTGGTGCCGGCGTGGTTGCCAAGATCATCGAATAATCGATTGATCTGATTCATTCGGGCCGGCATAATAGTCGGCCTGACTCTTGTTAGGCCAGTAGCTCAATTGGCAGAGCGGCGGTCTCCAAAACCGCAGGTTGGGGGTTCGATTCCCTCCTGGCCTGCCAAATTCAATATCGAATTTGGCAGTATTTACAGGGTTCTAGCAGATGAATGTCAAAGCAGAAGCCAAAGACTCGCGCTTCGATCTGGTGAAGTGGCTTGTTGTGGCTGCTTTGGTTGTTGTGGCTGTGGTGGGTAATCAGTATTACGCTGCCGAGCCTATTCTGTACAGGGTTCTTGCGCTGCTCGTATTTGCTGTGGTTGCAGCGTTTGTTGCGCTACAGACGTCTAAAGGTCGTTCCTTTTTCGTTCTACTGAAAGAGGCGCGCGTCGAGATTCGTAAAGTCGTTTGGCCGACCCGTCAAGAGACCACTCAGACCACGCTTATTGTCGTCGCGGTCGTGCTGGTTATGGCGCTGCTGTTGTGGGGTCTTGATTCTCTGCTCGGTTGGCTGGTTTCCATGATTGTAGGTTAAGGGTGTCCCGTGGCTAAGCGTTGGTATGTCGTTCATGCTTACTCGGGTTACGAGAAGCATGTCATGCGTTCATTGATTGAGCGCATCAAGCTTGCCGGCATGGAAGATCATTTCGGCGAGATTCTAGTTCCCACTGAAGAAGTGGTTGAGATGCGTAACGGGCAGAAGCGCAAAAGTGAGCGCAAATTTTTCCCGGGTTACGTTCTTGTTCAGATGGATATGGCCGAAGGCGCTTGGCACCTGGTTAAGGATACGCCTCGCGTGATGGGTTTCATTGGTGGTACCGCTGATAAGCCTGCGCCGATCACGGATAAAGAGGCTGAAGCCATTCTGCGTCGCGTTGCTGACGGTAGTGATAAGCCTAAGCCCAAAACATTGTTCGAGCCGGGTGAAGTCGTGCGTGTGGCTGACGGCCCGTTTGCTGATTTCAATGGCGTGGTTGAAGAAGTTAATTACGAAAAGAGTCGCATCCAGGTCGCGGTATTGATTTTTGGTCGATCAACGCCGGTAGAGTTGGAGTTCAGTCAGGTCGAAAAGGTCTAGCTGAAAAAGCATCCCACACCCCGCAGCTGATGGCTGCGGGGTTTTGTCGTCACTGGGATATTCAAGTGAACAGGGGAGCCGCAAGGCGCTAATACCCAGAATGGAGTACTTATGGCTAAGAAGATTCAAGCTTATATCAAGCTTCAGGTAAAGGCCGGCCAGGCCAATCCGTCGCCGCCAGTCGGCCCGGCGCTAGGGCAGCATGGTGTGAACATCATGGAGTTCTGCAAGGCGTTCAACGCTCGTACGCAAGGTCAGGAGCCAGGTCTGCCAACGCCGGTAATCATCACCGTCTATAGCGACCGCAGTTTCACTTTCGAGACCAAAAGTACGCCTGCTGCCGTTCTGTTGAAGAAAGCCGCTGGCATTACTAGTGGTTCTGCTCGTCCTAACACCCAGAAGGTCGGCACTGTTACCCGTGCGCAGCTGGAAGAGATCGCCAAGACGAAGAATGCTGATCTTACCGCCGCTGATCTCGATGCGGCCGTGCGTACTATCGCCGGCTCCGCTCGTAGCATGGGCCTGAACGTGGAGGGTGTGTAATGGCTAAGTTGACCAAGCGCCAGAAGGCTTTCGCTGAAAAAATCGAAACTGGCAAGCAGTATTCGTTCGAAGATGCCGCGACGCTGTTGGCTCAGCTGTCGGCGGTGAAGTTCACTGAGTCCTTCGATATCGCCATTAACCTTGGCGTTGATCCGCGTAAATCTGATCAAGTTGTGCGTGGTGCTACTGTTCTGCCCAATGGTACTGGTAAAAGCGTTCGGGTGGCGGTGTTCACTCAGGGCCCGGCGGCCGAAGCGGCACTTGCTGCGGGTGCGGATCGCGTCGGCATGGACGATTTAGCTGCTGAAATGAAGGGTGGGGATCTGAGCTACGACGTCGTTATTGCTTCTCCGGATGCAATGCGTGTTGTTGGTCAGCTGGGCCAGATTCTTGGTCCGCGCGGTCTGATGCCTAACCCGAAGGTCGGTACTGTGACGCCGGACGTTGCGACTGCCGTCAAAAACGCCAAGGCAGGTCAGGTGCGCTTCCGTACCGACAAGAACGGTATCATTCATACTTCAGTCGGTAAGGTTGGTTTCGAGGCTGGTCAGCTGAAGCAGAACGTCGAAGCGCTGCTGTCGGACCTCAAGCGTTTGAAGCCGTCCACTTCCAAAGGCATTTATGTCAAGCGCGTAACCCTGAGCACCACCATGGGCCCTGGCTTGGTCATCGATCAGGCGTCGCTCGAGGCGTAAACATTCAGCGCCCTGCTTGGCAGGGTGCGACACATTGGGGTCCCTGCCTGGCGGGGGCTATCCAAGACCGTAGGCGACGTGAGTCTTAAACCGTAGAAGGTTAGCTTTTACAGGCCTACGCAGAGGTGCTCCCGATTCGTACCGAATCAGACACCAAAACCCGTCCGGTTTCGACTGGACGAACCGGTAACAAGCAGGAGTAAAAACCCGTGGCAATCAAACTCGAAGACAAGAAGGCCATCGTCGCTGAAGTCAACGAGGCTGCCAAAGCTGCCCTGTCCGCTGTCGTGGCTGATGCCCGTGGCGTGACTGTGGGAGCCATGACCGGACTGCGGAGAGAGGCCCGCGAAGCTGGCGTATACGTGCGTGTAGTACGTAATACCCTGCTGCGCCGCGCTGTTGAAGGCACTCAGTATGATGTGCTCAACGACGTGTTCAAAGGCCCTACCCTTATCGCTTTTTCCAACGAACACCCGGGCGCTGCTGCTCGTATCTTCAAGGAATTCGCGAAGGGTCAGGACAAGTTCGAGATCAAGGCTGCTGCATTTGAGGGTCAGTTCATTGCAGCCAACCAGATCGACGCTTTGGCAACCCTGCCGACCTATGACGAGGCAATTTCGCAGCTGATGAGCGTGATTCAAGGCGCTACCAGCAAGCTGGCTCGTACTCTGGCGGCCGTTCGCGACCAGAAAGAAGCTGCAGCGGCCTAACGGCACGCACGAAGCATCTTTCGATTTTATTTTTGAATCAGATGGCCGCAGGCCGTCATCTATACAGGAATTTAGAGTCATGGCTCTGAGCAACGAAGACATCATCAACGCCGTTTCCGAAATGTCCGTGATGCAGGTTGTTGAACTGATCAAGGCAATGGAAGAGAAGTTTGGCGTTACTGCCGCTGCTGCTTCTGCTGCCGGCCCGGCCGCCGCTGCTGCTGTGGTTGAAGAGCAGACCGAATTCAACGTCATGCTGTTGGAAGCTGGCGAGAAGAAGGTGAACGTGATCAAGGCAGTTCGTGAACTGACCGGTCTGGGTCTGAAAGAAGCCAAGGCAGTCGTCGACGGCGCTCCTGGCGTGGTCAAGGAAGGCGTGTCCAAGGACGAAGCCGAAGCTGCCAAGAAAGCCCTGGAAGAAGCAGGCGCCAAAGTCGAGCTCAAGTAAGCGCGACCTTGCGTCTACAGCCGAAGCGACTCGCGTAAGGCTGGTGGCTGGTGGCTTTTGCCACCGGCCTTTTTCCGTTGTAGCTGCCTGTTGATCATCTGGCAGTTCGAATGGAAACAACCGCTCCGGTGGGCGGTGCGAATCACAGGATTCGCAAGATTTTCTGGCTGCTCCCGTCGGGAGAAGCCAAACAAGCAGGTGACCAAGCTGGGGAACGCTGATGGCTTACTCATACACTGAGAAAAAACGAATCCGCAAGGACTTTAGCAAGTTACCGCACGTGATGGACGTGCCGTATCTTTTGGCCATCCAGCTGGATTCGTACCGCGAATTCCTGCAGGCGGGAGCGACCAAGGATCAATTCCGCGATATTGGCTTGCATGCAGCCTTCAAATCCGTTTTTCCGATAATCAGCTATTCCGGCAATGCGGCGCTGGAGTATGTCGGCTATCGCCTGGGCGACCCGGCTTTCGACGTTAAGGAATGCGTGTTGCGCGGCGTGACCTTCGCCGTGCCGCTGCGGGTAAAAGTCCGCCTGATCATTTTTGATAAGGAATCGTCGAGCAAGGCGATCAAGGACATCAAGGAGCAGGAAGTCTACATGGGGGAAATCCCCCTGATGACCGAGAACGGTACCTTCATCATCAACGGTACTGAGCGCGTCATCGTGTCTCAGCTGCACCGCTCGCCTGGCGTTTTCTTCGATCACGATCGGGGCAAGACCCACAGTTCGGGCAAGCTGCTGTATTCCGCTCGTATCATTCCGTACCGTGGCTCTTGGCTGGACTTCGAGTTCGATCCGAAAGATGCCGTCTTCGTGCGTATCGACCGTCGCCGCAAGCTGCCGGCGTCGGTGCTTCTGCGCGCGCTGAATTACGGCACCGAAGAAATCCTTGATGCGTTCTACGACACCAACGTGTTCCACGTTAAGGGCGAAGCGCTGAGTCTGGAGCTGGTTCCGCAGCGGCTGCGCGGCGAGATCGCCTCGTTCGATATCACCGACGAGAACGGCAAGGTCATCGTCGAGCAAGGTCGCCGGATTACCGCGCGCCATATCAATCAGCTCGACAAGTCCGGCATCAAAGCGCTCGATATGCCGATGGACTACGTCCTGGGCCGCACCACGGCAAAGGCCATCGTGCACCCGGCGACTGGGGAGATCATTGCCGAGTGCAACACCGAGCTGACCGTCGAAGTATTGGCCAAGTTGGTCAAGGCGCAGGTGGTTCGCTTCGAGACGTTGTACACCAACGACATCGATTGCGGCCCGTTCATTTCCGACACGCTGAAGATCGACTCGACTACCAATCAGCTCGAAGCGCTGGTTGAGATCTACCGCATGATGCGACCTGGCGAGCCGCCAACCAAGGACGCTGCCGAGACGCTGTTCAACAATCTGTTTTTCGCGTCGGAGCGCTACGACCTGTCGGCCGTAGGTCGGATGAAGTTCAACCGCCGTATCGGTCGGACCGAGATCGAGGGTTCCGGGGTGTTGAGCCGCGAGGACATCGTTGCGGTGCTGAAGACCCTGGTCGACATCCGTAACGGCAAAGGCGTCGTCGACGATATCGACCACCTGGGCAACCGTCGCGTACGCTGCGTGGGTGAAATGGCCGAGAACCAGTTCCGTGTAGGTCTGGTGCGTGTTGAGCGTGCGGTCAAAGAACGTTTGTCGATGGCAGAAAGCGAAGGGCTGATGCCGCAGGACCTGATCAACGCCAAGCCGGTTGCCGCGGCGGTCAAGGAGTTCTTCGGTTCCAGCCAGCTGTCGCAGTTCATGGACCAGAACAATCCGCTGTCGGAGATCACCCACAAGCGTCGTGTTTCGGCGCTCGGCCCGGGCGGTCTGACGCGTGAGCGTGCAGGCTTCGAAGTGCGTGACGTACACCCGACCCATTATGGTCGTGTCTGTCCGATTGAAACGCCAGAAGGTCCGAACATCGGTCTGATCAACTCGCTGGCTGCCTATGCCCGTACCAACCAGTACGGTTTCCTGGAAAGCCCGTACCGTGTGGTCAAGGAAGGCGAAGTCACCGACGAGATCGTATTCCTCTCGGCGATCGAAGAAGCTGATCACGTCATTGCACAGGCCAGCGCCAAGCTGGAAGGGCGCAAGCTGGTCGACGAGCTGGTTGCTGTTCGTCATCAGAACGAGTTCACGGTCAAGGCGCCGGAAGACGTAACCCTGATGGACGTTTCGCCGAAGCAGGTTGTCTCCGTTGCTGCCTCGCTGATCCCGTTCCTCGAGCACGACGACGCCAACCGTGCATTGATGGGTTCGAACATGCAGCGTCAGGCCGTACCGACGCTGCGGTCGGACAAGCCTCTGGTTGGCACCGGGATGGAGCGCAACGTAGCGCGCGACTCCGGTGTTTGCGTGGTTGCCCGTCGTGGCGGCGTGATCGACTCAGTCGACGCCAGTCGTGTGGTTGTGCGTGTGCATGACGCAGAAGTCGAAACCGGTGAAGCGGGCGTCGACATCTACAACCTGACCAAGTACACCCGTTCCAACCAGAACACCTGTATCAACCAGCGTCCGCTGGTGAGCAAGGGTGATGTGGTCGAGCGTGGCGACATCATGGCCGACGGCCCGTCCACCGACATGGGTGAACTGGCGCTCGGGCAGAACATGCGCGTCGCGTTCATGCCGTGGAACGGCTACAACTTCGAAGACTCCATCCTCCTGTCGGAGCGTGTGGTCCAAGAAGACCGTTTCACCACCATCCATATCCAGGAACTGACCTGCGTATCCCGCGATACCAAGCTTGGCCCAGAGGAAATCACCGCTGACATCCCGAACGTGGGTGAAGCGGCGCTGAACAAGCTGGACGAGGCGGGCATCGTTTACGTGGGTGCTGAGGTGGGTGCAGGTGACATCCTGGTCGGCAAGGTCACGCCTAAAGGTGAAACCCAGCTGACGCCGGAAGAGAAGCTGCTGCGTGCGATCTTCGGTGAGAAGGCGTCCGACGTGAAGGACACCTCCCTACGTGTGCCGACTGGCACCAAGGGTACCGTCATCGACGTTCAGGTCTTTATCCGTGATGGTGTCGAGCGTGACTCCCGTGCGCTGGCCATCGAGAAGATGCAGCTGGACGAGATTCGTAAGGATCTGAACGAAGAGTTCCGTATCGTCGAGGGTGCAACTTTTGAACGTCTGCGCTCCGCTCTTGTTGCCGCGACTGTCGAGGGTGGGGCCGGGCTGAAGAAAGGCGCCGTCATCACTGACGAGATGCTCGATGGTCTCGAGCACGGACAGTGGTTCAAGTTGCGCATGGCCGAAGATGCACTGAACGAGCAGCTGGAAAAGGCCCAGGCCTACATTTCCGACCGCCGTCAGCTGCTCGACGACAAGTTCGAAGACAAGAAGCGCAAGCTGCAGCAGGGCGATGACTTGGCGCCTGGCGTTCTGAAGATCGTTAAGGTCTACCTGGCAATCAAGCGTCGTATCCAGCCGGGCGACAAGATGGCAGGTCGTCACGGTAACAAGGGTGTCGTCTCGGTCATCATGCCGGTCGAAGACATGCCGCACGACGTGCATGGCACGCCGGTCGACATTGTATTGAACCCGCTGGGCGTACCATCTCGTATGAACGTCGGTCAGATTCTCGAAACCCACCTGGGCCTAGCAGCCAAGGGGCTGGGTGAGAAAATCAACCGCATGCTGGAAGAGCAGCGTAAGGTCGCTGAGCTACGTAAGTTCCTCACCGAAATCTATAACGAGATCGGTGGTCGTCAGGAAAACCTGGAAAGCTTCAGCGACCAAGAAATCCTCGATCTGGCGAAGAACCTGCGCGGTGGCGTGCCAATGGCGACGCCGGTCTTCGACGGTGCCAAAGAGCGCGAGATCAAGGCCATGCTGAAGCTGGCGGATCTGCCAGAGAGCGGGCAAATGCAGCTGTTCGATGGTCGTACCGGTAACAAGTTCGAGCGCACCACCACGGTTGGCTACATGTACATGCTCAAGCTGAACCACCTGGTCGACGACAAGATGCACGCGCGTTCCACCGGTTCCTACAGCCTGGTTACCCAGCAGCCGCTGGGTGGTAAGGCACAGTTCGGTGGCCAGCGTTTCGGGGAGATGGAGGTCTGGGCACTGGAAGCCTATGGTGCCGCCTACACCCTGCAGGAAATGCTCACGGTCAAGTCGGACGACGTGAACGGGCGGACCAAGATGTACAAGAACATCGTGGACGGCGATCACCGTATGGAGCCCGGTATGCCGGAATCCTTCAACGTGTTGATCAAAGAGATCCGCTCGCTCGGTATCGACATCGATCTGGAAACCGAATAACCACGCACCGCCTATGCGACCTCCGGCATCAGCCGGTCGTCGCAGGTCCGTGAGGAGGAAAGGCCTTGAAAGACTTGCTGAATCTGTTGAAAAACCAGGGTCAAATCGAAGAGTTCGATGCCATCAAGATTGCATTGGCTTCGCCCGAGATGATCCGTTCCTGGTCCTTTGGTGAAGTCAAGAAGCCAGAGACCATCAACTACCGGACGTTCAAGCCCGAGCGCGACGGCCTGTTCTGCGCCAAGATCTTTGGCCCGGTCAAAGATTATGAATGCCTGTGTGGTAAGTACAAGCGCCTCAAACACCGTGGCGTGATCTGTGAGAAGTGCGGCGTTGAAGTTGCGCTGGCCAAAGTGCGTCGTGAGCGCATGGCGCACATCGAGCTGGCCTCGCCGGTCGCCCACATCTGGTTTCTGAAGTCGCTGCCGAGCCGTATCGGCTTGCTGCTGGACATGACCCTGCGTGACATCGAGCGCGTGCTCTATTTCGAGAGCTATGTCGTGATCGATCCGGGTATGACCACGCTCGAGAAGGGACAGCTGCTCAATGACGAGCAGTACTTCGAGGCACTGGAAGAGTTTGGTGACGACTTCGACGCCCGCATGGGTGCCGAGGCCGTGCGCGAGCTGCTGCACGAAATCGACCTGGAGCACGAGATTGGCCGCCTGCGCGAAGAGATTCCGCAAACCAACTCCGAGACCAAGATCAAGAAGCTGTCCAAGCGTCTGAAGCTGATGGAAGCCTTCTTCGGTTCGGGTAACCTGCCGGAGTGGATGGTCTTGACCGTTCTGCCTGTTCTGCCGCCCGACCTGCGTCCGCTGGTCCCGCTGGACGGTGGCCGTTTCGCGACTTCGGATCTCAACGATCTCTATCGTCGCGTGATCAACCGCAACAACCGTCTGAAGCGCCTACTCGACCTGTCGGCGCCGGATATCATCGTGCGCAACGAAAAGCGTATGCTGCAGGAAGCCGTCGACGCGCTGCTCGACAACGGTCGCCGCGGTCGCGCCATCACTGGCTCGAACAAGCGTCCGCTGAAGTCCCTGGCTGACATGATCAAGGGTAAGCAGGGGCGTTTCCGTCAGAACCTGCTCGGAAAGCGTGTGGACTATTCCGGTCGTTCGGTTATCACCGTCGGTCCGACCCTGCGACTGCACCAGTGCGGTCTGCCGAAGAAGATGGCCCTCGAGCTGTTCAAACCGTTCATTTTCGGCAAGCTGGAAATGCGTGGCATGGCGACCACCATCAAGGCCGCCAAGAAAATGGTCGAGCGCGAACTGCCTGAAGTCTGGGACGTCCTGGCTGAAGTCATCCGCGAACATCCCGTGTTGCTCAACCGTGCACCGACGTTGCACCGTCTGGGCATCCAGGCGTTCGAGCCGGTCCTGATTGAAGGCAAGGCGATCCAGCTGCACCCGCTGGTCTGTGCCGCGTACAACGCTGACTTCGACGGCGACCAAATGGCCGTGCACGTGCCGCTGACGCTGGAAGCGCAGCTCGAAGCGCGCGCGCTGATGATGTCGACCAACAACATTCTCTCGCCCGCCAACGGCGAGCCGATCATCGTGCCATCGCAGGACGTGGTCCTGGGTCTGTACTACATGACCCGCGAAGCCATCAATGCCAAGGGCGAAGGTCGCGTATTCGCTGACCTGCAGGAAGTCGACCGCGTATTCCGCGGCGGCGAAGCGTCACTGCACGCCCGCGTCAAGGTGCGTATCAACGAGACCATCAAGGATCGCGACGGTAGCATCACCAAGAACACTCGTATCGTCGACACCACTGTCGGCCGCGCGCTGCTGTTCCAGGTGGTTCCAGCAGGTCTGCCGTTCGATGTGGTCAATCAGCCGATGAAGAAGAAGGCGATCTCCAAGCTGATCAACCTGTGCTACCGCACGGTCGGCTTGAAAGATACCGTCATCTTTGCCGACCAGCTGATGTACACCGGTTTCGCATACTCGACCATTTCGGGCGTGTCGATCGGTGTGAACGATTTCGTCATCCCGGATGAGAAGGCGCGCATCATCGACGCCGCGACCGAGGAAGTGAAGGAAATCGAGTCGCAGTACGCCTCTGGCCTGGTAACTCAGGGCGAGAAGTACAACAAGGTGATCGACCTCTGGTCCAAGGCCAACGACGAAGTCTCCAAGGCGATGATGGCCAACCTCTCGAAAGAGAAGGTCATCGACCGCGACGGCAACGAGGCCGAGCAGGATTCGTTCAACTCGATGTACATGATGGCCGACTCCGGTGCGCGTGGTTCTGCCGCCCAGATTCGCCAGCTCGCAGGTATGCGTGGCCTGATGGCCAAGCCGGACGGCTCGATCATCGAGACGCCGATCACCGCGAACTTCCGTGAAGGTTTGAACGTACTGCAGTACTTCATCTCTACCCACGGTGCTCGTAAGGGTCTGGCGGATACCGCTTTGAAAACCGCGAACTCCGGTTACCTGACCCGTCGTCTTGTTGACGTGGCACAGGATCTGGTGGTTACCGAGGTCGACTGCGGTACTGAGCAGGGTCTGTTCATGACTCCGCACATCGAGGGCGGCGACGTGGTCGAGCCGCTAGGCGAGCGCGTGCTGGGCCGTGTCATTGCGCGTGATGTACTCAAGCCGGGCAGCGAAGAGATATTGGTTCCGGCCGGGACATTGGTTGACGAGCAGTGGGTCGACTTCATCGAGCTCAACAGCATTGACGAAGTCGTGGTTCGCTCGCCGATTAGCTGTGAAACGCGCTATGGCATTTGTGCGAAGTGCTACGGTCGCGATCTCGCTCGCGGGCACCAGGTCAACATCGGTGAGGCAGTGGGCGTTATTGCTGCGCAATCGATTGGTGAGCCCGGTACTCAGCTGACGATGCGTACGTTCCACATCGGTGGTGCGGCTAGCCGGACTTCTGCGGTCGACAACGTCATGGTCAAGAATGGCGGCACCATCCGCCTGCATAACCTCAAGCATGTAGAGCGTGCTGACGGCGCGCTGGTTGCGGTGTCCCGTTCCGGTGAGCTGGCGGTTGCCGACGACTTCGGTCGTGAGCGCGAGCGTTACAAGCTGCCTTACGGTGCAGTTATCTCGATCAAGGAAGGCGACAAAGTCGACGCCGGCGCTGTGGTTGCCAAGTGGGACCCGCACACCCACCCGATCGTCACCGAGATGAAGGGTGTCGTGACCTTCGTCGGTATGGAAGAGAACATCACCATCAAGCGCCAGACCGATGAACTCACCGGTCTGACCAACATCGAGGTGATGGATCCGAAGGACCGTCCGGCATCGGGCAAGGATATTCGTCCGGCGATCAAGATGGTCGACTCGAATGGCAAGGAGTTGCTGCTGCCGGGTACCGACGTACCGGCTCAGTATTTCCTGCCAGCTAACGCCCTGGTAGGTGTGGCTGACGGTGCCGAGATCAATGTGGGTGACGTTATCGCACGTATCCCGCAGGAAACCTCGAAAACCCGTGACATTACTGGTGGTCTACCACGCGTCGCCGACCTCTTCGAGGCGCGTCGTCCGAAAGAGCCTTCGATCCTGGCTGAAATCAGCGGCACAATCTCCTTCGGCAAGGAAACCAAGGGCAAGCGTCGCTTGGTGATCACTCCGACCGATGGTACCGACCCGTACGAGGAGCTGATTCCGAAGTGGCGTCACCTCAACGTGTTCGAAGGCGAGCAGGTGAACAAGGGTGAGGTTATCTCGGACGGTCCGAGCAACCCGCACGACATCCTGCGTCTGCTGGGCGTGAGTGCGCTGGCCAAGTACATCGTCAACGAGATTCAGGACGTTTATCGTCTGCAGGGTGTGAAGATCAACGACAAGCACATCGAGACGATTCTGCGTCAGATGCTGCGCAAGGTTGAAGTGGCGGAATCCGGCGATTCGAGTTTCATCAAGGGCGACCAGATGGAGCTCACTCATGTTCTTGAGGAGAACGAGCGTCTCTCTGCGGACGACAAGTTCGGATCAAAGTACATCCGCGTGCTGCTGGGTATCACCAAGGCCTCGCTGTCTACTGAGTCGTTCATCTCGGCGGCGTCCTTCCAGGAGACCACTCGCGTCCTCACCGAGGCCGCAGTGACGGGCAAGCGCGATTATCTGCGCGGCCTGAAAGAAAACGTGGTCGTGGGTCGACTGATCCCGGCCGGTACCGGACTTCAGTATCACAGTGAGCGCAAGCGCAAGCGTGAAGCTGAAAAGCCGGTTCGTGTGAGCGCCGATGAAGTCGAAGCGGCGCTGACCGAGGCGCTCAATTCGAGCGGTAACTGATTGGTGTCTGCCCCGGCGTAAGTCGGGGCGCGCCTTGACGGTGGGCAGGAAGCTCTTTAGACTCTTGTACCCCTAATTTGGCGGGGCTTTGCGCCCTGCCATTTTTCGTTTGTGTCGAAAGACAACAGTGGAGCTAGTAGATGGCAACGATCAACCAGCTGGTACGCCAGCCGCGCAAGCGCGTCGTCGAGAAAAGCGACGTCCCTGCGCTGCAGAACTGCCCGCAACGCCGTGGCGTGTGCACTCGTGTGTACACCACCACGCCAAAGAAACCGAACTCTGCACTGCGTAAGGTATGCCGTGTTCGCCTGACCAATGGTTTTGAAGTCGCCTCTTATATCGGCGGTGAAGGCCACAACCTGCAAGAGCACAGTGTCGTGCTGATCCGTGGTGGTCGTGTAAAAGACCTTCCGGGCGTGCGTTATCACACCGTGCGCGGTTCGCTGGATACCTCGGGTGTCAAGGATCGTAAGCAGGGTCGTTCGAAGTACGGCGCCAAGCGTCCGAAGTAATCGTATTTATATTTATCTGAGTCGATAAGAGTAAGGTCGGGCGTAACCTCATCGTTATAGTCCCGGGCTAACCTGAAGACCGTTTGAGGGCTTATCAATGCCAAGACGTCGTGTAGCAGCCAAGCGCGAGATCCTTGACGATCCGAAATACGGAAGTCTGATCCTCGCCAAGTTCATGAACCACGTGATGGAAAGCGGCAAGAAAGCCGTCGCCGAACGTATCGTTTATGGGGCCTTGGAAAAGGTCAAGGAACGCAAGAACAGCGATCCCCTGGAAATCTTCGAGAAAGCACTCGACGCCATCGCTCCGCTGGTCGAAGTGAAGTCCCGCCGCGTAGGTGGTGCGACTTACCAGGTTCCGGTCGAAGTTCGTCCGTCCCGTCGTAACGCGCTGGCCATGCGTTGGTTGGTAGATGCTGCGCGTAAGCGTGGTGAGAAATCCATGGCTCTGCGCTTGGCGGGTGAGCTGTCGGATGCATTTGAAGGTAAAGGCGCTGCTGTGAAGAAGCGTGAAGACGTGCACCGTATGGCTGAAGCCAACAAGGCCTTCTCGCACTACCGCTTCTAATTTTCAGCGTCATCAACTTGCGAGGGCTTTATGGCTCGTACTACCCCGATTAACCGCTACCGTAACATTGGTATCGTTGCTCACGTGGATGCTGGTAAAACCACCACCACCGAGCGCGTCCTCTTTTACACCGGCGTAAACCATAAAATGGGCGAGGTGCACGACGGCGCCGCGACCATGGATTGGATGGTGCAGGAGCAGGAGCGTGGTATTACCATTACCTCCGCTGCCACCACCGCTTTCTGGGCTGGTTCCGAGAAGCAGTTCGATAGGCATCGTTTCAATATCATCGATACCCCCGGTCACGTTGACTTCACCATTGAAGTGGAGCGCTCGCTGCGCGTACTCGATGGTGCGGTCGTAGTGTTCTGCGGTACTTCGGGTGTTGAGCCGCAATCGGAAACCGTATGGCGTCAGGCCAACAAATACGGTGTCCCGCGTCTGGTCTATGTCAACAAGATGGACCGCGCTGGTGCTAACTTCCTGCGTGTGGTTGCGCAGATCAAGCAGCGCCTGGGGCACACGCCTGTGCCTATCCAGCTTGCTATTGGTGCTGAAGATAACTTCCAGGGCCAGATTGATCTGGTCAAGATGAAAGCCATCTACTGGAACGATGACGACAAGGGTATGACCTTCCGCGAGGAAGAGATCCCTGCCGAGCTTCAGGATCTGGCTGAAGAGTGGCGCAGCAACATGGTCGAGGCGGCAGCCGAGGCAACCGAAGAGCTGATGAACAAGTACCTCGAAGGTGAAGAGCTCACTACTGAGGAGATCAAGGCGGCTCTGCGTCAGCGCACTATCGCTGGTGAGATCGTGTTGGCTGTTTGTGGTTCTTCCTTCAAGAACAAGGGCGTGCCCCTGGTTCTCGATGCTGTTATCGATTATCTGCCAGCGCCAGCCGATATTCCGGCGATCAAGGGCACCGATATCGACGATGAAACCATCGAGATGGAGCGCCACGCAGATGATAGCGAGCCGTTTTCTGCGCTTGCGTTCAAGATTGCGACGGACCCCTTTGTCGGTACGCTGACCTTTGCTCGTGTCTATTCCGGTGTCCTGAATTCCGGTGACGGCGTTCTGAACTCGGTAAAGGGCAAGAAAGAGCGTGTCGGTCGTATGGTGCAGATGCACGCGAACAGCCGTGAAGAAATCAAGGAGGTTCGTGCAGGCGACATCGCTGCCCTGATCGGTATGAAGGACGTCACGACTGGTGACACGCTTTGTGCTCTGGACAAGCCGATCATCCTGGTCCGTATGGATTTCCCGGAGCCGGTGATTTCGGTTGCGGTTGAGCCTAAGACCAAGGATGACCAGGAAAAGATGGGTATCGCGCTGGGCAAACTTGCTCAGGAAGACCCTTCATTCCGCGTCAAGACCGACGAAGAGACTGGTCAGACCATTATCTCGGGTATGGGTGAGTTGCACCTCGATATTCTCGTCGACCGTATGCGTCGCGAGTTCAATGTCGAAGCCAACATCGGTAAGCCTCAGGTGTCTTATCGTGAGAAAATCACTAAGTCCTGTGAGATCGAGGGCAAGTTCGTTCGTCAGTCCGGCGGTCGCGGTCAGTTCGGTCATTGCTGGGTGCGTTTTGCGCCTGCAGATGAGGGGCAAGAGGGTCTGCAGTTCGTTAACGAGGTGGTTGGTGGTGTGATTCCGAAGGAATACATCCCCGCCATTCAGAAAGGCATCGAAGAGCAGATGAAGAACGGCGTAGTCGCCGGCTATCCGCTGATCGGCCTGAAGGCGACAGTGTTCGATGGTTCCTACCATGACGTCGACTCCAACGAGATGGCGTTCAAGGTTGCGGCTTCCATGGCGACCAAGCAGCTGTCCCAGAAGGGTGGCGCTGTAGTGCTTGAGCCGATCATGAAAGTCGAGGTTGTGACGCCCGAGGACTACATGGGTGACGTGATGGGCGACCTGAATCGTCGTCGCGGTCTGATCCAGGGTATGGAAGATACGGTCTCCGGTAAGGTTATTCGTGCCGAGGTTCCGTTGGGTGAGATGTTCGGTTATGCAACCGATGTCCGCTCCATGTCTCAGGGTCGCGCCAGCTACTCCATGGAATTCTCAAAATACTCCGAGGCTCCGTCGAACATCGTCGAAGCTATCGTTAAAAAACAAGGTTGATTCAGCCCTTTAAGTAAGAGGTTTACTGTCGTGGCTAAAGAAAAATTCGAACGTAACAAACCGCACCTGAACGTCGGTACCATTGGTCACGTCGACCATGGCAAGACCACGCTCACCGCAGCTCTGACTAAGGTCTGTGCTGAGACTTGGGGCGGCTCTGCGCGTGACTTCTCGCAGATCGACAACGCGCCGGAAGAGAAGGCTCGTGGTATCACCATCAACACCTCCCACGTTGAATATGATTCCTCGATCCGTCACTACGCTCACGTTGACTGCCCTGGTCACGCTGACTATGTGAAGAACATGATCACCGGTGCTGCGCAGATGGACGGCGCGATCCTGGTTTGCTCCGCTGCTGACGGCCCGATGCCGCAGACTCGTGAGCACATCCTGCTGTCCCGTCAGGTTGGCGTTCCTTATATCGTTGTCTTCCTGAACAAGGCTGACATGGTTGACGACGCTGAGCTGCTTGAGCTGGTTGAGATGGAAGTGCGTGACCTGCTGTCGACTTACGACTTCCCGGGCGACGACACTCCGATCATCATCGGCTCTGCATTGATGGCTCTGAACGGCCAGGACGACAACGAGATGGGCGTATCGGCCGTGCGTAAGCTGGTCGAGACTCTGGACAGCTACATCCCAGAGCCTGAGCGTGCAATCGACAAGCCGTTCCTGATGCCGATCGAGGATGTGTTCTCGATCTCTGGTCGCGGCACTGTTGTGACTGGTCGTGTTGAGCGCGGCATCGTCAAGGTTCAGGAAGAGATCGAGATCGTTGGTATTCGTGCCACGACCAAGACTACCTGCACCGGCGTCGAAATGTTCCGTAAGCTGCTCGACGAAGGTCGTGCGGGTGAGAACGTCGGCGTCCTGCTGCGCGGCACCAAGCGTGATGACGTTGAGCGTGGTCAGGTTCTGGCCAAGCCGGGCACCATCAAGCCGCACACCAAGTTCGAAGGCGAAGTCTACGTACTGAGCAAGGAAGAAGGCGGTCGTCATACTCCGTTCTTCAAAGGCTACCGTCCGCAGTTCTACTTCCGTACGACTGATGTGACCGGTAACTGCGAGCTGCCCGAAGGCGTTGAGATGGTGATGCCGGGCGACAACATCAAGATGGTTGTTACCTTGATCGCTCCGATCGCCATGGAAGACGGTCTGCGTTTCGCGATTCGCGAAGGTGGCCGTACCGTTGGTGCCGGCGTGGTTGCCAAGATCATCGAATAATCGTTCGGTGTCGAAAAGGGCCCTTCGGGGCCCTTTTTCTATTGCTGATCATTTATTGACACCCTCTGGACGCATCCGTACAATTGCGCCTCCTTTTACCGGGCGTATTGCGTTTGGTAGGGATGGCTAATTGGAGTCTGAGGTCAAAATGCAAAACCAACAAATCCGTATTCGGTTGAAGGCTTTTGACCATCGCCTGATCGATCAATCAACCCAGGAAATCGTGGAAACCGCGAAACGTACTGGTGCTCAGGTGCGTGGTCCGATTCCACTGCCGACCCGCAAAGAGCGGTTCACTGTTCTGGTTTCTCCGCACGTCAACAAAGATGCGCGCGACCAGTATGAGATCCGTACTCATAAGCGTGTGCTGGATATCGTCCAGCCGACCGACAAGACTGTCGATGCGCTGATGAAGCTTGATCTTGCGGCTGGCGTGGAAGTGCAGATCAGCCTCGGCTAAAACCTGGAGTTTTAGTCGTGTAACGCTCTGAAATGGGCGGCCATAGCGGGTGAAAGCCCCGTACACTCAAGAGGTTACAACATGACTATTGGTGTAGTCGGTCGTAAATGCGGAATGACCCGCGTTTTCACCGAAGATGGTGTCTCTATTCCGGTTACGGTCATTGAGATCGAGCCGAATCGTGTCACTCAGTTCAAGAATGAAGAAAGCGATGGCTATCGCGCTGTGCAGGTCACTGTCGGCGAGCGTCGTGCGTCCCGTGTCACCAAGGCTCAGGCTGGTCATTTCGCTAAGGCGAATGTAGCTGCTGGTCGTGGTGTCTGGGAGTTCCGTCTCGATGGCGAGGAATTCCAGGTTGGTGACCAGATCAAGGCTGAGATTTTTCAGGCTGGGCAGATGGTGGATGTCACCGGTCAGTCCAAGGGTAAAGGCTTTGCCGGTACCATTAAGCGCTGGAATTTCCGTGGTCAGGACAATACTCACGGTAACTCCGTATCCCACCGCGTCCCGGGTTCGATTGGCCAATGCCAGACACCAGGCCGTGTTTTCAAGGGCAAGAAGATGTCCGGGCACATGGGCGCCGAGCGCGTAACCGTGCAGTCCCTGGAAATCGTGCGTGTCGATGCCGAGCGTAATCTCCTGTTGGTCAAGGGTGCAGTGCCCGGCGCCACTGGTGGTGACGTTGTCGTGCGTCCGGCTGCCAAGGCTCGCGGGTAAGGGGGAGTTCACATGCAATTGAATGTTAATGGCGCACAAGCCATCGAAGTCTCCGAGCAAACCTTTGGTGGTGAGTTCAACGAGACGCTGGTGCACCAGGCAGTCGTCGCCTACATGGCTGGCGGTCGTCAGGGTAGCAAGCAGCAGAAGACTCGCTCCGACGTCTCCGGTGGCGGTAAGCGCCCCTGGCGCCAGAAGGGCACTGGCCGCGCGCGTGCTGGTACCTCGCGTGGTCCGATCTGGCGTGGCGGTGGCGTAACTTTCGCTGCTCGTCCGCAGAACCATGAGCAGAAGCTCAACAAGAAGATGTACCGCGCAGCGTTGCGTTCCATTCTTTCCGAATTGGTTCGTTCCGAGCGTTTGGTTGTTGTTGAAGATTTCGCCGTCGACAGTCCCAAGACCAAGCTGCTTGCTAATAAGCTGACTGGCATGGGTCTGAGTGACGTACTGATCGTTTCCGATGCTGTCGATCAGAACCTGTATCTGGCGGCCCGCAACCTGCCGCACGTCGATGTTCGTGACGTTCAGGGTTCCGATCCCGTCAGCCTGATCGCCTATGACAAGGTGTTGATCACCGTGTCGGCTGTGAAGAAATTCGAGGAGCTGCTGGGATGAACCAGGAACGCGTATTCAAAGTCCTGCTTGGTCCGCACGTCTCCGAGAAGGCAACCATGCTGGCTGACAGCAAGAGCCAGTTCGTTTTCAAGGTTGCTACTGATGCAACCAAGCTGGAAATCAAGAAGGCCGTCGAAAGCCTGTTCAACGTGAAGGTCGCCAAGGTCAGCACCCTGAATGTTCAGGGTAAGACCAAACGCACCGCTCGCGGCCTGGGCAAGCGTAACGACTGGAAGAAGGCGTATATCGCCCTTCAGCCAGGCCAGGATCTCGATTTCTCCGGCAACGCTGAGTAAGGAAGGGGTGCATCATGGCAATCGTTAAATGCAAACCGACTTCCGCGGGCCGCCGTTTCGTGGTCAAGGTGGTCAATCAGGAGCTGCACAAAGGCGCTCCTTATGCTCCGCTGCTCGAGAAGAAGTCGAAGACTGGTGGCCGTAACAACAACGGCCGTATCACCACTCGTCACATCGGTGGTGGTCATAAGCAGCATTATCGTCTGGTCGATTTTCGTCGCAACAAGGATGGCATCCCAGCCGTCGTTGAGCGCGTTGAATACGACCCGAACCGTACTGCACACATCGCGCTGCTGAAGTACGCGGACGGCGAGCGTCGCTACATCATCGCACCCAAGGGTGTAACTGCTGGCGATCAGCTGCTCTCTGGCGTCAATGCGCCAATCAAGGCTGGCAACAGCCTGCCGCTGCGTAACATTCCGCTGGGTTCGACCGTTCACGGTGTTGAGCTCAAGCCGGGCAAAGGTGCCCAGATCGCGCGTTCGGCTGGTGCTTCGGCTCAGCTGGTTGCTCGTGAAGGTGCCTACGTTACTCTGCGTCTTCGCTCCGGCGAGATGCGCAAGGTACTGGCTGAATGCCGTGCGACCCTGGGTGAAGTCTCGAACTCCGAGCACAGCCTGCGTTCGCTCGGTAAGGCGGGTGCTAAGCGCTGGCGCGGTGTCCGTCCGACCGTTCGCGGTGTGGCAATGAACCCGGTCGATCACCCCCACGGTGGTGGTGAGGGTCGTACCTCCGGTGGTCGTCATCCGGTGTCGCCATGGGGCTTCCCGACCAAGGGCGCGAAGACTCGCTCTAACAAGCGCACCGATAACATGATCGTCCGTCGTCGCAAGTAACTAGAGGGATACGACAGTGCCGCGTTCTCTGAAAAAAGGTCCTTTTATCGATCTTCACCTATTGAAGAAGGTCGAAGTGGCGATGGAAAAGAATGATCGCAAGCCGGTTAAAACCTGGTCGCGTCGTTCGATGATCCTGCCACAAATGGTCGGTCTGACCATCGCTGTGCATAACGGCCGTCAACATGTCCCCGTTCTCGTGAGCGAAGATATGGTCGGTCACAAACTCGGCGAGTTCGCTGGTACCCGCACTTATCGCGGGCACGTAGCGGACAAGAAAGGCAAGCGCTAAGGGGTAAGGAAAGATGGAAGTAGCCGCTAAGTTGTCGGGCGCTCGCATCTCCGCCCAGAAAGCCCGCCTGGTCGCCGACCAGATCCGCGGGAAGAGGGTGGGCGAAGCGCTCAACCTGCTGGCTTTCAGCAGTAAGAAAGCCGCCGAGATCATGAAAAAAGTGCTGGAGTCGGCTGTAGCCAACGCCGAGCACAACGAAGGCGCTGACGTGGATGACCTGAAGGTCTCTACGGTCTTCGTCAACGAGGGGCGTTCGCTTAAGCGCATCATGCCGCGTGCCAAAGGCCGCGCTGATCGCATCGTCAAGCGGTCTTGCCATATCACTGTCAAGGTTGCGGACAAGTAACGGAGTCGATCAGATGGGTCAGAAAGTACATCCCACTGGCATACGCCTGGGAATCGTCAAGGAGCACACTTCCGTCTGGTATGCAGACGGTCGTACATACGCCGATTATCTGCTTGCAGATCTGAACGTGCGTGCGTACCTCCAAGACAAATTAAAAAGCGCGTCCGTAAGCCGTATCGACATCCATCGTCCGGCTCAAACCGCACGCATCACCATCCACACCGCTCGTCCCGGCATCGTGATCGGCAAGAAGGGTGAGGATGTTGAGAAGCTGCGTCAGGACCTGACCAAGAGAATGGGTGTGCCTGTGCACATCAACATCGAAGAAATCCGCAAGCCGGAGCTCGATGCAATGCTGGTAGCACAGAACGTCGCTCAGCAGCTGGAGCGTCGCGTAATGTTCCGCCGCGCCATGAAGCGCGCGGTACAAAACGCAATGCGTATTGGTGCCAAGGGCATCAAGATCCAGGTGAGCGGTCGTCTGGGTGGGGCTGAAATTGCTCGTACAGAATGGTATCGGGAAGGTCGTGTGCCGCTGCACACCCTGCGTGCCGATATTGACTACAACACCTACGAAGCGCACACCACCTACGGTGTGATCGGCGTCAAGGTCTGGATCTTCAAAGGCGAAGTAATTGGTGGTCGCCATGAAGAGCTCAAGCCTCAAGCGCCTGCGCCTCGTAAAAAAGCTACCAAGTAAGGAGTACGCCAAATGTTGCAACCAAAGCGTACAAAATTCCGCAAGCAAATGACTGGTCACAACCGTGGCTTGGCTCAGCGCGGTAGCAAAGTCAGCTTCGGCGAATTCGCTCTGAAGTCTGTCGCTCGTGGTCGTTTAACTGCGCGTCAGATTGAGTCCGCACGTCGTGCGTTGACTCGTCACGTGAAGCGTGGCGGAAAGATCTGGATCCGTGTTTTCCCCGACAAGCCTATCTCCAAAAAGCCGCTTGAAGTGCGGATGGGTAAAGGTAAAGGCAACGTCGAGTACTGGGTAGCCCAGATTCAGCCGGGCAAAGTGCTCTACGAGATCGAGGGTGTTTCCGAAGAGCTGGCGCGTGAGGCATTCGCCCTGGCTGCTGCAAAGCTGCCGCTCGCCACCTCCTTTGTTAAGCGGACGGTGATGTGATGAAAGCGAATGAACTTCGTGAAAAATCCGCTCAGCAGCTAAATGAGCAATTGCTCGAGCTGCTGCGCGACCAGTTCAATCTGCGTATGCAGAAAGCAACTGGCCAGTTGGGGCAGTCTCACCTGCTCTCGCAAGTCAAGCGCGACATCGCTCGTGTCAAGACTGTGCTCAACCAGCAGGCAGGTAAGTGATCATGGCTGAAGTTGAAAAAACTGTCCGCACGCTGACTGGCCGCGTCGTCAGCGACAAGATGGACAAAAGCATCACCGTTCTGATCGAGCGTCGCGTCAAGCACCCGATCTACGGTAAATACGTGAAGCGTTCGACCAAACTGCACGCCCACGACGAAACCAACCAGTGCCGTATCGGCGACAAGGTCACGATTCGCGAGACTCGTCCTATGGCGAAGACCAAGTGCTGGATGTTGGTTGATGTCGTCGAACGTGCCGTCGAAGTCTAAGGGCTAAGGGTCGGAGAAATTATATGATTCAGACTCAATCAATGCTCGATGTCGCTGATAACAGTGGCGCTCGTCGCGTCATGTGTATCAAGGTTCTCGGCGGTTCGCACCGCCGTTATGCCGGCATCGGCGACATCATCAAGGTTACCGTGAAGGAAGCGATTCCACGTGGCAAGGTCAAAAAAGGCCAGGTAATGACTGCTGTAGTAGTCCGTACCCGTCACGGTGTTCGTCGTCCAGACGGCTCCATCATCCGCTTCGATGGCAATGCTGCTGTTTTGTTGAACAACAAGCAGGAGCCAATCGGCACCCGTATTTTCGGGCCGGTGACGCGTGAACTTCGTTCAGAGAAGTTTATGAAGATTGTCTCGCTCGCGCCTGAAGTGCTGTAAGGAGAAGCCGCATGCAAAAGATTCGTCGCAACGACGAGATCATCGTCATCGCCGGCAAAGACAAGGGTAAGCGCGGTAAGGTGCTCCGGGTTCTCGCTGACGACCGCTTGGTTGTTGGTGGTATCAACCTGGTGAAGCGTCATACCAAGCCGAACCCGATGTCGGGCGTTCAGGGCGGTATCGTCGAGAAGGAGGCGCCACTGCACGCCTCTAACGTCGCTATTTTCAATGGCGAAACCAACAAGGCTGACCGCGTTGGGTTCAAGGTTGAAGACGGCAAGAAAATTCGTGTCTTCAAGTCGACCCAAAAGCCGGTTGAAGCTTGAGACTGCTAGGTAGATAACCATGGCACGACTAAAAGAAGTTTATCGGAAGCAGATCGCTCCCAAGCTGAAAGAAGAGCTTCAGCTTGGTAACGTGATGGAAGTTCCGCGCATTACCAAGATCACCCTCAACATGGGTATTGGCGAGGCAATCGGTGATAAGAAAATCATCGATAACGCGGTTGCCGATCTTGAGAAAATCACCGGCCAGAAGGTCGTTGTGACTCACGCTCGCAAGTCTATCGCTGGCTTCAAGGTCCGTGAAGGCTGGCCGATCGGTGTCAAGGTGACGTTGCGCAGTGATCGTATGTACGAGTTCCTGGATCGCTTGTTGTCGATCTCCCTGCCTCGGGTTCGCGACTTCCGCGGCCTGAATGCCAAGTCGTTCGACGGCCGCGGCAATTACAGCATGGGCGTGAAAGAGCAGATCATCTTCCCGGAAATCGATTACGACAAGATCGATGCCCTGCGTGGTCTGGACATCACTCTGACCACTACTGCTCGGACGGATGAAGAGGGTCGCGCGCTGTTGCGTGCATTCAACTTCCCGTTCCGTAACTGATTGGAGTAGGCACATGGCTAAGCAAAGCATGAAGAACCGCGAGCTGAAGCGTCAGCAAACGGTTGCTAAGTACGCCCAGAAGCGTGCCGCGCTGAAAGCAACCATCGCCAATCCGGAGTCCACTCCGGAAGCGCGCTGGGAAGCTCAGGTGGCTCTGCAGAAGCAGCCTCGTGATGCAAGCGCTTCGCGCCTGCGTAACCGCTGCCGTTTGACCGGTCGTCCGCACGGTGTTTATCGCAAGTTCGGTCTTGCGCGTAACATGTTGCGTCAGGCCGCTATGCGTGGCGACGTACCAGGTCTGGTCAAAGCTAGCTGGTAAGAATGGTAGCCCGGCGTTCCTGTCGGGCTGGCTGTTCCAAAATCAAGCCCCTATGGGGCTTGATTCGTTTCTAGACTATCTCTAGAATGTCCGGCTCGCCCGAGCCACGCCTTTGGCGTTCGCTCTTCTAGCAGGCGACACGAGCCTTCGCGGGCTTATTTTTTTGTATTAGGAGCCAAGAGCCCATGAGTATGCAGGACCCGTTAGCGGACATGCTAACTCGTATCCGTAATGCCCAGATGGCTGAAAAGTCCGTCGTAAGCATGCCGTCTTCCACTCTGAAGGTGGCAGTAGCCAACGTTCTTCAAGGTGAAGGCTATATCGCAGGATACAACGTCAGCAGCGACGCCAAGCCGCAGCTGTCTATCGAGCTTAAGTATTTCGAGGGCCGTCCGGTCATCGAGGAGCTGAAGCGCGTAAGCCGTCCTGGCCTTCGCCAGTACAAATCCGTTGATCAGTTGCCGAAGGTTCGCGGCGGTCTGGGTGTTTCGATCGTGTCCACCAACAAAGGTGTGATGACTGATCGAGCTGCCCGCGCTGCTGGCGTTGGCGGCGAAGTGCTCTGCACAGTGTTCTAAGGGGGGATAAGCATGTCTCGCGTTGCTAAGAACCCCGTCAAGCTGCCCGCTGGTGTTGAATTCAACATATCCGGCCAGCAGCTTTCGGTAAAGGGTGCCAAGGGCGCTCTGGAACTGAATGTGCACTCGTCCGTGGAAGTGATTCACGAGGCTGGTGAGTTGCGTTTCGCTGCTCGCAATGGCGATCAGCAGAATCGCGCCATGGCCGGTACTACCCGTGCACTGGTTAACAACATGGTGATCGGTGTCAGTCAAGGCTTTGAGCGTAAGCTTCAGCTGGTTGGTGTTGGTTACAAGGCGCAAGCCAAAGGTCAAGTGCTGTCCCTGGCTCTCGGCTTCTCGCATCCGGTGGAATATGAACTGCCGCAAGGCGTTACCGCTGAGACCCCCAGTCAGACCGATATCCTGATTAAGGGTGTCGATAAGCAACTGGTCGGTCAGGTGGCTGCTGAAATCCGCGACTTCCGCCGCCCCGAGCCTTATAAGGGCAAAGGCGTGCGTTACTCGGACGAAGTGGTCCGTCGTAAAGAAGCTAAGAAGAAGTAGGGCATAGCAAATGAGCGTAAAGAAAGTTACTCGTCTGCGTCGCGCTCGCAAGGCACGCCTGAAGATGCGCGAGCTGGAAACCGTACGCCTTTGTGTGTACCGCTCTTCCCAGCACATCTACGCCCAGGTCCTTTCGGCCGACGGCGGCAAGGTCCTGGCCAGCGCCTCGACACTGGACAAAGAACTGCGTGGCGGTGCCACTGGCAACGTCGACGCTGCCAAGAAAGTTGGTCAGCTGGTCGCTGAGCGCGCTAAGGCCGCAGGTGTCACCCAGGTGGCGTTCGACCGTTCTGGCTTCAAGTACCACGGTCGTGTGAAGGCACTGGCTGATGCTGCTCGTGAAGGCGGGCTGGAGTTCTAAGTTATGGCATATAACGAGCAAAAGCGCGACGAAGGCTACATTGAGAAGCTGGTTCAAGTTAACCGCGTCGCCAAGACTGTAAAAGGTGGTCGTATCTTCACTTTCACCGCGTTGACCGTGGTCGGTGATGGTAAGGGCCGTGTAGGTTTCGGTCGCGGCAAGTCCCGTGAAGTACCGGCTGCTATTCAGAAGGCCATGGAGGCGGCTCGCCGCAACATGATCCAGGTTGATCTGAACGGCACCACGCTGCAGTACGCTACCAAGGCGGCGCATGGCGCTTCCAAGGTCTACATGCAGCCTGCTTCCGAAGGTACTGGCGTGATCGCTGGTGGTGCCATGCGCGCCATTCTTGAAGTTGCTGGCGTGCAGAACGTTCTGGCTAAGTGCTATGGCTCCACTAACCCTGTGAACGTGGTTCATGCCACGTTCAAGGGTTTGAAAGCCATGCAGTCGCCCGAGTCGATCGCTGCCAAGCGTGGCAAGAGCGTCGAGGAGATTTCCTGATCATGGCTAACACCGTCAAGGTCACGCTGATTAAAAGCGTCAGTGGCCGTATCCCCAATCACAAGCTGTGCGTTAAGGGCCTTGGCCTTCGTCGCATTGGTCACACCGTCGAAGTTCAGGACACTCCTGAAAATCGGGGCATGATCAACAAGGCTTATTACATGCTCCGTGTGGAGGGCTAAGCCATGCAACTGAACGATTTGCGTTCTGCGCCGGGTGCCCGTCGCGAAAAACTGCGTGTGGGTCGTGGTATCGGTAGCGGCCTGGGTAAGACCGGTGGCCGCGGTCACAAGGGTCAGACTTCCCGTTCCGGTGGCAAGATTGCTCCCGGGTTCGAGGGCGGCCAGCAGCCTCTGCATCGTCGTCTGCCGAAGTTCGGCTTCGTTTCGCTAAAAGCCATGGATCGCGCAGAAGTGCGTACATCCGAGCTGGCTAAGGTCGAAGGCGACGTCGTTTCCGTGCAGAGCCTCAAGGATGCCAATGTCATCAACCAGAACGTACTGCGTGTGAAAGTCATGCTGTCCGGTGAGGTTGGTCGCGCTGTGACCCTGAAAGGCATCGCCGCCACCAAAGGTGCGCGTGCGGCTATCGAAGCAGCTGGCGGCAAGTTCGAGGAATAAATGGCTAAGCAAGGTGCTCTCTCCGCGCTGAGTAATGGCGGGCTGTCTGAACTCTGGGCTCGTCTGCGCTTTTTGCTGATGGCGATTATCGTCTATCGGATAGGGGCGCACATCCCGGTGCCGGGGATCAATCCCGACAGGTTGGCCGAGCTGTTCCGTCAGAACGAAGGGACCATCCTTAGCCTGTTCAACATGTTTTCAGGTGGTGCGCTGGAGCGCATGAGTATCTTTGCTTTGGGGATCATGCCGTACATTTCGGCATCGATCATCATGCAGCTCATGACAGCTGTCAGTCCGCAGCTTGAGCAGTTGAAAAAGGAAGGCGAGGCCGGTCGCCGCAAGATTAGCCAGTACACGCGCTATCTAGCGCTCGTTCTGGCGATCGTGCAGGCTATTGGCATGTCCGTCGGGCTGGCCGGCCAAGGCGTCGCATTCAGCAGTGACTTCGGCTTCTATTTTGTCGCTATCACGACGTTTGTGGCGGGTGCGATGTTCATGATGTGGCTGGGCGAGCAGATCACTGAGCGTGGTGTCGGAAACGGCATTTCGATGTTGATTTTTGCTGGTATCGTTGCTGGCTTGCCGGGCGCCCTTGGGCAGTCCTTCGAGTCGGCTCGTCAGGGTGATGTCAATATCATTGCGCTGTTGGCGGTGGGTCTGCTGGCTGTTGCGATCATCGGTTTCGTGGTCTTCATTGAGCGTGGCCAGCGGCGGATTGCCGTGCACTACGCTAAGCGTCAGCAGGGTCGTAAGGTCTTCGCTGCGCAGACAAGTCACTTGCCCTTGAAGGTCAATATGGCTGGTGTGATTCCGGCAATCTTTGCGAGCAGCATTCTGTTGTTCCCGGCTTCGTTGGGTCAGTGGTTTGGCCAGTCCGAAAGCATGAGCTGGCTGGCTGATATCTCGCAGGCGATTGCTCCCGGTCAGCCGTTGAATATCCTGTTGTTCAGTGCCGGCATCATCTTCTTCTGCTTCTTCTATACGGCGTTGATGTTCAATCCTAAAGACGTCGCAGAAAACCTGAAGAAGTCCGGTGCGTTTATTCCAGGGATTCGTCCTGGTGAGCAGTCGGCGCGCTATATCGATGGTGTGCTGACCCGCTTGACCTTGTTCGGTGCCCTGTACATGACGGCTGTTTGCTTGCTTCCTCAGTTCCTTGTGGTAGCCGCAAATGTGCCGTTCTACCTTGGCGGGACCTCGTTGCTGATTGTGGTCGTGGTTGTAATGGACTTCATGTCCCAAGTGCAGTCACACCTGATGTCCCACCAGTACGATTCCCTGATGAAAAAAGCCAACCTGAAGGGCTACGGCAGCGGAATGCTTCGCTGAAGTCGGCTCGTAAGGTTCTAGGAGTTGGTCATGAAAGTTCGCGCATCGGTCAAAAAACTGTGCCGCAACTGCAAGATCGTTCGTCGCGAAGGCGTCGTTCGAGTGATCTGCAGCGCAGAACCGCGGCACAAACAGCGCCAAGGCTGATTGTGAGCTAAGGCTCGGGCCCGGCAGCTAGTGCGCTGCCGGGTTGATTATTTGTTATTACAGCGTTAGTATCTCGCGCCCTTTTCTTGGCTTCCGGGGCGTTGGGTAGCTGTCAATTGGAGTTTCACTGAATGGCCCGTATTGCAGGCGTAAACATTCCGGATAACAAGCACACTGTTATCTCGCTGACCTACATCTATGGTGTTGGTCGCACTCGCGCACAGACAATCTGTGCCGCTACCGGTGTAAACCCGGCAGCAAAAATCAAGGATCTCACTGACGAGCAGGTTGAACTGCTGCGTGGCGAAGTGGGCAAGTTCATCGTTGAAGGTGACCTGCGTCGCGAAGTCAACATGAAGATCAAGCGCTTGATGGACCTGGGTTGCTATCGCGGCCTGCGTCATCGTCGTGGTCTGCCAGTGCGCGGTCAGCGTACCAAGACCAACGCTCGTACCCGTAAGGGTCCGCGTAAGCCGATCCGCAAGTAATCGCATTAGCGCATCGACAGGAATCTAATCATGGCAAAACCTGCTGCTCGTCCTCGTAAAAAGGTAAAAAAGACGGTGGTTGATGGCATCGCCCACATCCATGCTTCCTTTAACAACACCATCATCACTATCACTGATCGCCAAGGCAATGCGTTGTCCTGGGCGACTTCCGGTGGTTCCGGTTTCCGCGGCTCCCGTAAGAGCACGCCGTTCGCTGCCCAGGTGGCTGCTGAGCGCGCTGGTCAGGCGGCACTGGAATATGGCCTCAAGAACCTAGACGTCAATGTCAAAGGTCCTGGTCCGGGCCGTGAATCTGCTGTTCGTGCATTGAACGGCTGTGGTTATAAAATCGCCAGCATCACCGACGTGACGCCGATCCCGCACAACGGGTGCCGTCCGCCGAAGAAGCGCCGCGTGTAATCAGGAGACAGTGAGAAATGGCTCGTTATATTGGTCCCAAGTGCAAACTGTCTCGTCGTGAAGGCACCGATCTCTTTTTGAAGAGTGGTGTGCGCGCGCTCGAATCGAAGTGCAACATCGAAACCCCGCCGGGTGTTCACGGTCAGCGTCGTGGTCGTTTGTCCGACTACGGCACCCAGCTGCGTGAGAAGCAGAAAGTCCGCCGTATCTATGGTGTTCTCGAGCGCCAGTTCAGCGGTTATTACAAGGAGGCTGCCAGCCGCAAGGGCGCCACCGGTGAAAACCTTCTGCAACTGCTCGAGTGCCGTCTGGACAACGTCGTGTATCGCATGGGCTTTGGCTCTACTCGTGCCGAATCGCGTCAGCTGGTCTCGCACAAGTCGATCAGCGTCAACGGTCAGACTGTGAACGTTCCGTCTTACCAGGTTAAAGCTGGTGACGTGGTAGCCGTTCGTGAGAAATGCCGCAACCAGCTGCGTATCGCCCAAGCCCTTGAACTGTGCGTACAGCGCGGTCGCGTTGAATGGGTCGAAGTAGATGCCGACAAGAAATCCGGTGTTTTCAAGAATGTTCCGGCGCGCAGTGATCTGTCAGCCGACATTAACGAAAACCTGATTGTCGAGCTCTACTCCAAGTAAGGGCTAGAAAATAGGTGTATCCATGCAGATTTCGGTAAATGAGTTCCTGACCCCCCGCCATATCGATGTGCAGGTGGTCAGTCCGACCCGTGCCAAGATCACACTCGAGCCCCTCGAGCGCGGTTTTGGCCATACCCTGGGCAACGCGCTGCGTCGCATTCTGTTGTCCTCCATGCCCGGCTGTGCTGTGGTCGAGGCTGAGATCGACGGTGTGCTCCACGAGTACAGCGCTATCGAGGGCGTGCAGGAAGATGTCATCGAAATCCTGCTGAACCTCAAAGGTATCGCCATCAAGCTGCACGGCCGTGATGAAGTGACCTTGAGCCTGGTGAAGAAGGGCGCGGGCGCTGTTACCGCTGCCGATATCCAGCTGGATCACGATGTCGAAATCGTCAATGGCGATCACCTGATCGCCAATCTGGCGGCTAATGGCTCGATCAACATGAAGCTCAAGGTCGCTCGCGGCCGTGGCTACGAGCCGGCTGATGCGCGTCAGAGCGATGAAGATGAAAGCCGCAGTATTGGGCGTCTTCAGCTCGACGCAACCTTCAGCCCGGTCCGTCGCGTGGCTTATGTTGTCGAAAATGCTCGTGTTGAGCAGCGTACCAACTTGGACAAGCTGGTTATCGACCTGGAAACCAACGGAACCCTGGATCCTGAAGAAGCGATCCGTCGTGCCGCGACCATTCTGCAGCAGCAGTTGGCCGCGTTCGTCGACCTTAAGGGTGACAGCGAGCCGGTCGTGGTCGAGCAGGAAGACGAGATCGATCCGATCCTGTTGCGTCCAGTTGACGACTTGGAACTGACCGTACGTTCGGCGAACTGCCTCAAGGCAGAAAACATCTACTACATCGGTGATCTGATTCAGCGCACCGAAGTCGAGCTGTTGAAGACGCCGAACCTAGGCAAGAAATCTCTGACCGAAATCAAAGATGTTCTGGCTTCTCGTGGTCTGTCCCTCGGCATGCGCCTCGACAATTGGCCGCCGGCCAGTCTCAAGAAGGACGATAAGGCTACGGCCTGATCGACCATAGTCACCGAACTGATCGTTTGGTAAGGAATTTCAATCATGCGTCATCGTAAAAGTGGCCGTCATCTCAGCCGCACAAGCGCTCACCGCAAGGCCATGTTTCAGAACATGGCTGTGTCGCTGTTCGAGCACGAACTGATCAAAACAACCCTGCCCAAGGCCAAGGAACTGCGTCGCGTAGCCGAGCCGCTGATCACTCTGGCTAAGGAAGACAGCGTCGCTAACCGTCGTTTGGCTTTCGACCGTACTCGCTCCAAGGCTATTGTTGGCAAGCTGTTCAACGATCTAGGTCCGCGTTACGCCGCTCGTCAGGGTGGTTACCTGCGTATTCTCAAGTGCGGATTCCGCGCCGGAGACAATGCGCCGATGGCTTACGTTGAGCTTGTTGACCGTCCGGTCACCGGTGAAGTGGAAGCTGCTGAGTAAGTTTTGCTTGCTTAAAAAAACCGAGCTTATGCTCGGTTTTTTTATGCGGGTAGATTGGTTCCTTATTACCCTACTCTGATTGGTGTATTGGCTTTTTGAAGGCGTCTTTCTAGAACGCCAGGCCAATCGCAGGCATTCAGCTGAAGATGACATGAGCAAAACATGGCTGCTTAAGGTATCCGCTCTTCGTTTGCTGCTAGTCACAGTTCGCTAGGCTCGTGGTCATGGGTCCGCTATGTGCCTGCTCTTTGTGTCGCGGACGCGCGCGTTACGGTTGTGGCGGCAGGGGGCGAGACGTTGTCGACCACCAATAGGGTAAACGACCCTAAGGCGGAGTGAATGCGTGAGCTGCGCTCACCCGTATACCGTGGGTGCTGATTCTGGCGTATGGGCGGACTTTGAGAGGCCTGGGATTGATCCCGACGGGATAGCTGGATAGCTGATGTTAAAGGCCGGGCGCTTATGCCCGGCTTTTTTATGCTGTCAGGCTTTGTCGCGCTCCAGCAAGGGTTTTAGGAAGTGGCCGGTATGTGACTGGGGCATTGAGGCCACTTGTTCCGGCGTACCTGTTGCGATGATCTGACCGCCCTTCGAGCCTCCTTCCGGCCCCAGATCGACTAGCCAGTCAGCGGTTTTGATTACATCCAGGTTGTGTTCGATCACCACGACAGTATTGCCGTGGTCGCGAAGGCGGTGGAGCACGTCCAGGAGTTGCTGGATATCCGCGAAGTGCAACCCAGTGGTTGGTTCATCGAGGATGTAGAGCGTCTTGCCGGTGTCGCGTTTGGAGAGTTCGCGTGACAATTTGACCCGCTGAGCCTCTCCGCCTGAAAGGGTGGTCGCGCTCTGTCCTAACTTGATATAGGAGAGCCCGACATCCATCAGCGTTTGCAGCTTGCGCGCTACAGCGGGCACTGGATCGAAGAACTCCCTGGCTTCCTCGATGGTCATGCCCAGTACTTCGGTAATGCTCTTGCCCTTGTACTTCACCTCGAGCGTTTCGCGGTTGTAACGTTTGCCTTTGCACACATCACAGGGCACGTAGATGTCGGGCAGAAAATGCATTTCTACCTTAATCACGCCGTCGCCTTGGCAGGCTTCGCAGCGCCCACCCTTCACATTGAAGGAGAACCGTCCCGGTCCGTAGCCTCTCGACCGTGCTTCCGGAACGCCGGCAAAGAGTTCGCGAATGGGGGTGAACAGCCCGGTATAGGTGGCTGGGTTGGAGCGGGGCGTTCGTCCAATCGGGCTCTGATCGATGTCTACGACCTTGTCCAGATGCTGGAGCCCGTCGAAGGAGTCGTGCGGTGCTACTTCTAGAGTAGTAGCGCCGTTCAAGGCTGTGGCGGTGATCGGGAAGAGCGTGTTGTTGATCAGTGTCGACTTACCTGAGCCCGAAACACCTGTGATGCAGGTCAGCAGGCCGACCGGGATTTCTAAATCTACGTTGCGCAGATTGTTCCCTCGTGCCCCCTTCAGCTTGAGTAACTTGTCGGGGTTACGCGGTGTCCGTTCGGCAGGATAGAGAATCTTCACCCGGCCGGATAAATAACCGCCGGTCAGCGACGCAGGGTTGGACATGACTTCATCGGGAGTGCCCTCTGCCACGATCCGCCCGCCATGCACGCCCGCCCCCGGGCCAATGTCGACTACGTAGTCAGCCAGGCGGATTGCGTCCTCGTCGTGCTCGACGACAATGACTGTGTTGCCGATGTCGCGGAGGTGGCGAAGCGTGCCCAGCAGGCGCTCGTTGTCCCGTTGATGGAGCCCGATGGAAGGTTCGTCGAGGATGTACATGACGCCGACCAGGCCGGCACCAATCTGGCTCGCCAGGCGGATGCGCTGAGCTTCGCCGCCCGATAGGGTGTCGGCGCTGCGGTCCAGGGTCAGGTAGTCGAGGCCAACATTCACCAGGAACTGGAGGCGCTCGCAGATTTCCTTGAGGATCTTATCGGCAATCTCGCCTCGGCGGCCTGGCAGCGTAAGACCGCCGAAATACTCGGTGGCGTCGCCAATAGGCAGCCCGGTCACTGCGGGCAGCGTCTTGTCCCCGACCCAGACATGTCGAGCTTCGCGGCGCAGCCGGGTGCCTCGACATTCCGGGCAGGGCTGGGTGCTGAGATATTTGGCCAGCTCCTCGCGCACCGAATTGGACTCGGTTTCACGGTAACGACGCTCGAGGTTGGGAATGATGCCCTCGAAGGGGTGCGAACGTTTGACGATGTCGCCGCGGTCGTTCAGGTAGCGAAAGTCAACATTCTCCTTGCCGCTGCCGCGCAAAACGAACTTCTGCTGGTCGGGCGGCAGTGAGTCAAACGGTTCGTCGAGACTGAACCCGTAATGCGAGGCGAGTGAGCCGAGCATCTGAAAGTAATAGACGTTGCGGCGATCCCAGCCACGAATAGCACCTTCAGCCAGCGTCAGCTCGCCGTTGACTAGGCGTTTGGCATCGAAGAATTGTTTGACGCCGAGGCCGTCGCAGGTCGGGCACGCCCCGGCTGGGTTGTTGAAGGAGAACAGCTTGGGCTCCAGCTCGCTGATCGAGTGCCCGCAGATGGGGCAGGCGAAGCGAGCCGAGAAGATCATCTCATCGCTGTCATCGCCCTCTTCCATCGAGGCGACCAGGGCTATGCCGTCGGCGAGCTTCAGTGCGGTTTCGAATGATTCGGCAAGCCGTTGCTGAAGATCGCTTCGGACCTTGAAGCGATCCACCACAACGTCGATGGAATGTTTTTTCTGCTTGTCCAGCTTGGGTAGCTCATCGAGTTCGTAGAGCCGACCGTTGACCCGCGCGCGTACAAAGCCCTGAGCGCGCAGCTCGTCGAATACCGCCAAATGCTCGCCCTTACGCTCACGAATGACCGGGGCTAGCAGCATCAGCTTGCGGCCTTCCGGCAGTGCCAGCACCTGGTCGACCATCTGGCTAACCGTCTGGGCCTCCAGTGGCGCGTCATGGTCGGGGCAACGTGGAGTGCCCGCGCGTGCATAGAGCAGGCGCAGGTAATCGTAGATCTCGGTAATGGTGCCGACAGTGGAGCGCGGATTGTGCGACGTCGACTTCTGCTCGATGGAAATGGCGGGAGAGAGCCCTTCGATGGTATCGACGTCGGGCTTTTCCATTATCGAGAGAAATTGCCGGGCGTATGCCGATAGGGATTCGACGTAGCGGCGCTGGCCCTCGGCATAAAGCGTGTCGAAGGCCAGCGAGGATTTGCCCGAACCGGACAGGCCAGTGATCACGATCAGTTTGTCGCGCGGCAAGGTCAGGTCGATGTTTTTCAGGTTGTGGGTACGAGCCCCACGAATCAGAATCTTGTCCAAAGCAGCCTCGCATGGCGGGCGAAAACCCGAAAGTATACGGCCAGGGGCGACATCACGGCAAAGTAGCGAGCCTGTGCCGAGCAGGGGATGACTGCTAGAATCGCCGCCGGTTAATTCAAGCGAGACCCCACATGCATGATCCTTACAGCGAGGGCATGAGCACTAGCGAAACCCGTGCAGCCTCCGGCTTAGCCCTGGTTTTCGCGTTTCGCATGCTCGGCATGTTCATGGTTCTGCCGGTGCTGGCAACCTATGGTATGGATCTGCAGGGCGCAACGCCGGCACTCATTGGTCTCGCCATTGGTGCTTATGGTTTGACCCAAGCGGTGCTGCAAATTCCGTTCGGAATGATCTCTGATCGAATTGGACGCCTTCCGGTGATCTATTTCGGGCTACTGATCTTTGCCGCGGGCGCTGTGCTCGCCGCAACGGCCGACACCATCTGGGGGGTGATCGCCGGTCGCGTCCTACAAGGGGCCGGCGCGATTTCGGCTGCGGTAATGGCCTTACTATCCGACCTGACTCGGGAACAGCATCGCACCAAAGCAATGGCGATGATTGGCATGAGCATCGGCGTATCGTTCGCGGTGGCGATGGTTGTCGGTCCGCTATTGACAAGCGCAGTCGGACTCTCAGGGTTGTTTTGGGTAACAGGAGGCATGGCGGTGCTAGGCATTCTCGTCGTAGCCGTGCTTCCGCGCGCGCCTGCACATATCAGGCACCGCGAATCCGGGGTTGCCAGGCAGGCGCTGGGATCAACGCTTCGCCATCCCGATCTGCTGCGGCTTGATTTCAGTATTTTCGCGCTCCATGCCGTTCTCATGGCCAGCTTCGTGGCGTTGCCGTTGGCGCTTGTGAATGAAGCCGCTTTGCCCAAGGAGGAGCACTGGTGGGTGTACCTTACCGCGCTGGTGGTAGGTTTCTTCGGTATGGTGCCTTTCATCATCTATGGTGAAAAGAAACGTCAGATGAGGCGCATCGTCCTGGGTGCGGTCGCGGTGCTGGTACTTTCCGAGTTGTTCCTCTGGTGGTTCGGCGATCGGCTCTGGTCGTTGGTCGGCGGCATGATCGTCTTCTTCATCGCTTTCAACTTGCTGGAAGCTTCGTTGCCTTCGCTGATTAGCAAGGTCGCCCCCGCAGGTGGTAAGGGAACGGCAATGGGGATTTACTCAACGAGTCAGTTTCTCGGCTCCGGCCTGGGCGGCGTGCTTGGCGGTTGGCTCTATCAGCAGGGTGGGCTAGGCCTGGTATTTGCTGGTTGTGCAGCGCTCTGCGCGCTCTGGTTGGCCGTGACTTGGAGTATGCGTGAACCCCCCTATGTCACGGGACTTCGTCTGCCGCTATCGGCTGGGGCAGCGCGTAATCCGGTACTCACCGAGCAGATGCTGGCGGTCCCTGGTGTGTCCGACGCAGTGGTCATCATCGAGGAGGCCGCTGCTTATGTGAAGGTGGACCTGAAAGCGCTGGATCGGGCTGCACTGGATCACTTGGTGGCCTGATCGAGCGACGCCACATTGCCCGTCGACAGACTTGTGGCTTTGGCATCGTCCAGTCGCACCGGTTGGCCGACCTCCGGCGGTAGGGTAAGATTGCCGGTCATTGGTTGTTTCCCGATCACGAGGATTCCAGCCAACTACATTCATGTTTCAGCAAAGGAGTTACCCATGGCCAGAGGGGTGAATAAAGTCATCTTGATCGGCAATGTCGGCGGCGACCCGGAAACCCGCTACATGCCCAATGGCAATGCGGTGACCAATATCACGCTGGCCACCACCGACAGCTGGAAAGACAAGCAGACTGGCCAGCAGCAGGAGCGCACCGAGTGGCATCGTGTTGTGCTGTTCGGCAAGGTTGCCGAGATTGCTGGCGAGTACCTGCGCAAGGGCTCGCAGTGTTATATCGAGGGTCGCCTGCAAACCCGAGAGTGGGAAAAGGATGGCGTCAAGCGCTATACCACCGAGGTGGTAGTAGACATGGGCGGCACCATGCAGCTGCTCGGCGGCCGTGGTGGCAGCTCCGATGACGCGCCTCGTCAGCCTCAGCCGCGCCCTCAGCGTGACTCCCAGCCGCAACAGCAACAACAATCGCGCCCGCAGTCTCAGCCGCAGCCTGCCCAGCAGCCGGCCCCGGACTACGACAGCTTCGACGACGATATCCCGTTCTAGAGTTCACTCCATGCGAATGCGCCTGATGCTGTTGGGCGGCGGTAATGCCCTGGGTCAGGCGCTTATCCGCCTGGGTGCCGAGGAGGACATCGGCTTCCTCGCGCCACGCCCGCCCAGCCAGGGCTGGGATGCGCCAAGTCTGACTACTTTGCTCGACGATAACCGCCCGGATATCGTGATCAACCTCGCCTATTACTTCGACTGGTTCCAGAGTGGGCGTGTCGATGAAGCGGTGCTCGCCAGTCAAGAGCGCGCAGTCGAGCGCCTGGCCGAACTGGGCCAGCATCATCAGTTTGTACTGATGCAGCCGTCCAGCTACCGCGTCTTTGATGGGGCCAGAACCACCTCCTACAGCGAAAAAGACGAGGTGGCGCCGCTGGATGCTCGCAGCTGTGCCCTTTGGCGTGTGGAGCAGAGTGTGCGTTCGCTTTGCCCACGGCACGTTTTGCTACGGTTTGGTTGGTTGCTTGACGATAGCTCAGATGGCTTGCTGGGTCGGTTCCTTCAGCGTCTTGAGCAGAACGACGAGCTGTGTCTCGCTGATGATCGTCGCGGCAACCCTACGCCTGTTGAAGATGCTGCGCGGGTCATCCTGGCTGTGTTGAAGCAGCTCGATTGCGAGGCGCCGTTGTGGGGTACCTACCACTATGGTGGGCACGAGGCGTCAACCCCGTTGGTGGTTGGCCAGGCGCTTCTGGCCGAAGCGGCTAACCATCGCCAGCTGGCGGTCGAGAAGCTGACTCCCATCGCCCACGCAGCCTGCTCGGATGCAGCGGACGAGCCGCAGCATGGCGTGCTGGCGTGCAAGAAAATATTCAATACCTTCGGCATCAAGCCGCGCGCCTGGCGCACTGGGCTGCCGAGCCTGCTGGAGCGCTACTATCGACATGGCTGACTTACCGATTCTGGTTACCGGTGGCGCCGGTTTCATTGGCTCCAACCTTATCGATGCGCTTGTCGCGCGAGGCTACCCTGTTAGGGTGCTGGACAACCTGTCCACCGGAAAACGCGGCAATTTACCGGACGATGGGAGCGTTGAGCTGATTGTGGGTGATGTGGCGGATGCACAAGCCATGCGCCGCGCAGTTCAGGGATGTCGCGCCGTTGTGCACCTTGCCGCGGTGGCGTCGGTACAGGCTTCGGTCGATGACCCGGTTGGCACGCACCAGAGTAATTTGGTCGGCACGCTGAATTTGTGTGAGGCCATGCGCGAGACGGGCGTACGCCGGGTTGTTTTCGCCTCCAGCGCGGCGATTTACGGCAACAATGGCGAAGGCCAGCCCATCGACGAGGACACGCCCAAGGTGCCCTTGACTCCATATGCGGCGGACAAGCTGGCCAGTGAGCACTATCTTGATTTCTACCGGCGTCAGCATGGGCTTGAGCCGGCAGTCTTCCGCTTCTTCAATATCTACGGTCCGCGGCAGGATCCATCCTCACCCTATTCAGGTGTGATCAGCATTTTTACCGAGCGGGCACAGAAGGGATTGCCTATTGCTGTTTATGGGGATGGAGAACAGACCCGGGATTTCCTCTACGTAGGCGATCTGGTAGAGCTACTGCTGCAGGCGCTAGAGCTGCCTGTGGTGGAGGTGGGTGCTGTGAATGTTGGCCTTAACCAGGCGACCTCGTTGAACCAGTTGCTCGATGCGGTTGGCGATGTGCTGGGCGGATTGCCCAAGGTGAGTTACCAGGCGGCGCGACAAGGAGATATCCGTCATTCGCGAGCTAACAATACGCGGCTGCTGCAGCGCTATCGTTTACCTGAGCCTGCTACCGGAATGCGTGACGGCCTGGCGAAATTGCTAGGTTTGTAGCGTTATCCGCAGGCATAGAAAAGGCGCCGAGAGGCGCCTTTGTCTTGTCCGAGATTCGGCAATGCCGACGGATTCAGAACTTGTAGCCGAGGCCGACCATGTAGACCATCGGATCGACGTCCACATCGACTTTGACCTTGGCGCCGCCGTAGTTCGTTGTGCCTGTCGTATCGATGTCGATGTAGCGAACCTGGGCGTTGATCATCACATTGTCGGTCAGCATGTAATCCATACCTACTTGTGCAGCCAGGCCCCACGAGTCCTTCATGTCCAGACCGCTGAAGCCCTTGCCCTCGGCTTCGCTGCTGAGCTTGTCATCGAAGAACCAGGTGTAGTTGATGCCAGCGCCTACGTAGGGTTGGAACGCTGACTTGCTGTCGAGCGGGTAGTACACGACGCTTAGGGTCGGCGGCAGGTGCTTGAGCTCGCCCAGCTTGCCATTCAACGCTGCAAAACCGCCGGGCATGCCAGCAACACCGACGTCATGGGTGAAAGGGCTAGCGGCGAGCAATTCGATGCCGACTTTGTCGGTAACCATGTAGGCGAAGTTCAGGCCCAGCTGGGTATCGCTATCGAGGGTGGCCTTGGTCCCTGCAACGCTCGTGGAGAGCGCGCCTACATAGATGTCACCGCTTTCCTCACGTGGATCAACAGTGATCGCACCAGCACGGACAATCACATCACCAGCCTGATGGGCCTGGGCGAAGGGGGAGGCGAGGGCTACGGCCAGCACGGACGCGGTAAACAGGGTCTTACGCATAATGGAACTCCATCCAGACATGGTGTGTTGCGACTGGTGGCCATGGTAGGGCGTGCGGGCCGGCCGACTTTGATCCAGCTCAACGAAACGTTCCGCTTTATCCGGGCTGCGACGTATTGCCCGGGTTGCCTTCTTTTGCGGATCTAGATGATAATGTTTCTCTTTTCTGGTCTGACCTTCGTCTGCAAGGACCCATCAATGCAAGCCCTTATACCCCGCCTCTTGGCGGTCGCCGTGTTGCCCTGCTGCGTGCAGCTCCATGCAGCTCCGCTGGACGCTGCGCTGGAAGAAAGCCAGCAGCTGGCTGCAGAAGCCAAGGCGTCGCAAGCGCGTATCGAGCAGCTCGATGACGCGACGCGGCAGATGCTCACCGAATACCGCAACGCCGTTCAGCAGGCGGAGGCCTTGAAGGCCTACAGCGAGCAATTGGTCGAGCTGACCGCTGCGCAGCGCAAGGAACTGGACGGCTTTCAGCGTCAGTTGGACAGCATCGAACGCACCCAGGAAGCCGTTGCACCGCAGATGGGGCGGATGATCGAAGTGCTCGAGGAGTTCATCGCGGCAGACCTTCCGTTCCTCCCCGACGAGCGCGCCGATCGGCTCGCCAGCCTGCAGGACATGCAGCCGCGCGCAGACGTCAGTCTCGCTGAGAAATACCGTCGCATCCTCGAGGCCTATCAGATCGAGAGCGACTACGGCCGCACCCTGGAAGCCTGGCGTGGCGAGCTGCCGGTCGAGGGTGGCAGCCGCAGCGTTGAATTCCTGCGCCTGGGGCGGACCATGCTGTATTACCAGACGCTGGATGCTCACGAAAGCGGATGGTGGAATCCGCAGACCCGCGCCTGGGAAGTACTCGATGGCAGCGCGCGTCGGCCAATCACCAAGGCCATTGCCATCGCTCGTCAACAGCAAGCCCCAACCTGGCTCGAACTGCCCATCAAGACTCTGGCCAAGGAGGCTGCGCAATGAGCCGCTTGTTGACGTTGTTGCTCATCGGCTTGTTGCCGGCAATGGCCCAGACTGCCGAACCGTTGAGTCCTGATCAGCTGCTGCAGCGCATTCGCAGCGAACGCGCCGCGGAAGTCAACGCCATGCAAGCGCGCGAGCAGGCCTTCATCCAGAATCGCAGCGAGCAAGCCCAACTGCTGGGGCGAGCCAACGCCGCGCTTGAGCAGCAGAAAGCCGAAGCCGAGCGTCTGAAGACAGAGTTCGACCGCCAGGAAGCCGAGTTGGCCGAGCAGGAAAAGCTGCTGGCGCAGCGCGTCGGTCACCTTGGAGAACTATTCGGTGTGGTGCGGCAGAGTGCTGGTGACATCGCCGGGCAATGGCAGGACAGCCTGCTCAACGCGCAATACCCGGAGCGCCTGCAGCGTCTGCAGGCATTGGCGGAAAGCCGCACGCTGCCGTCGGCTGAGGATCTGGACAGCTTCTGGATGACCCTGCTTGAAGACCTTACGGCCAGTGGCCAGGTAGAGCGTGTCGAGCTGCCGGTAGTGGGCGTCGACGGGCAGCGCACCACCCAGCCGGTCCTGCGGGTCGGTAACTTCTCGGCGTTCACTGCCGATGATTTCCTTCGCTACGACAGTGACGCCCGCGAATTGCTGGCGCCTAGCCGCCAGCCTGCCGGCATGGGGATGGTCAATGACTATGTCGACAGCAGCGAGGCGTTGGCCACTCTGCCGATCGACCCGAGCCGCGGCTCGTTGCTCGCCCAACTGCAGCGTCAGCCGCAACTGTGGGACCGCGTTCAGCAGGGCGGGCTGGTCGGCTGGGTGATTCTTGCCTTGGGTGCCGTCGGCCTGATCCTCGCCATCTGGCGCATGGTCTACCTGGCACGGGTTGGGCGAGCAGTAAGCCGGCAGACGCGCGAGCTCAATCAACCGCGCGACGACAACCCGCTGGGGCGCATCATCGGCGTGTTGGGACCGAAGCCACAGCTGTCCGATCTCGAGACGCTTGAGCTCAAGCTCGACGAGGCGATCCTTCAGGAAACGCCGCCACTCGAACGCGGTCAGCCACTGCTCAAGTTGCTTAGCGCCGTCGCGCCGTTGCTCGGCCTGCTGGGTACGGTGACCGGCATGATCGTGACCTTCCAGGCGATTACGCAGAGTGGCGGTGGTGACTCTCGGCTGATGGCTGACGGTATTTCCCAGGCATTGGTAACCACGGTGTTGGGTCTGGTTGTAGCGATACCGCTGTTGTTCCTGCATAGCCTGCTGGCCAGCCGCAGCAAGGCGCTGATCCAGCTGCTCGAACAGCAAAGTGCTGGCCTGATCGCGCTGCATCTTTCGGGGACTCCGCGTCGTGACTGATCTGCACGGCCAATGGCTGCGTCTGGTCGACAGCGGTTATGCGCTGCTCGACTTCATGGCGGCGGGCGGCGCGGTGATGTGGGCGCTGGCTGCGCTATGCGTGCTGTATTGGACGCTGGTCTTCGAGCGTTTGTGGTTCATGCGCCGGGTGTTTCCGCGCTGGGTGGAAGCCCGTCGCCAGGCCTGGGGGCAGCTGCCCAACGAACCTGGCAGCTGGCAGCGTGCGGTACGCAGTGCCTGGCTCGCTCAGGCGCAGCAACAGCTTTCCGGCCCGCTGCGGATGAGCAAGACCATGGTTGCAATGTATCCGTTGCTCGGGTTGCTTGGCACCGTGACCGGCATGATCGCAGTGTTCGATGTGTTGGCACTCAACGGTACCGGCAACCCTCGCGGCATGGCAGCGGGCGTATGGCAGGCGACCCTGCCGACCATGGCCGGCATGGTGCTGGCTATTACTGGACTGTTCAGCCTGGCGCGTCTCGAACGTATTTCGCGCCTGGCTCTCGACCGGCTGGCCGACCAGCTGCGTCACGATTGAGGATTTACGGATGCGTATGCGTCGTCATCATTATCAGCAGGAAGAAGACACCGGCATCGACTTGACGCCGATGCTCGACGTGGTCTTCATCATGCTGATCTTTTTTATCGTCACCAGCTCTTTCATCAAGGAGTCTGGCGTCGAGGTTCAGCGGCCACAGGCTGACACCGCCAGCGCGCAGGACAAAGGCAACATCCTGATTGCGGTGACGGCCGATGGTCAGGTCTGGATCGACAAGCAAGCCGTGGATGTACGCAGCGTGAGGGCTCATGTCGAACGCATGCGTGTCGACCAGCCGGAAGGCGCGGTAGTGGTGCAAGCCGATCAGGATGCGCGCACCGGTCTTGTGGTCCAGGTGATGGATCAGGCACGTCTCGCCGGGGTTCAGGACGTGGCTCTGGCCGCCAGTTCGGGAGTGCAGTGATGGTTCGTGGACTGACCCGCGTCGGGTTGTCCTTCATCGCTGCCTGCGTGGTGGCGTTGCTGTTGTTTGCGTTGATGCTGAGCATGGTTAACCCGCCCCGTAGCGAGGTGACCGACGACCCGGTTGCCATCGCCAATTTCGTGCGGATGGACAACCGCAACGAAAGCACTGCGACCCGCTCGCGGCAGCAGGCACCGCAACCGCCTCAACCCAAGACACCCCAGACCCCAACGCCGCCGACACCGAGCATGGCCACGCCGAGTGCCAATCTGCCGAAGCTTGATCTGCCCTTACCGAACATCGATACCGGTGTGTCGATTGCAAGCGCGCCCGCGCCCAGCCTCGCAGGACTTACGGCCGCGTCTGCTCCAGCAGCACCGCCGGCACCAGCAGCGCCGTCAGCGGACGAGACGGCATCGCAATCCGGACCTGAGCAGGAGGTCATGCCGCTCAATGATGTGCGTCCCGAATATCCCTATAGGGCGCGTCAGCGCGGTATTGAGGGCCATATAAAACTCGCGTTTACCATCACCGCCGCCGGTAAGGTCGAAAATATTCGCGTGATGGAGGCTTCGCCGCCGAACGTGTTCGATCGCGAGGCCCGTCGTGCTGCTGCCCGCTGGCGTTTCGCACCGCGTACCGAAAACGGTTCTGCCGTATCGCGCGAAGCCGTTAAAACCCTGCATTTCCGCCTGCAAGGAGAACGCTGACATGCCCCGTTTGCTGTTATTGATCTCGTTGTTGTTTGCTGTATCGGCTCAAGCGGCGCAGAGCGTCGATCCCTCGGTGTTCAAAGCGCTGGAACGTGCTCAAAGCGCGCAGGAGAAGGGGGACTACGGCGCTGCCCACCGAGCGCTCAAACAGGCCGAGGCGAAACCGGGCAGCGCAGAGGAAGCACTGTTGTGGCGCAGCCGTGCCTATCTGGCCTGGGCTGAAGGCAACAATCGCCAAGCGCTGGAACTGCTCGACAAGGCGATCGCCAGTGGCAAGCTTGACGAGTCGATACTGCCCAACGAGCGGCTCAATCTGGCGAAACTCAACCTGGTCGGACGCCGCTATGCCAAGGTCGTCAGCCTGCTGGGCTCACCCGCCAATGCAAGCGAAGAAGTCCTGCAGATGCTGGTGCAGGCTTATCAGGGGCTCGGGCAACATGCCAAGGCATTGCCACTGGCCGAACGCTATGTCCAGTCCAACCCCAACGCGGCCGACACCTGGTTGCAGTTTCTGGTAGCCGGTAACGCTGAGCTGAAGCGTTACGAGACAGCAGAGCGCTGGCAGAGCAGGCTTCTCGCCCGCCATCCGAATCAGGCCAAGAGCTGGCGGCAATTGGCAGGCTTGCAGCAGATGGCCGGCGATGAGGACAAGGCGTTGGCAACCCTGCGTGCGGCCCATGCCAAGGGGCTGCGCTTCAGCGAAGCCGAGCTGGACAATCTGGTATTGCTTGCCGGTGCCGCTGGCCAGCCCTGGCAAGGTGCAAAGCTGCTGCAGGGCATGCTTGAGTCACGCCTTCTAGCCAGCGATGCTAAGCGGCGTGAGCGTCTGGGCATGCTCTGGTGGCAGGCACGCGAGCGTTCGGAAGCGGCGCAGATCTACCGCGATCTCGCGGCTCAATCCGGTAGCGCCAAGTTCTGGCTGAACGTTGCTCAGCTGGAACTGGAGCAAGCCCACTGGCAGGCTGGTCTCGATGCGCTGAAACAGGCCGAGCGCGCAGGCGCCGAACGGCGCAAGGTTCGTTCCTGGCGTGAGTGGGCCGAAGGCGAGCTCAGCTTCGAGCGGCAGCGTCAGGTCGCCAGTACTCGTTGATCGGGTTGTCTGGACGGTTTGAGTAGGGGTGTCCAGGCAACTTCGCGCCAATCAGGCCTAGCGCGTGTGTATGCGTTCTGGACATAGAGCGCTGATCGACACAGAGCGGTTCGGCACAAATAACACGCATCGCCGTCAGCTTGGTTAACGGTTGTTGGCCGCTGCCATATCCTTGGCAATCAGATCCCAGCATGAAAGAAACTGGTGTCAGGAGGGGTATTGCTCGATGCCGCTCAGCTTGCCGATCAGGCTGGGTTCCGCTGCCTTATTCGAGCTCGTAGAGGTAGATCTTCTGCGCTTCCATGCGATAGCCGGCATCGGCCAGTTCGCTGGTGGCGTGTTCGACTTTTAACGGGCCTTCAATCCAGAACGGTTGGTACAGCTCGTCCACCTTTACGCCAAGCTCGCTGGTGGCATGCACGATCTGGTTGGAAGGCGGTGGCGGCACGTGAATACAGGCGCCGAAGTAGGGCACCAGCAGAAACTCCGTCACCCGCCCATCCTCGCTCATGTCCAGCGGCACAATGTAGCCGGGCAGCTTGACCTGAACGCCATCTAGCTCTTTGATGACCGGCTCGGCCGGCGATTGCTGAGCCGCTGCCGGACCCGCTTCCGCAGCGAGCGCATCGGCCAGTTGCGACATGTCGTGAAGCGCCACCGGCGGTGGTGGTGGCGGCGCGTCTGCCGGGATCAGGTCCGACCATTGCAGCTCACGAACATCGGCAACCGCGAAGGGCGCCGCGAGGGCGAGCAGGGTGGCAAGCAGCAGGCGAGACATGGAATTCCTCATAGTCTGATCGACAGGCCGTCGGCCAGCGACTGCCGATAGGCGCGCCACGCCGGCACACAGCCCATCAACAGCCCAGCCAGCAGTATGCCCGCCAGCAATGACCACTCATAGGCGCTTGGCAGCGCCAGCGGCAGATAAAGACCGTAGTGACTTTGCAGCGGCCCTTGCGCGACCGCAATGGCGACATACAACAGCAAGAGCCCGAACAGTGCACCCGCAAGTGCCAGGCTGAAAGCTTCGACCACCAGCAGGCCGGCAATATGCCAAGGCCGCGCACCAACCGAACGCAAGATCGCCATCTCCCGGCGCCGCTCGTTGAGGCTGGTGAGAATGGCGGTGAGCATGCCGATCAATCCGGTCAGCACGACGAACAAGGACACCACGAATAGTGCCTGTTCAGCGGTGCCCATCAGGCTCCAGAGCTCCTGCAGCGCCACGCCGGGCAGAATGGCCAGCAGCGGCTCGCCGCGAAACTGGTTGATTTCGCGTTGCAGGGTGAAGGTCGCGATCTTCCTGTTGAGGCCAAGCATGAACGCGGTGATCTGTTTGGGTTGCAGATCCATCTGGCGCGCCTGCTCCGCATCGATGCGAGCAGCGCCACGGGCTGGCATGCCGTTCTGCCAGTCGATATGCAACGCTTCCATGGCCGCCAGATTGATATGCAGCGTGCGGTCCACCGGCGTGCCGGTGCGTTTGAGGATGCCCACTACACGAAAGGGCTTGTCGTCATGTTTGACCAGGCTGACCGTGGCGACGCCGTGCGCCAGCACCAACTTGTCGTCCAGCTTGTATTTCAGCGCCTCGGCCACTTCGGCGCCCAGCACCACGTCGAACGGGTCCTCGGCGAACGGGCGACCTTGCGCCAGTTGTAGGAGCTGTTTGCGACCGTAACGGTAATGTTCGAAATAGGCGCCGCTGGTGCCCATCACTCGATAACCGCGATGGGAATCGCCCAGCGAAATGGGTATCGCCCAGCTGACTCGCGGATGCTCGGCGAAATGCTCGAAGCTCTCCCAGCGAATGTTGTTAGTGGCATTGCCGATACGGAACACCGAATACAGCAGCAGATTCACCGAGCCGGAGCGGGCGCCGACGATCAGATCGGTGCCACTGATGGTGCTGGCAAAGCTGGCGCGGGCTTCGGTGCGCACCCGCTCTACGGCGAGCAGCAGGCATACCGAGAGCGCAATGGCGAATACGGTGAGCAGCGCAGTGAAACGGCGGTTGTTCAGGCTCGCCAAGGCCAGACGCAACAGGTACATGGCCTATAACTCCGGGGCGCGAGCGGCGCGATTGAGGTCTGCCAATGAGAGGCTACGGTCGAACAGTGGCGCCAGGCTTTGATCGTGGCTGACGAACAACAGGCTCGAGCCGGCCTGTTCGCATTCGGCAAACAGCAACTGCAAAAAAGCTTCTCGGCTATCGGCGTCGAGGGCAGAGGTGGGTTCGTCGGCGATCACCAGTTCCGGCTGCCCGATCAGTGCGCGCGCCGCGGCGACGCGCTGTTGCTGTCCAATCGACAGCGCTTCGGCACGTCGATCGAGCAGGCTTTTCGGAATGCCAAGATGCTGGAGCAGGCTTGCCGACGCTTGCGCAACGCTGCCATGCCGCTGGCGGGCGCGCTCGGCTCTTGTCCTGGAAAAATGGCAAGGCAGGCCGACGTTTTCGGCCACCGAAAGAAAGGGCAGCAGGTTGAACTGCTGGAAGATGTAGCCGGTGTGATCGACCCGGAAGCGATCCCGTGCACCGGCAGAGAGCGCCGCGAGATCGCTGCCGAGCAGGCGAACCGTCCCGCGTTGCGCTTTCTGTACGCCGCCAATCAGTCCGAGCAGGGTCGTCTTGCCGCTGCCCGACGGACCCTTGAGAAACAGGCTCTGGTTGCGCGCCAGCGTGAAGCTGGGGATGTCGAGCAGCTCCGCCTGGCTCGGCCAGGCGAAACCCAATTGGTGCAGTTCGAGCAGCGGTGCGGTCATCGAGATGATCCGTATCAGGCGAGCCGGTGAGTTTACTGCGTCGGGCCAGGCGGCGGCAGACGGGATCGGATCAGAACGTCGCGCGCGGCTGGTCCGCGGTGAGTTGCACGCCCCGTTGACCCTTTGGACCGATCAGCTGTACCTGAATTTTCTGAGTGCCGGGGAACGCCTTGAACAAACCTTGCAGATCGAGCACCTGCAGCGCTTGGGGCGTGGCGCAATCGAAGCGGTAGTGCGCGTGAATTTCGCTGTGCTGGCTTTCATGATCTTCGTCGTGCTCGTGCTCGTGCTCGTGCTCTTCGCCATGGTCATGGGCCTCGCCTTCGAATAGCGGACTTTCGAGCTCAGTTTCAGCCAGGGTGCAGCCAGCTGCTGCAGGCAGGCCAAACAGGCTGTTCGGTTGTTCCAGCTGTTTGCGAGCGTCGGCAATCTTGCGCGTGTCCGCTTCGCTGCTCGGCGCATGCTCGAAGCCCACCAGATTCATCGCCGGGCTGCGCAGCTCGATTTCCAGCGTGGAGCCGTCCAGCGCCGCATCCAGTTCCGCAGCGCCATGCTCGTGGGCGCTGAGACTGTCGTGGTGCGCATGGTCGTGATCGTGTTCAGCAGCCAGAGCAAAACCGGGCAGTAAGGCGAAGGGCAGGGCAAGCAGCAGACGGCGCATGGTGATCTCCTATGGTTTAGGGTTACGTTATAACAAACGTGCGTAACGTCTGGCCAGCCTTCACCTCCCATGGGAGCATGCGATCTAGTTTTTCAGGAGAGTGGCGATGGTTCGAATTCGCGGCCATGTGGGCGATCTAGCAGTGGACCTCAGCATTGAAATGGACGATCACGACTGGGCGCAGTTGGCACGTCAGATGCCCGCTGCACAGGTTACGGCTGCCCCGTCGCAACCCGCCGACAAGGCTACCGTCGATCCTCATTGGCACGAGGCGCAGCAGTTGCTGCGAACGGCAGAGAGCATGGACGGGCCTCAGCTGTTGGCCGAGCTACAAGCGCTGGCGGGCAGCGCTCAAATGGGCAAGCGCCTGCTGGTGCGCTTGCGCCACTGCGCGCAAGTCAAGGTCGATAGCGGTGCGGATGCACCTGTCTATCGCTGGGTCGACTGAACGGCGCGACTGCGATCCGCGTTACAGACGCTGCGTCTGGAAGGTATCGCAGCGTGTCGGGTCGCCACTGTCGAATCCAATACGAAACCACTTCACCCGTTGCGCAGAGGTGCCATGGGTGAAGGCATCTGGAACGACCCGGCCCTGACTTTGCTGCTGCAAACGGTCGTCGCCGATCGCGTTCGCCGCATTCAGTGCTTCCTCCAGATCCCCCGCCTCAAGCCAGTCATGGCGCTGTTGGGCGTGGTTGGCCCAGACCCCTGCGAAGCAATCCGCCTGCAATTCCTGGCGAACCAGAAGGCCTTTGTCGCCCTCCATGCGCGCGCCGCGCTGACGGGCAGCCTGCATCTGCTGCGATACACCTAACAGTGTCTGTACGTGGTGGCCGACCTCATGGGCGATCACATAAGCCTGAGCGAAATCGCCCGCGACCGAAAAACGCGACGCCATCTCGTCGAAGAACTGCAGGTCGAGATACACCTGTTGGTCGCCCGGACAGTAGAAGGGGCCGACCGCCGAATTGGCGAAGCCACAGGCCGAATTCACGCCACCACGAAATAGCACCAGCGTCGGGTCGCGGTACTGCTGGCCGGACTGCTGAAACAAGGCGCGCCAGGTGTCCTCGGTGTCGCCCAGGATGGACTGGACGAAGGCAACCTGCGGGTCCTCACCGTTGGCTGGGGCGTTGCTCTGCTGGGTCGTTGCGGGACCTGATTGGTCGGCCAGCTGGCCGAGAATCTGCATGGGATCCTGGCCGGACAACAGGCCGATCACCACCACGATTGCGACGCCCGCCAGGGTCAGGCGCCCGCCACCGATGTCCCCGCTTCGGCCGCGAGCGTCCACCACATTGTCACTGCGACGAGCCTTCTTCCAACGCATGCCTGAGTCCTTCTGTCAGTTCTTACCTGAGTCAGACCGGCCTCAGCCTCAGCAAATTCAGCGGCGCTACAAACGTTTCGTCTGTTACGTCAGTCTGCCGGGTACTCGGCCAGCACCGACTGCTCACCTTCGTCGCTCACAGCGATTACTTTGAACGCGTCTTTACGGTCGCCCATCTCCATACCTGGCGAACCCATCGGCATGCCGGGTACCGCCGCACCGATCAAATCGGGCTGTGCTCGAAGCTTGAGAATGTCGGCAGCCGGGACGTGGCCTTCGACGAATTTTCCATCGATCACGCCGGTATGGCAGGAGCCCAGGCTATTTGGCACGCCGAGGCGGGTCTTGACGGCGGCCATGTCGGGTTCAACGTGGTCGTCGACCTCGAACCCGTTGGCTTCCAGATGCTCTATCCAGGCCTTGCAGCAACCGCAATTGGCGTCGCGGTGCACCTCGATGGCGATGGGCTCGGCGGCTTGAGCGAGGCTGGCGAAAAGAGCGGTGACAAGCAATAAACGGCGCATGAAGGTCTCTCCGGCGGGGTTGTGCGCAGCATAGCCCCATGCTCGCAGGCACCCAAGCCTGCTGGTGTGAGCGAATGTCACAGGAGTCGGCGAACAAGCGTGGAGCGAACCAAAACGGGGCGATCCGGTCGGATATCCATCGTGGTGCGGAGCCGCCGTCAGGAGAGTTTTCGATGCGTTTTGCCCGTTTCGTTCTGCTCGCGCAGGCATTGGTGATGGCCTGTCTCAGTTTGGCCTACTGGCTGTGGCCTCACGAGATGGCCAATCTCAACGGCATGCTGCTGATGGAAACCGCGTCGGTCAGTCACATGCGTGTCTATTACGGCGGCTTGCAGCTGGGGCTGGCATTGTTCCTGATCTGGGCCGCGCGTGCACCGGAGCGAGCCCGGCCAGCGCTGATCATGCTAGTGATGACCATGGCGGCGCTGGTGCTGGGGAGGCTGGTGTCGCTCTGGCTGGATGGCGGTGACTTGGTCGGCTTCGATCTCGCCTCCATGCTCTATCGCGTGCTGGCTGTGGTGTTCGCCGGTCTCGCCTGGCGCGCTATTCGCGAGCGTCCGGAGCCAGAGCCAGAGCCGGAGCGCCTTGAGCCTGCCACCCATCGCCTCGTCAGCGAATCACCGATGCCATTCAAGCTTGGCGACACGCCTCCAACTGACGAAACTGTGCCAGCTGAAGCGGCACCGCAGCCGTTTCGGCGTGGAGATCCCATCGCCTAGCCGAGCGGCCAGACGACTAGTGCGGTTCCGACCCGATCCGCGACTCCCGGTCGCGGTCACGATACCCTTGCCCCGGAGCGTCCAGGGTGAGCAAATAGCCAACCGGCATAGGCGCCGCTCCTTTACCCGGGCCAGCCCGCCACCATTTCTGGGGAGTTCCAGCATGGCTCATCTGTCCAACACCGAATTCCAGCCCCTGAGCATCGCGGTGCTTACGGTGAGCGACACCCGCAACATCGATTCCGATACCTCCGGCCAAGCGCTGATCGATGGGCTGCAGAGCGCCGGCCATACCTTGGCCGAGCGGGCCATCGTCAAGGACGACATCTGGCAGATCCGCGCCCGCGTCTGCAGCTGGATCGCTAGCGAGAACGTGCAGGTGGTGCTGATCACTGGCGGCACCGGTTTCACCGCCCGCGACAACACTCCGCAGGCGGTGCAGCCACTGCTAGACAAAGACGTGGACGGCTTCGGCGAGCTGTTCCGCTACGTTTCACTGGGTGAGATCGGCACCTCCACCGTGCAGTCCCGCGCGCTGGCCGGCATGAGCAACGGCACGCTGGTTTGCTGTCTGCCCGGTTCGACCAACGCCTGCCGTACCGCCTGGAACAAGATCCTCGTCGAGCAGCTGGACAGCCGCACCAAGCCCTGCAACTTCGTGCCGCACCTCAAGGCTTCCGCGGTCGAATACTGCGGGCCACGCTCATGAGTGCCTGTGGCTGCGACACCAGTGGCCTGAAGCCGGTCGACGAGGCTATTGCCGAACTGCTGGCGCGGGTGCCCGCGCTGCCGCCGGTCGAACATGTGGCGCTGCCCGATGCCCTTGGTCGGGTGCTGGCCGAATCCCTCGACGCGCCCTTCCCGGTGCCGGCCTGGGACAACAGCGCGATGGATGGCTACGCCCTGCGCGCGGCTGACCTGCCGGCAGGCGGCGGTTGGCTGCCGCTGGCCGGGCGCATTGCCGCCGGTGATGCTGCCGACCAGCAACTGCCCGTCGGCCACGCCGTGCGCATCTTCACCGGCGCGCCGCTGCCGCCGGGCGCCGATACTGTGGTGGCGCAGGAGGATTGCCAGATCGAGGCCGATCGCGCGCATTTCCCTGGGGTCATCCCGGGTGCCCATGTGCGTCGGCAGGGCGAAGAAGTGAAGGCCGGTGAGGCCGTGCTGCAGGCCGGCAAGCGCTTGCGACCGCAGGAAGTTGGATTGCTGGCAAGCTTCGGCGTGGCCCGCGTGGCGGTCTATCGTCGTTTGCGTATCGGTCTGCTCTCCAGCGGTAACGAGCTGCGCGAACCCGGCGAGCCGCTGGCGCCGGGACAGATCTACAACTCCAACCGTTACTGCCTGCTCAGCGTGCTGCGCAGCCTCGGGATGGAAGTACACGACTACGAAATCCTGGTCGACGAACTGGCTGCCAGCCGTGACGCCCTGGCGCTGGCCGCTTCTGAGTGGGACATGCTGATCACCTCTGGCGGCGTCTCGGTCGGCGAGGAGGATCACCTCAAACAGGCCATTCGCGAACTGGGCGAGCTGCACATGTGGCGCCTGGCGATCCAGCCCGGTAAGCCGTTGGCCTTCGGCGAGGTCAATGGCAAGCCGTGGATCGGCCTGCCAGGCAATCCAGCTGCGGCGCTGATCACCTCGCTGGTGGTGGCGCGGCCGTTCCTGCTCAGTGCCCAGGGTTGCACCGAGGTGCTGCCCAAGCCGCTGCGCCTGACCGCCGGCTTCGCCTGGCGTAAACCGAACAACCGCCGCCAGTACCTGCGCGCGCGGCTGGAGCAGGTCGATGGCGAGATGCGCGTGTGCCTGCACCCGCGGCAGGGCTCGGCGATGCTGACCTCGGCCAGCTGGGCGGAAGGCCTGGCCATCGTCGAGCGCAACCGCACGCTGGAAGAAGGGGAGACGGTGGAGTACCTGCCGTTCAGCGAACTGCTCGGCTGACAAACGAAAACGCCCGGTCGATGACGAGTCGACCGGGCGTTTTCATGTCTGCGCGTTAGGCCTGGTGGCGCTGCGGCAGCATCCGTCGCAGAACGTCGTCGCGGCGAACGTAATGGTGAAACAGCGCGGCTGCGGCATGCAGACCGATCAGCCAGTAACCGAGCTCGGCCACGGTTTCGTGAATTTCCTTGATATCGCCGGCCAGGTTCTTGTCCGGTGAGAGCAGGGCCGGCAGCTCCAGGCCAAAGAAGGGAATCGGCTTGCCCGCAGCACTCAGTGTCAGCCAGCCCAGCAGCGGCAGTCCGATCATCAGGCCGTACAACGCCAGGTGCGCCAGCTTGGCCAGCCGTTGCTCCCAGGCTGCGCTGGCAATGGCGAGCGGCGCCGGGCGAAGCCATCTGGCCAGCAAACGCAGCCAGACCAGCATGAACACCGACAAGCCGAGCATGAAGTGCCACTGCTTAAGCAACTCGCGCGGCTCGCTGCCCTTGGCGAAATTACCCTTCAGTTCAATCGTTGCGTAGACCGCTGCAATCAGCAGCACCATCAGCCAGTGCAAGCCAATGGACAGCCGTCCGTAGCGGATCGGCATCAGTTTATCGTTCATTTCACCTACTCCTCGTGTGGATACTTGCCGCCGAGTCTAGGCCTCGAAACTTAAGCGAAGCTTATCTGGGCAAGTGTCGCGACGATTCGACGCGGTGTTGTTGCCCGGCATGCCTCAGGGCAGCGCAGCGACGGCTGATACGGGGCGCGGCGATCGAATACTGGTGCTGCGCGAAGGGGATGGCCTGGGATTGGGGACAGGCTCAGGTGCGGGGAACACGAACAATCGCGCGTAATCCACCCAGTGCCGAATCGAGCAATTCAACAGTCGCACCGTGCAGCTCGGCGATGCGCGCCACAATCGACAGGCCGAGCCCAGCACCCTGACCGTCGCCGAGGCGAACGAAGCGCTCGAACAGTTGCTCACGCAGCTCGGGCGCAATACCGGGCCCGCTGTCCGCAACCTCAATGATCAACTTATCCGGGGTGCTGCGCAGCTGTACCTCGATCCGCCCGCCGCTGGGGGTGTAGGTCAGCGCGTTACCGACCAGGTTCTGCAACAGCGTGGCCAGGCTTGCGGCATCGCCGGTCAGTGAGCAGTCATCGTGCTCATCGATTTCCAGCGTGAGTTCCTGATCGCGGGCGATGGCCAGTGGCGTCAACTCGGCGAGGGTGTCGCGTGTCAGCCGACGCATGTCCAGCGGTGCCAGGCGCAGTTGCTGGGCGCTGGGTTCCAGTCGCGCGAGGGTCAGCAGCTGAGTGACTACGCGTGTCGTACGGTCGACCCCGGCGAGGAGCTGCCTGAGGGCTTCGTCACGGTCTGCCTCGCTGTCGGCTTGTTGTGCGTTCTGGGCGTGAATGCGCAGCACTGCCAGGGGCGTGCGCAGTTCATGAGCTGCGTCGGCGATGAAGCGTTTTTCCCGATCGACCAGTTGATTGACCTGTTGCAGCAGGCGATTGAGCGAGGCGGCCACCGGCTCCAACTCCTGCGGCAGCGGTGCCAGCAGCAGCGGCGCGAGGTTGTCCGGATCGCGATTCTTCAGCAGCTGTGCCATGTGCGCCAGCGGGCGCAAGCCCAAGCCCACCGCCAACCAGATCAGCAGCGCCAGCAGAGGCAGACCGATCAGGTCAGGCAGCAGGCTGCGTCGGGCGATCTTGCCGACCAGCTCGCCGCGTACATCGTCGCGCTCGCTGACCAGAATCCAGAGTTCGTCCTCGGGATCGTGCAACAGGAACAGGCGCCAGGCATGGCCGTCGAGCTGCACGTCGTGATAACCGCCACTCAGGGCGCTGAAGGGCGACGCCGAGGCTGGCTTGGCCAATTCCTGCAAGGCGCCGTTCGGTGCGCCGGCTGACTGCAGCACGCTGCTGCCATCTGCGGCGTAGACCTGAAAGCCGAGTTTGGTTTCGTAATCATGCCCGGGCACCCCCTGATTCCGCCGCGCGTTCACCGCTGCGTCCAAGGCGCTCTGCAGCGCGTGGCGGGCTGACGGCTCCATTTCTCGCATCACCAGCCCCTGCACAAGCCGCGCGCTCTGCGCCAGCTGGGCGTCGAACAGCTCTTCGATCTCGTGGCGAGCGTCGCGATAACTGCGCCAGGAGATCAGGCTCAGCGACAGCAGCAGGATGCCGAGCACCAGCACCAGGGTGCGGTTGCGGATAGAGCGCCTCAGCATTTGTCCACCAAATAGCCGACCCCGCGCACGGTGCGGATCAGCTCGGGGAAGAATTTTTTGCGCAGGTGATGGATATGCACCTCCAGCGCGTTGCTCTCGACCTCCTCGTCCCAGCCGTAGAGCACCTGCTGCAGCCGATCGCGGGTCAGCACCCGACCGGGCTGGGCAATCAGCTCGTGGAGCAGGACGAATTCTTTGCGCGGCAGATTGATCGGCGCGCCCTGGTAGCTGACCTGCTGGTTCACCGGGTCGAGCAGAATGCCGCGGTACTCCAGGGTCGGCTCCGGGCGATTGAAGCTGCGCCGAAGCAGGGCGCGCAGGCGAGCCTTAAGTTCGGCGACATCGAAGGGTTTGACCAGGTAATCGTCGGCGCCGGCGTCCAGCCCGGCAATGCGGTCGCTGGTGGCATCGCGCGCGGTCAGTACCAACACCGGTACGGGGTTGGCGCTGGCGCGCAGCCGCTTGAGCACTTCCAGACCGTCCATACGCGGCAGGCCCAAGTCGAGGATGGCCAGCTCGAAGCTCTCGTGGCTCAGCGCATGCAGCGCGCTAGCACCGTCCTGCAGCCAGTCCACTGTATAACCCTCCGGCTTCAGCGCAGTGCGGATGCCCTCGCCAAGAGCACGATCGTCTTCCACCAGCAGAATGCGCATGTCGTTTCTGTCGTCCTGAAGGGTTTGTGGCATTGCTTTGCATTCAACGCCGTCGCAACCGGTTATTCCAGTTTTTCCTTGACCTTGGCCAGCAGCGCGCGGGCCTCTTCGCGGCGCCCGGCATCGGCGACTTCGCGACCGGGGCGGGCGGGTGCGGCGATGGCTTTTTCCAGTGCGGCGCGTGCTTCGCCATAGCGCTTCTGGCGCAGCAGGAAATCGCCATCGAAGTAGTTGGGGTCGATGCCGCTCGGGTTCAGCGCCAGCGCCTGATGGAACAACGCCTCGGCCTTGTCCTCGTCACCGAAGCCGATCGGCCAGCCGGGCACCTGGTAGTAGAGACTCGCGAGGCTGGTGTAGGCCGAGCCATCCAGCGCCTGCGGATCAAGTTCGATGGCTTCCTCCAGTTCGGCCTTGGCCTGCTTGACCAGGCTCAGCGCACCGAGCCCGCCCTTGGCGCCGGCCCAGGTGCTGAGCACGATGCCGTGCCAGATATGCAGCTCGGCGGCCTGGGGTTCGCCGGCCGCCGCGCTTTCCGCCTCCGAGGCGAGCCGGGCGAAGGCCGCCTCGCGCTGTGCCGCAGGCAGTTGATAGTTGATCTCCGCCCAGCGCGTCTGGATCTGGCGCAGCGATGACTTGCCGGCCGGGCTGAGGGCTAAGGAGGGTTGGCTGGCCAGGGCCAGCATCAGGGCGCAAAGGCCGAGCAGAGGCTTCATGGGTGTTCTCCGGTAGAGGTAGATTGCGATGCGGGTGGCGTTGGCTGTTCGGCGCGGGCGAAGCGCTTGATCACCGGCAGCTGCTTGCGCAGCGCCTGGTCGACCAGCCGCGGCAGCAGGCTATTGAGGCGCACGAAGAGTTTTTCCGGCCAGCCGAGGTAGATCTCTTCACGCTCGGCGGCGATGGCGTGGACGATCTGCCGCGCGACTTGTTGCGGATCATCCATCTCCACCTTCAGCTCGTTGTTCATCGCCACCACATCGGCGCTGTTCATCGCCGTGCGGGTGGCGCGGGGCGCGACGTAGAGCACCTTAACGTGGCTGTCGGCCAATTCGCGCCGCAGCGCTTCGGAGAAGCCGCGCAGGGCGAACTTGCTCGCGCAGTAGGCGGCGAAACCCGGGTAGCCGATGGAGCCGAAGGTCGAGCCGAGATTGACCAGCAGCGCCTGCGGTTGCTGGCGCAGCAGCGGCAGCAGCAGGTGGGTCAGCTGCAGTGTGGCGGTGACGTTGACGCCGATCAGGCGGGCGATGGCATCCTCGTCCTGCTGTTCGAGCAGGCTGAACTGGTTGATCCCTGCGGCATTGATCACGCAGTTGAGGCCGCCGAAACGCCGCGCTGCATCGAGCACCGTATGCCGGCCACTGCGCTGGGTGAGGTCGGCGCAGACCAGGCTGACCTGCCCCGGATAGCGACGCGTCAGCGCTTCCAGGGCAAGACTGTCGCGTCCCACCAGTAACAGCCGTGCGCCGTTCGCGCAGAGCCGCTCGACCAGCACCTGGCCGATGCCGCCGCTGGCACCGGTCAGCAGGATTCGCGCGTCACGCAGTTGCATGGTCGTGCTCCGGCGCGCTCAGACTGCGGAAGATGTCGCCGTAGAGGCGGTAGACGACGCGAGCGGTGTGCACCACGGCGGCCTTGTCGGCATCGTTTTCGAGGCGGTTCATCAGCTTCTTGAAGAACTCGATGTGCTCCAGGTCCAGGCTACCATGGGATGTCAGGTAGCTGAATGCCTTGGCCGGCAGCTCGAGCTTGTCCTGCAGCACGCCGGCTGCCTGGGTCGCCAAGGCGATGCTGGTGCCTTCCAGCACGTTTACCATGCCGAAGAAGCTCGCCGGGTTGTGCCGCGCGATGCGGTCGTAGACGTAGGCGACCATCAGCTCGGTGGGCAGTGCCGGCTGGCCGTGGCGCACCGCCTCGGTATCGCCGCCACAGGCGCGGATGTCGTTGAGGATCCATTCCTGGTGGCCGATTTCTTCCTCGATGTATTCGGCGATCGCCTCGCGCAGCCACTCCAGGCGCTCCGGCAGGCGTGCGCCGCAAGCCATCAACAGCGGCACGGTGTGCTTGACGTGGTGATAGGCCTGGGTGAGGAAAGCGATGTACTGCGCGCGGGTCGCAGTGCCGGCTAGCGCGGCGTGGATGATCGGCGCGCCGAGCAGGTACTCGCGCTCGCTGTTGGTCTGTTGTTGCAGTTGGTCGAAAAATTCCATGCTGCGTACCTCGAAGTCAGGAAAAAGAAAGGCGTTAATGGCCGTTTGGTAGTGGCTGAACAGGGCGTCGCGGCGCAGGCGGCCATTGGCGGTGGCCAGGCCGTTGTCGGGGCGAAAGGCTTCGGCGGCGCGCAGCCAGTGGTGTACGCGGGCGTAGTCCGGCAGGCCGGCATTGACCCGCTCGACCGCCGCCTGCAGCTCGGCATCGCTCAGCTCGGGGCGGCGAGGTACGAGCACGGCGACGTTCTGCGCCAGCGCCTCGCCATGCAGCCAGGCCTGGGCGATCGGCGCCTGCTGCACCAGCTCGGCCTCGACCCATTCCGGGTTGACGTTGCGTCCGTAGGCGGTTACGAACTGATGCTTCTTGCGCCCGTGCAGGATCAGGAAGCCATCCTCGAAATGGCCTAGGTCGCCGGTGGCCAGCCACTCGCCGGTCAGCGGCGGTTCGCCGAGGTAACCGAGCATGTGCGGGCCGCGCACCAGTACCTCGCCATCGTCGGCCAAGCGCAGCTCGACGTGTGGCAGCGGCCGGCCGACCGTGCCGATGCGCCGCGCCTCGGGTGTGTTCAAACAGACCACCGAGGCGCATTCGGACAAGCCGTAGCCCTCGAACAGCGGCAGCCCGAGGCGCTCGGCGCGCTCCAGTAGCTGCGGCGCCACGCGGCCGCCACCCACCGCGATAAAGCGCAGCGACGCTGGCAATGGCACTCCCTGTTCGGCGGCGCTGACCAGCGCCAGCAACAGCTGCGGCAGCAGGATCAGGCTGTGCGGCTGGCTGGCCTGCAGCGTGGCCAGCAAACGTTGCAGCTCGAAGCCCGCCGCGCCGCTGAAGCCGATCTCGGCCAGCGGCCGCAGCTCGACCCGCGCACCCGCCAGCAGCGGCGCATAGAGCCCGGCGATGTTTTCCAGCAGCGTCGCTAGCGGCAGTACGCACAGGTGCTGTCGCACGTCGCACGGCAGGCTGGCCTGCCGCAGGCTCTCGGCCACCGCCAGCTGTGCTTCGGCGTTCAGGCAGACGCCCTTGGGCTGGCCGGTGGTGCCGGAGGTATAGGTGATCTTCAGGGTGCCGTCGGGCACCGGCGTGACGGTATCCGGCTGGCGCTGTAACAGGTCGCCGGCGGTCGGACGAAAGCCGCAGCGCTCGCTGAGCGGGCTGACGGCGCCGATCAGGCAGTCGATGCCGGCATGGTTCAGCACATGCTCCTGCTGCGCCGGGGAAAAGAATCCCGGCAGCGGCACGCAGACCAGACCGGCTCGCAGCAGGGCCAGATCCCACAGCGCCCACTCCAGACCGTTGTCCAGCGCCAAGGCGACGCGCTGCACGCCGAGCCGTTGCAGCTGGGCGGCACGCGCGGCTACCTCGTGGCGCAATTCGGCATAGCTCAGCTGACGCGGCCCTTCGCTCAGCGCGATGCCGGCGTGCTGGTCGAGCGTCGTCCAGAAGCGTTCAGCTGCAGGCTGCATGGGGCACCTCCGTGGCATCGAATAACGGCCGGTAGCCGAGTCGCGCATAGAGGCCGAGTTGCAGCAGGCGCTGGTGGCCGGGCAGGATCTCGCCGGCCATCAGCTGCGGGCGGCTGGCGTAGTAGCTTCCCCAGTCGGCCAGCTCATCGCCCATGCGCGCCGGATCGGCCAGGCCGAGTGGCAGCGGATCGAGCGCGAGGCGCTGAAAGCTGTTGAGCAAGGCTGGCGTGCCGGTGAACACCACCCAGCGAAAACCCTGGGCGACCAGCAGGTCGGTCAGTGCGACGATCAGCAGGCGCGCCGAGGCGTTGCCGAACGCAGCCAGGTTGCCGACCTCGACGATCTCCTCGCGCGGCACCGTACGCCCATGGCGCAGGCTCACGGCCTGCTCGATGGGTTCGTCCAGATAACGCTCGAGAAACAGCGGCCGACGCTGGGCGCTGCGCAGACCGACCGCGCCCTGCACCTCGCCGTTCTGGTCATGCAGGCCCAGCAGGCAGGGCATGAAGTGCCGCACCCGTGCCTGATAGTGCTCGGCGAATCGTTGGTGGATGAAGCGTTCCAGTGCTGCGCGCCGCTCGCCTGCATCGGCCTGCGCCAGTTGCAGGGTCAGCGCCGGCTCACGGCCGATACACGCCAGTACGTCAGTTTGATCAACCCAGGGCAGTTCCATCGGGGAACCTCGGTTAGAAGCCTGGGGCGATTGTTGGGCGGCAAACTTAAGGCAGCCTTAAGCCGCACGGCGCTAAATGCGGGGCTGGCGAGGCGACGTTTTTTTCACATCGTCTCGGCTATGTTCTGCGCCGCGCGCAGGCGTAATAAGCAGCGTCTGCCGTTCCAAAACTTCTAGCGAGTACCCCAGCGATGCGCATCCTGGTCATCGAAGACAACCGTGACATTCTCGCCAACGTGCTGGATTACCTCGAGCTCAAGGGCTACGTGGTCGACTGCGCGCAGGACGGCCTCAGCGGCCTGCACCTGGCCGCCACGCAGGACTACGACCTGATCGTGCTGGACCTGATGCTGCCGGGCATCGACGGACTGCAGGTGTGCAAGCGCCTGCGTGACGATGCCGGGCGTGATACGCCGATCATCATGCTCACCGCCCGCGATGCCCTGCCTGACCGCATCAAGGGGCTGCAGGCCGGTGCCGACGACTATCTGATCAAGCCCTTCGCGCTGTCCGAGCTGGTTGCCCGTATCGAGGCGATCCTGCGTCGCTGCCAGGGATCGCGTCGCCGGCAGCTGCAGGTGGCCGATCTCTGCTACGACCTGGACACCCTGGAAGCCAGTCGTGGTGGCCAGCCGATTCGCCTCAACCCTATCGGCCACAAGCTGCTGGCGATCCTCATGCAGCGCAGCCCGGCGGTGGTGCGCCGCGAAGCGCTGGAAGATGCCGTCTGGGGTGATCACGTGCCGGACAGCGATGCGTTGCGCAGCCATATCCACCAGTTGCGCCAGGTGCTCGACAAGCCGTTCGCCAAGCCGTTGCTGCATACCGTGCACGGCCTTGGCTTCCGCCTGGCGGAGGACTGCGATGCTCGCTAAGCAGCCGCTGGCGCGGCGGATCGTCATCGCCTTCACGCTGATGACGCTGGTGGTGAGCGGTGCGTTCGCCCTCGGCATCGTCGGCGTCGTGCACTTCATCGAGGAGCAGCTGGTCACCGAGGAGCTGAGTCGCCACCTGGACATCGTGCTCAACGAGGACCTGCCAAAGGGACGGACACCGCAGCTGGACACCAGCACCCACTTCTTCGCCTCGCATCTGCCCGAGCACCCGATGCCAAAGGCGTTTGCCGGGCTCGGTGAGGGGTTCACCGAGCTGGTTCGCGGTGACGATGCCTACTACGTCTATGTGCGCAATGTCGGCGCTGACCGCTACGTGCTGGTGCAGGAGCAGCACGAGTTCGAGGCCCGTGAAGATGCGCTGTTCAACGTCGTGCTGGCCGGCTTTCTGCTCAGCGTGCTCGGCGCCTGGGCGCTGGGGCGGCTGATGGCCAACCGGGTGTTGGCGCCGGTCAGTCGCCTGGCCAACCAGGTGCGCCACCGCGACCAGCTGCATCCGCTGGCGCCGCCGCTGGCCCTGCAGTATCCCGATGACGAGGTCGGCCATCTGGCCGCGGCGTTCGACAGCACCCTCGGCCAGCTGCGCCAGACCCTGGAGCGCGAGCGGCTATTCACCGCCGATGTCAGCCATGAACTGCGCACCCCGTTGATGGTGGTGCTCGGCGCCTGCGAGCTCCTCGAGCAGCAGGCCGAGCTGTCGCCAGCTGCGCAGCGACCGCTGGCGCGCATCCAGCGCGCCGCGCGGGAAATGCACGAGCTGGTGGAAACCTTCCTGATGCTGGCGCGGGCGCGTCCGCAACAGACGTCCTTGGCCGGCGACGCCAGCTTGCGGAGCGTGGCGACCGAGCAGAGCGAGCGCTGGGCACCGTTGCTGGCGGAGAAGGGCCTGGCCTTCGAGCTGCTGGAGCAGGGCGAGGACCGCGGCGTCTACAACCACACCTTGCTCGGCACGGTGATGTCCAACCTGCTGCGCAACGCATTGCATTACACCGACTGCGGCACGGTGCGGCTGGTCCTCGACGAAGGTGGCTTTCGCGTCGAGGACAGCGGCGTGGGCATTCCCCTGGCGGAGCAGGAGCGCATGTTTCAGCCGTTCGTGCGGGGTGCCGAGGGGCGCGGCGAAGGGCTGGGGCTGGGGTTGTCGCTGGTCAAGCGGATCTGCGCGCACCAGGGCTGGCAGGTAGGTGTGGTGCCGCGGCAACCGCAGGGCAGCTGTTTTCAGGTGCGCTTTCATGACGGCGCGGTTTGACGTTTTTTTCACATCCCGTTGACGTGCCCTTGATGTCTGCCTGGTTAGTTTGGCGTTCCGTTTCCAACCGGAATGCCCGCCATGACCACATCGAGCCCTATCGAACTGGAGTTCTCGCGCAAGTACGACCGCCAGCACGCCTACGAATACCTGCACAAGCATCAGGATGGCCCGGCCCGGCGGCTGTCGCACTGGCGTGACGAGCAGATGGCGCGCCGCGCACTGAAGATCGCCGGCGATCCTGATCTGGTGCTGGACCTGCCGTGCGGCGCCGGGCGCTTCTGGCCGCTGCTGGCCGAGCACCCAAGCCGGATGATCTTTGCCGCCGACAACTCCGCCGACATGCTGGCGATCGCCGAATCGGCGCATTCGCTGGAAGTGCTCAAGCGGGTCGAGACCTTTCAGACCTCCGCCTTCGCCATCGACATGGGTGACAACGCGGTAGACAACATCTTCTGCATGCGCCTACTGCACCACATCGCCGACCCGGAGCACCGGCTGGCGATGCTGCGTGAGTTCCACCGCGTCACCCGTGACACGCTGATCGTCTCGCTGTGGGTCGATGGCAACTACAAGGCCTGGAAGCGCAAGCGCCTGGAGCGTCGCCGGCCGGCAAAGGACAACCAGAACCGCTTCGTCGTCGCGCGCTCGGTGATCGAGACGGAATTCGCCGAGGCCGGCTTCGACATCCTCGACCGCAATGACTTCCTCCCGGGCTACGCCATGTGGCGGGTCTACGTGCTGCGCAAGCGGGGTTGAACATGAGCCGACCACTCGTACTGCCGGCCCGCGAAGCGCGTACCAGCACCTTCCAGCGCTGGTGGAACACCCAGGGCGAATGGGTCGAGGAACCTAACCAGCGCCGCGCCGGCGAAAGCGGTGTGCAACGGATACGGCTGCGCGATCCGCAGCAGCCGCTGCTGTACTGCAAACGGCAGATTGGCCACCTGTATCGCTCGCTGCTGCATCCGTTCGGCCGGCCCACGGTGCTGCGCGAATTGCGGGCGCTGCAGGCCTTCGCCCGGCTCGGCGTGCGGGTGCCGGAACTGGTCTACTGCGGCACGCGGCAACAGGCCGGCCAGTGGCAGGCACTGCTGGTGACGGCGGAGCTGGAAGGCTTCGTCAGCCTGGAGGACTGGTACGCCGAGGGCATGGCCGAGTATTACGGTCACGCGGTGCAGAAGCGCATGCTCGACGCCGTCGGCATTACTCTCGGTCGCATCCACCAGGCGCGCTGGCAGCACGGCTGCTGCTATCCCAAGCACATCTTCCTCAAGGTTCACGGCGAAGGTGACGCGACCGGGGTCGAGGTCGCCCTGCTCGATCTGGAAAAGAGCCGCCGCCGGCTACGTCGTAGCGCCGCGGCACGGCATGACCTGCGCCAGCTCAAGCGTCATCGCCAGGCCATGCCGGAACAGGACTGGCAACGATTGCTGGCTGCCCACCGCACCTTTAGCGAGTTGCACTGCGATGTCATCTGAGCCGACTTGCGTGGTTGCCGAGGCCGTGACCCGTGTTGGCGTGCCGGCCGACGGTGCGGCGCTGAAGGGGCGCAGCGGGCTGGCGCGCATCTGGTACGCATCCGGCTATTCGGTTGCAGGCCTCAAGGCTGCCTATCGGGGCGAGGCAGCGTTTCGCCAGTTGGTGCTGCTGAACCTGCTGCTGATTCCGCTGGCCTTCCTGCTCGACGTCAGCCGCGTCGAACGCGCCGTGCTAATTGCCGTGGTGTTTCTCGGCCTGATCGTCGAACTGCTCAACTCGGCCATCGAAGCGACGGTCGACCGCATCTCTTTCGAACTGCATCCGCTCGCCAAACAGGCCAAGGACATGGGCAGCGCCGCGCAATTGCTGGCGCTGTGCCTGATCGGTCTGGTCTGGGCGGTGATTCTCATCCCCTGAAGGACGTACCATGCTTTCCTCTTTGCGACGCTCTGCTCGAGAGCGCCCGGCGTCCGGCTTCAATGGCCTGGCCGCCCACCTGCGCTTCACGTTCGCCTGTGCGCTGGCCCTGCTGGCGCTGTTCGCGCTGTTGCGGCTGGGCTTGCTGCTGTTCAACCGCGAGCTGATCGGCAGTACACCGCTGGCCAGCTTCGTCGAGGCGTTCGGCAACGGCCTGCGCTTCGACCTGCGGCTGACGGTGTACATCCTGCTGCCACTGCTGCTCGGGGTGCTGAGCATGCGAGTGATGGCCGCCCGGGGCCTGCTGCGGCTGTGGTTGAGTGTGTGTGCCAGCCTGACGATCCTGCTCGGGCTGATCGAGCTGAACTTCTATCGCGAGTTTCACCAGCGCCTCAATAGCCTGGTGTTCCAGTACCTGCAGGAAGACCCGGCCACCGTGCTGAGCATGCTCTGGCATGGCTTCCCGGTACTGCAACTGCTGGCGAGCTGGGGTGTGGCGAGCGCGGCGATGTACGCCCTGTTCGGCTGGCTGGAGCGGCTGACCCGTGGCGCGCCGGCTGTGCGCGAGACCGCCGCGCGCCGCCGCGGCTCGGCCTGGTATACCCGCGCGGCGGTATTCGGCGTGCTGATACTGGTCTGCGTGGTGGCTGCCCGAGGCACGCTGCGCCAGGGACCGCCGCTGCGTTGGGGCGATGCCTTTACCACCGAGTCGATGTTCGCCAATCACCTCGGCCTGAACGCGACACTGTCGCTGTATGACGCGGCGAAGAACCGCTTTTCCAGCCACCGCGACAACAGCTGGAAGGCGACGCTGCCGGCCGAGCAAGCGCAGGCGATCACCCGCGAGCTGCTACTGACCGGCAACGATCAACTGGTGGATGCCGAACTGGCGCCGGTACGCCGTGATTTCCGTCCGCCGGCGGACGGGCAGCTGCCGGTGCGCAACGTGGTGGTGATCCTGATGGAGAGCTTCGCCGGGCGTTTTGTCGGCGCGCTGGGCAGCGGGGAAGGCATCACGCCGAACTTCGATCGCCTCGCCGAAGAGGGCCTGCTGTTCAGCCGCTTCTTCGCCAATGGCACCCATACCCATCAGGGCATGTTTGCCAGCATGGCCTGCTTCCCCAACCTGCCGGGCTTCGAGTACCTGATGCAGACGCCGGAGGGTGGCAACCGCTTCTCCGGCCTGCCGCAACTGCTCAGCGCGCGGGCGTTCAACGACCTCTACGTCTACAACGGTGATTTCGCCTGGGACAACCAGTCCGGTTTCTTCAGCAATCAGGGCATGACGCGCTTCATCGGCCGCGGCGACTACGTCGACCCGGTGGTGGCCGATCCGACCTGGGGCGTTTCCGATCAGGACATGTTCACCCGCGCTGCCGAGGAGCTGGCGCAGCTGGACCGCAGCAAGCCGTTCTATGCGCTGTTGCAGACGCTGTCCAATCACACGCCCTATGCGCTGCCGGAGCAGTTGCCGGTCGCTCCGGTAAAGGGGCATGGCAATCTGGATCAGCACCTGACCGCGATGCGCTATTCAGACTGGGCGCTGGGGCAATTCTTCGACAGCGTGCGTGGCGAGCCCTGGTTCGAGCAGACGCTGTTCGTGGTGGTCGGCGATCACGGCTTCGGGGTGCCGGAGGAGGTCACCGAGATGGATCTGTTCCGCTTCAACGTGCCGCTGCTGTTAATTGCGCCGGGCATTACCGAGCGTTTCGGCAGCCGTCGCGATGTGGTGGGTACCCAGGTCGACGTAGTGCCGACCATCATGGGCCGGCTTGGCGGCGAGGTACGGCACCAGTGTTGGGGCCGCGACCTGCTCAGCCTGGCGGCGAACGACCCCGGTTTCGGCATCATCAAGCCGTCGGGCAGCGATCAGACGGTGGCGATGATTCGCGGTGACCGCGTCCTGGTGCAGCCCAAGGAGCAAACGGCGCGCCTGTATCGCTACCGCCTGGGTGCCAACCCGCAGGGCGAACGACTCGCGCCGGATGCCGAGGCGACGCAGTTGCAGCGCCAGCTGGAGGCCTACCTGCAAACCGCGACCGCCAGCTTGCTGGCCAACCGCAGCGGTGATCGCGAGCGTGAGGCTGCGCCGGGCGGCGTGCCGCTGGCCAGTGCGGTCATACCCGCAGAGCCGTCCAAGACGCCGAGCCAGGTGCGTAAGGCGAGCGAAGGCTGAGATTCAGCGCGTCGGTGGCGAACGTCGCGGCCGAGAGGTTCGCGGCGTTCGGCTGTATGACGGCTACTGATCGTGCAGCGAGGCCAATTCGGTCGACGCGTTCTGGCGGGCGAGGAAGCTCACCAGCTTCTGCCGCTGACGGGCGTCGAGCAGCTCGCGTTCGTTCAGCAGCTGCTCGATCTGCAGCTGTTGGCGAGCATCGCGCAGTTCACCGAGCTTTGCCTGCTCGCTGGCGATCTGCGCGGGGTCGACCCGCTCGCCGAGCAGCGCCTGTAGCAACTTGCTGCGCTGGGCATCGAGGTCACTGTCGAGGGCACGCAGCCGGGCCAGATAGGGCGCCTGGCCGTCATGCCAGCGCCCGAGCTGGTTGGCGCTCAGCTCCAGCTGGTGCGAAAGTTCGGTTGGTGCGCCGGACGGCATGGGCAGCCCGTCGGTTTGCAGTTTCTGCCAGGCGAGCGCGCCCAGCACGCCACAGTTGACCAGTAGCGACAGCGCCAGGGCTCCGCGCAGAGTGGAAGTCGTCATCATGGATTACCTCAGTGGGGAAACAGCCGCTTAGCGCGGAATCTTTACGCGGTCGTCATCGAAGTCACCGCGTTCGGCGTCGCGGTGGCAGGCCACGCAGTTGGCGCGACCGCCGACCGACTCGCGGGCAAACTTGGCTTCGCTGACCTCGTCATGCTTGCGCTCGAACCAGCGGGTCTGGCTGATGCGTGGCGGCTCGCCGGCGGTCGGCGACGGCTCGACCGGCAACCTGTTGCCCGCCGAGGCGCGCAGCAGGAATTCGAGGATCTCGCGCTCCTGTTCGGGGTCGAGCGTGGCATTGCTGCCGTAGTGCTCATCGAGGGTTTGCATCTGCCGGCGCCAGGCCTCGGCCGGCAGCAGGCCCGGTGCGTAGAGCATGTGACAGGCGGCGCATTCCTCCTTCCAAACCAGTGGTGCGTCGCTCGGAACCGACAGACGCTTGGGGCGCTTGTAGCGCTGGCGGTCGTGGTCGTCGTTGTCAGCGAAGCTGAGGCCGGCCAACGCCAGGGCAGAGGTCAGCCCGGCGACGGCAACGATGGAGGCGATCTTCATGGCGCACTCCTATTGGATGCTGTCGATCCAGCTGATGAAGTCGCCTTTTTCCTGCGCCGTGCATTCGCGGGCGAAGACGTCGTCGCAGTTGCGGCGGAACCACTTTTCGACCTTCTTAAGCTTGGTGAAACGCTCGGGATTGGTCGCTGGCGCCAGCGGCTCGACCTTGCGGTGAGCGGGCGTCTTGCCCGGCTGGCGTGGGTCGGCGGTGTGACAGGTGGTACAGCTCATGGTCTTGCCGTCGCGCTGCTCTTCGGCGAAGTACAGCGCCTTGCCGCGTTCGGCGGAAAAGCCGGCGAAGTTCGAATCCTGCTGACGGGCTTGCGCGGCGTAGCCGGCCAGCAGCGGATGTTCGGTTTCGGCCAGGACCGACAAACTCAGGCAGCAGGACAGGAGGATGATCCAGCGGGCTTTCATGGTGCGCTCTCCGGTTGGGAATGAGCGCAGCCTAGGCGCGCTGCCTTACGCCAAACTGAACATGGCCGCATGATGGCATTCAGCTTGGCTTCAGCTGCGGGGCATACAAGGGATGCATTCCCTATATCGAGGATTGCCACCGTGGCTGCCTTCAACCGCTTTCGCTTGTTCCACTGGCTACTGGCCGGTTTCTTCCTCGCGGTGTACCTGACTGGCGACGACGCCGAGTCGTTGCACCTCTGGCTGGGTTACGGCCTGGTGGTGCTGCTGGTGTGGCGTCTGCTGGTCGTGCCGCTGCGCCTGCGGGGCTTTCCAAAGTTGCTGCCGCCGAAGGGACAGCGGCGCAAGCCGGGCCTGTCGGCAATCGGCAAGTGGCTGACGGTAGGTGCGCTGGGCAGTTTCGCCATCGCCAGCCTGGTCGGCCTGGGCATGGCCGACAACGGCGACGTGCTGGCTGCGCTGCCCGGTGTGGGGCCAGAGGTGTTCGGTGCTGCCAGCGACATCGATTTCGTCGGCTGGATGGGGGATGCTGAAGAGGTGCACGAGTTTTTTGCCAACCTGGGGCTGGGGCTGATTGGCCTGCACGTCGGCTACGTGCTGCTGTTCCGTCGCAAGACGGTGTGGCCAATGCTGCGCGGCGTGTCCGCGTCGGGGCCGACTTCGACAGCGACACCGACTTCTGGCATGACCTCCCTGTCTGCGTCCCCGGCTCCGGCCACCGGCGAGTTCACTCGCCTGCAAATCGCCTCGCGTCAGGCCGAAACCGCCGATAGCTGCTCGTTCACCCTGCAGGTACCGGCCGCCCAGCGCGCACGCTTTGCCGCGCGGCCGGGGCAGTTCCTCACCTTGAAGGTGCGCTGTGGCGAAGAGCCGTTGCTGCGCTGCTACTCGCTGTCGCAACGGCCGGAGGGCAACGCTGCCCTACGCATCACCATCAAGCGGGTGCCCGGCGGCCGGGCGTCGAACTGGCTGCTGGACAACCTGCAGGTGGGCGACTGCATCGAGGCGCTGCCGCCGGCTGGCGTTTTCGTGCCGCGCAGTCTCGACTGCGACCTGCTGCTGCTCGGTGCCGGCAGCGGCATCACGCCGCTGATGGCGATTCTGCAGGCCGCGCTGGTCGAGGGTAATGGACGGGTGTGCCTGTTTTACGCCAGCCGCGACGCCGCGTCGCTGATCTTTGCCGAGGAGCTGACCGAGTTGTCCGCCCGCCATCCCGAACGCCTGCAGCTGCGCATTTGGCTCGATGCGGAACAGGGTGCGCCGAATGGCCCGGCCATCGCCGCGAAGATCGCAGGTTGGCCCGCCGCAGAGGCTTACATCTGCGGGCCGCAGCCGTTCATGGATGCTGCCAGTTCTGCGCTGAGCGAGCTGGGCGTAGAGGCTGCGCGCATCCATCTGGAGCGCTTCGGCGCGGCTGCGCCAGTGGCCACCTCGGGCGGCAAGCGCAGCCGCCTGCGGGTCGCTCTCGATGGCCGTCGCCACGAGCTGGATGTGCTGCGTGGCGAGGTACTGCTGGAGGCGATGGAGCAGGCTGGCCTGCAGCCACCGAGCGCCTGTCGCTCGGGTGTCTGCGCCGCGTGCAAGTGTCGCGTGGTCGAGGGCAGCGTAAGCATGCGCAGCAATCAGGTGCTGAGCGAAAGCGAGGTGCGTCAAGGCTGGGTCCTGGCTTGCCAGGCCGAACCGCGCAGCGCCGAACTGCAGGTGGAGTACTGAGGTGGAACAGGCCGTTGCTGTTTTCCCCTACGAATCGCCTAAAGTGGACGGGGCGTAGGGTGAATAACGGCGCAGCCTTAACCACCGACACGGTAGTGCCTTTGCACTTGGGTCGGGTGGAAAATCCGTTGGTTCTCAACCTTATGCAGATCGTGCCCAGCTGGCTCAGCGCTCCGCCACTGGCAGGTCGTCCTTGCGCCAAGCGATCCATGAACCCGGCACGTTGACTACCCGGCTGAACCCGTGGCGCTTGAGAATACTGGCGGCAATCGAGGCGCGATAACCGCTGCCGCAGTAGGTCGCCACGGTTCTGTCCTTATCCAGTTGATCCAGTCCTTCGGGCAGATGTGCGACGAAGGCATGCCTGGCGCCGGGCACGCGCCCTTGCCCGACCTCCTCGGGTGCACGCACGTCGAGTACCTGAACCTGCGGATCCTCGCGGCGACGGTTCAGCTCGTGCACCGTCCATTGGCCGACGCTGGCCAGGGGCAGGCCGGCGTTCTGCCAGTCGGTCATGCCGTTGCGCAGATAGCCTGCCACCCGATCGAGACCGATGCGGTACAGCTGCAGTGTCGCCTGGTGGACCTCGTGGCTGTCTTCGCCGATCAGGTAGATCGGCCGCTTGTCGTCGAGCATCCAGCCGGCCCAGCTGACGAACTCGTTGCGCAGCGCGATGTTCAACGCGCCCGGCACATGGCCACCGCCGAAGGCCAGGATCGAGCGCACATCTACCAGTTGCACGACACTGTGGTCGGCGGTGCGCTGGCGGAACTCCTCCGGTGCCAGCGGCGGCGGCAGCGCTGGTCCGCCGGTATTCATTGCTGGACGGGTGTTGAGCTTCTTCAGCCGCGCATAGTGGCGCGGCGGCTCGGGCATGCCGCTGAGCAGCCAGTCGATGAACTCGCCTTCGTTACGCCGCTGGTTGAGTGCCGGATTGAATAACAACTCGTTACCCAGGGTGGAGCGCCGGCGATCACCGATGGACTTGCCGCAGGCCGAGCCGGCGCCATGACACGGGTAGATCTCGATGCGTTCACCGAGGGGTAGGTAACGGGTGAACAGGGTGGCATAGAGCTGCGCGGCCAGTTGCCGGGTGCTGTCTTCGCCGAGCAGGTCGGGACGGCCGACGTCGAGGTTGAACAGGGTGTCGCCGGTAAACAGCGCGCACGGCTCATCGCCCTGCTGGCCGTCGCGCAGCAGCAGCGAGATGTGTTCTGGCGTGTGGCCTGGCGAGTAGATGATTTCCAGGCTGACCTGGCCGAGCTCCAGCACCTCGCCATCGGCAGCCTGGCGCAGCTCGAAACCGTAGTTCGGCGAGCAGCCACCGATGATCTCTGCGCCGCTGCGTTCGGCCAGCGCCTGGGCACCGGAGACGAAGTCAGCATGGATGTGGGTCTCGATGACGTAGCCGATGCGCAGGCCTTTTTCGCGGGCCAGGTCGAGGTAGATATCGATGTCGCGCCGCGGGTCGATCACCGCGGCGACCGCGGCCTTGCTGTCGCCCACCAGGTAGGAAATCTGCGCCAGGCCGTCGGTATAGATCGGCTCGAATATCAGCATGCTCGCTCCTCCGTAACGATTGATCGTCGCGGTTGGGACGCCGACAGCCGGTTCGGGTTCAGTACCCGCTCATTTGCGGACCAGCAGCACCCCGGATTCCATGTGATGGGTGTAGGGGAATTGGTCGAACAACGCGCAGCGCTCGATGCGGTGGGTGTCGTGCAGCTGGGCGATGTTCGCCGCGAGGGTTTCCGGGTTGCATGAAATGTAGAGGATGCGCTCGAAACGGCGGGTCAGCTCGCAGGTGTCCGGGTCCATGCCGGCGCGTGGCGGGTCGACGAAAACGCTGCCGAAGTTGTAGCTCTTCAGGTCGATGCCGGCTAGGCGGCGGAACGGGCGCACCTCGTTCAGCGCCTGGGTCAGCTCTTCAGCGGAGAGACGAACCAGGGTGACGTTGTCGATGCCGTTGTCGTCGAGGTTGGCCAGCGCCGCGTTCACCGAGGATTTACTGATCTCGGTGGCCAGCACTTTGGGTACGCGAGTCGCCAGCGGCAGAGTGAAGTTACCGTTACCGCAATAGAGTTCGAGTAGGTCGTCGTTTCGCTCGCCAAGGACGTCATGCGCCCAGTTCAGCATCTTCTGGCACACCTCGCCGTTGGGCTGGGTGAAAGCGCCTTCTGGCTGGCGATAGCTGAAGGTGCGGCCGGCAACGGTCAGTTGCTCAGTCACGTAGTCGCGACCAATGACGATGCGCTTGCCTTTGGAACGGCCGACGATGCTGGCGCCCAGCGCCTCGGCTAGCTTTTCTGCCTCCTGCTGCCAGGCATCGTCCAGCGGCCGGTGATAGGCGAGGGTGATCAGCGCATCGCCGGAGAGCGTGGTCAGGAACTCGACTTGGAATAGCTTGAAACTCAGGGTCTCGCTGGCTTGCCAGGCGGCCTTGAGCTGCGGCATCAGGTCGTTGATGCGACGGCTGGCGATGGGGAATTCGTCGATAAGAATGGGCGTGTGTTTGTCGCCCTGCTCGAACATCGCGTAGTGGCGTTGGCCGTCCTCGCGCCACAGGCGGAACTCGGTGCGAAGCCGGTAGTGTTCACGTGGCGAGTCAAAAACTTCCGGCGCGGGTGCGTCGAAGGGCGCCAGCAGTTCCACCAGCCGCGCGGCTTTCTCGGCGAGTTGGGCGTCGTAAGTGGCGGGGTCGAATTGCGGAGCGCTCATGAAGACTCTTGGAATGGTAGGTAAATCGTAGGGTGGATCGGGGCGCGCAGCTGACGCTTCATCCATCCACCGTAGCCGTATGAAGGGTGGATGAAAAAAGCGTCATCCACCCTACGGAACGTCAGCCGGCAAACCAGCCCAGCTTGACCACGAACAGGATCGAGAGGATCCACATCGCCGGGCTCAGCTCGCGCCAGCGGCCGGCGAGCAGCTTGATCGCGGTCCAGGCAATGAAGCCGAAGGCGATGCCGTTGGCGATGGAGAAGGTCAGCGGCATGGCCAGCGCGGCGATGGCCACCGGTGCGGCGACGGTGAGGTCTTCCCAGTCGATGTTGGCCAGGCTGCTCATCATCAGCACAGCGACGAACAGCAGTGCCGGTGCGGTCGCGTAGGCGGGCACGGCGCCGGCCAGCGGGGCGAAAAACAGGCTGAGCAGGAACAGCAGCGCGACGACGCATGCAGTCAGGCCGGTGCGCCCGCCAGCGCTGATGCCCGCAGCGGATTCGATGTAGCTGGTGGTGGTCGAGGTGCCGAGTGCGGCGCCAGCCATGGTCGCGGTGCTGTCAGCCAGCAGCGCGCGGCCCAGGCGCGGCATGCGACCGTCCTTGTCCAACAGGTTGGCTTTCTGGGCGACACCGATGAGGGTGCCGGAGGTGTCAAACAAGTCGACGAAGAGGAAGGCAAAAATCACGCTGAGCAGGCCGATATCCAGCGCGCCCATGATGTCGAGTTCCATGAACGTCGGCACCAGCGACGGCGGCATCGACACCACGCCGTTGAGCTCGGAAAGGCCCAGTAGGATCGACAACCCGGTCACCACCAGAATGCCGATCATCACGGCACCGGTGACCTTGCGATAGGCGAGCGCGGCGATCAGGAAGAAGCCGAGGCAGGCGAGCAGCGGGCCGCCGGCGGTGAGGTCACCCAGACCGACGAGCGTGGCCGGATTGTCTACGACGATACCGGCATTTTTCAGCGCGATGATCGCCAGGAACAGGCCGATACCCGCCGCGATGCCGGAACGCAATGCCAGCGGAATGCTGTGGATGATCCACTCGCGGATCTTGAAGATCGACAGCAGGAAGAAGATTGCGCCCGAGAGGAACACCGCACCCAGCGCCGTCTGCCAGGTGTAACCCATGGTCAGCACCACGGTGTAGGTGAAGAAGGCGTTCAGGCCCATGCCCGGTGCCAAGGCGATCGGGTAGTTGGCAACCAGGCCCATGATCGCCGAGCCGATGGCCGCGGCCAGGCACGTGGCGACGAAGACCGCGCCGTGATCCATGCCGGTTTCAGCAAGAATGCTTGGGTTGACGAAGAGGATGTAGGCCATCGTCAGGAAGGTGGTGAGACCGGCCAGGATCTCGGTGCGCAGCGTGGTGTTGTGCGCCTTGAGTTGGAACAGCTTCTCCAGCATGGTGATTCCTCTTCTTGCCGGTCTTTCGTGCGGTTGGGGTACAGCAAAGCTTATCCGGGCGAAGCCCGCAAAAAGCGGGGCATCTTACACCGTCGCTCGAGCGGGTTGAATTTCCATTCGGTGACTTGTGAGTTCTGCTTTTCACGGTGGGATCGCGCCGGCCTGTACCCAGCACCGGGCGAGATTGTGGAGCCGGCGCGCAACGGTTGTACTCGCGACGGGGTCAGTGTGACTGACGGCCCGATTGGCCCCGTTCTGCGAGGAGGGAACATGACCGAACACCACACCGGCCGACGGCTGGGTGGAAGCCACAGGCGCCTAGGCAAGCCCGGCTCGCGGCGCATGAGAGAACACCCGCATGGTTGAACCCGTACGCGGTGTATGCGCGCTGGTGCTGGCGGCTGGGCAGGGCAGCCGTTACCGCGAGCATGCCGATCAGGACAAATTGCTCGCCCCCTGCAATCGCACGCCTGATGCCCCGCCCGTGCTGGCGGCAACGCTTGGTGCGCTGTGTGGGGTCGCCGAGCGGCTGGTCGTCGTGACCCGTGACGACAACAGCGAGCTGCTTGCCTGGCTTGGGCAGCAGGCTGACTGGTACGGTGCCGAGGTGCTCGCCGTGCACACCCAGGGGTTGGGCCACAGCCTGGCGCAGGCGCTCAGGCAGTGCCCGAGCGACAAGGGCTGGCTGGTCGCGCTCGGCGACATGCCTTATGTGCGGCCCGCCACCTTCCGTCGCATCGCTGAGCAGATCGAGCCACCGCGCCTGGTGGTTGCAAGTCATCAGGGGCAGCGCGGCCATCCGCGGGGGATCGGTCGCGACCACGCGTTGCAGGTGATATCGCTGGACGGCGAACGCGGTGCTCAGGCGCTGTTTTCGAGTGGTGCTGCCTGGGAAGTCGAGGTCGATGACTCCGGCGTGTTGCAGGACATTGATCGCCCCGATGATCGACGCAACAGCTGACCGGCTGTAGCTGCCTGCCATTGTGGCGCCCTGGCAGCTCTAGCGCGCCTTGCATGGCTATGTATGCGCTCGGCTGAACGATTTTTCCGCGTGGGCAGTCGTACTTCCTAGGCGCACGGAAAGCGCATCGAATGCCTGAGGTCTTCGGCGATCCTGCATAGAACAGGCACCCGAAGCCCCCCAAACCGTGAGGCTGCCATGAGCGAAACGTCTTCCGTCCCAGGTGGGATTACCGCCTGTTCCATTTCCCTCCAACTGAACGGCCAGCGCCGTGAAATCGAGGTCTATCCCTGGACCACCTTGCTCGATCTGCTACGTGAGCAACTGCACCTGACCGGCACCAAGAAAGGCTGTGACCACGGCCAGTGTGGCGCCTGTACCGTGTTGCTCAACGGCAAGCGGATCAATAGCTGCCTGACCCTCGCCGTGATGCACGACGGCGCCGAGCTGACCACCATCGAAGGGCTGGCGCAGGGCGAGGAACTGCACCCGATGCAGGCCGCCTTCGTCAAACACGACGCCTTCCAGTGCGGCTATTGCACGCCCGGGCAGATCTGCTCCGCTGTGGGCATGATCGCCGAGGGTCGGGCGGAAACCCGTGATGATCTGCGCGAACAGATGAGTGGCAATGTCTGCCGTTGCGGCGCCTACCCGAACATTGTCGCCGCTATCGAGGACGCTACGGCGGACACTCGCGAACGCCTGGCCGGTGCGAAGGAGGTGACGCCATGAATCCCTTCAGCTATGCACGCCCAAGCAGCGTTGAGGAAGCCATCGGTCAATTCCGCCCGAACAGCCGCTACATTGCCGGTGGCACCAATCTGCTGGACCTGATGAAGGAAAACGTTACGCGTCCTTCCCAGCTGATCGACATTACCCAACTACCACTGGCCGACATCGAAGAGACGGCTGACGGTGGCCTGCGCATTGGTGCGCTGGTGAGCAACGCGGATCTAGCCTGGCATCCGCTGGTGGAAGCACGCTATCCGCTGCTGTCACAAGCGATCCTGGCCGGCGCCTCGCCGCAGCTGCGCAACATGGCCACCACCGGCGGCAATCTGCTGCAGCGCACCCGCTGCTACTACTTCTATGACAGCACCACGCCGTGCAACAAGCGTGAACCGGGCACTGGTTGCTCGGCGCGTGATGGGCTCAATCGCATCCACGCGATTCTCGGCCACAGCGACGCCTGCATCGCGGTCCATCCCTCCGACATGTGCGTGGCGATGGCGGCACTGGAGGCAGTGGTGCATGTGCAAGGGCAACGGGGCGAGCGGCGCATTCCCATGGCCGACTTTCACCGCTTGCCGGGCCATACACCCGAGCAGGACAACACCCTGGTCGATGGCGAGCTGATCACCGCGGTCGAGTTGCCGCCCCAAGACTTCTCCGCCCACAGCAGCTACCTCAAGCTGCGAGATCGTGCCTCCTATGCGTTCGCCCTGGTTTCGGTCGCCGCTGCGCTGGAGATGGACGGCGACAGCATTCGCAGTGCCCGTATCGCCATGGGCGGGGTGGCACACAAGCCCTGGCGCAAAGCCGAAGCCGAGGCGGCGCTGGTCGGCAAAACGGCTGACGAGGCCGCGTTCACGACCGCTGCGAACATCCTGCTCGAGGGAGCCAGTGGCTTCGAACACAACGCCTTCAAGATCGAACTCGGCCGTCGCGCCATCGTTCGCGCCCTGACCGACGCCGCCAGAGGAGCCGCTCAATGAAACCCGCCACTTCCCCTTTTGGCCAGCCCCTGAATCGCGTCGACGGTCCCAAGAAGGTTACCGGCCAGGCCCAATACGCCGGTGAGTTCGATGTGCCCGGCCTGCTCTACGGCAGCGTGGTCAACAGCAGCATCGCGCGTGGTCGAATCATCAGCATCGATGCCAGTGCGGCCGAAGCAGTGCCTGGCGTGGCGCTGGTGCTGACCCACCAGAACCGTCCGCCCATTGCCAGCTATGACGAGCCCTACGAGGACGACGATGCCGCCGATGGCTCGCCGTTCCGGCCGCTGTTCAACGACCGTATTCTCTACAGCGGCCAGCCGATCGCGCTGGTGGTGGCGGAAAACCTCGAGTTGGCCCGCTACGCCGGCAGCCTGGTGCGCGTCGAATACGAGCGCGAGCCCCATCACACCGACCTGCTCAGCGAGTTGGAAACCATGCACAAGGCACCGGCCGACCTGCCGGAGCCGCGCGGTGATGTGGACAGCGCCCTGGCCAGCGCGCAATTCAAAGTGGATGTGCAGTACACCACGCCGGTCGAGCACCACAATCCGATGGAGCCGCATGCCTCGACTGTTCACTACTTTCCCGAAGGCAACCTGGAGATCTACGACAAGACCCAGGGTGTGCAGAACTGCATGCGCTATCTGGAAGGCGTGTTCGACATGGAGGGCAAGATCCGCATCCTCTCGCCGTTTGTCGGCGGTGCCTTCGGTTCCGGCTTGCGTCCTCAGTATCAGCTGACGTTGGCGGTGATGGCGGCGCTCAAGCTCAAGCGCTCGGTGCGTGTCACCCTCAAGCGCCAGCAGATGTTCACCTTTGGCTATCGTCCGCGCACCGTGCAGCGGCTGTCGATCGGCGCAAACGCCAGCGGAGAACTGCAGGCCATCACCCACCAGGCGATCGGTCAGACCTCCAGCTTCGAGGATTTCACCGAGCATGAGGTCGAGTGGTCCGGGATGCTTTACAAGTGCCCGAACGCAAGGCTCGACTACCAACTGGTGCCGCTGGACGTCTACACGCCGCTGGATATGCGCGCACCGGGCGCGACCATTGGTGTCTACGCCCTGGAAAGCGCGATGGACGAACTGGCCTACGCAGCGAATGTCGATCCGCTGCAGTTGCGCCTGACCAACTACTCCGAGCGCAACGCCAACGAGGACAAGCCTTATTCGAGCAAGGAGCTGCGCCAATGCTACGAGCAGGGTGCTGAGCGCTTTGGCTGGTCGCGCCGCTCGATGGCGCCACGCTCCATGCGCGACGGCAACCAGCTGATCGGCTGGGGCATGGCCACCGGAGTGTGGGAGGCGATGCAGATGCCGGCCGCCGCCAAGGCGTGCCTGGAGCCCGACGGACGCCTGGTGGTCAGCAGCGCCACCTCCGACATCGGCACTGGCACCTACACGGTGATGACCCAGATTGCGGCGGCGGCCATGGGCCTGCCGATGGAGCAGGTCGAGTTTCGCCTGGGTGATTCGAACCTGTCGCAGGCGCCGCTGGAAGGCGGCTCCTTCACGGTGTCGTCCGTCGGGACAGCCGTGCAGCAGGCGTGTGAGGGGCTGCAGGCCAAATTACTCGACGCGGCTCAGCAATCGCCGGTGTCGCCGTTCACCGGGGCCAAGCTCGAGGATGTGGAGTTCGTCGACGGCCAGATGCGCTTGAAGGCATCGCCCGAGCAGCGGGTCGAGCTGGCGAAGATCGTCTCCGCCAGCGGCGTGCTCGAAGCGGAAGTCAGCGCCAAGCCGGGCGAGAAACGCAACGAGTATTCAATCTCTACGCACTCGGCGATATTCGTCGAGGTACGGGTGGACGAATCGCTGGGCACGGTAAAGGTGAGTCGCGTGGTCAGTGCTGTGGCCGCCGGGCGCGTGGTCAATCCGAAGACCGCGGGTAACCAGATCGCGGGTGGTGTGGTCTGGGGCATCGGGCAGGCGCTGCATGAGGAAACGATGATCGACCACAACCTCGGTCGTTACATGAACCACAACCTGTCCGAGTACCACGTCCCGATCAATGCCGATATCAACGACATCGACGTATTCTTCGTCGAGGAGAAGGACGAAATCGTCAACGCGCTGGGCTCCAAGGGCGTGGGTGAGATCGGCATCGTGGGGGTGGCGGCGGCGGTGGGTAACGCCATCTACCACGCCACCGGCAAGCGGGTGCGTGATTTGCCGATTACCTTGGACAAGGTCTTGTAACCGGCCGGATGCGTGGAAAAGGCGTTGCCGTTTTCCACCCTACGGATGCGCGACTGTCGAGTGTGCAGGAGTAGGGTGGAAGACGCGCGACGCGTCTTCCACCGAGCCCGCTAATCCAGATCCCGATGCAACTGGTCGCGATTGGCCAGCGTCGGGAACAGCTTCATCCAGGTACCGGTGATGATCAGCGTTCCGACGCCACCGATCACCACAGCCGGCACGGTGCCGAACCAGTGAGCCGTCAGGCCGGACTCGAACTCGCCGAGCTGGTTGGACGCGCCGATAAACAGACCATTGACCGCACTCACCCGGCCGCGCATGGCGTCCGGCGTTTCCAGCTGCACGAACGCGCCGCGGATCACCATGCTGATCATATCCGCCGCGCCCAGCACCACCAGCACACCCATCGAAAGCCAGAATGAAGTCGACAGGCCGAAGGCGATGGTTGCCAGGCCGAACACCCCGACGGCGGCGAACATGACCCGGCCGACCCTTTTGTTGATGGGATAGCGCGCCAGCCACAGCGACATCAGCAGCGCACCCACCGCCGGTGCTGAGCGCAACAGCCCTAGGCCCCAGGGGCCGGTGAGCAGGATGTCCTTGGCGAACACCGGCAACAGTGCCGTGGCGCCACCGAGCAGCACGGCAAACATATCCAGGGAAATGGCGCCGAGAATGTCCGGCCGGCTGCGGATGAAGCGCATACCCGCGAGCAGGTTGTCCATCGCCGGGCCGGTTTGCTTGGGCGGCGCCGGGCGTTTCGGCAGGCTCAGCATCAGGCTACAGGCCAGGGCGAACAGCAGCGCCACCGGGCCATAGACCCACAGCGGGCCGATGGCGAACAGCAGCCCGCCGAGTGCGGGCGCGACGATGGTGGCTGTCTGCATGGCGGACGATGAAGCCGCGACCGCAGCGGGAAACAACTGGGTCGGCACAAGGCTGGGCAATAACGCCTGGGTCGCCGGCCCCTCGAACGCCCGCGCCGTGCCCAGCAGGAACGCAAGGACAAAGATCATTTCGCGCGTCACCCCCAGCCCACCGGCGCCAAGCACCAGCGACAGGGCGATCAGCCCTTGCAAGCCCTGACACAGCGCCGCCACTCTTCGACGGTCGAAGCGGTCAGCGACATGGCCGGTCCAGAGAATGAACAGCAGGCGAGGGAAGAATTCGGCCAGGCCCACGAGACCGAGGTCGAGCACGCTGCCGGTCAGCTCGTACATGTGCCAGCCGATGGCGACCGCCAGCATCTGGAAGCCGCTGGCGGTGAACACGCGGGCGAACCAGAACTTGATGAAGGGGCGTTGGTGACGCAGCAGGAGTTTGGTGTGTGTGGACATCAGGTCGAGGTGCAGGGTGGGCAGTGAGCCAGATTAGCATTCAGTCGCGGTGGCGCTTTGAGGGAATCTGCCTGTTGAAAACCGCGCAAGGAGGACGAGCGGGGTTTTGCTTTGGCCCGCCAGCAGTCGAAACAGGTTGCTCTGGTGGGCTGAAGCGCACCCTACGTAGAACATCATGCGTTGGCTTTCCCCCGTAGGGTGGGCTTTAGCCCACGGTGGACGCGTGTTGGTATCTGTGGCGGGCCGGGTTCACCGTGCGTACGCGATCAGGCGTCGGGCTTCATTCGGGCAACAACCCGCGCTCTGCAAACACCACCTTGGCGGTCGCCATGCCGTTCAATGCTGCAGGAAAGCCGGCATAAACGGCCATTTGGATGATTACCTCGACGATCTGCTCCGGCGTGCAGCCGACGTTCAATGCGCCATGGATATGCACCGCTAATTGCGGCTGGCAATGTCCCAGTGCCGTTAGCGCCGCGACGGTCGCAAGCTCACGCTGTGGCAGGTCGAGGCCAGGGCGCTGGTAGATATCGCCGAAGGGAAACTCGATGACGTAGCGGGCCAGGTCCGGTGCGATGGCTTGCAGGCTGTCGATGACCTTTCGGCCGGCCTCACCGTCGATCTCTTCGAGTTTGGCCAGGCCTTCGGTGTAGCGGGTGGATGCGGACATGGAGCGTTCCTCTTGATTGGGAAGAGGAAAGCCTGAGGGTTGGAGTGGACTCCAGGTCAAGGGGTTGTTTGTTGGCGGTACAGCTCGATCTTTGCCTGCAGCGCGGTCAGATGCTCGCGGTCGCGCTCCAGGCGGTCCTGCAGTTTGGCTGCATGGACTTCGAGCAGCGCCTGCCTCGCCGCCAGAGTCGATTCGCCGCGTTCACGCAGATCGGCGTAGCGAATGATGTCGTCCAGCGCCATGCCGGTGTCTTTGAGACGCAGGATGAAGCCGACCCATTCCAGATCGCGCGGGCCGTAGACACGAAAGCCGCTGGCGTCCCGCGCGACATGGCGCAGCAGGCCGATCTTTTCGTAATAGCGCAGGGTGTCGGCGGAAAGGCCGGTTCGCAGTGCGAACTGCTGGATGCTCAGCCGAACCGGCGCTTCGCTCACGGCTTGATGGCTCGAAGGATGACGAACTTGGGCGTCGCCGCGACCTGCTCCACCTTGCCGAACAGGCGCTTGAGCTTGAGGTGATAGCCGAGGTGGCGGTTGCCGACGATCCACAGCTCGCCGCCCTTGGCCAGTGCCGTCTTGGCCTGGGTGAACATCCGCCAGGCGAGGAAGTCACCGACCACCTGCTGCTGATGGAAGGGCGGATTGCACAGCACCAGATCCAGCGAATCCATGGGCTGTTCGGCCAGCCCGTCACCGGCCCGTATATCCGCAGTGCGATCGCCGAGGATCGCCTGCCAGTTCTCCAGCGCCGACTGCACTGCCATGTAGCTCTCGTCCACCAGCGTCATCTGCGCTTGCGGGTTGCTCAGGGCGTAAACGATACCGAGCACACCGTTGCCGCAACCCAGGTCCGCGACGCGCAGGTTGCCGAGCGCCTTCGGCAGGTGCGGCAGGAAGGCTCGGGTGCCGATGTCGAGGTCTTCTCGGCAGAACAGGTTGGCATGGTTAATCAGTTCGACGGCTGGCTTATCGAGGTGATAGCGGGTCGGGTAGGGCGAGCGCGGTGCCGGCTTGTCGCTCGGAGTCGCGGTCAGCAGACGCGCTTTCTTCACCGCCAGCGAGGCTTGCATTGGGCCGATGTACTTCTCCAGCAGATCGCCCGCTGCACGCGGCAGGTGCTTGATCATCGAGCCGGCGATCACTTGGGCACCTGGCGCGAGTTGGCCATGCAGGCGGATCAGCTGTTCCTCCAGCAAGGCAAGCGTCTTGGGGACGCGAATCAGCACCCGGTCGAACGGCCCTTGAGGCACCTCACTGGCGGGCACGAAGCTCACCGCGTCAGCCGGCAGCGCGTTGCGTTGCAGATTTTTTTCCAGCGCCAGGTGCGCCAGGTGAGAGTCGCCACTGCTGGTGACCTGCGCCTGCTTCGCCAATGAACAGGCCAAGGCGCCAAAACTGTCGTTGAGGATCAGCACCCGCGTTGTCGCAGCCAAGCCTTGCTCGTGCAGCTGCGCCAATAGGTATTCGTCAGCCGCATCGAACGCCTGCAAGGGTTCGTTGGGCTGTTCCGGCTGGCGGATCAGATCGAGGCGTGCGTAGGCGGATTCGAGAATAGGCATAAGAACTGGCGGTGTTTACATGCGTCAGAAAGGAGTATCAAGGGTCCAGGCCGCGGAAAACTACCTGCGTTGGCAATACTGCGTTAGAAACAGCCTCAGAATGCTCATTTAGAACGCCTAAACTCCGCTTCTTCGGCTGTTTCTGCCTTGTCTTGCCTGCCTCGCCTACGTTTTCCGCGGCCCGGACACGCTGGTGTCCCCCGATGTCCGGAAGGAGCGAAGTATGACCGTCAGCGAAGAGAAGTTCACCCGCCAGCGTCTGCTCGAGGTGCAGACGCTGACGCCCACTCTGTTCACCCTACGTACCACCCGCGACACCGGCTTCCGCTTTACTGCCGGGCAGTTCGCCCGCCTCGGCGTTCGTAAGCCCAGCGGCAGTATCGTCTGGCGGGCGTACTCGATGGTATCGGCGCCCCATGATGAGTTTCTCGACTTCTTCTCCATCGTGGTGCCGGATGGTGAATTCACCAGCGAACTGAGTCGCCTCAAGCCCGGCGACGAGCTGCTGGTGGACAAACAGGCGTTCGGCTTTCTCACTCTTGATCGTTTTATCGATGGTCGGGATCTCTGGCTGCTGGGCACCGGGACGGGCATCGCGCCCTTTCTCTCGATCCTGCAGGACTTTGAGGTCTGGCAGCGCTTCGAGCGGATCATCTTGGTGTATAGCGCGCGCACCGCATCCGAGCTGGCCTATCAGGACCTGATCCGCGAGCTGCCGCAGCGCGATTATCTGGAAGGCCTCGGCTCGAAGCTGACCTATCTGCCGGTAGTGACCCGCGAGCAGATGCCCGGTGCGCTGCACGGTCGTGTCACCACGCTGATCGAGAACGGCGAACTGGAGCGAGCGGCCGATCTGCAGCTCGAGCCCGAACACTCGCGGATCATGCTCTGCGGCAATCCGCAGATGATCGAAGACACCCGCACCATCCTTAAAGCGCGCGACCTCAACCTGAGTCTGACCCGGCGTCCCGGCCAGGTAGCCGTGGAGAACTACTGGTAACGCGGCGTTGGAGGCGCCTTGATACGGCCCTGGCTATCAGGCCTTCCCCCGCGCGGATCGTCGAGTCGATCTTGGAATGCTTGCCGGGCGGCGGGCCGCGAACTGACCCGCCGAAGGCTCAATCCGCCAGCTCGTAGCGATCACGGCCGTTGCGCTTGGCCCGCAGCAGTGCCACGTCGGCGCGGTTGATGGCGCTCGAATAGTTTTCATCGGCTCTTAGCTGCGCCATGCCCAGGCTCACCGTGACCGACAACGAGTCGTCATTGACCCGCACCCGCAGGTTGGCGACGGCTTCACGCAGACGCTCGATCACCCGGACCGCGCTTTCGGTGGAGGTCTCCGGCATCAACAGGAGGAATTCTTCGCCGCCCCAGCGGCCGCAGAGGTCATGCTCGCGGATCTCCGCCTCCATCACCCGCACCACTTCCATCAGCACGTTGTCGCCGACTTCGTGCCCGTAATCATCATTGATGGCCTTGAAGCGGTCGATGTCGACCATGACCACACACAGCGGCCGTGAGTAGCGCTTGGCCCGTTCGGTTTCTTCACGCAAGCGCTCGGTGAGCAAGCGCCGGTTGGCGATGCCGGTAAGGGCATCATGGGTAGAGGCTTCTTTCAGAGCGATATTCAGATCACGCAACATCGTCTGATAGCGATCGGAAATGCGTGCGACTTTCTCCAGCTGTCGGAGCTGCTTGTCGAAGCGTGCCGAGAGGGTCATTTCGCGGTCACGCACGATGCTCTGGTACCCGTCAGAAACGCGGGCGATCCGTTCGATGCGGTTGAGTAGGCTGTGGTGTGCTTCCCACAACTGGCTCAGCGTTTCATGCAGCGGATGGCCTTGGTTCTGTGGATCGGACAGCGATTCCACAACCTGGCTTTCCAGCGGATTCTGCCCGCGCATAAGGACCTTCTAATCGTGGCTGAGGATCATGAATGGAAAGGTGCAGTCTTCCTTGAACTCTTCGGCCAGTTCTACCACACGCTCGTTGCGGCGGTCATAGTGCCAGTTGACGGCCACCGCCTTTCCCTCTTGATGGGCGGCTTCGAGCATGTCGAAGATGTCCATCACGGCCTTGATGCTGCTGGTATTGAGGTACAGCAGATGCAGTTCCAGGCGCAGCGGACGGCCGGCTTCGGCCAGGTAGCGTTCGATCCACTCGATGACCTGGTGGAACAGCTCGTAGGAATTTTCCGGGTAGGAGTCGCCTTGCATGGCGAGCACGCCGTTTTCCCAGTCGGACTGAATGGCTGGCGATGACTGGCTGCCGGCGATGGAGAAATCATTCATGTGCAGTTGGCTCTTGTAAGTCAGATGACCGCGCTCAGGCTGATGAACGAGCGGCCGTTGGCGACGGTTTGCAGCGACGCTTTCAGTGGTTCGCTGGATTTGCGGGCGATGTCGATCAGGCCGAGTCCTGCGCCGCTGACACTGTTGTCTTCGCGTGGCTTGCGCAATTGTTCTTTGTAACGAGCCTTAAGTTGCGCCTTGTCCAGGCGGGCCAGCTCTTCGATGCTGGCGATCAGGGCTTCGCCATCGGCTGTTTCGATCAGATTGCCGGCGGAGACTACATAGCGGCCGTCGGTATCGTTGCGTGCGACCACTACCGTGGCGCCCGCTTCCTGGTCTGCCCAGTTACGGACCTTGGCGTAGTGGCGAATGTTCTGCGTCATCTCGATGTATACCGCAAACACATCCATGGCCGATGACGGGTTGGCGTGATCGGCGGCGAGGTAGTTACGCAGCGCATTGCCGATTTCCTCGATCAGGCTGCGCGAGATCGGGCCGTTGAAGCACAGCATAATCTGCTGTCGGTTGTAGCTTTCGCGCATGGCGAACAGGTCAAGGGTTTCCATGGGGCAACTCAACTCCGGTGGATGGCGCTCAATCGAAACGGAAACACAACATCGTAATGTCGTCACGCTGGGGGTAATCGCCCTGATACTCGTCCAGGGTCGCTTTGAACGCCGCACCCTGTTCGCCCATAGGAAGGCGGGCATGCCGCAGGATCATCTCGGCGAAGCGACTGTTGCCGAATCCATAGCCCAGCTCACCACCCGCCTGATCGAGGAAGCCATCGGTGGCCAGGTAGAAGGTTCGCCCGGGCTGCAACTCTACCTCAGCATTCTGATATTCGCCGATGCGTCGGTCGCCGATGGCGCGGCGCCCGGCCGCTAATTCGTCGAGGCGTTCGCCATCGCTGTAGTAGAGCGCGATCTTGGCGCCAGCATAAACCACCAGACGACGCTGGAAGTCGACGTAGGCGAGGCCCACATCCATGTTGGTGGCGAGGGCGTGTTGGGTTGAGTCGTCACGCAGCATCTTGCGCACGATGCCATCGGTACGCGCGAGGACGGCGGCTGGGTCGGCGTGCCCGGCGTCGGCAATTGCCTGTTCGATTGCAGCGTGAGCGAGCATGGTCATCAGCGCGCCGGGCACACCATGGCCAGCGCAGTCGACCACGCCGAGCAGGCAACCTTGTTCGGTGGCGCGATAGACATAGAAATCGCCGCCAACTACGTCGCGGGGGTGCCAGAGCACGGCGTGGCGTTCGTCGAGGTCGGCCACCAGCTGGCGCTTGGGCAGGATGGCGTGCTGGATCAGGCTGGCGTAGTCGATCGAGTCGTCGATCTTTTTATGTGCGGCGGCCATGTCGCGGTTGGCCTGCTGCAGCTCCCGCGTGCGCTCGTTGACGCGACTTTCCAGCTCGCTGGTGTGGCTATGGATTTTCAGCGCCATGCTGCGAAACGCAGCGCTGAGTTCGCCGATCTCGTCATCCCGATCGGTCGGCAGCGGCGCGTTGTATTGTCCAGCGGCTATAGCCTGGGCGCTCTTGCGCAGTTGCCGCAACGGGCTCAGCACACGACGATCGACCAGCCAGGCGCCGGCTGCAATCAGCAGCAGCAACAGCAGCAACACAGCACCGAGGGCAGGCAGCAGGGGCTTCAGCTCGATGACTTGGGCGGTTCGTAGATCCACAGCGCTGGTGACGAACCATTGCAGTTCCGGAATCCAGGTCAGGGCCAGCAGGCGAGGCTCGCCATCGAGGCTCGCCTTCAACGTGGCCGTCTCGCCAGGATGTTCGCGGCCGTAGCTCATGGCCTGGCGCAGCGCCTTGGCCTGGTCGATATCGTCGAGCAGGCCAAGCAGGCTGGTGGACAGCGAGCGGCCCTGCGAGGTGTCGGCGTTCAGGGTGACGAGATTATGGTTGGGGTGGACCAGGATCGAGCCGTAGCTGTCGAGCACCATCGACTCGACGCCGGTCTTGTCTTCTTCGATGAACTGGGTGACGAACGCGTTCAGGCTGATCCCGGAGCCGACGATGCCGAGCGGGCGACCGCCATCACGGACCACGATGTTGAACCAGATCTTCAGGTCGCCGCTGATGGCCGAGCGGTCGACATTGAGATGATAGGGCGCGTCCGAACGCAGGGTGGCATAGAACCACTCGTCTTCCGGCGCATCGGGCTTCATCTCATAGCGGGGCGCCTCGCTGGGAGGTTGCTGGTCGCCGTTGGAGTAGTAGCGATTGGAGGCTGCCGATGCGGCGAAGTAGGAGTGGTCACTGAGAGCCCGCTGATAGCCAGCCGCCTCGCGGAAAAATAATTCCCGCTTGACCGGATCATTCTCATCGAGCAGCCAGGCGCGGGTAATCTCCGATTCCGCCAGCCGCTGCGCCAGCGCCAGTTCCCGAGTGACCGGTGCGAACAGTCGTTCACGGTTGAGCTGAACCACGTTGCGCGCATAGGCTTCGCCAAAGCGGCTTTGCACGCCCTGCAATGCTTCGCGGCCAACCAGTACCGCCACTCCGATTGCCAGCAGGAAGGTCAATAGCAACGCCAGCAGTGATTTGCCGCGTAATCCCAGTGCTGCCATGGTGGCCGTGACCTTCCCTTGCGATTGCTGCCGGCCTGACATCCAAGTGTCGTGCCAAGCGTCGAAAAAGCGCGATTATCCGGTATTGGGCCAGTTGCCACCAGAGGCGCTTCGCCACACAAAAACGGAGCCTTTCGGCTCCGCGGTTGATGCTACTGGGCAAGCTTCTTGTATTTCACCCGATGCGGCTGGGAGGCTGCATCGCCGAGGCGCTTCTTGCGATCGGCTTCGTACTCGGTGTAGTTACCTTCGAAGAACACGATGCTGCCGTCATCCTCATAAGAAAGGATGTGCGTGGCGACGCGGTCGAGGAACCAGCGATCGTGGGAGATCACGATGGCGGCGCCGGGGAAATCCAGCAGCGCTTCTTCCAGCGAGCGCAGGGTTTCCACGTCGAGGTCATTGGAGGGTTCGTCGAGCAGCAGTACGTTGGCGCCTTCTTTGAGCGTCAGCGCCAGGTGCAGGCGACCGCGCTCACCGCCGGAGAGATCCTTGACGAACTTCTGCTGGTCGCCGCCCTTGAAGTTGAAGCGCCCCACGTAGGTGCGCGACGGAACTTCGTAGCTGCCGATACGGATCATGTCGGCGCCGTCGGATACCGCTTCCCATACGGATTTGCTGCCGTCCAGGTCATCGCGGCTCTGATCGACACAGGCGACCTGCACGGTATCGCCGATTTCGATGCTGCCCGAATCCGGCTGCTCCTTGCCCATGATCATGCGGAACAGGGTGGACTTGCCCGCGCCGTTGCCGCCAATCACGCCAACGATGGCGCCCTTGGGCATGCTGAACGACAGGTTTTCGATCAGCACGCGATCACCGTAGCTCTTGGTGACGTTGTTGAAGTCGATGACCTTGTCGCCCAGACGTGGGCCTGCGGGGATGTAGATTTCGTTGGTTTCGCTGCGCTTCTGGAATTCCTGCGACTGCAGTTCCTCGAAGCGCTGCAGGCGTGCCTTGGATTTGGACTGGCGGGCCTTAGCGCCTTTGCGCACCCATTCCAGTTCTTCCTTCATAGCCTTTTCATGAGCCGACTGCTGCTTGGATTCCTGCGCCAGGCGGTTGGATTTGGCTTCCAGCCAGCCGGAGTAGTTGCCCTCGTAAGGAATGCCCTGGCCGCGGTCGAGTTCCAGAATCCAGCCAGCCACGTTGTCGAGGAAGTAACGATCGTGGGTGATCGCGACGACGGTGCCGGTGAAGTCGTGGAGGAAGTGTTCCAGCCAGGCCACCGAATCGGCGTCCAGGTGGTTGGTTGGTTCGTCCAACAGCAGCATGTCGGGGGCCGAGAGCAACAGACGGCACAGCGCCACGCGGCGTTTCTCGCCGCCGGACAGGTGCTCGACCTTGGCGTCCCACGGCGGCAGACGCAGGGCGTCGGCGGCAACTTCCAGCTGACGCCCGAGGTTGTGCCCGTCGCTGGCCTGCAGAATCGCTTCGAGCTTGGCTTGTTCGGCGGCCAGCTTGTCGAAATCGGCATCCGGCTCAGCGTAGGCGGCGTAGACTTCGTCCAGGCGCGCCTGGGCATCCTTGATGCTGCTGACGGCTTCTTCCACGACTTCGCGAACCGTCTTGTTCGGGTCGAGCTCCGGCTCCTGCGGCAGATAGCCGACATTCAGCTCGGGCATCGCCCGCGCTTCGCCGTCGAATTCTTTATCGACCCCGGCCATGATCTTAAGCAGGGTGGACTTGCCCGAACCGTTGAGACCCAGCACACCGATCTTGGCGCCGGGGAAGAAGGACAGGGAAATGTTCTTGAGAATTTCACGCTTCGGTGGAACGACTTTGCCGAGCCGATGCATGGTGTAGACGTATTGAGCCATGGAGACGAGTGCCCGTGACGAGGAAAAAGTGAGGCGAATCCCGCCGCTGTGGGCGGGTCGAACCGAACTCGCAAAGCTACCGGAATGCACCTGGCAGGGCAAACCGGGGTGCTGACTCGATGCTGGCGCTTTGATGGCTCTCAGGGCATTCTTGACGCCGTTCGGGCGTTGGTCCGATGCCGCGCTCGCCGCAACGCCACAAAGGACTTAATCGTTTGATCGATCAACATCCTTCCCCATCAGCGTCAGCCCGCCTCGACAGGCTTGTCCGCAGGATTGCTGTGACCTGTGCGCGCCTTCTTGTGCCGCTGCGCCTGCGTGCTCGTTGGCAACTGTTGCGCTATTCGGCGACAGCGCTCGGGGCGATCGAAGAGCGGATTCTGATCAGCGACTTCAGTGGCCGTCTGCAATTTCTCAACAACCAGGCCGAGACAATGTTCGGCCTGAGTAGCCGCGAGGCTCCACGTTATCGTCTGCAGGAGCTGCTGCCGAATCTGGATCCCCTGGCGTTCGATGCGGCCAATTCGACGGTTGATCTGTGCCTTGAGGCCGTAGGACTGCTCCAAGAGGGGGAGAGCCGTCTTTTTTCAATCACGCGGCGGGCTTTGCGCCTGGCGGGTGAGCTGGAGCCGTCTGGTTTTGTCTGGGTCATGCGCGATATCACCCGTGAGCGGTCGGCGCAGACGGCATTGGTTGAGCGTGAGCGGTTCTGGTCGGAGGTGCTGCGCGCAGTGCCGGACACCCTTTATGTCCAGGATCTGGAGGCCGGCAAGCTGCTGTTCAGCAACAGCAACCTGGCCACGCGGCTGGGCTACAGCGAAGAAGAGCGCGGCGACGACAGCAACCTGTTCTGGCGACGCATCAGCCACCCGGACGATCAGGAGTACATCTGGCGGCTGCTGGCCCTGCGCGGTTCGATGATTGACGGCGTCGTGCAGGAGTCGTTACTGCGCTGGCGCCACCGTGACGGCAAATGGCATTGGTTCTGCGTGACTGAACAGGTCCTGACGCGCAATGAGCAGGGGAAGGTGCAGCGCTTGATTGGCGTGGCCCGGGATGTCACCACGAACATGGAACACAGCCATTCCCTGCGTGATAGCGAACGCCGCTACCGGATGCTCGCCGGTAGCCTGCGCGATGTGGTCTTCACCACGGACAGTTCGCTGCGCATCGACTACATCAGTCCTTCGGTGCAGACCGTGCTTGGCTACAGCCCAGAGTGGGCGGCGCAGCATGGCCTGGATCGAGTGGTGGCCAAACCGCGCCAGGCGGCGCGCTTCTATGACCTGATGAGGCGGGTGCGCGATGCTTCGGCCAGCCCGGTTGAACTGGCTAAGCTGGGGCAGACCTTGCAGGCGCAAACCCTGTATTTCGACTGCCTCGCGGCCGATGGCCGGTCGGTCGCGATCGAGCTGCGGATGATGCTGATCTCCGACGAGAACAACCGGTTCGATGGAACCCTGTGCATTGGCCGGGATGTCAGTGAACAGCGTCAGGCCGAGACGGCATTGCGCCGCGCGGCGACCGTATTCGACCATTCTACGGCGGCCATCGTTGTCACCGATCCCTCCGGCAAGATCGTCCAAGTCAATGCGGCATTCGTCCGGATCACCGGCTACAGCGTCGACGAGATCAGAGGCGAGCTGCCGATGGTGCTCAGCGCCGACCGTCAGCAGGCCAATCAGATGGACTACGTGCACAGCCAGGTCCTGCAGACCGGCAGCTGGGAAGGGGAGTTCTGGCTCAAGCGCAAGGGTGGCGAGACTTACCCATGCTGGATCGGCATTACCGCCGTTCGCGACGATGAGAATGAGCTGGTGAGCTATGTCTGCTTTTTCAGCGACATGAGTGAGCGCAAGGCCAGCGAAAAGCGTATCCACCGGCTGGCCTATTACGACGGGCTGACTCAGCTGCCCAATCGCACGCTGTTTCAGGACCGTCTGCACAGCAGCCTGCAATTGGCCGCCCGGCGCCGTGGCTGGGTGGTGCTGATGTTTCTCGATCTGGATCGCTTCAAGCCAATCAACGATTCGCTCGGTCATGCGGCCGGTGACCGCATGCTCAAGGACGTCGCAGTGCGCCTGGCGTCGTGCGTTGATGAGGACGACACGGTGGCGCGCATGGGCGGCGATGAGTTCACCTTTCTGTTGCGCCCCGGCGGTGATCGCGACGAGGCGCTGAGCCGGGCAATCCATGTGGCTGAACGGGTCCTCGGCAGTCTCGCCGAACCGTTCGTGCTGTCTGGCCGAGAGTTCTTTGTCACCGCCAGCATTGGCATTGCCCTGAGCCCACAGGATGGCAACGACATCAGCCAGCTGATGAAAAATGCCGACACCGCGATGTACCACGCCAAAGAGCGCGGCAAAAACAATTTCCAGTTCTACCAGGCCGAGATGAATGCCAGCGCACTGGAGCGTCTGGAGCTGGAAAGCGATCTGCGCCACGCCCTCGAACAGCAGCAGTTCGTGCTGCACTACCAGCCGCAATACCTCGCCGACGGCCATACGCTGACCGGTGTCGAGGCATTGCTGCGCTGGCAGCACCCGTCGCGTGGTCTGGTGCCGCCCGGCGAGTTCATTCCGGCGCTGGAGGAACTGGGGCTGATTGTCGAGGTAGGCGACTGGGTCATCGGCGAAGCCTGCCGGCAGATCGGAAACTGGGAGCGGGAGGGCGTGGTGGTGCCGAAGGTTTCGGTGAACCTTTCGGCCCGCCAGTTCGCTGATGGCCAGCTTGGCCAGCGCATCGCCGGGATTCTCGCGTTTAGCAAAATTGCACCGAGCCGGCTGGAGCTGGAGCTGACCGAGAGCATCCTGATGCAGGACGTCGGGGGCGCGATGCGCATGCTCGATGCGCTCAAGCAGCTCGGCCCCTCGATTGCCATCGACGATTTCGGCACCGGTTACTCTTCGTTGAACTACCTCAAGCAATTCCCCATCGATGTGCTGAAAATCGACCGCAGTTTCGTCGATGGTCTGCCCGAAGGCGAGCAGGACGGGCAGATAGCCCGAGCGATCATTGCCATGGCGCATAGCCTCAGTCTGTCGGTAATCGCCGAGGGCGTCGAAACCCAGGCGCAGCTGAATTTTCTTCGCGAGCACGGCTGCGACGAGGTGCAGGGTTTCTATCTCGGCCGGCCGGTGCCAGCGGCAAAGTTGAAAGCGTCAATTTCAAACTGCAAGCAACAGGCCTCCATCGGCCAGCTAGAACCAGGACCTGCGTTGTAGCGAGCCTGAAAGCCGCAACCTCGACTCGCTTGCAGCTTGTCTCATGTTGTAGATGACCACGGCTCATACCCGCGCTCGGGCGGATGAGGTAGAATCCGCGCCTCTTTTATTACCGCCAGCTGATTCTCAGGGGACTGCCATGTTCAGCCGTGATTTGACCCTCGCCCGTTTCGACGCCGATCTCTTCGCTGCCATGGAGCAGGAAGCCAAGCGTCAGGAAGACCACATCGAGCTGATCGCCTCGGAGAACTACACCAGCCCGGCGGTGATGGAAGCCCAGGGTTCGGTACTGACCAACAAGTACGCCGAAGGCTATCCGGGCAAGCGCTACTACGGCGGTTGCGAGTACGTCGATGTGGTCGAGCAGTTGGCCATCGACCGTGCCAAGGAACTGTTCGGCGCCGACTACGCCAACGTCCAGCCGCATGCCGGCTCCCAGGCCAACAGCGCCGTCTATCTGGCCCTGCTGCAGGCCGGTGACACCATCCTCGGCATGAGCCTGGCCCACGGCGGCCACCTGACCCACGGCGCCAGCGTCTCGTCCTCGGGCAAGCTGTACAACGCCGTGCAGTACGGTATCAACGACCAGGGCCTGATCGACTATGACGAAGTCGAGCGCCTGGCCCTGGAGCACAAGCCGAAGATGGTCGTCGCTGGGTTCTCTGCCTACTCGCAGAAACTGGATTTCGCCCGTTTCCGCGAGATCGCCGACAAGGTCGGTGCCTACCTGTTCGTCGACATGGCCCACGTAGCTGGTCTGGTTGCTGCTGGTGTCTACCCGAACCCGGTGCCGTTCGCCGACGTAGTGACCACTACTACTCACAAGACCCTGCGCGGCCCACGCGGTGGTCTGATCCTGGCCCGCGCCAATGCCGAGATCGAGAAGAAGCTGAACTCTGCAGTGTTCCCGGGCGCCCAGGGCGGCCCGCTGGAGCACGTCATCGCCGCCAAGGCGGTTTGCTTCAAGGAAGCGCTGCAGCCTGAGTTCAAGGCCTATCAGCAGCAGGTCGTGAAGAATGCCCAGGCCATGGCTGAAGTGTTCATCCAGCGCGGCTTCGACGTGGTTTCCGGTGGCACCCAGAATCACCTGTTCCTGCTCAGCCTGATCAAGCAGGACATCACCGGTAAGGACGCGGATGCTGCCCTGGGCAACGCGCACATCACCGTGAATAAGAACAGCGTACCGAACGACCCGCGTTCGCCGTTCGTGACTTCCGGTCTGCGCATCGGTACTCCGGCCGTCACCACCCGCGGTTTCGGCGAAACCGAGTGCCGCGATCTGGCTGGCTGGATCTGCGACATCCTCGACAACATGGGCGACGAGTCGGTAATCGAAACAGTCCGTGCCAAGGTCGAGGCGGTCTGCGCCAAATTCCCGGTCTACGGTCAGTAAGACGCTTCGTGCAGTAACGAAAGCCCGGCCCTGTGCCGGGCTTTTTCGTTTCAGTGAGGAATCGCCCGCGTCACGGCGCGTCAAGGCTAAGTGCCATCTGGTACTGTGCCTGCCGCGCCGCCTGGGTTAAGTTTCACTCACGTTTTGCCAGATTTAGGTCATCGGAGAGGCTCGATGCAGCTCAAGCACAAGATTGCCGCGCTCAGCATCCTGCCCCTGCTATTGGCTGTGGCGGTGGTCTGCGCGCTGGTGCTGTTCCAGAACCAGCGGCTCGGCGAGCAGCAGGCGAAGCTGATCGAAAGCAGCATCCTGGCGAGCAAGCAGGCCGAGCTGAAGAACTACGTCGAGATGGCCTTGAGTACCATCGCGCCGTTCTATGACAGCGGTCTGAACGATGAGGCGACCAAACAGAAGGTGCTCGCTGCTTTGGGGCGCTTCAGTTTCGGCAGCGATGGCTACTTCTTCGTCTACGACCGCAGCGGGCGCAACCTGATGCATCCGCGCCAGAGCGAGCTGGTCGGCAAGGATCTGTGGAACATGACCGATCCTAACGGTTTGCCGGTGATCCAGGCACTGATGCGCAGTGCCGAGACAGGTACCGGATTCCAGCGATACGCCTGGCAGAAGCCGTCGACCGGACAGTTCGCCGCGAAACTGGCCTATGTCGTGATGCTGGAGCGTTGGGGTTGGATGCTGGGCACCGGCATCTATCTCGAGGACGTAGATGAGGCGATTCTGCAGGTGCGCGAAGAGGTCGCCAGTGGCATCTACACCACCATGCTGGCCATCGCCGGCGTCGCGCTCGTCGCGGTGTTGCTGGTGTTCGCCAGCGGCCTGACGCTCAATGTCAGCGAACGACGACTGGCCGACCGCAAGCTGCAGTTACTGACCCAGCGCATTGTCAGCTTGCAGGAAGAAGAGCGTTCACGGGTTTCTCGCGAGCTGCATGACGGCATCAGTCAGTTACTGGTGTCGATCAAGTTCCAGTTTGAACTGGCCAGTCACGAGCTCGCCAGCGGTAATCCCAATGCGCTGGCAACGCTGGATCGCGGCACCGAGCGGCTGGCGGGGGCAATTGGCGAGGTGCGGCGCATCTCCCATGATCTGCATCCGTCGCTGCTCGACACGCTGGGCCTGTCGGCGGCTGTTGGCCAGCTTGTGGCCGAGTTCGAACAGCGCAGCGGGCTGAAAATGCTATACAGCAACGGCCTCGGTGAGAACGATCCTGACGATTCGGTGGCAGTTGCGCTGTTCCGGGTGTTGCAGGAAGCGCTTGCCAATATCGAACGTCACGCTGCAGCGGAGTCGGTGCACATCAATCTGGACGGCAACGACGCGTCGGTGCGCCTGCGGGTGAGGGACGACGGAGTCGGCTTCAATCCGCGCCATCTCGACAGCATCAAGGGCGGCGGCATCGGTCTGCGTAACATCCGTGAACGGGTGGAGCACTTCGGTGGGCGTTTCAGCCTGCTATCTGAATCCGGTGGCACCGAACTGGATGTCACCTTGCCGGCCCGGGCCGGCTGAACTATCGAACATTGAATAATAAGAGGCTCGCTCGATGAACCCGCAAGCGTGTATCAAGGTGGCTTTGATCGACGACCATGCTTTGGTTCGGGACGGCATCCGCGCCTTGCTGATGGCCGTGCCCGAATTGGACGTCGTCGGCGAAGCTGGCAGCGGCGCCGAGGCGCTTGAGCTGCTGGGTCGTGTCACGGCCGATGTCGTGTTGATGGACATCGGGCTGAAGGATGTAAATGGTCTTGAACTGACGCAATCACTGCGCCAGCAGTTTCCTGGCTTGCGCGTGCTGATTCTGAGCATGTACGACAATCAGGAATACGTGAACACTTCAGTCAAGGTCGGCGCCAGCGGCTATGTACTGAAAGATGCGCCCTCACGGGAAATAATTGTCGCGATCCAAGCGATTGCCGCCGGAGGCACCTATTACAGCGAGGGTATCGCCGAGAAGCTGGCCAGCCGGAGCGCCGAGGAGCGCGAGCTCACGCCTCGTGAGCGTGAAGTGCTGCTGATGCTGGCCCAAGGGCATAACAACAAGACCATGGCGCGTACACTGCAAATCAGCGTACGGACGGTCGAAACGCATCGCCTGAGCATTCGCCGTAAACTGGATATCGACCGCCCGGCGGATCTGATGAAGCATGCAATGGTGCATGGCTGGCTCCCAGGGCAGCATTAACCTGGCAACTGCCAGCGCCGCCGGGACGCGCTACTAAAAGCAGGCGGCGTTACGCGGTGGCTTCTGTAGGATAGGTGCATCCAATACATCGGGACGCGCCATGAGCCACGCCTCTGTCAGAATGATTCCGCCTCCACCGCTGGTCTATCTGGCTTTCATGGGTTGTGCGTGGGGGGCGTCGAAATGGGTGCCTCTCGACCTGCCTGAGCATGAACTGGTGTTTTATGCCGGCTGGGTATCGATAGCGGTCGGCATCGTGCTGATGCTCTGGTCGGCGCTGGAAATGCATCGCTATCGCACCACTATCAACCCCTACGGCAAGCCGAGCAGTCTGTTGCAGAGCGGGCCGTTTCGTTTCTCGCGCAACCCGATTTATCTCGCCGACACCTTCATCTATTGCGGTGTTGGACTGTTGCTCAACAGTGTCTGGCCGTGGCTGCTATTGCCCTTGTTGATCGTCTGCATGCAACGCACCGTGATCGTTCACGAAGAGCACCTGCTGATGCGGCTGTTTGGTGACGACTATCGAATCTACCGACGGCGTGTACGGCGGTGGCTCTGAGCAGGTGGGTGATGATGTCGCCTATAGTGAGAAATGAAGTCTTCGGGGAGTGGACATGATGAATGAGACAACCAGCGACCGCCGGCGCTTCCAGCGCTTTGAATTCGATGCCGAAACGGAGCTGGTGCAAGGCCAGCGTCGCTGGCCTGTCCAGCTGCACGATCTTTCCCTGAGGGGCTTGTTGGTGCACCGCCCGGCTGGCTGGGATGCCGATCCCTCCCAGCCGTTCGAAGCCCGCGTTCGGCTCTCGGATGACGCCGAGGTGCGCATGGAAGTAGAGATGACTCATGGCGACGGTGAGTTGGTCGGGCTGGTCTGCCGGCATATCGATGTCGACTCGATCAGCCACCTACGGCGGCTGGTCGAACTTAACCTGGGCGACGAAGCGCTGCTCGAACGTGAGCTGGCAGCGCTTGGCGAGCCGCGATAGAACCGGGATTACTCGAACAGGGCGTCCAATGCTTGTTCAAGGCGCGTCACGGCAATTACTTGCAGCCCGGCAGGCGCCTCCTTCGGCGCGTTGCCCTTGGGCACGATGGCGCGCTTGAAACCATGCTTGGCGGCTTCCTTCAGTCGCTCCTGGCCGCTCGGCACCGGACGGATCTCCCCGGACAGACCGACCTCGCCAAACACCAACAAGTCGGTATCCAGCGGGCGGTTGCGCAAGCTGGATATCACCGCTGCCATCAGCGCCAGGTCTGAGGCCGTTTCCAGCACTTTTACGCCGCCGACCACGTTGATGAACACGTCCTGGTCGTAGGTCGGAATGCCGCCGTGGCGATGCAGGACGGCCAGCAGCATGGCCAGGCGGTTCTGGTCGAGGCCAAGGGTGACGCGGCGCGGATTGGCCATGTGGCTGGTATCGACCAAGGCCTGCACTTCGACCAGCATGGGGCGCGTGCCTTCCCAGGTGGCCATTACGACGCTGCCGGGTACCGCTTCCTGAGCGCGGGTGAGGAAGATCGCCGAAGGGTTGGTGACTTCCTTGAGGCCTTTATCGGTCATGCCGAACACGCCCAGTTCGTTGATCGCGCCGAAGCGATTCTTCACCGCGCGCAGCAGGCGCAGGCGACCATCCGACTCGCCCTCGAAATACAGCACGGTATCGACCATGTGCTCGAGCACGCGCGGCCCTGCCAGCGCGCCTTCCTTGGTGACGTGACCAACCAGAAAGATTGCGGTGCCACTCTGCTTGGCGAAGCGCACCAGCAACGCCGCGCTCTCACGGACCTGAGCGACGCCGCCGGGGGCGGACTGCAACTGCTCCGTGAAGATGGTCTGGATCGAGTCGATCACCATCACCTTGGGCTTTTCCAAGCGTGCAGTGGCGATGATGGTTTCGATGCAGGTTTCGGTCATCACTTTGAGCCGGTCCTGCGGCAAATCGAGGCGTCGTGCGCGCATGGCGACCTGCTGCTGTGATTCTTCGCCGGTCACGTAAAGGGCCGGGAACTGGCGGGCTATGTTGCAGAGGGTCTGCAGCAGGATGGTTGACTTGCCGATGCCAGGATCACCGCCGATCAGCACCACCGAGCCGTCAACCAGCCCGCCTCCGAGCACCCGGTCCAGCTCACCGGAGGCGGTGGAGAAACGTGGTACTTCCTCGACGCTGACTTCGGCCAGCGTTCGGATGTTGGCTTGCTCCCCAGCCCAGCCTGCGCGGCCCGATGGTGGGGCTGCGCCATCGATAATGGTCTCCACCAGCGTGTTCCAGGCGCCGCAGTCACCACATTGGCCGGCCCATTTGGGAAAGGTCGAGCCGCATTCGGTGCAGCCATACATGCGCTTGGCCTTGGCCATGGGGGACTCCGCGTCGGATGAGTGGAGCCGCATGATAGCGGCTGACTTGATCGCCATCAGCCACAAGCGCCACATAACCCTCCAGACTGTAAACAAACCGAACAGGAGTCATCCCATGCGCCACTTGTTGTTTCTGCACCTGCTAGGTGCCAGCGTCTGGGTAGGCGGCCACTTGGTTTTGCTGTTCAGCGTGTTGCCCGGTGCTCTGCGCCGGCGTGATGTGCAGCCGGTGCGGGCCTTTGAACAGCTCTACGAGCGGATCGGGATCCCGGCGTTGCTGTTACAGATTGCCACCGGAATATGGCTGGCCGGGCAGTGGTTGCCGCACGCGCAATGGTTTGGCGACTCGCCAATTGCTCATCTGGTTCAGGCCAAGCTGGTGCTGCTGGTTTTCACCGCAGCGCTGGGTGTACATGCAAGGCTGGCAATCATCCCGAAGCTCGATGCGCAGCGCTTGCCGCAACTGGGTGTGCATATCGTGCTGATCACACTGACAGCGGTGGCCTTCGTCTGGGTTGGATCGGGCTTTAGATTCGGCGGGTTGTTCTAACCGCCACAGCGCGGTCTATCAGTTCTCGCAGAAGAGAGAAACCGGCTGGATGCTAGCGGCTGGACGCGTTTGAAAGGTTAGCCAAGGGGGAGAAGATATCCGCGACCCGTCACGCCAGGCGAACCGAGGCTGACGGGTGGGGAGGGCCGAGCAGGATTAGCCGCAGCAGCCACCGCAGCAGCTGCCGCTGGCACGCTTGAGGTCACGCGCAATGTCGTCCTTGAGCGATACACGCTCCAATTTGAGCGCGCTCAGGGCTTCGTCATCGAGCAGTTCAACACCGTCCTCGACACGGCAAATCTGCTTGTCCAGTGCCTCGTAGGTTTCAGCCTTGCGGGCGAACTTGGGATCCTGCTGACGCAGCTGATGAAGTTGCTCGAGCTTTTCGGGGAAATCCTTGACCAGGGGGTGATGTTCGACGTGCATGGTGCCGCTCCGGTTGGATGAGAAGAGCTGTACCTTAGCGTTGCGCCACGCGATTCTTTTTGACGGCGATCAAGCAGTCCGTACTGTTGCCTGCCGCTCATCGCTGAAGGTCTCTGGCTCGCGACTTGAACCCAATCTATGCTGCAGCTTGTCGAAGTGCTACGGCGGACGATCCGACCGCAAAAAACTATCCGATTGAAGGAAAGCAAGATGGGCATGATCAACGAATTCAAGGCATTTGCCGTCAGAGGCAACGTCATCGACATGGCGGTGGGGATAATCATCGGCGCCGCCTTCACCAAGATCGTCTCGTCCTTTGTCGCCGATGTCGTGACGCCGCCGTTGGGTATGTTGATCGGCGGTGTTGATTTCTCGGACCTCTCCATTGTGCTCAAGCAGGCGGTTGGTGATTCGCCCGCAGTGACCTTGAGCTATGGCAGCTTCCTGCAGACAGTATTCGATTTCATCATTGTGGCCTTCGCCATCTTCCTCGCCGTCAAGGGCATCAACAGCTTGAAGCGCAAGGAGGCGGCGGCCCCGTCTGCACCGCCAGCGCCGAGCAAGGAGGAAACGCTGCTTACCGAGATCCGGGATGCACTGCGTGCGCAAAATCGACCCTGAGCCTGAGCGGGTTCCAGCGGCGTTCGATCTCTAAACACTTTGGCCTGATCAGGTCGCGATCAGCCGCTTGAGCCACTCCAACAGTACGCTTGGCAGCAGTTCCGGTTTTGGCAGCAGGGCGTATTGATGAGCGCCGAATACTGTCGGTAAGTAGTTGGCTGCCTGGCGGTCGATTGTCAGGCAGAACGTCGAGATGCCCTGCAGATTGGCCTCGGTCACGGCCTGTCGCATGTCCTCTACGCCGTAGCGACCCTCGTACTCATCCTTGTCGTTCGGCTTGCCATCGGAGAGCAGCAGCAGCAATCGATGCGTGGCAGGCTGCTGCAATAGCTCGCTGCTGGCATGACGGATCGCCGCGCCAGCGCGGGTGTAATGTTCCGGCTCGAGCGCGCTGATGTGCAGGGCCACTTCCTGGCTGAAAGGTTCGTCGAAGCGTTTCAGTTGGCGCACGATCACGGCGTCCGGTCCTTCGCCCGAAAAGGCCTGCACGGCGTAAGGCTCACCCAGGCTTTCCAGCGCGATGCAGACGACGAGCAGCGCTTCACGCTCCACATCAATGATCCGGCGCCCGGCTGATACCCAGCCGTCCGTCGAGCCGCTGACATCGATCAGCAAGGTAATCGCCAGATCCCGTTCTGCTATGCGTCGGTTCTGATACAGCGCATCGGACAGCGAGCCGCCGGCTCTGAATTCGGCGTAGCTGTCGATGTAGGCTTGCAAGTCAATCTCATCGCCATCCAGCTGGCGCCGTCGCGTCGCGCGGCGGGCCCTCAGCATTTCGAAGCGCCGGCGGATCTGGTTCAGCATCGAACGGTGTTCATCCAGCGTGGCTTCTACCCATTGCGGGGAGCCGGGCAGATTGGGCAGCACGCGGACGATGGCGCCGGGCTGGCGGTAGTGCCTGGTGTGGTAATCCCATTCCGGATAGGAAAGGCCTTGGCCGTCGGCGATGGCACGTTTGAGCTGCAGGGCCGTGTTGCTGTCTGGCGGATCGTCCGAAATCAGCACCTCTTTTGGACGCCCGGGTGTCGAGACCAGGCGTGCCTCGGGCAGTTCGGAAAGCATGTCGCCGTATTCGTCTGCGCTGGTGTCCTCGTCATGGTCGACCGGGCGACTCAGGCCCAGCGGGTCCTCTGCGTGCTGGTGCGGCTCATCGGCCTGCACCATGAATACTCCCTCGTCGTGTTTGTCCTCGTCCTCGGCGGCGTTGCGGATATCTGGGCGCCTGGGCAAGTGAGCGCTGCGCGGCGGTGCTGTGTCGGTGGAGGTTTGGCCGTCTGCGGGCAGCGCGTTTGCTGACCCTTCCCCTGCGCTGCTGGGCCGAAAAAGGTGGCCGGTCCAGCAGTCCCGCAGCAGCGGGGCATTACCCAGTGAACAGTCCTGGGGTGACAACCCCAGCGTGCTCAATACGGGATCGATCAGCCGCTGTGAATGCGTAGGCGATTCGCTGAGCGGGAAATCTTCCAGCGTTCGACCGCACGGGCTCGCGAGCAACTGACGCAGCAGCGATTCGAGCGGCTGGCGCGCCGGAGAGAACGCGGTGAGTAACGGGCGTTGCCGCAAGGCCTGCCGCCGTAAATGCTCAACGGCCGAGCCCATGCCTGGCAGCATTTCGACCAGCGTTTCATCGACCGCCCAGGCTTCAAGTAGCAGATAGACGTCGGCCTGTAGCGGTGAAAGCGTTCTGTCGATGAAGCTGGCACTGCCACGTTGAGCACGTATCGCCTGTTGCAGTGCCATGATTCGATAGTGTTCGTGACCGCGCTCGATGTCCTCGATACCGGAGTCGGCGGGCAGCCACAGGTGCTTGCCGTCGGTGGCCGGAATTGCCTGGCTCTGCCAGGGATGCTGAGCCCGGCGAAACAGCCGAGCCAGCACGGTGGGTATCGGCGGGAGCTGCGCAATTCTGATCGGGTAGCTTGTACCCGTGACGGCGGTAATCAGCAGGTCAAGGCGAGGCGCCGCATCAGCAAGCGTTACCGTAGGCGGGCCTTTCGGCAGCGGACGATGACGGCGCCATAACCTTTGCACGAACACCGTGGCATGGCGTGCGGCGTCGCTGACCAGCTCCTCGGCTTCAGCCATGCCGACAGGAACCGTCGCGGCGACGTTGCTCGGCGTATTTGTTAGCCGCGGCTGGGTGGCGGAGGAAGGTGCAATGTCTAGACAAAGGTGCCGTTAACCAGATCGCGCAGGGTGCTGACCATCGAGGGCTCGTCGGACAGCGGTGACACAACAGCTGCATAGCAAGCCTCCCGTACCGGAATGCCGCAAAGGGTCAGCGTGCCCGCCGCGATCAGCAGTCGGGTGCTGGGGACCTCTGCCAGCCCGCGGTCACGCAGCTGGCGGATACGCCCTGCGAGGCTGACCAGTCCCTTAGCAAGGGCTGGCTCGACGCCGCTTTCATGCTGCACGATCAGCGCCTCGTGCTCGGGTGCCGGGAAATCCAGGTCCATCGCGACGAAGCGCTGACGGGTGCTGGGTTTGAGGTCTTTAAGCATGCGCTGGTAGCCGGGGTTGTAAGACACGACCAGCTGAAAACCGGGTGCTGCCTGGACGTTCTCACCGGTCTTGTCGATCGGCAGAGTGCGTCGGTAATCGGTCAGTGCGTGCAGCACCACCACCGTGTCCTGCCGCGCCTCGACGACCTCATCGAGATAGCAGATCGCACCCTCACGAACGGCTCGTGTCAGCGGTCCATCCTGCCAGACGGTACCGTCATGTCGGATCAGGTAACGACCGATGAGGTCGCTCGCCGCCAGGTCGTCATGGCAGGGAATGGTGATCAGCGGCCGACCAAGCCGCCACGCCATGTGTTCGACGAAACGCGTTTTCCCGCAGCCGGTAGGGCCCTTGAGCATGACTGCCAGGCCCCGCTTGTGGCAATGCTCGAACAGCGTGACCTCGTTACCCGCCGGCCGATACCAGGGCTCGTCCTGCGGTCGGCGAGCGGTGAGGTCATGAACAGACTGATCCACGCCCACCTCAGATGGTCCTGTCTGCAGGCATGCCGGTTTCTGTTGGCTCGTGTTCCTCTACCTCGAAACGCGGTCGGTAACTGAAGAAGTCGTAGATAAATAAGCCGACGCCGACGGAGAAGATGCTGGCGGTGGAGATCAGCATCACGAAGTGAATCTGGATTTTCAGCTGCGCATCCAGGTAGCCCATGCCCATGATCCGTTCCAGATACACCTGGCCGATCCCCGCCGTGGCGAAAGAAAGGGTCATGCCGAACATGCCGGACAGCTGCAGCCAGAAGGCCCAGTAACCGATCGTTGTGCCTTGCTCCGGCCGCTTGTTGGTCAGCGATGGCAGGGCATAGGTGATCATCGCCAGCACGATCATGGCGTAGGCGCCGTAAAAAGCTGCGTGGCCGTGCATGGCGGTGATCAGCGTGCCGTGGGTCCACTTGTTGACGCTTGGCCAGGTGTGCGCCAGCCCCAGCAGGCCTGCACCGAACAGCGTGAAGATGGTGCTGCCAAGCGCCCAATGCAGCGCCAGCGAATTGGGGTGCGCCATGCCCGAGCGGCGCATGGCGCTGTAGGCGTACATCGCCATGCCGATAATGGCCAGCGGCTCAAGCGCGCTGAAAAAACCGCCAATCGGTAGCCAGTAGTGGGGCACGCCGACCCAATAGTAGTGGTGCGCCGTGCCGAGAATACCGGCAATGAACACCAGGCCAACGATGACGTACAACCATTTCTCCAGCACTTCACGGTCCGCCCCGGAGAGGCGAATCAGCAGATAGGCGAGGAAGGCCCCCATGATCATCATCCACACGCCCTCCACCCACAGGTGAATGGTCCACCAGCGGTAGAAGATGGAGACCGTGTAGTTCTCGTAGTGCAGCAGCGCTGGAAAGAACAGCACGGCGGAGCTGACCAACCCCAGTAGCAGCACGCCTTCGGTGGTGGTGAATCGGCCGGATTTCTTGATGGTCATGCCGATGTTGTAGAGGAATATCAGCATGCAGATGACGATGACGATCTTGTGCGGCAGCGGCTGCTCCAGAAGCTTGTTGCCTGTGCCGTAGCCGAACAGGTAACCGATGACGGCAGTAACCCCCATGGCGGTCCATAGTCCCAGCTGGATGTAAGCGAGCTTGGTGCTGTGTAGTTCGGTGCGCGATTCATCGGGCACCATCCAGTAGGTCGCGCCCATGAAGCCGGTCAGGACCCAGACGATCAATAGGTTGGTGTGGATCACCTTGGTGACATCGAACGGCAGGATACTCAGCAGCGGGTCCGGCCCCAGGTATTTGGTTGCCGACAGCAGGCCGAACACCAATTGCAGTCCGAAAAGCACCATTGCTACGGCGAAGTACCAGTAGGCGACCGATTGTGATTTATAGCGCATGGCTGAACCCCTGCATGTTCGTCCGGCGGGCTTTGCGCACCGCACTCATTTGAATGACGCCAGGTACTGCACCAGTTGATCGACTTGCTCGTCGGTCAGCGATTCGCCATAACCGTTGGGCATGAACGACACGCCCTCGGCCGAATACATCTCGCCAGGATGCAGGTACGCGCTTGGCGAAACGATGGATTCGCGGATATAGCCCTCGACGCTGTCGGCTTCGCCCTCGTAGCCGGGTGAGTCAAGTGTTTGCTGGGCCCGTGTTGCTAGCCCAGCCAGTGTTGGCCCGGCGAGGTTCACACCGGGAGCGATGGAATGGCAGGCGTTGCACGCCGGGGTAGCGGTGCGGAACAGCGCCTCGCCGAGGGCAATCGGGCTTTCGTCTCCGGTGACTGGTCGAGCGCCCGGCGGCATCTGGTTCTCAGTCTTGCCGGGTCCGGAAATGTCCTGCTGGGCGATGGTCAGGCTTGTGCCGGGGATCGAGGACCCGGTGACCAGGATCGGTCTCGGTGGCCAGCCTTGATTGTCGACATTAGCGACCCAGTCGAGGAACGCGATGAGGTCGTCGATCTCCTGGTCTTCAAGGTTGGGGTTGGGCATCAGTCGGCGATGCTGTTCCTCGTTGTAGAACCGCTCCGGCTCTTTCATGAAGGCCTTGAGATAGGGCGCACCGCGAAGTTGCGTGATCTTGGTCAGGTCCGGTGCGTAGTAGGCGCCTTCGCCAAACAGCGTATGGCAATTGATGCAGTTGTTTGCGTGCCATACGTCGTTGCCGCGGGTTACGGCTGGGGTAATGCTGTCGGCATTGGTCAGCTCCGGGAACTGTCGGTGGCTGTCAATCGTCAGCCCAAGGAATACCAGTGAGGCAACCAGGGTTGAGATGATGGCGAACAAGCGGGTCTGTCTTTTGTTCATCGTAGGCTCCGCTCAAACACCGATACCGGCCCAATGGACGATACCCATGACGCCGGCGTAGATGACTGCAGCTGCCATCAGCGCCAACACCACAAAACTGAGAACTCTGAAGAACTTCACCAAAGTGATGATCCTTTCGTTGGCCGAAGCGTTGTTGCACGGCTGGCGTTAGCCAGAGCTTGTTTGGCTTGCGTCCGCTCAGGTTTCAGGCCGGCGCTGGATGTTCACCAGTACCACGGCATCGGAGAGTGCCCGAAGTGCGTGTTCAGCGTGACCCTGGAGATAGAGGTGATCGTTCACCTGCATGGTGTGCCAGGTGCCGTGCGCATGGACGTCTACCGTGCCTTGCAGGCACAACAGCGTAATGGCGCCGGCGACGGCGTGGGGCGGGAGCTGTTTGCCTTCCGGCATGCACAGGCGCATGACTTCGAGATCGGGTGTGCTGACGATTGCTTGCGATTGAACTGCTGATAGTTCTGAGTGTGTGAGGACGTTGACCACTTCCCCGGATTGAGCATGGTGCAAAGCCATCGGCGTTCACCGTTCTGGTGCATGTCACCGGAGGCTAGTTGACGAAGGGGGATGCGTCGAGGCAGGTTAGGGTTTCGAGCCCGCGGCCTGAGGCCGCAGGTTCGACTTTCTGCCTCTTATTCGGGGCGAGGGGTGTTTGACGTGCTGGCTGGTAAAACCGGGTAAGCCACGTGAGGCTGTTCGCCCGTCAGGCTGCGCAGGAAGGCCGCGATGGCACCGACCTCGTCTTCCTTGAGTGTGCGACCTAGTTGGCTGTCACCCATGATCGCCACTGCCTGTTCCAGGTCCCAGACCTCACCGCTGTGAAAGTAGGGTGGCGTCAGCTCTACGTTGCGCAGGGGCGCGGCGCGGAACACGTACTCGTCGGTTGCCGTATTGGTTACGGTGAAGCGGCCTTTGTCCCCAGCGGGCAGGATTTCAGCGCCAGGCTTCTTGATCACGCCAAACGGAAAGTAGCCCTGGCCACCCACGTTGACGCCGCTGTGACAGGCGGTGCAGCCCGTGTCCATGAACAAGGCGAGGCCTTCTTTCTGCTTGGCGTCGAGCGCCGTGTCGTCGCCCTTGAGGTACCGGTCGAAAGGCGCGTCTGGCGTGATCAGGCTGACTTCAAACGCCTCCAGTGCATAAGCCATGTTGTCGAAGCTGACCGGGTCCTTGTCGTTCGGAAAGGCCTGCTTGAACTCGTTCGCATACTCCGGGATGCTCTTGAGCGTCGCTACGACCCGCTCTGGGGTGTTGTTCATCTCGACCCCGGCTTGCACCGGGCCCTTGGCCTGGGCCTGGAGGTCTTCTGCGCGGCCATCCCAGAACTGTGCGGCATTGAATACGGCATTGAGCACGGTGGGTGAGTTGCGTGGGCCTTTCTGCCAGCCGTGACCGATCGAAGTGGTGACGTTGTCGCCACCGCCGAGGCTGAGGTTGTGGCAGGTGTTACAGCTAATGACGTGGCTGCGCGACAGGCGCGGGTCGAACCAGAGCTTGTGGCCCAGTTGTGCCTGATCAGGGCTGACGGCTTTGCCGCGAACCTCCGTGACCTTTGCCGGGATCGGCTTGAATATCGCATTGGCGCGTTCACGCAACTCGTCGGCGTGGGCCATGTTTGAGATCAGCATCAGTCCGCTGAGCAGGACGGGTACAGAGCAGCGCATCACGGAGTCCTTTTTCTATGTTGGCCGCCCTATGAGGCGCTTCTTGCGCGCTAGGCAAGTTGACTTGAATCAAGGCGGCGGTCGTCATCGCCTGTCCGTCTGTCGCAGGGATGGACGCAGGTTCTGACTTGCTCCCAGCGCTCGGACATTCTCGGCCTACGCACGCCGATGGCAGACAACAGATGCGGTCGCTGAGACGGAGATTCGTCAGGCGTCTTTTTGTAAACGCTGAGCACCACGAAAACGAAACCCATAGGGAAATAGAAAGTTGGCAACAACGCCAGGCAGGCGTCTTTGCGCTGGGGCCTACGCTGCCGGCAAGTCTTCAAGTCGCATCTTGCTGGACCTTGCAGCCAGCGGGAGGCATCGCCAGAATGGGAGCATCAATCGTGGTCACAAGGCCACTCTGCAAGGATTTCCAATGCCCGAAACTGTCGCTGCCGGCCTGCGCCTGGCGCCTGATGCGCTCACCCGTCCCTTCGAACCCAGCCAGTTCGCCTTCAAGACCACCGATGAGCTGGAACCCTTTCTTGGCGTGCTCGGGCAGGAGCGGGCTGTCGAGGCGCTGCAGTTCGGCGTGGCGATGCCGCGCCCTGGCTATAACGTTTATGTAATGGGTGAGCCGGGGACCGGGCGGTTCTCGTTTGTACGTCGCTACCTCAAGGCTGAAGGCAAGCGACTGGATACTCCGTCGGACTGGCTCTACGTAAACAACTTTGACGAGCCACGCGAGCCGCGCGTGGTAGAGCTGCCGCAGGGCGGAGCGGGCGAGTTCATCGCCGACATTGGTCAGCTGATCGACAACCTGATGGCGACCTTTCCGGCGGTATTCGAGCATCCAAGCTTTCAGCAGAAGAAGAGTGCGATTGATCGTGCCTTCAACCAGCGCTACGACAAGGCATTGGATATCATCGAAAAGCTGGCGCTAGAGAAAGAAATCGCGCTCTACCGGGACAGCACCAACATTGCCTTCACGCCCATGAAAGACGGCAAGTCGATGGACGAGGCGGAATTCGCCCAGTTGCCGGAAGCCGAGCGCGAGCGTTACCACGAAGACATTTCCGCGCTCGAAGTTCACCTTAATGAAGGGCTGGCCAGCCTGCCGCAATGGAAGCGCGAATCCAGCAATCAGCTGCGGCAGCTTAATGACGAAACCATCAGTCAGGCGTTGCAGCCTTTGCTGGCGCCACTTTCAGAGAAATACGGGGAAAACGCCGGCATCGAGGCCTACCTCCAAGCCGTGCAGGTCAACCTGCTGAAAACGGTGGTCGAGCAGCTGGTTGACGAAAACCGTCCCGATGCCCAGACCCGTCAGCTTCTCGAAGAGCAGTACAGCCCGAGCCTTGTGGTCGGCCATCCGCTCGATGGCGGTGCGCCGGTGGTGTTCGAGCCGCATCCGACCTACGACAACTTGTTCGGTCGCATCGAATACAGCACCGATCAGGGCGCGCTTTACACCAGTTATCGTCAGCTGCGTCCCGGTGCGCTGCATCGGGCCAATGGCGGCTTTCTGATGCTTGAGGCGGAAAAGATGCTCAGCGAGCCCTTTGTCTGGGAAGCGCTGAAACGTGCCCTGCAGTCGCGCAAGTTGAAGATGGAGTCGCCGCTGGCTGAGTTGGGGCGGCTGGCCACGGTGACGCTTAATCCTGAAGTCATCCCGCTCAATGTCAAAGTGGTGATCATTGGCTCGCGCCAGCTCTATTACACCTTGCAGGACCTGGATCCGGACTTTCAGGAAATGTTTCGCGTGCTGGTGGACTTCGATGAAGAAATACCGCTGGCCGAGGACAGCCTCGAGCAGTTCGCACAGCTGATGAAAACGCGCACTTCCGAAGAGGGTATGGCGCCGTTGACTGCCGCGGCCGTGGCGCGCCTGGCCACTTACAGTGCACGTTTGGCTGAGCACCAGGGTCGGCTGTCGGCAAAGATTGGTGATCTGTTCCAGCTGGTTAGCGAGGCGGATTTCATCCGACAACTGGCCAAGGATGAAGTCACCGATGTCGGCCACATCGAGCGTGCGCTGAAAGCCAAGGCCACTCGAACCGGACGTGTCTCGGCGCGCATCCTCGAAGACATCCTTGCTGGCGTGATCCTGATCGATAGCGAAGGCGCTGCGATCGGCAAGTGCAACGGTTTGACCGTTCTCGAAGTGGGCGATTCGGCGTTTGGCATGCCAGCGCGGATTTCCGCCACTGTTTATCCGGGTGGCTCGGGGATTGTCGACATCGAGCGTGAGGTTAACCTCGGTCAGCCGATTCACTCCAAAGGCGTGATGATCCTGACCGGCTTTCTCGGCAGCCGCTACGCGCAGGAGTTTCCGCTGGAGATCTCCGCCAGCATCGCGCTTGAGCAGTCTTATGGGTACGTCGATGGCGACAGTGCTTCGCTGGGAGAATGCTGCGCACTGATTTCGGCCATTTCGCGGACGCCACTCAAGCAGTGCTTCGCGATCACTGGTTCGATCAACCAGTTCGGCGAGGTGCAGGCGGTCGGTGGCGTCAATGAAAAGATTGAAGGTTTTTTCCGACTGTGCGAAGCACGCGGATTGACCGGGGAGCAGGGCGCGATCATTCCCTTTGCCAACGTTACGACGCTGATGCTCGACGAGCGTGTGCTGGAAGCCGTGCGTCAGGAACGGTTCCATATCTATGCGGTGCGTCATGTCGATGAGGCGCTTTCGCTGTTGGTGGGGGAGCCGGTAGGCGGGGCGGACAAGGACGGACAGTTCCCCAAGGGCAGCGTCAACGCGCGGGTGGTCGAGCGTTTGCGTGACATTGCCGAGATCGAGCTTGAAGACGATCATCGAAGCGATGCGGCGTCACCCGATGAAGTACTGGCGGCGGCGCAGGCAAAGGGAGCAGAGCAAGAGTAATCGGACGAATGACCGAGCAATAACTGGACGGAACGATACGGCGTTCGGCGGGTCTGCAATGGAAGAGAGTTTCCACTCTCTATCCACATAGTTATCCACAGCTTGTGTGGGTAACGGACTTGCGGCCCTTTCCTCCTGAATGAGGGCGCGCAACCGAGCGCGAGGATCGCCGTCATGTCTCAAACACTCTGCTTGAACCGCCAGTGCCTGGGTTTGGTTACCCGTATCGAATGCATCATTCGTCCGCTGTCTGGCGGCAATGGCTTGTGGACGTTGCTTTGCGCGGCTGGAATCGACGCAGGGCAGCCTACCGCTATCAAGGCGCAAGGCCCGTTCCACGGGCCACGCGAGGCCGAGTCGGTGCTGAAGGCGATTGCCGAAAACCTCTATGGACAAGGTTATACAGAATCGGAGTCGCCATCGATCTGGCAATTGCACATGCAGGCTGAGCTGCGCAAGGTCAACGCAAACCAGGCGCGCTATCTCAGCGGCTGGGGCGCTAAGTCCTGACTGTCCGATTCAAGTATGGCTGTCTGGCCCCTCGTTTCGGGGCCGGCAAATACCCACTGCGAATTCTTATCCACAACGGAAACATGCCGCCATAGCGTCTTCTTGAAGACTCGACCGCGCTGCGTATACTCGCTTGCCGAAACCCGCCACACCCAGTGAGAACAGATGGAACGCTTGATCGAAAACACCATGTACGCCGCCCGTTGGTTGTTGGCGCCTATTTATTTTGGCCTGGCCTTTGCCCTGCTGGCCCTGGCGATCAAGTTCTTTCAGGAAATTTGGCACATCCTTCCTGCCGTGCTTTCGCTGAGTGAAGGCGATCTGATCCTCAAGCTGTTGTCGCTGATCGATATGGCCCTGGTTGGCGGTTTGCTGGTGATGGTGATGCTGTCTGGTTACGAGAATTTCGTCTCGCAGCTGGACGTGGAGGAGGGCAAGGAGAAGCTCGACTGGCTCGGCAAGATGGACTCCGGCTCGTTGAAGATGAAGGTCGCTGCTTCGATTGTGGCGATCTCGTCGATCCATCTGTTGCGCATGTTCATGGACGCGCAGCAGCTCGAAAGCGAGCAGTTGATGTGGTACGTGATCATCCACCTGACGTTCGTCTTTTCAGCCTTCGCCATGGGCTATTTGGATAAGCTCACCAAGCACTGAGGTGACTACGATTCGTAGCGTGCTGCGGCAGACATGGAAACGCGGTTAGTGGTTGTGATTGGTTCTCCTGATGTTGTACAAGAGGATCGTTTCTGTACATGGAGGAGATCGCATGAATCTGCAGGCATTGCTGGAAGGCGTACAAGCGCACCATGTCGACGCGCTGGATTTGGTGTCACTTGAGGGCGGCTTCTATCTATTGAGTGTCCACTCCCGAGGCAAATCGCATGTGTTGCGCGACGAAGAGAGCAACGTGATTCATCTGCGATCCGTAGAGCATGCGCGTGATCTACTTAGCGAGATGCCAGTAATCCCCTTCTTTCTGGTTCACAGCTCGGCATACGATGAAATGTGCGGCCTGGCCGAGGGCGTTCGCGAACCGTTGCGTGTGCCGATCAGCTTGCGTTCCGCCTGGTAGGCCCGGTTTGTGCCGCTGTGTGCCGTTCGAAAAACAGTCTTGCGTGCCGCTGCTGGTCGCTGTGCTAGGCTGTGCGGCCTTTTTTCCAGTGGAGCCGATGCATGACTGAACTGAACCTATCAACTGACGAAACGCGCGTGAGCTACGGTATCGGCCGTCAACTGGGTGATCAGCTGCGTGAGAACCCGCCGCCTGGGATCAGCCTGGATGCAGTGATCGCAGGTATTCGCGATGCCTTTGCCGGAGCAGCCAGCCAGGTCAGTCCGGAAGATCTGAATGCCAGCTTCGCCGTCATCCGTGAACGTATGCAAGCCGAGGCACAGCAAAAGGCAGAAGCTGCTGCAGGCGAAGGCAAGGCCTTCCTAGCTAAAAACGCCCAGCGTGAAGGGGTTTCGACCCTGCCATCGGGTCTGCAGTACGAAGTGCTGACAGCAGGAGAGGGCGCCAAGCCTAGCGCCGAGGACCAGGTGCGTACGCATTATCACGGCACGCTGATCGACGGCACTGTATTCGACAGCTCCTACCAGCGCGGCCAGCCGGCCGAGTTTCCGGTGGGTGGCGTGATTGCTGGCTGGACCGAAGCGCTGCAGCTTATGGGCGTGGGCAGCAAATGGCGGCTTTACGTGCCGAGCGAGTTGGCTTACGGCGCGCAGGGTGTTGGCAGTATTCCCCCGCACAGCGTGCTGGTGTTCGACGTCGAGCTGCTGGCTGTTCTGTAAGCGCTGCTGCTACGGGCGCAACGCCCTGGCATAGGAGAACAGGAACAGGTTTCGCACCTGCTCCTTGAGCACGCAGGGTTCGCTGGTGCTCAACTCCTGCAGATCCAGATCGCCCTGGTCGCGAAGCTCGTCCAGGGCGTCTCCCTCTAAGCTAACGCACACCGCACCGGTGCTACGGTCGAGTATTCGCAGGTAAGGTTGCGGGCGGTCCAGCCATGCATCGATCAAATAAGTCATGTGCACCTCCAATTAATCTCCCTAATGAGAATAATTGTTATTTACAAAGATGCAAGCGTAAAGATGCCGGTGCGACTAGTGGCGGTCAGTAGGCAAGTGCGACGATGGCGTGAATTCAAGGGTGCCCAATCGCACCCTTACTAAGCGGCGTGTTCAGTGAGTGCGAGCAACAGCGAAACGGCTTAATTCGACCAGGGCGTCGCGATATCTGTTAGCAGGGATCAACTCGAGGCAGGCTATGGCTCGATCGGCGTAGTCGCGTGCCAAACGGGCCGTGTAATCCAGTGCGCCGGCGGCTTCTACAGCGCCGCGGATGCTCTCAAGATCCTCGATGCCGCCTTTCTGTATGGCCTGACGCACCAATGCGGCCTGTTCTGCTGTGCCCTCGCGCATCGTGTAGATCAGCGGCAGCGTCGGCTTGCCTTCGGCGAGATCATCACCGACATTCTTGCCCAATGCTTCGGCATCGCCCTGATAGTCGAGCAGATCATCGACCAGCTGGAACGCAATGCCGAGGTAGTCGCCGAAGGTGCGCAGCGCCTCGCGTTGCGCCTCGTTAGCGCCCGCCAGAGTGGCTGCGCTATGCGTGGAGGCCTCGAAGAGCATCGCGGTCTTGCCGCGGATGACCTCCATGTAGACCTCTTCTGTGGTGCTGGCGTCGCGCACCTTGGACAGTTGCAGTACTTCGCCTTCGGCGATGACGCGAGTTGCCTGCGAGATGATCCGCATGACTTCCATCGAGCCCAGATCGACCATCATTTCGAAAGAGCGTGCATAAAGAAAGTCGCCGACCAGCACGCTGGGCGCGTTGCCCCAAAGGGCATTCGCCGTGGAGCGACCGCGGCGCATGCCTGACATGTCGACTACGTCATCGTGAAGCAGGGTCGAGGTATGCAGGAATTCAATGATTGCCGCCAGCAGGCGCAGCTGCTCGCCTTTGAGTCCCAGGGCATTGCCGCTGAGCAGGACCAGCAGAGGTCGCAGGCGTTTGCCGCCAGCCGAGGTAATGTAGTCCCCGATTTTTTCCACCAGCGGTACGCGGGACGTCAGCTGGTTGCGGATAATGCCGTCAACGGCGGCAAAATCTTCAGCCACTACTTGGTAAAAGGCCTGGGGTTGCATCGGGGACGAGTACTCCTCGGAGATTGCGCGGCATGCTATGGGGCGGGTCATGCAGTGTCAAGGCGAGGCCCGGCGGCTATTGCGCAGGGTCAGGTGGATGCGTACAATCGCGGACCCTGAACTTTCCCCCTGGGCATTTCCCTGCCTTACGCAATTGCAAGGGCGTCCTATCCGGCCCCGAGCAGCCATGCCAGCCTCCAACTATTTCACTTAAGCGCTGGGTGAGCAGGATCAACGGAGATACACAGATGTACGCAGTTATCGTTACCGGCGGCAAGCAATACAAGGTCGCCGAAGGCGAATACCTCAAGATTGAAAAACTCGAAGTTGCCACTGGCGAAGCTGTCACTTTTGACCGCGTTCTGCTGATTGGCAACGGCGAAGATGTAAAGATCGGCGCTCCGGTGGTCGATGGTGCCAAGGTCACTGCTGAAGTGATCGCTCAGGGCCGTCATGACAAGGTCACCATCATCAAATTCCGCCGTCGTAAGCACCACATGAAGCGTCAGGGCCACCGTCAGTGGTTCACTGAGGTCAAAATCACCGGCATTCAGGGCTAATCGGGCCTGAATCCCCTTATAGGAGTATTGAACTCATGGCACACAAAAAAGCTGGCGGTTCTACCCGCAACGGTCGCGACTCAGAAGCCAAACGTCTTGGCGTGAAGATGTACGGCGGCCAGGTCATCAAGGCCGGTAACATCATCGTGCGTCAGCGCGGCACTCAATTCCATGCCGGTTACGGCGTGGGCATGGGCAAGGATCACACCTTGTTCGCCAAGGTGGAAGGCGTGATCAAATTCGAAGTGAAAGGTCAGTTTGGCCGTCGCTACGTGAGCGTCGTCGCGGCCTAATCGCGGCGTTGCTGGAAAAGCCCTGTCATGCGACGGGGCTTTTTTGTTTCTGTATCCTCTGTAGGGCTCTTGCAAAACACTGCTGTGCTCTAATTATCGCCGGGTTTTGCAAGACCCTTATGTTCCTGTTTTCTAGCCCGTCCTTGCGGCGGGAGGCGTTCCCATGAAATTCGTCGATGAAGTATCGATTTTTGTAAAGGCCGGCGACGGCGGCAACGGCATGATGAGCTTTCGTCGTGAAAAGTTCATCGAAAAAGGCGGCCCAAACGGTGGCGATGGCGGCGATGGCGGGTCCGTGTATCTGGAGGCTGATGAGAACCTCAATACGCTCGTCGACTACCGTTACACCCGCCGCTTCAATGCGCCCAATGGTGAGAAGGGTGGCAGTACTGAATGTACTGGTGCCAAGGGTGACGATCTGATCCTGCCGGTGCCGGTCGGCACCACTGTGATCGATGCAGCCACTCAGGACGTAATCGGTGACCTGACCAAGGCTGGTCAGCGTCTGCTGGTGGCGCAGGGCGGTTGGCATGGCCTGGGCAACACCCGATTCAAATCCAGTACTAACCGTGCTCCACGCCAGACTACACCCGGTAAGCCGGGCGACGCTCGCGATTTGAAGTTGGAGCTGAAGGTCTTGGCTGACGTTGGTCTCCTTGGGTTGCCGAACGCGGGTAAGAGCACCTTTATTCGCTCCGTCTCGGCGGCTAAGCCCAAGGTTGCCGATTACCCGTTCACCACGCTAATACCAAACCTTGGGGTGGTGAGCGTCGGTCGCTATAAGAGCTTCGTAGTAGCTGATATCCCTGGCCTTATCGAGGGTGCGTCAGAGGGTGCGGGGCTTGGCATCCGTTTTCTCAAGCATCTGGCGCGCACGCGTCTGCTGCTGCATCTCGTGGACATGGCGCCGCTAGATGAAAGCGATCCGGCCGATGCGGCAGAGGTGATCGTGAATGAGCTGGAGAAATTCAGTCCGGCGCTGGCGCAACGAGATCGCTGGCTGGTGTTGAACAAGGCTGATCAGCTGCTCGAAGAAGATCACGACGAGCGGGTTCAGCGGGTAGTTGATCGGCTTGAGTGGGACGGCCCCGTATTCGTCATCTCTGCGCTCGAGCGCGAGGGTACCGAGGCGTTGAGTCAGGCCATCATGCGCTATCTGGATGAGCGCGCGGTGCGTATTGCCGAGGAGCCAGCATACGCGGAAGCGCTTGCCGAGCTGGATCGGCAGATTGAAGACGAGGCGCGTGCTCGCTTGCAGGAGCTGGATGATCAGCGTGCCTTGCGGCGCGCCGGTGTCAAGCCTGTCGACGAGGTCGACGAAGACGACTTCGATGATGATGACGACGATGAAGGCGGTGCTGAGATCTTCTACGTGCGTTGATGGTGCATGCTCGCATCGTTGCGGGCGTCGCTAGCAAATGGTTGCGGGTTGGCTTATCAGCCGCTTGCTGAGTGGTTTGGCCGGGTACCGATTGGAAGGCAGGATCGATGCGGGACAAGGTGAGCGGCGCGCGGCGCTGGGTGGTGAAAATCGGCAGCGCGTTGCTGACTGCTGATGGGCGCGGGCTGGATCAGGCGGCAATGGCTGTCTGGGTCGATCAGATGGTGGCGCTGCGCGAGGCGGGTGTCGAGCTGGTGCTGGTGTCGTCTGGCGCTGTCGCTGCTGGTATGAGTCGTCTCGGTTGGGTCGCCAGGCCAAAGGCCGTCCATGAGCTACAGGCTGCAGCGGCGGTCGGGCAGATGGGGTTAATACAAGCCTGGGAAGCCAGCTTTGCGCGCTGCGAGCAGCAGACCGCGCAAATCCTTGTAACCCACGATGATCTGTCCGACCGCAAGCGTTATCTCAATGCGCGCAGCACCCTTCGCACGTTGATCGATCTGGGTGTGGTGCCGGTTATCAATGAGAACGACACCGTGGTCACCGACGAGATCCGCTTTGGTGACAACGATACCCTTGCTGCCCTGGTGGCGAACCTGGTTGAGGCGGATCTGCTGGTCATCCTTACCGACCGCGACGGCATGTTTGATGCCGATCCGCGCAATAATCCTAACGCCAATTTGATCAGTGAGGCGCGTGCCGATGATCCCGCGCTGGATGCGGTGGCGGGTGGCACAGGTGGCGCGCTCGGGCGGGGCGGTATGCAGACTAAGTTGCGCGCGGCGCGTCTGGCGGCGCGCTCTGGTGCCTATACAGTCATTATTGGGGGCCGAATCGAGCGAGTGCTGGCGCGGCTGAAGACGGGTGAGGCGCTCGGCACGCTGTTGGCGCCTGAATGTAATCGTCATGCTGCGCGAAAGCAGTGGTTGGCTGGTCATCTTCAGACGCGTGGTACGGTCGTTCTCGATGACGGTGCGGTACACGCCTTGAAACAGGGTAATCGCAGCCTGTTGCCTGTCGGAGTTAAAGCTGCGCACGGTGGTTTCCGGCGTGGCGAAATGGTGGTCTGTGTCGGGCTGGATGGTCGCGAGGTCGCGCGCGGTCTGGCGAACTACAGTGTGGCTGAAACGCAACGAATCCTTGGTCGCCCGTCGGACGAAATCGAGAAGCTGCTCGGTTATGTTGATGAGCCAGAGCTTATTCATCGCGACAACATGATTTTGGTCTGAGGTGGTTTGATGCGGCTGGCAAAAGCGTTAATGGTGTTGCTGGCGTGGCCAGTGGTTGGTATGGCGCGAGAGGTGGGTGAGGTCGATACCGTTTTCAAATGGCTCGGACCGAATCATAAAATCGTGGTCGAGGCGTTTGACGATCCCAAGGTTGAGGGCGTGACCTGCTATCTGTCACGTGCCAAGACGGGCGGCATAAAGGGTGGGCTCGGTCTGGCTGAAGATCGCGCCGAGGCGTCGATCGCTTGCCGGCAGGTGGGGCCGATTCAGGTGGGCGAAAAGCTCAAGGATGGTGAAGTCGTCTTTAAGGAGCGGACGTCTCTGGTGTTCAAAACCATGCAAGTGGTGCGCTTTTTCGATGAGGCGCGCAACACGCTGGTCTATTTGGTGTATAGCGATCGTATTATCGAAGGGAGTCCGCAGAACGCCGTTACTGCGATTCCGATACTGCCATGGGCTCAGCCATAAAGGTGCCTGGTTGTGCTCGCTGAGATTGATGCCTTGGCATCGAATCGCAGACATAAAAAAACCGGCTCAAGGCCGGTTTTTCACAAGAGCGTACAGCTTAGGCTGCAGCAGCTTCGCCGAGGGCCTTGATATGGCCGTTCAGGCGGCTTTTATGCCGAGCTGCTTTGTTCTTGTGGATTATGCCTTTATCGGCCATACGGTCGATTACAGGCACGGCTGCAGTGTAAGCAGTACGAGCTTTATCCAGATCTTTTGCATCAATGGCTTTGACCACATTCTTGATGTAGGTACGAACCATGGAGCGCAGGCTGGCGTTGTGGCTGCGACGCTTCTCAGCCTGAATTGCGCGTTTTTTGGCGGAAGGGCTGTTGGCCACCGTCGAACTCCTCGAAAACGTGGGATTACAAAGCAAATAAGGCCGCGAATCATGCCGATACGGCGATGGCTTGTCAAGCCTGCTTAGAGATTGATCATGCTGGCCGGACAGAAGGGCTGCCGCTAAACTCGCGGCCTCTTTATCTGTCGTAATTGCCCGTCGATTCCAATGGCCTGCGCCATTGCGGAACCTCTGCAGCAACTTCTAGGAAAACAAATGTCCGAGACATCCGGTAAAGGCGGATTATTGCGTTCCAGCGCGGTAGTCAGCGTCATGACGCTGCTGTCCCGAGTGCTGGGCATGGTACGCGATATGGTGGTGGCGAGCTACTTCGGGTCCGGTGCGGCAGCGGATGCATTCTTTATCGCTTTCAAAATTCCTAACTTTCTCCGCCGCCTGTTCGCGGAAGGTGCGTTTGCTCAGGCCTTCGTCCCTGTGCTGTCCGAGTACCGGACCAAGCGGACGCTGCTTGAGGTCAAGCTGCTGGTTGATCGAACGGCAGGCATGCTTGGGTTGATATTGACCGGTATTACAGCAGTCGGAGTGCTTGCCTCGTCCTATGTGGTCATGGTCTTCGCGCCAGGTTTTCACGATGACCCGGCAAAGATGCAGCTGGCCGGCGAGCTGTTGCGTATCACCTTCCCTTATCTGTTGCTGATTTCGCTCACCGCCTTTACCTCGGGCGTGCTCAATACCTATGGGCATTTCGCGGTTCCAGGCTTCACGCCGGTACTGCTCAATGTGTGCATGATCACCTCCGCGGTTTTTCTAACGCCTTATTTCGATCAGCCGATTATGGCGCTGGCCTGGGGTGTATTCATCGCCGGCTTCGCCCAGTTGGCCTTCCAGCTTCCTTACGTTGCCAAGCTGGGATTGCTGCCGCGGCCTCGGGTGAAGTTCGGAGACGAGGGAGTGCGGCGAATCATGCTGTTGATGGTGCCGGCCTTGTTCGGTGTGTCGGTTAGCCAGATCAATCTCCTGCTCGATACGGTGCTTGCCTCGTTTCTGCAGACCGGCAGTGTGTCCTGGCTTTATTACGCGGACCGGCTTTCGGAATTACCGCTGGGGGCGTTTGGCATCGCCATAGGCACGGTCATCCTGCCAAGTCTTTCGCGTCAGCATGCGGGCGAGGACCCGAAAGCTTTTTCCAATACGCTTAACTGGGCGCTGCGGATGGTATTGCTGGTGGGTATTCCTGCGGCACTGGCCCTGGGAATTCTGGCCGAGCCGCTGATTGCCAGTCTGTTCTTCTACGGAGCAATGAGTGAGGAGGCTGTTGTTCAATCCGCTAACGCACTAGAGGCATATTCGCTCGGCGTCCTGGCATTCATGCTGATCAAGGTGCTGGCGCCGGGCTTCTTTGCTCGGCAGGATTTAAAGACGCCGGTGCGTATTGCAATCATCTGCATGATCGCCAACATGGTGCTAAATCTAATGCTGATCTGGCCGCTCAAGCACGTGGGGCTGGCGCTGGCGACCTCGCTGTCGTCGATGCTTAATGCCGGGCTGCTGTTCTGGGGGCTCTATCGCATCGGTGTGTTCCAGATTGCGCCAGGCTGGGTCGTGTTCCTGCTGCGTCTGGCTGGTGGTTGTACGGCGATGGTGGCGGTGGTCTGGTGGCTAAACGTACCGTCGGTCGAGTGGTTCGCCTGGGGCTGGCAGCAGCGAGCAATACAGCTGGGGCTGCTCGTGATGGCGGGGCTAGGGGCTTTCGCGGCAGGCTTGGTGGTGCTCGGTTTGCGGCCTCGGCATCTCCGCCATTGATCCGCGCTCTGCGCGGGTGGCAAACCTGTCCGCGACTGCCGCCGCATGCGTATAATCGGCGACTTTTCAAGCAAGAAGTGCGGTATGCAGCTGGTTCGAGGTCTACATAACCTGCGGCCCCGGCATCGGGGTTGCGTCGCCACCATCGGCAATTTCGACGGAGTTCACCGGGGGCATCAAGCCATCCTGGCGCGTCTGCGTGAACGAGCCGCCGAGCTTGGATTGCCCAGCTGCGTGGTGATCTTCGAGCCGCAGCCGCGCGAGTACTTTGCGCCCGATAAGGCGCCCGCTCGGCTGACCCGCCTGCGCGAGAAACTGCAGTTGCTGAATGAGCAAGGTGTGGATCTGGTGTTGTGCCTGGCGTTCAATCGCCGTTTACGCGAGCTGAGTGCTGCCGAGTTCGTCCATGCAACGCTGGTCGAAGGCCTTGGTGTCCGGCACCTGGAGGTCGGCGATGACTTCCGTTTCGGTTGCGACCGAGCTGGTGATTTTAACTTTTTGTTGAAGGCTGGCGCTGCGGAAGGGTTTACCGTCGAGGCCGCCACCACTATCGAGGTCGACGGTGAGCGAGTCAGCAGTACGCGGCTGCGCCAGGTTCTCGCCGCTGGTGATCTACAGCTGTCAGAAAAACTGCTGGGTCGGCCGTTCAGTATCACCGGTCGGGTCATGCATGGGCAGGCGCTAGGGCGTCAGCTCGGTGCGCCGACCGCAAACATCCAGCTTAAGCGCAAGAATACGCCGCTTAGCGGCGTGTTCATGGTGAGCACAGAAGTCGATGGCGTAGTGCAGCCTGCAGTCGCCAATATCGGTATGCGTCCCTCGGTCGAAAGCGACGGCCAGCCGCATCTGGAAGTGCACTTGCTGAATTTTCAGGGCGATCTTTATGGTCGTTTGCTGCGCGTAACCTTTCACCGAAGGCTGCGAGACGAGCAGCGCTTTGCCTCGCTGGAGGCACTCAAGACGGCGATCGAAGCGGATATCGCCGCGGCTCGCGAATACTGGCGAGCTTCACCCTTTACCACGAGTCAGGACTGAAATGACCGATTACAAAGCGACCCTCAATCTGCCGTCCACGGCATTTCCGATGAAGGCCGGTCTGCCACAGCGCGAGCCGGAGACCCTGCAGCGCTGGAACAGCATTGATCTCTACGGGAAGCTGCGGCAGATCGGTGAGGGTCGCCCAAAGTTCGTCCTGCATGATGGCCCTCCGTATGCAAACGGCAGCATTCACATTGGCCACGCGGTAAACAAGGTCATCAAGGACTTCATTGTTCGCTCCAAGACCTTAGCCGGTTTCGACGCGCCCTACGTGCCGGGATGGGACTGTCATGGTTTGCCCATCGAGCACAAGGTCGAGATCACCTACGGCAAGAACCAGCCGGCCGACCTGACGCGCGAGCGCTGCCGTGCCTATGCGACCGAGCAGATCGAAGGGCAGAAGGCTGACTTCATCCGCCTCGGCGTGCTGGGTGAGTGGGACAATCCGTACCGCACCATGGATTTTGCGAACGAAGCCGGTGAAATCCGCGCGCTGGCGAAAATGGTCGAAGGTGGATTCGTCTTCAAGGGCCTGAAGCCGGTGAATTGGTGCTTTGATTGCGGTTCGGCGCTGGCCGAGGCGGAAGTCGAATACCAGGACAAGAAGTCCGATGCCATCGACGTAGCCTTCCAGGTGGAGGACGCGGACAAGCTGGCGGCTGCGTTTGGTGTCGGAGCACTGGCCAAACCGACCAGCATCGTCATCTGGACCACCACGCCTTGGACCATCCCGGCGAACCAGGCGCTCAACGTACATCCCGACTTCGTCTATGCCTTGGTCGATACCGGTGACAAGCTGCTCGTCCTCGCCGAAGAGCTGGTTGAATCCTGTCTGCAGCGCTACGACCTGCAGGGCCAGATCATCGCCCGCTGCCAGGGCAGCGAACTGGAGCTCATCCGCTTCCGCCATCCGTTCTATGAGCGCTTCGCGCCGGTCTATTTGGCCGATTACGTAGAAACCGGTGCAGGAACTGGCATCGTCCACTCGGCGCCTGCTTACGGTGAAGACGACTTCCGCTCCTGCAAGCATTACGGCATGGAGAATGATGACATTCTCAGCCCCGTTCAGAGCCACGGCGTATACGTATCGGATCTGCCATTCTTTGGCGGGCAGTTCATCTGGAAGGCTAATCCGGCCATCGTCGAGAAGCTGCGTGAAGTAGGCGCGCTGCTCAAGCACGAGTCGATCCAACACAGCTACATGCACTGCTGGCGGCACAAGACGCCGCTGATATACCGCGCCACAGCGCAGTGGTTCGTTGGCATGGACAAAGTCGTGCACGACGGCAGTTCGCTGCGGCGTCGGGCGCTGGATGCCATCGAGCAGACCCAGTTCGTTCCAGCCTGGGGCCAGGCAAGGCTGCACGGCATGATTGCCGGGCGACCCGACTGGTGCATCTCTCGTCAGCGCACCTGGGGCGTGCCGATCCCGTTCTTTCTGCACAAGGAGAGCGGCGAGCTGCACCCGCGTACCGTCGAGCTGATGGAGGCCGTTGCGCAGCAAGTTGAGCAGGGCGGTATCGAGGCCTGGTCGAAGCTGGACGCAGCCGAGCTGCTGGGCGACGAAGCAGCGCAGTACGAGAAGATCAGCGACACCCTGGACGTCTGGTTCGATTCCGGCACCACCCACTGGCATGTGATGCGCGGCTCGCACCCGATGGGCCACGAAAGCGGGCCGCGTGCGGACCTTTATCTCGAAGGCTCCGACCAGCATCGCGGCTGGTTCCACTCCTCGCTGTTGACTGGCTCGGCCATCGATGGTCACGCGCCCTACCGAGGGCTGCTGACTCACGGGTTCGTGGTCGATGAGAACGGCCGCAAGATGTCCAAGTCGCTGGGTAACGTCGTAGCTCCACAGGAGGTCACCGACACCCTCGGCGCCGATATCCTTCGCCTCTGGGTCGCCTCTACCGATTATTCCGGTGAAATGGCGGTTTCCAAGGTGATCCTGCAGCGCAGCGCGGACTCCTATCGCCGTATCCGCAACACAGCGCGCTTCCTGCTCTCCAACCTTGACGGGTTCGATCCGGCGCAGCATCAGGTTCCGGCCGACCAACTGATCGCTCTGGACCGCTGGGCCATTGATCGCGCCTTACTGCTGCAGCGGGAAATTGAGGAAGCCTACGGCACCTACAAGTTCTGGAACGTCTACCAGAAAGTGCACAACTTCTGCGTACAGGAGCTGGGCGGTTTCTACCTCGATATCATCAAGGATCGCCAGTACACCACCGGCGCCGACAGCCTGCCGCGGCGCTCCTGCCAGACCGCGCTGTACCATATCGCCGAGGCGCTGGTGCGCTGGATTGCGCCGATTCTGTCGTTCACCGCTGATGAGATCTGGCAGTACCTGCCGGGCGAGCGCAACGAGTCGGTGATGCTCAACACCTGGTACACCGGGCTTGCCGAACTGCCAGGTGATGTCGAGCTGGGTCGCGAGTTCTGGGAAAAGGTCATGGCCGTCAAAGCGGCGGTGAACAAGGAGCTGGAAACCCAGCGGGCCGCGAAAACCATCGGTGGCAATCTGCAGGCCGAGGTCACCTTGTACGCCGAAGACGCGCTGGTTTCCGACCTGGCGAAACTGGGCGGTGAACTGCGCTTCGTCCTCATCACCTCTGCAGTGACCGTGGCGCCTCTCGCCGACGCCCCGGCCGAAGCCGTGCAAAGCGAACTGCCGGGCCTGAAGCTGCAGATCAGCAAGACTGGCCATGCCAAGTGTGGTCGCTGCTGGCATCACCTGCCCGACGTCGGTACCCACCCGGCGCATCCGGAGATCTGCGGTCGCTGCGTTGAGAACATCGAAGGCGCTGGCGAGGTCCGCCACTATGCGTGACCGCGCACCCGTCTGCACGGGCCAGCTTGCTGAAAATCACGGCTTGATGATCGTCGAAGGATGGGTTGGGCTGCACTTGTGGGAGGCGCGCCCTCGCGGCGAATGCTCTGTAACAGGACAGCGGCAGAGCTACTTCAGCCTCGTAGGGTGGGCTTCAGCCCACCGGCATCCTTCTTCGAGGGCAGCAGCATGACCGCCCGCCTTGGCAAGCTCGCCTGGCTCTGGCTAAGCGTGCTGGTGATTGCACTGGATCAAGCAACCAAGCACTACTTCGAGGCCAACTTCAGCCTGTATCAGAAGGTCGATGTCATCCCCGATTATTTCGCCTGGACGCTGGCCTACAATACCGGCGCTGCCTTCAGCTTTCTCGCCGATCATTCGGGTTGGCAACGCTGGTTGTTCGCAGTAATCGCCATGGGCGTCAGCGTCGTGCTGGTGGTCTGGATGAAGCGTTTGAAGGCTGGTGAGACTTGGCTTGCCGTTGCCCTGGCGCTGGTTTTGGGTGGCGCGCTTGGTAACCTCTATGACCGCGTTGTGCTTGGTCATGTTGTCGATTTCATCCTCGTGCATTGGCAGAACCGCTGGTACTTCCCTGCGTTCAACATCGCCGACAGCGCCATCACCATAGGCGCTGTCATGCTGGCGCTGGATATGTTCCGTAGCAGTAAAACGGGAGAAACCGTAAATGAGTGAGCAGCGCATCGGGCAGGATATGCAGGTGACACTGCATTTCTCCCTCAGCCTGGAAAACGGCGAGCAGGTCGACACGACCTTTGACAAGCAGCCAGCCACCTTTAAGGTGGGCGACGGAAACCTGCTACCGGGTTTTGAGCAGCAGCTGTTCGGACTCAAGGCAGGCGACAAGCGGACCTTCCAGATCGCTCCGGAACAGGGGTTCGGCCAGCACAACCCGCAGAACGTGCAAACCATGCCGCGTAATCAATTCGAAGGTATGGAGCTGTCCGAGGGCTTGCTGGTGATCTTCAACGACGCCGCCAAGACCGAACTGCCGGGTGTCGTCAAAAACTTCGATGATCGTCAGGTCATCGTCGACTTCAATCATCCGCTGGCAGGCAAGGCACTGACTTTTGAAGTAGAGATATTTGAAGTCAAGCCGGTCTGAGTGACCGGCTCACGTAAATAAGTGCTTGTTGTAGGAGCCAGATCGTAGGGTGGATCACGCTTCACCGAACCACCGCAGGCCGCACTGGTGGGTTTAAAAGCGCCATCCACCCTACGGGTCATAATCTGTCCATCCATCCCGCGTGCCGCGCGCATCGAGATACCCGCCATGCAAATTAAACTCGCCAATCCTCGTGGCTTTTGTGCCGGTGTCGACCGCGCCATTGAAATCGTCAACCGTGCGCTTGAGGTATTCGGGCCGCCGATCTACGTGCGGCACGAAGTCGTGCATAACAAGTTTGTGGTGGAAGACCTGCGCGAGCGTGGCGCCATCTTCGTCGATGAGCTGGAGCAGGTGCCGGACGGCTTCATCGTCATCTTCAGCGCTCATGGCGTGTCCCAGGCCGTGCGGATGGAAGGGGAACGGCGCGGCCTCAAGGTATTTGACGCTACTTGCCCATTGGTGACCAAGGTCCATCTGGAAGTGACCAAGTACAGCCGGGAAGGGCGCGAATGCATCCTTATCGGCCATGCAGGCCACCCGGAAGTAGAAGGCACCATGGGGCAGTACGATACCGCCAGTGGCGGCTCGATCTATCTGGTGGAAGACGAAAAGGATGTTGCTGAATTGCAAGTACGCAACCCGGAAGCCCTGGCGTTCGTCACTCAAACGACCCTGTCGATGGATGACACCAGCCGCGTGATCGATGCGCTGCGTGCGCGTTTTCCCAGTATCGGCGGCCCGCGCAAGGACGACATCTGCTACGCCACTCAGAATCGTCAGGATGCGGTCAAGCAGCTTGCGGCTGAGTGCGACTTGGTATTGGTCGTGGGCAGCCCGAACAGTTCGAACTCCAATCGTTTGCGCGAGCTGGCGGAGCGGATGAGCACGCCGGCTTATCTCATTGACGGCGCGGAAGATCTCAGGCGCGAATGGTTTGAGAGCGTCGATCGGATCGGTATCACCGCCGGCGCTTCAGCGCCTGAGGTGTTGGTGCTTGGGGTGATCGACCGGCTGCGCGAGTGGGGTGCTACGGGTATGGATGAGCTGGATGGCCGGCCCGAGAACGTGACGTTCTCGATGCCTAAAGAGTTGCGGTTGAGGGAGCTCTGATAGCTCCCTTCGATACCGTCTGTTTTAACGTCTCCAACACTGTGCCAATGTCGCTCCGGCTTTCTGCCCCTTCGCTCCGGTATGCGCAAGCGTGAGCGTGCCGCAACTATCGTTTGCCATTGCGTTTTTTGGCACTGCTCGGAGCGTATAAGCACTGGCGGTTGGGGTTGCTGAAAACTCCAAGGTATAGAACTTCGTCGCTCCGTCCTTTGGTGCATCTGTAAAGGGCAACGTAGGGGCTGCGTTAGCAGGGTTCGCGTTGGCTGCCGTCAGATATCTGCCGTTCGCCGTATAGTGACGCTCCATAAACTGCGCCAGCTCCATTAAGGCTGCCTGCGCATCCGCCCGGCGGGCCTTGCGTACGTGTTCCTGATAAGACGGATAGGCAATCGCGGCCAGGATCCCGACTATCGCCACGACAATCATAACTTCAATCAGGGTGAAGCCCCTGCTCGGTTTATGAGCCTGCCTTGTCAGTTTCCTCTCCATCAATTCGTCCTCACTTCATGCCATGAGTTGCGGCCAAAACGTTGCGATCCTGGATTAGGAATGCATAGCGGGGTAGCTCCGCTGGAGCCGGCAAAGCACAGGAGCTTTGGTAGTAACGTGACACCTTTGGTCACACCGTCATCTGTGTCGATGCCAGACCAAGGGATGTTCTCGTCGTCATCGCCGATAGTCGTGTCATCTTTATCAGGAGTGCCATCACCGTTTGTGTCGAAATAGGCATAGTTCAAGCGGGATCCGCTTGATAAATTCATTGCCATGATGAAACTCGTGCCGCCGGAGGCGCAGGGATCGGCGGAAGGCGTCATGGTTGTGAAAATTACGCGATCGGTTCGAAGGGTTGGCTTGGCAATGACGCGTTCACCAAGGGCTCCTGTCGCGCCTTCACCTTCTAACCAGCCGAGGTCTATGTACCAGCCGGACTGAGTGGTGAGTGCATTGTTCGTGATTGCCCGTGCATTGAGCCCGCTGGCCAGGGTCGCTTGTTTTATTACCGCTTGCTTTAGCAGGGAGCTACGCCCATCGATAGCCTGACCTCGGTCAATGATTCCGTAGAAGGTATCGATGGATGGAGATTCTGGTATTTCGTTATCGCCGTCGCGATAAAAGCTGCCAGTTCCGAAGAAGATCATGTGCTCGCCCTTATCATTAAAGGCCGACGAAAGCGGAGCGGTGATGGCCTGGCGAGTGCTGCCAATTTTGGCAACGAACAGAGGGTTATTGCCAAGACTGTCCGGAATGTCCCAGCCGGACGGGTTGCTGCCGGTCAGGTCTATCCGCCATACGTTGCCCAACGTATCGGCCACGTATACCCTATCTGCAACCTGGTTGTAGTCAGTATCCGCAGCCAGAGGCGAGCCCAGGTTACCGGTAGTTGGTAGCTCCACCTCCTGAATGATGCTGCCGGTCTCCGCGTCGAGTATCCAGACCTTACCTTCTTCTGGCGCCGTGTTGTGATAGCCACTACTGACAATTACGCCGAATTTTTCGTTGGGCAGTGCAACCAGCGCTGGTTGACCCATGGTGTAGCCCATTTCAGGGTGGCTGAACTCCCACATGACGCTGTTGCTGGTCATGCTGTCCGGATTGGTTACGTCGAGAGCAAAAACGTTTCTACCACCTGCGCCAGTAGTTCCTACTACCATGGTCTTCCAGGAACTTCCGATCCACACGTCGGAGATGCGCGGAGTGCCGTCGACATAGTAGCGATGTGTGTAGGCCGGGTCGGTCAGGTTGATCAGGTTGCTGAAAACACCATTAGGCACATAGGCAAAGATCTCACGACCGCCGTTGTTGGCTGCTGTATCGCTGACCCGGGCGTCGAAGCCGTGGAGCATGCCATCGTTGGCGCCTACGATCACCAGAGGCGTACGCGTTCGATAAGCGCTACTGGCGCGGAAAGTGGTATAGGCAGTGCCTACGGCGCCGTTGGTTCCCCAGCTGAGGCGTGAATAACCGAAATCTTGGTTGTGGATGAACTGCGGGTCGGAGTTAGCGATATCACCCAGGCGGCTGCCGCGCTGGCGGAATAACTTCGTTCGGTCTTCTGTTGTGATTTCGTTGGTTCGATCTCCGCGCAGATAGGCCAGGCGTTTCTCGGCGTTTTCCGTACCGGTCTCGGCAGTCTTCTGCAGCAGTGCTCGTTGGTCGCCGTTAAGGCCGTCCCAAGTGAAATTGGCGCCACGTGTAGCGATTGTTTCGCCAGAATTACCCGAAGTAGTGGCAGGTGTGATGGTTAAGATATTGCGGGAATCGATAGAGTCTAGGCTGTCGAGCTTCTGTGCTGCACTCCAGGCTGTATCCGCTCCAACCACACCATTTTCATCGACTCGCCGTGCGAGCAGGTCACCGCTCCAGAAACGACTATCCAGACGCGATTGAAAGAGTGCGGTATCAGTTTCTAAGCGAGTAGAGTTGGTGGCCAAGGAGGCGGTGGTACTCTGTACCTCGTTAGAAATTTTTGCAAACGCCTTTTTCAGACCCTCCACCATGTTGGTGGCATCGCTGGCAACGAAGAAGTTGTCGGGCCTTGGATCCGTTGTATCCAGTGTGTCTGTGGTTGTGTGCCACCAATCTTCGTCGAGTATAGTTTTGCGGTTCAGCGCTACACCGAAATTACTGGGAACTTTAAATCCACCATACTTGGCAGCAAGCCAGTATTGGTTACGATTTTTTTCCAGCAGAGTTCGCCCTTCGCGTACATCAACCCAGTAAGTGGAAATCGTTTGTTTACCCGCCCAGTCGCTCCGAATATCGGTGGTATTGGCGTAGTAGGCCAGGCCAGCAATATGGGCTGAGTTTCCGCGGCCAGTGAACTCGCTGGTCGCGCTTTTGGTTATGCGTTCAAGGTCGAATACCGTTTTCGTATAACTGCTCACGGCAAGCGTGTCGCCGGTATAAGGCACATCATGATCTTGGTGAGTGTTAACGTCGCCAATACCTAGAACTACGTTTTTCTGGCAGGCATATTGGATTGGATCGCTCCAGGCGGTAATGACAGGAAAATTGTCTTTCTGAGTGTTATCCGATGTGTTGGAGTAGGCCTCGACATTGCCTTGGTTCTTAAAGTAGCGCAGAGCTGCGTAGTAAAGCTCGCTGACCGGGTCGTTGGACTTGTGCTGGTTTGTTAACTCGCCAAATTTGTTAATGTAATTGATAACACCACTATTGCCGGTGGCATCGTTGTGCGGGTTTGTTATAAGAATTCCGGTGGTTTCATCCCATTCCTTGGCTGGGTTGGCAGCTATCCCGGCGGTGCGGGGCGTACTCATGGTTGGTCCCACATATTTCTGTGGAGCTCGAAGTACGCCACCATTGCGATCATTGCCATCAATGTTCAAGTAGCTGAAGGCGCTATAGCGGATGGTGTCTGCGTAGCGTTGTATAAGCCCTTCGGGCTTCCACGTGTTGCCATATCGAACACAATTGCTCTCTAGCAGATCTAGATTTTTACAAACCTCAACCCGCACGGAATAAAAAGCTGTCTTACCATCGTTGATAATGCGAAGAGTCTTGTTCTTTTGGTAGTTCTGAATCGCCGCACTTTTGCTGCCGTCTGAGCTTTTGACGGAGCTGGCCAATGTCTTGCCGATATAAGGGGCTATGCTACTTATCAATGCATCATCGGTCACGGACCGATTGTCAAAATAGTCGCCTCGGTTGGCTCGGGTGGCCTTTTCAATAATTGTTTTATTGCTCGTGTCAACTACCCTGTAACCACCAGTCAGCGCCAGGCGGAAGGGGTCAATAGTCTGGGTGGTGGCCCAGTTTAGATAGTTCCCGCTCCACTCCTCGTTACCGGTGCAGTCCTTGCCTTTCCGGATAGGGGTGAAATACCCGCCGCCATCATCCCCACTAATTGTTCCGAAAATGATATGGTTTACGTCTTCCTTTATATATTGATAGCATTTTGAGCTGTCAAAATTTCCTACATAGTTGGTTGCGTGGGTATAGGTTGTGTCAATGTTGGCAACGCTAATAACTGTCGGGAATTCGACTGATGGTACAAGTGCCAGGTTTCCCGGCACGCTACCACCACCCAGAAGCAGGGGGGACTGTGCTATTGCGGCGTAAGTAGGCGTTGCGGCGGCGGCAATACAAAGCGAGAGGGCAAAGCCAGCGCTGGTTCTAAGTGGGAAAAAAGTGGACTGGTACGACATCATGATTGGCGCTCCGAAAAATAGGTCGGCGGGCAACTAAGGTTTTATTGCTCGACCAGAAAGGTAGAGCGGAGCTTAATATGTGAGCTGGGTTCGTTATCTGCGTTGACGCTGGCACCGTAGCCATCCGATTCGACCCGTACCAATGCGCCCTCATCGTCAATAGGCGCGCCAGCCTCTGTACTGGTTCTAATCTTTGCGAGTAGGACGATGGTGTATTCTGGGTCTTTGCTTGCACCCGGAAAATCGTCATAGCTATCGGAGGCGTTGGCGGCCTCGAGAATGTTCAGTGTGCCAGCAGTAAAATGGTTGACGACATCTTCTTCTCCTTTGCGGAGGGCAGCTTCCGATGCTTGCAGGGCCAAGCTACTGTCGCGCATATTCCCAGACATACTCTCCTGCAACGAGGTACCACGCATGCTGGCTAGCCCGATGACGGTAAGTAATAAAAGCATGATCAGTGCTACTACCAAAACCGCTCCTTTTTGAGAGCTTGTGTCCGTTTGTTTCATCCCTAACAACCTCATTGGAGACGATTCCGAAGGCCAAGTGTGCTAGTAAATACCTGGCCGAGCCTTCTATCACTAATGTCGATGCTGGCGCCGTCGAACATAAGCTTTTGGGTAGCGCTGACTACATTTTGATCAGCGCCAGCGGCAAGTATCTGGAGGCGCACGCTGCCTACGTCTCCCCACTCTGCCAAACTCATGTCTTTTGCTTTTTTATATTCGGTAACCTGGCGTTTGGCATTGATCAGTCCATAGATGATCTGAATATTTTCTATCCCTTCAACGAGTTCCATGTTAACTGGAGTGCCGCTGTTGAAGGTCACCCGACGTAGAGATGGCCGGTTGTTGGCCCCGGTGCCAATGTAGTAAAGCGCAGACTGTAGCGTTAGGATTTCCATACTGTTGCCATAGGCGTGGCTAAACTCATGGTGGCCTGGATTCTTGTTGCCGGGCGTGCCTTGATTCTGTCGGGTTAGTGAATTTGCGTTTTTATTATTCGCTGTCTGAAAAACGTCACATCCCAGAGCGTCAGCAACAATCACGATACTATCGTTGGGAATAGAACTAGCTGTATTGACGCTTATAGTATTTGAATTGGCGGGGGTGGCGCCGGTTGCGGTGGCTCCGGAGGCCTGCGCTGCATGCTTGACTAGGATCATATCGGTCCCGGGTGTGCGGTTAGCTATGCCTGTTATTTTGGCAGCAGGTGCAGGAGAGACGTTTTCATCCCAACCCATGATGGCAACATTTAGGTCGAATAGCTCGCTGGAATATGCGGAGGATGCTTCGTTAAGGAGATTGTTAGGTGTTCCTAAACACTCGCCCTTGTAGCCCGCGTTACGAATATCACGGGCCAAAAAGTCCAATGCGAAGCGTCCACTCTCTTGCACCCGAGAGAGCGCAATGTTAGTGCTGTATGTCTGCTTACTGCTGAGAAATATTTGCATAACGCCAAGCATAAGTAACAGGCTCAAGGCCATCGCGACCATCAACTCAACAAGCGAGAGGCCGTGTTGTTGTCGGAGGGATATGTGGGTCATATTTCTGTCCGATAAGCGAAGGTTTCGCTGTGGGTGTTGTTATCGTTGTTAGCTTTTATATGACCCCGGGAATCGTTCCAGCGAACCGATATGGTGATCAGGGTGCCGTTTTTCTCAACTTTACCGGTGCCTTCTGGCAACGTTAGAGCTAACTGGTTTAGCCATTCGGCCACATCCTTTTCAGCCGTAGTGCCCGTTACAGTGTTAGTTGAAGAGGGAGTCGGGAAGTCCGTTAGGTAAGCGTTGGTCAATGCCTCGAGGCGGTTGGCGCGCATGCGGTCGGCCAGGTCGCCAGCAAGTAAAGTCGCCTGAGAACGATAGTAAGCGCTGTGATTGCTCTGAATACTGGTGGCTTGCAGGCCTGCCAGACCGAGGAGCCCGATAGCAAGTACCAACATGGCGATCAGCACTTCGATCAGGGTCGCCCCGGCTTCTTTGTGGTATCGCTGCAGCGGCATCATGGACATCCTGTCTTGTTGGTGGTCGAGCTTCCGGTCAAGGAAACGCCAATCGCGTATTTGGCTCCGCTAGTGCAGCTGGATGAGGTAGTGACGAAGTTGGCTATCGCATCAGCCATGCCGCTGCTGTGGAACACAACCCCAGCATTCGGCCCGGTTAAAGCCATTCCAGCTACCGGATCCCAGACCTTTACTACGTCGCCACCGACCTCCCTGACGAGCCAGCCTGCCGCCCAGTTCGTTCCATTTGCGCACACGTTCTGATTTTCCGTTCTGCAAATGATCACGTCTTTGCGGCGCTTCACAGCCTCAGATCTCGCTAGCTGAATAGCCCCGAGTATTTCGTGATGCAGGGATGTTGTCCGATTGTTCTGGATTAGCGATGTAAAAGAAGGAACGGCGATCGCTACCATTATTGCCAGGACAGCGATGGTTACCATCAATTCGATCAGGGTGAAACCACGATAATTCGGCATGATTGCTCTTCTAGCGTAACGGCCAAAGAATCATCCCAGCTTACCTGTCGGCTACGAATCCAAAGGTGATGTTCGGTCCCTTTCTGGGGGTATACGGTCGCTAGGTACAGGCGCCATTGCCCTCCGGTGACCGGGTTCTCAGTCGTCCTGTGATATTGATCACGAGCTGCTGTATCGCTTCGCCGCGGCTACAGAGGGTATAGGTTCCGTTTAAGCTATCGGTCGTTCCGTTAGCTTTGTACGTCATGAATGTCCGGCTTCGGAAGTTGCTCCAGTTCCAATGGTATTCGTCCGGTAGCGTCGTGACCCGATGAAGCTGTTCTCCGGCGTCAAGAGTCCCGTTCTGGTTTGGGTCGCTGAATATGATGATTCCGTCTTCCCAGTCTGCCGATGCGTTGCAAATATCGATGCCTGCGCAGAGGCTTATACGTTCGCGCCGTGTAACCGCTAATCCCCGCGCATGATTGAGAGCTTCGAGCAGGTCAAGGCTTGCGGTTGACCGATGATGCCGCTCGACAAGGGACCTAAAGTTGGGGATGGCGATACCCAGCAAGACACTCAGGACCGCAACGGTAACAAGCAGCTCGATAAGGGTAAACGCTCTTATATAGATGGAGTTCATGGTGCGCTTCCTTTTGCACGTATGATTCGGTCTTCTAGACCGGCCCTTGTTTTAACTTCGTGTGCCTCAAAGTCAAGACGTTGGTCGGTGGCTAGGCTGATCTTTCGGAGGTAAGTGTGGTTGATGTATCAATAATCGTGGGAGGCGGAATTCTTGGGCTGCTCTCTGCCCAGCTTCTCGCGAATGAAGGACGAAAGGTGCTGCTGCTTGAGGCATCGGCGACCGGCACCGAAGCCTCCTGGGCAGGCGGAGGTATCGTTTCTCCTCTTTATCCTTGGCGTTACAGCCCGGCGATAACGGCGCTAGCGCACTGGTCGCAGGACTACTACCCCAGCCTAGGCAAGACGCTCTTGCAGCAGAGCGGGGTCGATCCGGAGGTTCACGAGACGGGGCTGTACTGGCTGGATCTAGAAGATGAAGACCAAGCCCTGGCCTGGGCACACCGCCATGGTCGACCGCTGCACCCCGTAGACATGGAGCAGGTACATACCGCTGTGCCTTCGCTTGGCGATGGTTTCTCAAGCGCGGTGTACATGCCAGGCGTCGCCAATGTCCGTAATCCTCGTTTGTTGCAGGCGCTGCGTGCAGCATTGGCGAAGCTGCCCAATGTGACGATCATCGAACATTGCCCTGTAAGCGGTTTCATCAATGACGGAGCGCGAGTCGTCGGTGTGCAAACGGCGCAGGGTGAGATGCGTGCCGAGCAGGTTGTCGTCGCGGCGGGCGCCTGGAGTGGGCGGCTGCTTGCAAAGCTTGGGCTCGAGCTTCCGGTCAAGCCGATGAAGGGCCAGATGATCTTGTTCAAGTGCGCCGAAGATTTCCTGCCGAGCATGGTGCTGGCCAAGCGGCGTTATGCGATTCCGCGACGTGATGGTCACATTCTCGTGGGCAGCACTCTGGAAGATGTCGGTTTCGACAAGACGCCAACCGAAGATGCCCTGGAAAGCCTCCGAGAGACGGCCATTGAGCTGCTTCCTGGGCTGGCAGATGCAACAGTGGTCAAGCATTGGGCGGGTCTGCGTCCTGCTTCGCCTGAGGGCATTCCTTACATAGGGCCGGTGCCGGGCCACGAGGGGCTTTGGCTTAACTGCGGACATTTCCGAAACGGGCTGGTATTGGCGCCTGCTTCATGCCAGCTATTGACGGATCTGATGCTGGATCGCTCGCCTTGCATCGATCCGGAGCCGTACGCTCCTGCTGGTCGACTCTGATTCTGGTCTTGCCAAGGATTTGGTGCGCACTGTGCATTGATGACCAGCCCGGCGCTGGTTGGGTTTGATTGTCGGGCGCGTCGTTTCGTTGGACCGTCATGTCCGACATCGATACCCTTGGGCTGAGGCGCGTCGGCATTCGCCGCGGATCGGACCGTACACAACGTCCGCCGTTACGCATGCGTAACCGATGGCCAAAAGGCAGAGCGGCGGGTCTTTCAGCAGCTTGAACGCAGCATTTCATCACTCAGTGCGGTGCTGTCGTGCTATTCGGCGGCGTTTGCAGCAAAGCGCTGCGCAGCCCTTCGAGTGCGCGGGTTTTGCTGTTAAATTGGACGGCTTTATGGCGCTGAGCCTTGTCGCGCCGATTTCTGTCTTCAAGAGGTTGTGTGTGGCCAAGAAAACCACGTCCCTTTCAGGCCTTGGCGGTCTGGTCTTTTCCACCGACACGGGGCGCCACTGCCCAGATTGCAGCCAACCGCTGGACGCCTGCATCTGCAAGCAACTGCTGATTCCCGCGGGTGATGGCATCGCTCGTGTTCGCCGGGAAAGCAAAGGGCGGGGCGGCAAGACGGTAACGACCATATCCGGCGTTCCCCTCGCTGAAGCTGAACTCAAGGAGCTGGCCAGTGCGCTCAAGCGCCGCTGCGGTACCGGCGGCGCGCTCAAAGAAGGCGTGATCGAGATCCAGGGCGACCATGTTCAATTGCTCATCGACGAACTGATCAAGCGCGGATTCAAGGCTAAGAAGTCGGGCGGTTGACCGCTCGACCTGATCAATCAGGCGCGTGCGCTTATTTCCGGGCACGCCGGCTGTCCAACTCGGACAGCCCTGTTGTCGCACCATGCTCGACAGACTCATCCCATTTTCGCAGGAGGCCTAGATGCCTGTAAGACGCACACGTAAAGATGACGGCAGCCAATGGACCGCAGCGGATAGCCGTAGCGTCTACGGTATTCGCCACTGGGGCGCCGGCTATTTTTCGATCAGTGATGACGGTCATGTCGAAGTGCGCCCGCAAGGTCCCAATGGCGCGGCGGTTGAATTCACCGGGTTGATCGAGCAGCTACGCGACGCTGGGTTGACCCTGCCGTTGCTGGTGCGCTTCCCGGACATTCTTCAGGACCGCGTGCGTCATTTGACCGGTGCCTTTGACGCCAATATCGAGCGCCTGGAATATCAGAGCAAGTACACCGCGCTTTACCCGATCAAGGTCAACCAACAAGAGGCGGTGATCGAGAACATCATCGCCACGCAGAATGTTTCGATCGGCCTCGAAGCGGGCTCCAAGCCGGAGCTGATGGCCGTGCTGGCGCTGGCACCGAAGGGCGGCACCATTGTCTGCAACGGCTACAAGGACCGTGAATTCATCCGCTTGGCGTTGATGGGGCAGAAGCTCGGTCACAACGTCTTCATCGTCATCGAGAAGATGTCGGAAGTGGGCATGGTCATCGAGGAAGCGGCGGAGCTGAAGGTGATCCCGCAGGTTGGTTTGCGCGTGCGGCTTTCGTCGCTGGCTTCGAGCAAGTGGGCCGATACCGGTGGCGAAAAGTCCAAGTTCGGCCTTTCAGCCGCACAGTTGCTCACCGTGATCGAGCGCTTCCGCGCCGCAGGCGTGGAGCAAGGCGTGCGGCTGCTGCACTTCCACATGGGCTCGCAGATCGCCAACCTGGCGGACTACCGCGACGGTTTCCGTGAAGCCATTCGTTATTACGCCGAGCTCCGCGCGCTCGGGTTGCCGGTCGACCATATCGATGTGGGCGGCGGCCTCGGTGTCGACTACGACGGCACGCACTCGCGCAATGCCAGCTCGATCAACTACGACATTGATGAATACGCCGGCACCGTGGTCGGGATGCTCAAGGAGTTCTGCGATCGCCAGGAGCTCCCGCACCCGCACATTTTCTCTGAAAGCGGCCGGGCTATGACGGCGCATCACGCCGTGCTGGTGATGCAGGTGACGGACTTCGAGCGCCACAACGACGAAGCGCCAACCATCGAGAGCTACGACGAGCTACCCGAGATCGTCCAGGCGCTGGCCGATCTACTCGGCCCAACCGATCCTGAAATGGTTACCGAGACCTACTGGCGCGCCACTCACTATATGAGCGAGGCCGCAGCGCAATACGCGTCCGGCAAGCTGAGCCTGGCGCAAAAGGCGCTGGCCGAGCAGAGCTACTTCGCCATCTGTCGCCGCTTGTACAACCAGCTCAAGGCGCGCCAGCGTTCACACCGCGCGGTGCTCGATGAGCTCAACGACAAGTTGGCCGACAAGTACATCTGCAACTTCTCGGTATTCCAGAGCTTGCCGGACACCTGGGCGATCGACCAGATCCTGCCGATCGTGCCGCTGCAGCGTCTGAGCGAGGAACCGGTGCGCCGCGCGGTGCTGCAGGACCTGACCTGCGATTCTGACGGCAAGATCAAGCATTACGTGGATGAGCAGAGCATCGAGAACAGCATGCCGGTGCATGAGATCCAGGCAGGCGAGGAATACTTCCTCGGCGTCTTCCTGGTGGGCGCCTACCAGGAAATTCTCGGCGACATGCACAACCTGTTCGGCGATACCGATTCGGTCAACGTCTATCAGCGCGAGGATGGCACCTTCTACCACGCCGGCATCGAGACCCATGACACCATCGAAGACATGTTGCGCTACGTGCACCTGTCGCCCGAGGAGCTGATGACCTACTACCGTGACAAGGTCTCCAGTGCTCGGCTCAGCGCCAAGGAGCGCACCCAGTACATCGATGCGTTGCGGCTGGGACTGACACGTTCTTCCTATCTGACGCCCTGATCGGGGTAGCTGTAGGAGCGCCGCGGCGGCGCGAAGGACCGTAGGGTGGATGTCGCCTTTTACATCCACCGTGGCTCCGCTCGGTGGATCGATGAAGCGCGATCCACCCTACGGACTGCATTCGCCGCGGGGCGCGCCTCCCACAAGCGTGCGGTGGGCTTTGTGCTTCTGTGAGAGGGCCGCCCCGGCGCGAAGCTTTTCGCTTCAAACCTTTCTGACGAATTCCGACTTCAGCTTCATCGCGCCGATGCCGTCGATCTTGCAGTCGATGTCGTGGTCGCCGTCAACCAGGCGGATGTTTTTGACCTTGGTGCCCACCTTCACCACCAGCGAAGAGCCCTTGACCTTGAGGTCCTTGATCACGGTGATGGTGTCGCCGTCCTGCAGCGTGTTGCCTACCGAATCCTTGATCAGCTTTTCGTCCTCACCAGAGGGCTCTGCAGCATTCGCCGACCACTCGTGGGCGCACTCCGGGCAGACCAGCATCTGGCCATCTTCATAGGTGTATTCGGAGTTGCATTGGGGGCAGGCTGGCAAAGCGCTCACGGCGGATCCTCATTGGCGGTGCGAAAAGCCGCGGATTGTATAGGGTTTTATCGGCTCGCGGGCGGGTGCGCCAGGACGTGGAAACTTGCGAACCTGTCGAGAATCGCTGCCCGCTCCGCCTGAACGAGTGAAGGTGGAGGTTGGCAGCCAACAGGGCTCAGTAATCGTCTTTGAGCGCGCGGTAGCGCTCTTCCAGCTCCCGGCGAATCTGTCTGCGCTGCTGGGCCTGGGCGAAACGACGCTTCTGGTCGGGTGTTTTTGGCTCCAGGGGAGGCACTGTAGCGGGGCGGCCGTCCTCACCAACCGCCACCATCGTGAAGAAGCAACTATTGGTATGACGAACCGTTTTTTGTCGGATGTCTTCGGTGATTACTTTGATACCGATTTCCATAGAGGTGTTGCCGACGTAGTTGACCGAGGCGAGAAAGGTCACCAGCTCGCCAACATGCACCGGTTGGCGAAAATTCACCTGATCGACCGACAGGGTCACCACGTATTGGCCGGCATAGCGGCTGGCGCAGGCGTAGGCCACCTCGTCCAGATATTTCAACAGCGTGCCGCCATGTACGTTGCCCGAAAAGTTGGCCTTGTCCGGGGTCATCAATACGGTCATGGTCAGTTCGGCATGTCCATCAAGCATGTTGCGCGGCTCGTGCTGGCAAAAAGGGCTGCTACTTTAGTCGAATACGAGACGGCTGTGGCCCAGAAATCTGCGCCATCAGCCGTTTTTTTTCGGGTGGTCAATGTGGCAATAGCGCGCAGGCCGGTGTTACCTCACCGCCCTATGATGAACCGTGTGCAGCATGGTCGCTCGTGCCTGCCCGTTGCGCCGCGGATCGTGAAGCACTCAGAAGTTGCGAACAGCTGCTCGTGCCCGGAAATCCAGTGCGGTGGTGTGCGGCTTTATTGACCTGCGCCAGTATCGCGACTGTTTTTCTCCCTATAGTCCGGAGGCTGCCATACACGCCTCATCACCCCTCAGCGCCGGACTTGCCATGCGTTTATTCAGCCTTATTCTGCTCAGTTGCCTTGTTCCTTTCGCCCATGCCAGCGAAGAGGCGATGGAGCGCTTTCAGCACGTAATGGGCGATGCGGCCCGGCGCCAGCAGGCGTATGCGGCCGGCCAAGAACGCGCGCTCTTCTGCGGTTACTGCCATGGCGAAAACGGCAACAGCAAGCGCCCGCATATTCCCAATCTGGCTTCGCAGAATCCGATCTATCTGTTCCATTCCTTCGAAAAATTCGCCAAGGGCGAGCGCGTCGATTTCGTGATGTCGAAACTGGCGAAAAGCTTGTCGCTCGAAGACCGCGTCAACATCGCCGTCTACTTCAGTCAGCAGAAGGTCGAGCCTACTGCCACTGCGTCGGATGCGGCGCTGGTCCAGCGTGGTGGAGCGTTGTTTCAGCGCACCTGTACCGCCTGTCACGGCAGCCATGCGCAGGGCAAGGAGACCATGCCGCGATTGGCCGGCCAGCCTGATGAATACATCCGCAAGGCCCTCGGCCGTTTCCGCAGCAATGACCCGAGCCGAGCCGGTTCGGTGATGATTGGCATCGCTGGCCAGCTGTCCGAGGCCGACATAGAGGCCCTGGCCGCCTATCTGACGCAGCTGCAGCTGAGTGAACAGCAAGAGCAGCAAGCCGCCGCGCAGCTGCTCGGAGCAAGTACGCGCTGACCCATTCGCAACGCCTCCATTGATACACCCGCTCTCTGGCGTGCTGGTGCGCGTCGCCTATCTTGAGGCGTGAAACAACCAGAATCTGGCTATCACGCCGCTTCGCTTATTCAATTGGGTCCCAAGAGCCCGTCCTTCTAGTCTTGCCCAGCGTTGCGCGACGCAACCTAAAACTAGAAAAGGACGTGACGATGTACCGAAACCTGCTTGGCTTTTCGCCTTCGCGATTGATGCTCGGTGTGCTTGCCGCAAGCGTACTTTCGCTTTCTGCCCATGCGGCTCCTCTTACCCGCGACAATGGTGCGCCCGTCGGCAACAACCAGAACTCGCAGACTGCCGGCCCGAACGGCTCGACCCTGCTGCAGGATGTGCAACTGCTGCAGAAGCTGCAGCGCTTCGGCCGTGAGCGTGTACCTGAGCGAGTGGTGCATGCGCGCGGTACGGGCGCCCATGGCGAATTCACCGCCACCGACGATATTTCCGATTTGTCCCTGGCCAAAGTCTTTGAAAAGGGCAGCACGACGCCGGTATTCGTGCGCTTTTCCGCCGTTGTGCATGGCCTTCATTCGCCGGAAACCCTACGTGATCCCCGTGGCTTCGCCACCAAGTTCTACACGGCAGACGGCAATTGGGACCTCGTCGGTAACAACTTTCCGACCTTTTTCATCCGCGACGCGATCAAGTTTCCGGACATGGTCCACGCGTTCAAGCCTGATCCGCGCACCAATCTGGATGACGACACGCGTCGCTTCGATTTCCTCTCTCACCATCCGGAATCCACTCGCACCCTGACCCTGCTGTATTCGAACCAGGGCACGCCGGCCAGCTACCGGATGATGGACGGCAACGGTGTTCACGCCTACAAGCTGATCAATGATCAGGGCGATGTGCACTACGTGAAGTTTCACTGGAAAAGCCTGCAGGGTCTGAAGAACCTGGATCCGAAGGAAACCCAGGAGATGCAGGGCAAGGACTACAGCCACCTGACCTCGGACCTGATCGCCGCCATCGACCGAGGCGACTATCCGAAGTGGGACCTCTACATCCAAGTGCTCAAGCCTGAGGATCTGGCCAAGTTCGACTTCGATCCGCTGGACGCCACCAAGATCTGGCCCGACGTGCCGGAGCGCAAGATCGGTCAGATGGTGCTGAACAAGAACCCGGACAACGTCTTTCAAGAAACTGAGCAGGTCGCCATGGCCCCGGCCAATCTGGTGCCTGGCATCGAGCCCTCCGAGGATCGTCTGCTGCAAGGTCGTCTCTTTTCCTATGCCGATACCCAGATGTACCGCGTCGGCGCCAACGGCATGAGCCTGCCGATCAACCGTCCCAAGGTGCCCATCAACAATGGTAACCAGGATGGGCAGCTGAATAGCGGACATACCACCACCAGCGTCAACTATCAGCCGAGCCGCCGCGAAAACCGTGAAGAAACGCCGCGGGCGGTCTACAGCAAGACTGCACTGACCGGCACCACCCAACAGGCGCCGATCTACCGCGAGCAGAACTTCAAGCAGACCGGCGAGCTGTACCGCTCATTCAGCAAGAAGGAGCAGACGGATCTGATCAACACATTGGGTGGCGAATTGGCTAAGGCTGATCAGGAAGCGCGCTACCTCCTGCTGTCGTACTTCTACAAGGCCGATGCCGAATACGGCGAAGGCCTGACCAGGGTCGCCCAGTCCGACCTCGAGCGAGTCAAAGCGCTGGCCGCCAACCTGAAGGATTGATGCAGCACGGCTGTCGCCACGCACGACGGCACTGACCCGAGCCCGGCTCGGGTCATCTATTTCAGGAGCAGAGCATGAAGTGCTTTTATCTGATGGCTGTCTTGCTGCTCGGCAGTGGGCAGGCAATCGCCGCGCCGGAACTGAACGCGGTGTCGAGCGACGCCGAGCAGGTCCAGATCCAGCTACGCGATTACTTCTTCAACGCAGCGCGTTTCGGCGATAACGAAGTGCTCGACGAGTTCATCCAGGCCGGATACGACCTCAACACTGCTGACGACAAGGGCTACACCGCGTTGATTCTGGCGGCCTACAACGGTCATCCGGACACGGTGGAGCGGCTTATCGCTGCCGGCGCCGATGCTTGTGCCCAGGATGCGCGCGGCAACACCGCCCTGATGGGCGCGATCTTCAAAGGTGAGCTGCGCATCGCCAAGCGCCTGCTGGCCACCGAATGCGACCCCGATCAGCGCAACCATGCAGGCCAGACCCCGGCCATGTATGCCGCGCTGTTCCAGCGGGATGCCTTGCTCCAAGCACTACGCGAGCGCGGGGCCGATCTCGAGGCAAGCGATCCGATGGGCAATAAGGTCGAGAGCCTGGCGCGTGGGGAAATCCGCACCCGCTGATCAATAGCTCTTGTACGGCAAGAATTTGCCCGACAGGACGACGTTGACCCGGTCGCCCTTGGGATCCGGCTGGCGTTGGATGTCCATGGAGAAATCGATGGCACTCATGATGCCGTCGCCGAATTCTTCGTGGATCAGTTCCTTGATGGTGCTGCCGTAGACGTTGACCAGCTCATACCAGCGATAAATGAGCGGATCGGTGGGCACGGACGTGGGCAGTGACCCTTTATAGGGCACGATCTGTAGCCAGGCGACGGCTTCGTCTGGCAGCTCGAACAGCTTGCCGAGGGTTTCTGCCTGGGCTTTGTCGAAGGCCATCTGACCCAGGCAGCCGGCGGTGGTCCATTCCTTGGACATGCCTATGGTTTCTGCGACCTGGGTCCATTTGAGGTTCTTGCGGACCTTGGCAGAAACGATCATCTGGGTCACTTGGCTACGGCAGGAAATCATCGGGGGTTCCTCTTCGACTGGAGTGAGCGAGCCGCGTATTGCGGCTGGACGCACACGCCGATGCAGAGGATGTGCCAGTCGGTTGCCTGTTGGGCTGGCCGCGCCTTACCCAGCCGGCTCAATCGTATTCCGACGGCTCATGCTCGCCGAGCAGACGCCGCTGCCTCGGCGTGGCAGCGGCTATCACGTCCGGGTTGAAGCGCCACTGCAGGTAGGGCGAAAACTTCTGCGCCACCATGCGGCGGCCGTAATGCACCTGCAGCAGGTAGCGGCTGCGGTCAGGCGTGCGGTTGCGGCTGCCGGCGTGCCAGAGGTCGCTGCGAAACACCAGCACGTCACCTGCTTCGCAGAGCACTGGCTGTGCCTCGCGACCCTGCCAGTGGATTTCACCCGTGCGTGGTTTGCGACCGGACCGGTGACTACCGGGTATCACCAGGGTAGGGCAGAGGTCTGCATCGATCTGGTCGAGATAAATATGCGCCGTGCAGACCTGCATCGGCAGCTCGAAAGCTGGATCGTGTAAGCAGCGCTCGGGCAGCTCCATAGCAAGGTAATCGGCATGCAGTTCACCGCCAACGAAGCCCGGATGGCTGCGCCAGGCAGTCTGGCCGATGACATGGCAATCCGTGCCGAGACAGGCTTCAGCCAACTCGATTACACCAGGAAGATCAAGCAGGGGCAGCCAGAACGGATCACGGTTAAAGACGCATTTGTAGTGATCGTCGACCAGACCCTGGTAGTCCCAGTGGATGGGTTCGAGGCGATCGATGGCCGTTCGCACAGGCTCGACCTGCGGCGGCTGCAACACCTGGCGCAGCAGAACGAAGCCCTGCTGGTGCATGGCCTGTAACTGCTCGGCGGTGCTGCGGCTGGGTGACATGGCGGTCGATTCAGTGACGTTCACCGTTATCGACAGTTTGTTGAAAGCTTGGGTTCGTATCCTGCTGGCGCTGGTGATGACCTGTCGTCGCAGCAGGCACACGGCCACAAGCGGTGAGCCCGTTTCACCCTTTCTTGTGCGAACCCCGGCGCGCAGCCACAAGCGGCGTCTGCCGGGTTCGCTTCTAGCCTCGAATGACAGCGAAGCTGCTGCTCAAGGCCGTCAAGTTTGCCTGAGTTCTAGACGCCCGCTCCGCTGACGATCCTCAACCCGCTCTGACCATTGCCCTGTCGCTGCACCTGAATCTGCACCGGGATGCGCTCATGCATCTCCGCCACGTGTGAGATCACCGCCACCTTGCGGCCCTGAGCCTGTAGCGAATCCAAGGCGTCCATGGCGATCTGCAGGGATTCCGGGTCGAGGCTGCCGAAGCCTTCGTCGATGAACAGCGATTCGATCTTGAGTTTGCTCGACGCCATCGAGGCCAGTCCCAGCGCCAGGGCCAGCGAGACGAGGAAGGTCTCGCCACCCGACAGCGAATGCACCGAGCGCAGCTCGTCGCCCATCTCTGTATCCATCACCAGTAGCCCCAGCGGGCTGCCGCCGCGCTTGAGCCGATAACGACGAGCCAACTGCCGCAATTGCACATTGGCGTGCTGCACCAGGAGGTCGAGGTTGTAGGCCTGGGCGATCTTGCGGAAGGCGCCGCCGTCGCTGGAGCCGATCAGTGCGGCGATACGGCCCCAGCGCTGGCTTTCAGCCGTCGCATCGGCGATCTGCTGAAGCAAAGCCTGGCTTTGATTGCGTCGGCGATCATCGTCGAGCAGCGCGGCGCGGGTTTCGGCGCTGCGTTGCTCGGCGGCATTGCAGCTGATTTCCTGCTCCGCGTACTGGCGTTTCAGGGTTTCGCCATCCGGCGCATCGGGCTGCCCGGCCTGATGCGCTGCCAGCCGCTGCGTGCAGCCGTCCAGCCGTTCACGGCTGCGGGCGAGCAGTTCGGTGTTGGCGCGCAGACGTTCGCGGGCTTCGGCGAGCAATGAGTCGTCCAGTTGCAACAACTGCGTGAGGGTCGCATCGTCTAGATCAGGATGCGCAGCGCGCCAGGCGGCAAGTTCTTCGCCGAGTGTTTTGCGTTCGGCCAGTAGTTCGTCGCGGCGCCCGGCGCAGTTCTGCTGCTCGCTGGCAAGCCGGGTCAGCTCGACGCGCGCTTCGTTGAGTTGCCGGTCAATGTCGGCCTGTTGCTGGCGAGCAATCTGGATCGTGTTCTCCAGTTGCTGCTGCCAGGCCGCGGCGCTGGCTTGCTCGCCCAGACTGTCGCGCAGGCTCTGACGACAGGCCCGCTCGCGGGCTTCGAGTTCACTGAGGCGGGCCGCGCAGGCCTTTTGCTGATCTAGACGATTCTGTTGCTGCAGCTGTTCGCGTTCCAGTGCGCTCTGGCGCTGTTGCTGCTCCTCAGCTACCTCAGCCTGTTGGTCGATCTGCTGGCGCCGGGCTTCGATCTGGCTGTCAAGGTGCATAAAGGTTTCGGCCGGTGCCTCGCGCCAACGGCTGAGCAGGGCGGCCGGTAGCAGGCTGGCGAATTCGGCCAGCTCCTCGTCCAATCGTCCCTCATCGCGGGATATGGCGTCGCGCTGGCCGGTGAGGGCCTGGCTCGCCTGAACGCAGGCGTCGCGTGCAATTTGCCAAGCGTGCTGCAGGGTTTCGCTGCGCTGCTGCAGCGCCAGCAGTTCGCGCTGGCGGACGTTGGCTGCGGTGATCTCGGTTTTGAGCGTGGCGAGTTTCGTGTCCAGCCAGGAGTGGCGCCCGGTTTCCGGCTCTTTCAGCAGCTCGGCATAAAGGGGCAGTGCGGTCAGTTGCGGCTCCAGCTTCGCCAGCTCATCGGCGATTTCTGCGTGTCGCTGCGCGTTCTGTTTGATGCCCGTGGTCAGGGCGATGTGCTGGTCGCGCAGCGCCTGGAGTTTTTCGTCGTGACTTTTGAGCTGCAGCTGGGCCTGCTCGACTTCGCGCTCGTCGCCCTGGTCGAGGGCAGCGAGCAGCGCCTTACCGTTATGCCAGGGATGCTCGAGGCTGCCGCAGACGCTGCACGGCTCGCCGGGGGCCAGCGCCGCGCGCAAGGCTTCGACATTGGCGCTGCGGGCTATGCGCTGGCGCTCCAGCAGGGCCTGCACCACGGTGAGCGCCTTTTCCGCGTCATCGCGTTCCGTGCGAGCGAGCTTGCCGGCTTTCGTCAGAGCGTCGAGCTCCTGCTGCTGGCGGCGCTGCTCATGGAGCAACGTCCGCTGCTGATCTGTTAGCTGCTGATGGCGGGACCAGATCCCGAGCAGGGTTTCGCCTTCGCGCTGGGCGTCGCGCCAAACGTCGAGCCCTGCGTTCAGTTGCGCGAGCTGGTCGGCCAGGCCCGTCACACCGCCAATCCCAGTTTGCAGTTCGTCGAGTGCCTGGCGTGCCTGCACCTGTGCGGCCTCGGCGGTCTTGGCAGCAGTTTCCAGAGCGGGGAGTTCCAGACGGCCCTGTTGCAGGCGCGCCGCGATTTGCACGGCCTGCTGCAAGCGCGGCCGGTAGCCATTCCAGGCGGCGCACAGCGGCTGCAATTCGGTGCTGCGGGCGAGCCCTTCAGTCAAGGCCGCCAGTTGGGTGGCGGCCCGTTCCTGTTGCTGTCGCAGCTGAGCCAGGGTCTGTTCGCCGGCCTTGCTCGCGGCTTCGGCGTGTTCGGTTTGCCGCCGCGCGTCACCCAGGTCATTGGACAGATGGCTAAGGCGCTCTTCTTCGCGGCGCGCCTGAACCAGTCGGGGTTCGGCAGATTTGAGCGCCTGCTCCGCTGCTTTCAACGCATCGGTCGACGTCTCGCAGAGATGCTCCAGCTCGTCGAGCCGCTGCTGGACTGCGCTGTGCTCGCGACCATGGCGAGCCAGGTTTTCCTCAACCTTCGCCAGCAGCGGTGCCAGCTCCTGCTCGCGGATGAAGCGATGCCGCTGCGGCGCCAGGAGTTCGAACAACCCGAGGATGCGGCGGGCATCGGCCAGGTTCTCATGCTCGGATTCAGCATCGGTTAGCTGCTGCCTGGCGCTGTCCCGTTCGCCTTGCAAACGGGACAGGTCCTGTAGCCACTGGCTTTGCTGTTTCAACGTTTCGAGCTGCTGCTGCAGCGCCTTGAGTTCGGCCAGTTGCGTCTGGTGCTGGGCTTCCAGCGCCTGGCGTGCTTCGGCGTCTAGAGGCTGCACGCCGCCGGCCTGTTGTTGCAAGGCTGTCAGCGCTTCGCGAGCGCGCTTGGCCGCTTCGAAGGCCGCCTGGCCGAGGCGGCTGTAGAGGCCGGTGTCGGTGAGCTTTTCCAGCAGGGTGCCGCGGTCGTTGTCGTCGGCTTTAAGAAAGGCGGAAAACTCGCTCTGCGCCAGCAACACGGCGCGGGTGAACTGCGGCAGGGTCAGGCCGAGCTTGGCTTCGAGCAGTTCCCTGAATTCGCGCTTCTTGCCGCTGGCGAGCAACTGGTCGCGGTCCAGGTCGAGCAGGCTCTGGTTGCTCGCCTGTAAACGCCCGTCGATCTTCTCGCGGGCGCGCTTGACCTCCCAACGGGCGCGGTAGCGATGCCCGTCGACGCCGACAAAATCGACTTCCGCGTACCCGCTGCCACAGCCCCGGCGCAGCAGGTTGCGCTCATCGCCACTGCCGATCTCGTCGCTACCGTCGGGCACCTTGCTCAGCAGCGAGGCGCCATCGAGACGTGGCGTACTGCCGAACAGCGCCAGACACAGCGCATCGAGAATCGTGCTCTTGCCGGCACCTGTAGGCCCCGTGATGGCGAACAGGCCAGCGCTGGCCAGGGGTTCGGCGGTGAAGTCGATGACCTGCTCGCCTGCCAGCGAGGCGAGGTTCTTCAGGCGAATGGCGAGGATCTTCATCGGGCGTCTCCTTCACCTTCGAACTCAACGCCTTGCAAGAGGCTGGCGAAGTCGTCCAGTGCCTGCTCATCCGGCGGGTTGCCGAACTGTTCTTCCCAGGCGCGCGCGAAGAGTTCCTGCGGGGTGATCTGGTCGAGGCCCAGCAGCACATCCGAGTCGGCCTCACCGCGTTTCCCTGCATATTCACTGGCGATTCGCACCAGCCGGCAGGCCTTTCCGGTGATCGCCGTTTCGATGCGCTGGCGCAGGTCCGGAAGCGGCTCGTCGAGCTGCACGCGCACTTCCAGCCAGGGCAGGTTCTCGGCGAACAGGCCTACCGGCGGCAGCGATTCGAGCTGGCTGATGACGTCGGCCAGCGGCGCGCGGCCGATGCGGATCATCTCCACCGCGCGGGGTATGGGCAACGCCTCGATAGTGTCCAGCCTGTCGCCGTCGAAGCTCACCAGCAGGATCTGGTGCGGGTAATTGATCTCGCCGAATGACAGGGGCAAGGGCGAGCCGCTGTAACGGATGCGCTCTTGGCCGGCGACCTTCTGCGGCTTGTGCAGATGCCCGAGCGCGACATAGGCGATGGGCTCGGGAAACAGGCTGGCGGGCAGCGCCTCGGCATTGCCGATGACGATATTGCGCTCCGAGTCCTCCGACACCGCACCGCCGGCCATGTGCGCGTGACTCATGGCGATCAGCGCCTGGCCGGGCTGGCGCTGTGCTTCTGCCGCGGCGATCAGGTGCTGATGCACATGACGGATGCCGGCCATGTAGTCCTCGCCCGCCTCACCGCCGGTAACTTCCGCCGGACGCAGAAAGGGCAGGGCGAGGCACCAACCGGCCACCTCGCCCTTGGCATCGTGCAGCGGCACCAGCAGCCGACCGTGGTCGAGCTGATGGTCCGCCAGCCAGCTGATACGACCGATGGCGTGGGCGTTAAGGCGTCTCATAAGCGGCCCGGGCAATTCGATGCGCCCGCCGGAGTCGTGGTTGCCGGCGATCATCACGATGTCCAGCTGCGGGAGCTTTTCGTGGGCGCGGACGATGAAGTCGTACAGGCGCTCCTGGGCCTTGAGCGGCGGGTTGACCGTGTCGAAGATATCGCCGGCGATGAGCAGGGCGTCCGGCTGGTGGACGGTTAGCTGGTCGAGCAGCCAGGCGAGGAACTGCGCGTGTTCGTAGTCGCGGTCCTGGCCGTGGAGGGTCTGGCCGAGGTGCCAGTCGGAGGTATGGATCAGGCGCATAAGAGGGGGCTTTTTTCGTTGGAGTCGCAGCGGGGCGGGACTGGATGCGAACGTCTGGGCATGGAACTCAGGGTAGGATTGTTGGGGCGAGTGGCGCCCCGAGTCTTTTCTCGCGAAGCTATTTGGCTTTCGCTTCGTTGGGGGCGCCCGATTGCCGATGTTGGCTGAGGCATTGGTTTCGCCCTGCCCAGCAGGGTGAAACCTGAGGTACGGGCCACCTTATGCGCTTTGTCTACTAAATCTAGTTGTGCCTCCGACGCCGGATCGCGAGCAAGCTCGCTCCTACGAATGGCGACGGGCCGGTGCGTTGTCCAATCAACAGGCGCTTCACTCGCAATCGGCCTAATGGAGGAGGGCGGGCGTATGAATTCGCCCCTGCAGGGAAGGCGGCCGCAGGTAATGGTCATGTGTACAACCAAACCTTCAACCCCTGCAGATTCCTCACCTGAATCTGCTGCGCCGCCGCATTGGCCAGCACCGTATTCGGATCGATCTGATACCGCTGCAATACGTACTGCACCAACGCCCCGCGGGTGGCGATGCGCAGCTCGCCATCCTGCATGCCGTAGTCAGTTTCGATGATGGATTTCTGCTCCGCACTGAGTCGCACATCCGGCTCGATGACCACATCCACCGGTGTGTTCCAGGCTTCGTCCTGCTCGAGCCTGTTCTCGCTTTCATCCATCAGGTCCGGTTCGCCACGGAAGCGACTGAGGACGAAGTCGCGAAAGCCACGGTTCTTCTCGCAATAGGCGCGCACATGCCAGCGGGTGCCGGTGAACACCAGGGTATGCGGCGCCATCACGCGGATCTCCACGTCCGGGTGGGCGAGGGAGACGTATTCGGTTTCCAGTCGCAGCCCTTCGCGGCAGGCCTTGAGAATCGGTCGCAGCACCTCGGGCCGGATGCTGCGGTCAGGCATGTGCAGCACTTCGGTGTGGGAGTAAGCCAGCGCCAGGCCTTCGATATGCGGGGCGCGGTCGCGGTTCTGATCCAGCAGGTGCAGGTAGGCGCTGGCGCTGCCATCGATGAACAGCGGCTCGAACTGCGGGCTTGGCTTATAGCCTTTCAGATGGCGGTCATATGTAAGATTTTCCGGCGCATGTTCGTTCAGGTAGGTGTTGATGTCCTTCGACGCTTGCTGCCGGCTGATGCCAAAACTCTGCATCAGGTGACCCGTGGTCAGGCGGCCTTCCCACCAGGCAATCGTCTCGATCAGGCGGTACCGCAGTGCCAGATCCCAGCGAACCTGACTGATCGATTGCTTGCGTTTCATGCGCGCCCCATCTGTTGGAAATGTTTACCGCGACTATCGGGTGACTCGACGTGTCGTGCGAAGCTACATATATTCAGGGCGTACTTCAAGCAAGCAGATAGAGGAACGCCCCCATGAGCCTGTTATTGAATGCGCTTATTTTTTCGTTTACTGCCTTTGCCGGAATGGGCGTTCTGGCGTGGCTGGCTTACGGTGCTAACGAACGGAAGTGAGGGGTGGTTACAGTTTCGTTGCCGATGAACAGTCATCCGATGAGTGGTTGGAATCTCCGAGTGTAAAGCAGGGTCTTTGTTTCAGACCCAGCGCACGAGGCCCCCATGAAAACCCTGTCCCGTCACCTTGCCGACAACTTTCCGGCTGATTACAAGACCCGCGTGGAACCGCAAGAAGACGGTTACCTGGTCGTACGTGTCGGTTATCCGCTCAATGGCACCGAGGCCATCCGGATGGTGTCGGGCCGGCACGTGCAGAACGGTCTGCTGGTTGAGACCATCCTCGAAGACATGCGCAACGAGCTGGCGCGAGTTCAGTAACCCACCGCGTCATTCGTTACGACCCGCTCCGCTGTATCTGCCCTTTGCGTTGCATCGGAAGGCGGATGCGTACGCAGAGCCCTCCAAGCTCGCTCTGCTCCAGTGACAGCTCACCCCGCCAGGCAACCAGAATATCGCGCACGATCCCAAGCCCCAGCCCATGCCCTTCGGCATGTTCATCGAGACGGATGCCGCGCTCCAGCACTGCTTCGCGACGCTCCGGCGGAATGCCCGGCCCATCGTCATCGACTGAGATGAGATAGCCGTCGGTGATCGGGGCGATCGTCAGCCGCACCTGCGACCGGGCAAACTTGCAGGCGTTGTCCAGCAGGTTGCCGAGCAGCTCCAGCATGTCTTCACGGTCCCAAGGCAAGCGGCATCCTTCATGGCTGTGCCAATGCAGATCGAGATCCCGACGGTGGATCATCCGCAACGTATCGAACAGCGGGCCGAGTTCTGCTGCGCAATCGAAATAGCTGCCGGGCAGCACTTCGCCAGCCAGGCGTGCGCGGCCCAGTTCCCGCGTGACCCGCTGTTGGATCTGCTCGAGCTGTTCGGCAAGGCTGGCCTGCAGCTCCGGATGCGCTGCCATTTCCTCGCGTCGAACCAGGCTACCCAGCACGGCCAGGGGCGTCTTCAATGCGTGGCCCAGATTGCCCAGCGCATGGCGTGAGCGTTTCAGGGTGTCGTCGGTGTGCGCCAGCAGATGATTGATCTGCTCCACGAGCGGCTGCAGTTCGATCGGTGCCTGAACGTCCAGTTGCTGACGCTGGCCCTGCTGAAGCTGCGCAATCTGCTGGCGCGCTCGTTCCAGCGGGCGCATGGCGAGTTTGACTGCGTAGCGCTGCAGCAGCAGCAACACCAGCAGCGCCAGGCCGACCAGTCCCAAGCCACCGAGACGAACCTGAGTAAAGCTTTTGAGGATGGGCGTGTAATCGCGCGCCACGTTGATGACAATGGTCTGTCCGTCGCGGCGATAGGCGGTCCGATAAGCCAACAGCCGCTGGTCCTGTGGGCCATCCAGCAGATCGTCCGCCATGCCATTGCTATCCGGCCAGGCCGGTTCGGCGTCCCATAGTGAGCGTGAGCGCCAGCTGCGCGCCGGCAGGTCGATGCGGAAATAGTGGCCGGAAAATGCGCGTTGATAACGAGGGTTGAGCCGGCTCGAATCCAGCACAAACCCCTCCGGGCCCTGAACAACGGCCATCAGCAGGCCTTCGGTCTCTTCCCGCAGGTCGGTGGCCAGGTTGCGCCGTAGGCCCGACTCGAACAGCCAGAGACTGCTCTGGACCAGCAACAGTCCGACCAGCAGCAGCACCGAGATCAGTCCGATACTGAGACTGCGCTGGATCGACTTCAAGGCGCGCCGCCGAAGCGATAGCCCTGCCCGCGGCGGGTTTCGATCAGCTCGCGGCCGAGCTTGCCGCGCAGGCGATTGACGTGCACTTCGATGACATTGGAGTCACGCTCGGTTTCGCCGTCGTAAAGGTGTTCGGCCAGCTGGGTTTTCGATATGAGCTGGCCGGGATGCAGCATGAAATAGCGCAGCAGCCGAAATTCGCCCGCGGTCAGTTCGATGTCCTGACCATCCTTGTGGCAGCGCTGGCGTGCTTCGTCCAGGGCTATTCCTCCTGCCTGTAGCAATGGCTGGTTGGCTACGCCGTGGGCGCGTCGCAGCAGCGCCTGGATACGCAGCAGCAGCTCTTCGGGATGGAAGGGTTTGGTCAAGTAGTCGTCGGCACCGGCTTTCAGCCCTTCGATGCGTTCGGCCCAGGAGTCGCGGGCCGTCAGGATCAGCACCGGCGTCGCCAGGCCTCGGCTACGCCAAGCGCGCAATACCTCGAGCCCCGGCTTGCCAGGCAGGCCAAGATCCAGAACGATCAGGTCATAGGGTTCGCTGCTGCCCTGATAGTCGGCGTCGCGACCATCGGCCAGCCAGTCGGTGGCATAGCCCTGACGCGTAAGGCTGGCGACCAGTTCATCGGCCAGCGGCACATTGTCTTCGACCAGTAACAGGCGCATCAGTCTTCTTCGTCCTTGAGCAGACGACCGTCGCGCGCGTCCAGTTCCAGCTCGCGGGCGACGCCGTCTGCAGTCAGCAGTTCGATCTCGTAAACGTAGATGCCATCCTCTTCTTCCAGTTCGGCTTCCAGCAGCCGGGCGCCGGGGTGGCGCTCCATCGCCTGGTTCAGCAGGCTTTCCAACGGCTGGATCAGCCCCTCGCGACGCAGGCGCAGGGCTTCATCCTGATCCAGGTCGCGGCTCGCCACCGGAGTGGCGGCGAGCAGCAAGGTCAGTGGAATGATGAGAAGAGGGGCGGGTCGCATTAGTCGTCCTGATGGTCCTTGAGTACTTCGCCGGTCTTGGCGTCGAGCTCCAGGTCCCATTGCACACCTTTGTCGTCGCGCAATTCAACCTGATAGATGTGGCGACCGTATTCTTCTTCCAGCTCGGTTTCCTCGACGGTGGCCCCGGGGTGTTTGGCCAGTGCAGCTTCGTTGAGTTTCTCGAAGGATTGGATGGTGCCCGCATCGCGCAGCCTCAAAGCTTCATCCGGTCCCAGATCGCGGGCCATGGCCAGGTTGGCGCCGAGGGCGAGGGTGGCGGCAGTGATCAGCGTAGTCAGTGTTTTCATGGTTTCGTTTTCCTGTGTGGGTTTCGACGATTCACAGGCTACGAGGCGCGGCTTACGCGAAACTGAACGAGGCGTCGTGAGACGGGGGCGCAGGTTGGCAGTAATCCTCGCTGCGGCATTGTCCAATACGGGGTACGTCCACCTGTTGCGGGAGGTCTGCCATGAAGATATTCCATTGCGTCACGCTCAGCCTGATATTGGTCGCCCCGCCTGCGCTGGCCCAGGATCTGCTCAAGCCTGAGGGGCCCACGGGTTCGCCGGAAATCAACGGCGGACCCGCCACCGAGATGGTTTCCGAGCCGGTGATTCACGCCACTGGCACCATCGAAGCCCTGGATCGTGAGCGGGGTGTGGTGACCATCGTCCACGGCCCGATTCCCGCGCTGAAGTGGCCAGCAGCGACCATGGACTTCCAGGCTCGGCGCGAGCAGCTGGAGGGGCTTTCAACCGGTGATCAGGTTCGCATCAGCTTCCAGAGTGAGGGCGACGAAGCGGCTCTGGTGTCCATCGAGAAACCCTGAAAGGCGCATTCCAGACGAATTGCGATGAACCCTCGATGAATGATGTTGCTCGTATGTAACAGGGCTGTCATACGCCCAACGCTCATTCACAGAGAGGATCGACCATGTATCACAAGAAACTGACCGCCGCGCTTGCCATTGCCGTACTGGGTTCTACCAGCACCATCGCGCTGGCGGATGAGCCCGGCGCGGACTGGATTACCTTCGAGCAGGCCATGGAAAAGGCCAAGGCGGCGGGCTACACCGAGCTGCATAGCCTGGAAGTCGACGACAAAAGCTGGGAAGGCAAAGGCCTGAAAGCTGATGGCAAGAAGTACGAATTCCAGATGGAAGGCACGACCGGCAAGATCACGCTGGACGAGGAAGACTGACAGCTCGGCAGGCTATAGCTCGCCACGCGCTGCCATGTCGCGGATGCGATCGGCAGTGCGGCAGGCGATGGCCTGGATGGTCAGCGACGGGTTCACCCCGCCTGACGTCGGAAACACCGAGCCGTCGCAGATCCACAGGTTGCGAATGTCCCAGCTGCGGCAATCTGCATCGACCACGCTGTTGGCCGGGTCACTGCCCATCCGCACGGTGCCCATCAGATGCGCCGTACCGTCCGCTTCGCTCCAGGTGTCCTGCGCCCCTATGCCTTCCAGCCCCCGGCGCATGAAGTTGATGGAATGGTCCACCAGCCGTTGATCGTTATCGCCCATCGACCAGGTGACGCGTGCGATCGGTAGCCCGTACTGGTCCTTTTCTTCGGCCAGGGAAACTCGGTTGTGCTCCAGGGGGAGTGTCTCGCCGACGATTTTAAGCCCGACCTGATGGTTGTAGTGCGCCATCTCATCCACAAGCGCCTGGCCCCAGAGACCGTGGTTGCCGGTCTGGGTCGCGGCCCACGCAGCCGGCAATGGCCCCTGACTCATGATCGCGTAGCCGCCATGGAAATCCTTGCCGCGGTCCTCGTAGTTCCAGTGTTCTGTAACCGCCAGCGACGGCGGCCCCTTGTACCAGCGGATCTCTTCGTCGACACGCCCCCACACTGCCTGGTTGGTATGCACCATCAGATTCCTGCCGACCAGGCCGCTGCTATTGGCGAGCCCATCCGGATAGCGTGAGTTGGCCGAATTGAGCAGCAGCCGCGGCGTTTCGATGGCGTAGCCTGCGACCACTACATGGCGTGCGCGCTGGAAGCGCCACTCGCCGTTACGGTGGTAGTGCACGCCGTTGGCGAGGCCATCGGCGTCCGTTTCGATGCGACCCACCATGGCCAGGTCTCGAATCTCTGCGCCGGCTTTCAATGCCCGTGGAATCCAGGTGTTCAACACGCTCTGCTTGGCATTGGTCGAGCAACCGGTGACGCAGAAGCCGCGGTAGACGCAGGGCGGCGCGTTGTCGCGCGGCGCCGAGAGCGTCGCCAGGGGTGTCGGTGCCCAGTCCACACCCATGGCTTCGCAGGCCTTTGCCAATGCCAGACCGGAGGCATTCACCTCATGCTGACGATAAGGGTAACGGGGGCGCTTCGGGCCCCATGGGTAGCGCACCGGACCGGCGATTTTCAGGGCCTGCTCGACCTCTTCGTAGTAATGCCACATCTCCTGCCAATCGATTGGCCAGTCGAACCCATAGCCGAGCAGCGAGCGTGACTTGAACCACTCCGGACGCATGCGCAGCGAAACCATGGCGAAGTGCACCGTGCTGCCGCCGACCGCCTTGCCGCTGTTGTTGGTGCCAAGCTTCAGCGGGTTTTCGCCGTCGCACAGGCGCTCGTCGGTCCAGAACAGTTTTTCCTGATGCGCCTCGTCAGAGGCGAATTCCTCCAGCGGTCGCCACCAGGCACCGGCATCGAAAGCGACCACAGAGAAGCCGGCCTCGGCCAGCTTGCAGGCGAGGGTGCCGCCGCCCGCGCCGGTGCCGACAATGGCGAAGTCGACCGGCTCGTGCTCCGGGTATTCGCGCATCGGCACCCAGCCTCGGCGATGAAAAACATCCGGTGCGCGACCGTCGCCGCCGCGTGGGTGGTAAAGGGCGTCGAGTAACGGATCAACGGACATGGCGGTTCAACTTCCTTGCTTTGGCTTCTTCGCCGGGATGAGCTTCGGCCGCTTCCCAGCTGTCGCGGCTGTCTTCGGCGAGGCGCACGTAACCACGTGGGCTGGCCGGGCCACCGAAGCCGAGCTCGTTCCAGGCGGTCGGGTGGCTGTAGTAAGCGGTGCTGATGTCGTGCACCACGCGATGGCTGAAGAAGGCGGCGGCCGGTACGCCCTGCCAGGCGTCGCTTGTGAGTTCGTCGCGCTGCATGGCGGCGATCAGTGCGTCCTGCTCGGCTGCGGCCAGCTCCGCGAAGCCGCGCTGATGGCTCAGTTGCGCTTCGCTGTCGAGGGCGTCGAGGCCGAGCGGCCAGGCCTGTTGTAAAGGCGGCAGCCGCGCGTCACGGTAGCCATCGCCACGTCCCTCAGCGACCTTGAACTGCACCAGCGCGGCGACCGGTATCGGTGGTCGATCCTTTGGCTGCGGAACGATGCGATCACATAACGCCTCCAGCGTGCGTCGTTGCGTCGTGCTGAAAACGCCATTCTCGCGCGGCACCGCCAGCCGGCGGTCGACGACCTGACGGCTCGGCTCGTTCCACGACGGCCCCTGGCGTTTGCGCAGCACGTCGTAATCGGGGTAACGGTTGCTCATCATTTCCACCATCGGTATTGGGCGAGTTCTTTTTCCTCATCCAGTAGCGAATGCGCGGCCAGCCCGGCCAGTGCCAGGCCGGTGAAACTCGGCGGTGCCGGCAGCGGCGGGCCAGCCTGTAGATTCTGTCGCCAGTTACGCCAGCCGCCGTTGTTACGGGCGATACCCAAGGCGTGGAAGCCCGCGCCAGCGAAGCCCATGAACGCGGTGAAGCGCAGGACGAGGCGCGACGTCCAGCGCAGCCGCTTGCGCCGCGGGCTGGTCAGGGCGCTGGCTGCTAGCAGCGCGGCGGCGAGCGGCGGGGCGGTCACCGGCAGGTACATGGCCGGGTTCTGGAACGAACCGCGAAAGTGCAGCAGCCCGGCCTCGGCCGTGGTGCCGAGCAGGCCGGCCGCGGCCATCAGCGCGACGGATTTGCCGGCCGGTAACCCCATGACGCGTGGTTCGGCGTCACCGCTGGTATTGCGTAGCTGTTCGCTGTAGTAGCCGAGCAGTCCGGACAGCACCAGCGCGGCGGGCGCTCCCAATGGCGCCGCATAGAACAGGTTGCTCCAGCTCATGCCGCCTGGACGCTTGGTCACGTTGTAGAGATGAAAGCCAGCACCGATCAACCCGATCAGGCCAGTCAATACGTAGATCGGGTCTCGCACCTTACTGGCGAAGGCGTCCGGGTCCTGCTGGCCTTGTCCACTGGCGAGCAGCGAGAGCGTCGAGGCCGCCAACGGCGTGTACATGGCGCGGTTCTGAAAGTCTCCACGGTAGTGCTCCAGCGCGCTGTCCAGCGCCACCGAGGTAGCGAGTAAACCCGCGCCACGGTTCAGCGTACGCGCCGCATCGACCATGGTGCCTTCGCTAGGGCTGAACAAGAGGCCGCGTCCGCGTTTCTCGTGCTTCTGCCAGCTCAGTGCAGCGAGTCCTAGCGCAGTGGTTGTGCCAACTGCCAGTAGCCGGAGTTGCGTCCGTGAAACCATGAGACCCCCGTCAGATTGCGTAGCGGCGAGCATCGGCTTCGCGCAGCGTCAGACCGTGTCCCGGCCGTCCCAGGTCCGGCGCTATCCTGCCGTGTTCGACCTGTGGCGCTCCGTCGAACAGTATCGATTCGAGCCGGACGTGATCGTGAAACCATTCCTGATGGCGAAAGCGCGGCGCGGCGCAGCAGGCGTGCAGGTGCAGCGCCGGGGCACAGTGCGCGGATAGGTCGAGATGAAAGGCCTCGCACAATCCGGCCGCTTGCAGGAAACCGCTCACACCGCCGCAGCGGGTGAGGTCCGCTTGCAGCACATCCACCGATCCGTGCTCGACCATGCGGCGAAAGTCATCGGGGGTGTAGGCATATTCACCTGCTGCGACATCCATTGCCTGCCCGCTGGCACCAAGGGCGTCCCGTACCTGCCGCAGCCCCACAAGGTCGTCGGAGCTGACCGGTTCCTCGAACCAGCTGACCTGTTGCTCGGCGATGCGGTAGGCAAAGGCGATGGCACTGCGCGGCGTATGCGCCCCGTTCGCATCGATGAACAGCCCGGCAGCGCCGATGGCTTCGCGTGCGGCGCGGACCCGTTCGGCGTCGCGCAGCGCGTCGGCACCGATCTTCATTTTCACCCAGTGGCAGCCGTCCTCTTGCACCCAGCGGCCCAGCTGCTCGCTCAGACGGCCATCGTCGTAGCTGGTGAAGCCGCCGCTGCCATAGACAGCGACGTCTTCGCGGCGCATGCCCAGCAGTTGCGCCAGCGGCAGATCGAGTAGCCGCGCCTTGAGATCCCATAGCGCCGTGTCCACCGCCGAGATGGCGCAGGCTGCGAGGCCGGAGCGCCCCAGGTTGCGCACGCTTGCCCAGAGCCGTTCGTTGATCTGGCCAATGGCGAGCGCATCCGCACCTTCAAGCAGATCACGAAAATGCCCCTCGATCAGCCGCACCAGCGACGCGTCGGCATAGGTGTAGCCCAGCCCGGCCTGACCGCCGGCCTCAAGCTGCACCACAACCAGCGTGGTGGCGTCCCACTGGAAGGTGCCGTCGGCCTCGGGCGCATCGGTGGGAACGCGATAAGCCGCCACCCGCAACGCGCGGATAGCGGCGTCCGGACGCTTGGTCATTCCTTGTCCTTGTCCTTGTCATCATCCTTGTCATGCCCAGGCATGAATTTGCTGAGCACCTGCTTGGCTGATTGCTTGATGATCCCGGCCTGATCCGGATCCCCATGCAGCAGGACCGAGGCGTAAGCTTTGGCCTGTTCCAGCTTGATGTGCGGGGGCAGTGGCGGTACGTCCGGGTCGGTCTTGAATTCGATCAACACCGGCCGATCCGCCGCGAAAGCCTTGTCCCAGGCTGCCGCGACCTGATCCTCACGGTCGACGTAGATGCCGATCAGGCCAATGGATTCGGCGAAGCGGTGGTAAGGCACGTTGGGAATATCCTGCGATGCCTCGAATTTCGGGTCGCCCTCCATCACGCGCTGTTCCCAGGTGACCTGATTGAGGTCCTCGTTGTTGAACACGCAGCAGATCCACTGCGGGTTCTGCCATTCCTTCCAATACTTGGCGACCGTGATCAGCTCGGCCATGTTGTTCATCTGCATGGCCCCATCGCCGACCATCGCTACTACCGGGCGATCCGGATGAGAGAACTTGGCGGCAATGGCATAGGGCACCGCCGCACCCATCGAAGCCAGCCCGCCGGAGAGCGAGCCCATCATGCCGCGGCGCATCTTCACATCGCGGGCATACCAGTTGGCGCAGGAGCCCGAGTCGCTGGTGATGATCGAGTAATCCGGCAGCCGTGGTGACAGCTCGAAGGCGACGCGCTGCGGATTGATCGGGTTGGCCTCCACCAGGGCTCGCTTCTCCAGCACGCTTTCCCAATCCATGCGCCACTCTTCAACGCGCTTGCGCCACTTGCGCTCGGTCTTCTCCTGCAGCAGGGGCAACAGCGCGCGTAGGGTTTCAGCCGAGTCGCCCTGAAGATTCACTTCCATCGGATAACGGATGCTGAGCATGTCGGCCTTGAGGTCGATCTGCACGCCGCGGGCCTGACCTTCTTCAGGCAGAAATTCGGAGTAGGGGAAGCCCGAGCCGATCATCAGCAGGGTGTCGCACTCGGTCATCAGCTTGTAGCTCGGCTCCGTGCCCAACAAGCCGATAGAGCCGGTGACCCAAGGCAGGTCATCAGGCACGGCTGCCTTGCCCAGCAGCGCCTTGGCAACGCCAGCCCCGAGTTTCTCGGCCACGGCGATGACCTCATCGGTGGCATTCAACGCACCGGCGCCCACCAGAAGGGCGACCTTTTTGCCGTCGTTGAGCACCTCGGCGGCACGCTGCAGGTCAGCTTCGTACGGCACCATCTTCGGCCGCGTATAGCCAATGCCGGAATGCACCGCCCCGTGGGCGCGGGGTGGCTCGCTGTACTCCGCGTCCTGCAAGTCGCTCGGCAGGATGATGGTGGCGACCTTGCGCTCGCCCACTGCGGTGCGGATCGCCCGGTCGATCAAATGCCGAACTTGCGCCGGTGCGCTGGCCTGCTCGACGAACGCACCGGAGACATCCTTGAACAGCGCCGGCAGGTCGATTTCCTGCTGGTAGTGGCTGCCCAATGAGGTGCGTGATTTCTGGCCGGTGATGGCCAGTACCGGCATGTGGTCCAGTCGCGCGTCGTAGAGACCGGTGATCAGATGCGCCGCACCCGGGCCGGACGTGGCAATACAGACGCCCAACCCGCCGTTGAACTTGGCGTCGGCCGAGGCCATGAATGCCGCCATTTCCTCATGTCGGGCTTGAATGAAACGGATCTTTTCGTTGGAGCGATTCAGCGCGCCAAACACACCGTTGATGCCGTCGCCTGGGTAGCCATAAATGCGGCGCACGCCCCATTGGTAGAGGCGTTCGATTACGTAGTCACCGACTGTCATTGCCATGGAAACCTCGCGTGGTCTGGGCGTGAGCGTTCAGACACAAGGGGCTGGAACTTCGAGGCTGCTGTCGTGCGCTGCGCAACGAAGCAACCGTCGCAACCCTATGCCTGGCTGTTCACGTCTGGACCGGACTGGGCCGTGAGGGTTTCCCAAAAGTTCACCTGGGTGACGGACGAGCCTCTTCTTCGGCGCCGCGGCGGTAGGCAGAAAAGGTATGAAGGTGCTGCCGTCCTCGTCGCGGGCGAAATTGATTCCGGCCGAGGACAGCCAACGGAACTGCCACGGCTCGGCCGCGATGTTGAAGTATCATTTCGCGCCTCTTCGTTCAGACGGTCGCCATGTCCATGCCCGCCCCCAACGCTCGCAGCACGCTGCATCTCCCCCAAGGCAACTGGGCGACGGTGCTCGACTGCCTGTGCGCGCATTTTCCGGCGATTGACCGAAGCACCTGGGCCGATCGCTTCGTGCGAGGGCGGGTACTCGGCGCTGACGGGCAGCCACTGCAGGCGACGCATCCTTATCAGGTCGGGTTGAAGGTCTATTACTTTCGCGAGGTGCCGGACGAGAAGCCAATTCCCTTCGAGGAGCAGATCCTGCACCTCGACGAGCACCTGCTGGTAGCGGACAAGCCGCACTTCCTGCCGGTGATGCCGGCTGGGGAGTACGTCAACGAGACCCTGCTGGCGCGCCTGAGCAAGCGTGTGGGCGATCCGGATCTGGTGCCGATCCATCGCATCGATCGCCTGACCGCCGGGCTGGTGCTGTTTTCTACCAATCCCGAAAGTCGCGGGCGCTATCAGGCGCTGTTTCGCGAACGCAAGATCGACAAGCGCTACGAGGCGATCTGCCCGGCGCTGCCTGATCTGGACTTTCCGCGTGATGAACGCTTGCACATGGTCGACGGCGAACCGTTCTTTCTGATGAAGCGGGGCGACGGCGAACCCAACAGCGAGACGCGTATCGAGGTGCTCGAGCGTCGTGGTGAACTCTGGCGCTATGCGCTCTATCCAGTCACCGGGCGCAAGCATCAGCTGCGTCTGCAGATGGCCACGCTGGGGGCCGGCATCTGCAATGACCCTTTCTATCCCGAACTGCTGGAACGCGGCCGGCGTGATCAGGACGACTACGCCAACCCGCTCAAGCTGCTGGCGCGTGGTCTAGAGTTTCAAGATCCGCTTACTGGCGAATTGCGCCAATTCGAGAGCCGTCTGCAGTTGGATTGGTAGTTTCCAGAGCTTATTCGCCGTCTTCGCGGGGTGCCTTGGCTCCTGGATCGCCAGCAAGCTGGCTCCTACGGGACTAGCCGGGACCGCAGCACGCACACTTGGCGATCCGTGATCCCCTGCCTTGAATGCGTAGATAGTTGCGCACGACCACCGCACCGCTTTTGTAGGAGCCAGCTTGCTGGCGATCCGCTTCCGCGCCGTTTTGCGGTGCCTGCAAGAACTCCGCGCCTCGCTCAGCTGGGCAGCGTCGCGGCACCTTCTCGTCAGGTCCCAGTCGATATTCCTGTCCCCGCACCGAAGCAAAGCCGCCATGCCTGAAGGCCCATCCATCGTCATCCTCCGCGAAGAAGTTGCCGCATTCACCGGCAAGACCATCGAGCGCGCGGAGGGTAATAGCAAGCTCGACAAATCAAGACTGGTCGGCCAGACGGTTCGCTCATTCCGCAGCTGGGGCAAACACTTCCTGATCGAGCTGGACGATGTGTCCCTGCGTATCCACCTGCTGCTGTTTGGCAGCTACCGGATCAATGAGCGCAAGGAATCCGCGCCGCGCCTGAGCCTGGGTTTCCCGAACGGTGAGCTGAATTTCTACGGCTGCTCGGTGCAGTTCATCGAAGGCCCGCTGGACGAGGCGTACGACTGGCGTGCGGACGTCATGAGCGACGCCTGGGACAACCGCACAACGCTCAGGAAGTTGCGCAAGCGGCCACGACTGCTGGCCTGCGATGCGCTGCTGGACCAAACGCTGTTTTCCGGCTCCGGCAACATCATCAAGAACGAAGTGCTGTTTCGCACCCGCATCCATCCGCTTTCGCTGATCGGCGATCTCTCTGCGCCGAAGCTCAGGGAGCTGACGCGTGAGGTTCGCACCTACAGCTTTGAGTTCCTGCTGTGGAAGCGAGAGGGCACGCTCAAGGCGCACTGGCTCGCGCATACCAAAACCACCTGCCCGCGCTGTAAGATTCCCTTCATTCGGGCCAAATCGCTTGGCCGCAGCAAACGGCGAAGCTTCTTTTGCGAGCGTTGCCAGAAACGCTACGGCGACAGCGATCAGGTTGCGGTCTAAGCGCCGGCTGACAAGGAATGAAGACCCGGCGTTGTATGCTTCTCACCACGCTGCGCTTAACCATCAGAGGCCGATCATCGATGCGTATTGTGTTACTGCCGTTTCTCGTTGCCGTGGTCGGGCCAGCCATCGTCCATGCAAGCGAGCCGCTTCTTGATCTTCAGGTGGGGGGCGCAAGCGTTGCGGCCGAGTACGCCCGTTCTCCCGCTGAACGTGAACGCGGCCTGATGGAGCGTACCGAGATGGCTGCCGACCACGGGATGCTGTTTCGCTTCGATGACTTTCGTCGTCACTGCCTGTGGATGAAGAACACACCGCTACCGCTGTCAGCGGCGTTCATGGACGAGCAGGGACGCATCGTCGATGTGATCGATCTGGAGCCGTTGAGTAAGGCGATTCGCTGTTCAAGCGAGCCAGCGCGCTATGCGCTGGAGGTGAATCAGGGATGGTTCGAACGCAACGGGATCGAGGTTGGCGAGCAGGTGCGCGGGATACCGGGCGAGTAGCCGTTCGTGCTGTGATACGGCGTGACGCCTCTGTTGCGGTTGAATGCTGGTGGAAAAGGCTGTGGCCGTTTTCCACCCTACATTGGACCGGCGCTGCGGCTGTAGATACCGTCTTCCCCATTAGCGCGCAAGGGCCAGTTGAGGGTCGAAACGCTGGCCCGATTTAAGTACCCCATAGGCGATGTGCAGCAGCTTG
>NZ_JBITVX010000009.1:0-178297 GCF_044543345.1 Pseudomonas sp. NPDC077451 | reverse complement strand
GGAAGAATATGCGCGGATGACCCGCGAGGTCGAGGAAGCTCTCCGAGAGGCCGACGACCCCAACGCCAAGTCGTACACCCACGAAGAAGTCATGCAGGCGATGCAGGAACGCATCGACCGAGCGCGAGACAAAGCCATGTTGATCGGCTGACGGAAATTTCGGCGGTTCCGGCTGATCCAAGAATCTTGGCGTGACCTTACCTCCGCTCTACCGCTGGGTGCCAGCCTCGGCGCACGCCTAACCACCCAACTCAGAAAGGAAAATAAGTTGGTAAAACGCATTCCCGTATCCGAGCTTCGTCTCGGCATGTACATCCACAAGCTCGCCGGCTCTTGGGTTCGACACCCATTCTGGCGCGGCAGCTTCCTGCTGACCGAGCCTCAGGATCTCTCTGCCATTCGAGAATGTGGCGTCGGGGAGGTCTGGGTCGACTTGGCCAAAAGCCAAGTCGACCCAGAGAGCCCAGAGAGCCCAGAGAGCCCAGAGAGCCCAGAGCCCAGAGCCCAGAGCCCAGAGCCCAGAGCCCAGAGCCCAGAGCCCAGAGAATTGTCGGAGGAGCAATCTCTGCCGTCTAGTCCACTAAGCAAGAAAAGTGACGGCGCAACCTCAATGGAGAGCGAAATGTGTTATGCACGGAAACTCTGTCTTGCGGCCAAGTCCCAAGTCATGGACATGTTCCAGGAAGCCCGGCTTGGCAAGGCCGTCGACCCAAGCACGACGTTGCCGCTGGTCGGAGAAATCGCTGCCTCGGTGCTGCGCCAACCTCATGCCCTCATCAGCGTCGCACGCATCAAAACGCACGACGATTACACCTACCTGCACTCGGTTGCCGTCTGCGCCCTGATGCTATCGCTGGCCCGGCATCTCGATCTAGACGAGGAGCAAACGCGCCTGGCTGGCATCGGCGGACTGATGCACGACCTAGGCAAGGCCGCGATGCCGCTGGAAGTGCTTAACAAACCAGGCAAGCTCACCGATGCCGAGTTCGCCATCATGAAGCGCCACCCTGTGGAGGGCGCAAAGATGCTGCGCGCAGGCGGGGCCGAGCCCGGGGTGGTGGACATTGCCCTGCACCATCACGAGAAGATCGACGGAACCGGCTACCCGGATCGCTTGGCCGGTGACGCCATTTCACTCCTGGCCCGCATGGGCGCAATCTGCGACGTCTATGATGCCGTGACGTCGGAGCGAGCCTACAAAAAGCCGTGGGACCCGTCCGCGGCGATGCGGCAGATGGCCAAGTGGGAGGGCCATTTCGACAAACGCATCTTCCACGCCTTCGTCAAGGCCGTGGGCATCTACCCCGTCGGCTCCTTGGTTCGCCTGTCCTCTCAGCGTCTGGCCGTTGTCGTTGAGCCGGGAATGGAATCACTGCTGACTCCCAAGGTTCGCGTGTTCTTCTCGCTACGCTCGAGAGAGCCGATCCCGATGCAGACCATCGACCTGGCGGCCACGAGTTGCAAGGACAGTATCACTGGCCCCGAAGACCCGACGCTCTGGAACTTCAAGAACCTCGACGACTTGTGGATGGAATAGCCCCCACAAAACGACGGCCCCGTGAGGGAGCCGTTGAACATCGTCGAGCGATGCCCGTCCAGGGAGGGATGGCCGAGCTCGATTCTCCAGAAGGTAGCTGGTGACACGAGTGTTGAGCCCACCCAACTAGGGTGACGGAAATTTCTGGGGTTCCGGCTTACATCCCCAATACGGATTTGCAGTTGGAGGCACTCCACAAGGAAATCCGCTTGGACTTTCTCACTTCAATGGGCGAGGCGGAGCGGTTCAAGCTGCTGCTGGACGAAATGCCGCATTTGCGGAGCAAGGTTGAAGGCGATTATCTGGAGGCCAGAGATCGCAGTTCTCGTCTTCTGGGGCATCTGCGCGCCATCGAGAAGACCCTCAAAACGCTCGCTGCGCCACGATGAGCAGCTCGCTACGGAGCTGGCAGAACTGCTGCATCACCAGGGCGTTAGAGCACTTCACCGTCACGCCGCACTTCTTCTGCCAGGCAACGCCGGGAGCCGGAAAGACGCGCATGGCTGCAGAACTGGCCAGCCGACTTCTTGAGCAGGACAGAATCGACTTGGTGCTGTGCTTTGCGCCGTCATGTCAGGTCGTGGAGGGTTTTCGTTCGACCTTTGCGGAAGTGCTAGGCAGGCGTCTCGACGGCCAGATAGGTGCCGTGGGCGCGGCTTATACCTATCAGGCCATGGAATACCGTGATGAGGGATTCTGGCAGCTTCTTGATAACTACCGGGTGTTCGTGGTCTTCGATGAGATCCACCATTGCGCCGGCCACGATCCGCTGCTCAGCAATGCCTGGGGGCAGCAGATACTGCATCGGATACAGGATCGGGCTGCCTTCACGCTGGCCCTTTCGGGCACGCCCTGGCGTTCGGACGATAAGGCCATAGCATTGGCGCGCTACTCTTCGCCTGAGGGGCATTTGATCTGTGATTACCGTTATGGCTTGAAAGACGCCATTGCCGACGGCGTGTGCCGATCCCCTCGCATTGTTCTGCTCGACAATCAGAAGGTGAAACTCACGGAAGAATTGGGTGCGGATAGCTCCGTTAGGCTGTTTCCCAGCATCGCCAAACTGTTGGGCGAGTCACCTGTCACCTATGAGGAACTGCTGCGTCATGATGAGGTGATCAATCCAATCCTCGACCTTGGCTGCAGCAAACTGCGCGAGCTACGCCAGATCAAGCCTGATGCCGCCGGTTTGGTGGTGGCCACCGATATTGAACACGCTCAGCAAATTGCACTCGCGCTGGAAGCCATGGGTGAAGAGTGCCGCATCGTGACCAACAAAACCCCGGATGCGCAGCAGGTGATCAATGCATTCCGCAGCAGCACCTGCCGCTGGATTGTGGCCGTCGGAATGATCAGCGAAGGCACCGACATTCCGCGCCTGCAAGTGTGCTGCTATCTCAGCCGTATCCGCACCGAACTGCATTACCGGCAAGTTCTGGGGCGAGTGCTGCGGCGCACAGGTGAGTCCGACGACCAGGCATGGCTATTCATGTTGGCGGAGCCAACGCTTCAGGGCTTTGCGGAGCGAATTGCGGATGACTTACCGGATGATCTGGCTGTTTTAAGCGATACTCATATGGCAGGTTTAACCCCAGGCTCCCGGCCAGACCCGGTGGGGGCTTTGGAGCATGCAGAAAGTATCGGAGATGCAGGGTTGGGTAGTGCAGAACCTGGTACTGGGTCGCAGGCTACGAACATTATTTCGCTGGGTGGCTTTTCAATTGAGCCCGCTTACCAGGTCAGCTTTTCCCAGCATTACCGGCAGCAGCTACTGGCTTGTTTTTGATGCTCACCCAGTCGAAGCTCATCACACGATATCGGTGTGCATGAAACCACTACCGGCCGGTGCTGCCTGGACGTAATCGAGCAGTGCGTATGGAGCTTAAGTCGCCAACGGGTTCGATGTGGTTGAGGATGTGATCTGTGACGTGTGCAGTTCTAGTACACGTATTCCAGGCTATGGTCTCCAATACGGCAAGCTTGAAGCCCAGTGGGGATATGGTTCACAGCATGACGGGGAGCACTACCGGGTGCATCTCTGCGAGCCCTGTTTTTTCAGAGTGTTGAGTGGATTGCGTCGGGAGCGCATGGTCAATGGTATGTTCGATGATGATCAGCCATTTTCCTCTGAGGATTTTGGCTTAGTCAGCAAGGGAAACTACTGGGAAAAGAGCTGATGACAGGGCTGCGGTTGAGCGATCTTCTTGATCCCGTCATGCAGCTTGCTTGCGAAGCTGGTCGACTTATTGAGTCAGAACTCAATAGACCTGACGGCCCAAGAGGCAGTGGCTTTAAGGCTGACGTCGATGTTGAGATCGAGTTACTTTTGCGACGCCGACTTAAGCAAATCCTTGATTGTGATTTTGTCGGAGAAGAAACAGGCTGCGAGCTATCAGCCCATCCATTTTGTTGGGTTGTTGACCCTAATGACGGCACAGCTGACTTCCTGGAACGGCGTGCTGGCTCTGCCGTTTCTATTGGACTGCTGCACAACTTAACGCCCGTGCTAGGCGTGGTGCACGCCCCTGTCACGTCTAGAGGCCCAGACTGCATTGCTTGGGCTGAAGGTATGCCGGCCCTGCTTAGAAATGGTCGCCCAATAGTGAATGACCTGCAATCGGTGACCTTGGCAACGGGGACAGCGGTAATGGTTAGCTATGGGGCAACCCAAAAAGCCAAGCAGAATTCGTTACTTTGCGAGCCTGCCTTTTTCCATCCGATGCTAAGTATCGCTTACCGCCTGGCGCGTGTAGCCGCGGGCGATGGTGTTGCTGCCGTATCGCTGTACAGCGTTTCAACCCATGACCTGGTTGCGGGCCATGCTTTGTTGCGGTCGGTCAATGCCGATATCTGGAATGAGAAAGGTGAGCCGGTGCGATACGCATCACCACAAGCCTTCACCCGAGGTTTGAATTACTGCTTCGGTGGTGCGCAGGCAGCGTGCTCGGAATTGCTTGGCCGGCCATGGCATTTGCTGAAAGACAGCGGTGATGTGCCGTAGGTCCTGTATGCGAGGGTTGTGTCATTGGTAGTGATCTTTTCTGTCTGCCCAAGGATACAGCATCTTTGGATAAGCCGGCCGAAGGTCAGAGTGTCACAGCACGCGGACAACTCTGAGCTGGAGTGACTCGAAACAGCTGGGTGGTAGGGTGCTTGGCAGTAGCGCTCATAGAAGTCGTCACTTGATTGAAGTGTCACTGCACCCTGGAGACAGCGATACTCTCGGCTCCTTCTAGAAAACTGACCGCCGTTAACCCTTGAGGAGTCTCCGTGGCACGCATTCGTAGACTGAAAATCAGCAATTTCCGGTCTATCCAAGCGCTGGATTGGGTGCCATCCCCCGGCATCAACTGTCTTATAGGCCCAGGCGACAGTGGCAAATCCACTATTCTCGACGCGATAGACCTCTGTCTTGGCGCTCGCCGAAGCAGCTCATTCGGCGATATGGACTTTTTTGCTCTGAACGTCGAAGTGCCCATCACTATCAGTGTGACGCTTGGTGATCTGCCTGCATCGCTGATGGATATCGACTTCTATGGCGACTTCTTGCGTGGATTCAATCTCGAAACTGGGGCAGTCGAAGATGAGCCGCGTTTAGGTCTTGAGACTGTAATCACATTGCTTTTGCAGGTTGGTGCCGATTTGGAGCCTTCCTGGACGCTTTTCTCTGAGCGCGCGGAGCTGCAGCAACTCGAACGTAGTCTTCCCTGGAAGGAGCGATCGGCACTAGCTCCCGCCCGCATAGGTAGCTTCGCGAGCTCGAACCTGTCATGGAGTCGTGGTTCGGTGCTCAATCGACTTACTGATGAGCGAGCGGAGCTTGGTGCCGAACTTGCGCGCGCCGCCAGGCAGGCAAGAGCGAACTTTGGCAATCAAGCGGCCGCACATCTAACCCAGACACTTGGGGTAGTGCAGCAGACAGCTCAACATCTCGGCGTTTCGGTCGGGGCGATGCCGCTGGCACTACTTGATGCGCACTCTGTGTCGATTGGCGAGGGGGCCATTGCGTTGCACAGCGAGACAGGCATTCCGCTCCGTTCCCTTGGAACAGGTTCGTCACGCCTGCTAGTGGCTGGGCTTCAGAGGGCTGCGGCCAGTGCTGCTCCCATTGCTCTAGTCGATGAGGTGGAATATGGACTCGAACCTCATAGGCTAATGCGGTTCCTAGATTCTCTCGGCGCGAAGGACGCAGCAGCTCCGCTGCAGGTCTTCATGACGACGCATTCGCCGGTCGCGCTTCGCGAGCTGTCCGGTAGCCAACTGTTCGTTGTTCGATCAGGGCCTGAACGCCACAGCGTTATGACGGCAGGGCAAGCTAACGAAGTACAGAGTACCCTGCGGACCGACCCGGAGGCGTTTCTCGCCAAATCCATCATCGTCTGCGAGGGCGCGAGTGAGGTAGGTTTCGCGCGTGGCCTCGACCAATGGTGGGTGAGCCTTGGGGCCACCTCGTTTCTGGCACATGGAGGTGCTTACGTGAACGCCGGCGGGGGAACTCCTGATAACAGTCTTATCCGCGGAGCCGCACTTCGGCACCTAGGCTATCGCGTGTTGGTTTTTGTGGACGCTGACAAGCCGTCGACCGCAGGACTCGCGGAAGCATTCTTGGCCGCAGGTGGGCAAATTCTTACTTGGCGTCCGGGCCTTACTTTGGAGGATGAGATATTTCGCCATCTCAGTGACCAAGCACTTGATGCCCTTCTGGCGAAAGCCGAAGCGATAGTGGGTGCCGAACTGATGAACGAGCATATTCAGACTAGATCCCAAGGGCGCGTGACGCTGAACGATATCCAGGCTGAACGACTCGTGGATGGCTACTCACCCGCGAAACGAGAGCTACTGGGCATAGCATCCCGTATTCGCAACAGCGGGTGGTTCAAGTCGTTGACAACCTACCAGGAGGTGGCGAGGGACATCGTTGGCCCGTCTCTGCAGAACGCCGATGCAGGTTTCATGGCAGTCACGAACCAGCTCTGGACATTTACAAGTGCCCCTTGAAATCGACATCTTCGCCATCGAGCGTGGCTCAATAACAGCCCCCGCAGGTTGTGGGAAGACGCAGCTGATTGCTGACACGCTCATCGCGCATACGCAGAGCAAGCCCATCCTCGTCCTAACGCACACGAACGCCGGCGTTGCGGCTTTGCGCGCGCGCCTGAGACGGGCAGGCGTCCCTAGTTCCGCGTATCGGGTCTCCACCATCGACGGATTCTCAATGCGCCTCATCGCGAAGTTCCCGGCGCGAAGCGGCCACAACCCGCAAATCTTGGAGCTCCACCAGCCCAACGCGGACTACCCTGCAATTCGAGAAGCCGCCAGGCAGTTACTGCACGCTGGACACCTCGCCCAGCCTCTCCGTGCCAGTTACGCTCGGTTGCTTGTCGACGAGTACCAAGACTGTAATGTCGTCCAGCATGCCATCGTGTCAGCTTTGGCCCAGGTGCTTCCGACCTGCGTACTTGGTGACCCCATGCAAGCCATCTTCGGTTTCCGTGGTAATCGATTGGTGCATTGGGCGAATGAAGTTCAGCCCCAATTTCCCGCGGCGGGTGAACTGAGGACGCCATGGCGCTGGCGACTGGCCGGGGCTGAAAATCTTGGGCAGTGGTTGCTCGCTATCCGGCAGCAACTTCAGGCAGGCCAGCCTGTGGATATACGCACGGCTCCGGCAGAAGTGCGTTTGGTTCAGTTGAACGCTGGAACCGAAGCCCAGCAGCGCCTAGTGGCCGCGAGAACTGTGGCCCCCAACGCTCAAGGCACCGTCCTCATCATCGGGGACTCCATGAACGTGCAGGGCCGCCATCAGCTAACGAGCCAGACCCCAGGAGCCATGGCTGTCGAAGCCGTTGACCTAAGAGATTTAGTCAACTTTGCAAGGCAGTTCGATCTGCAGGGCATTAATCCTCTGGCGCAACTCGCTGAATTTGCTTCAAGCGTGATGACGGGGGTTGGTACCGCAAACCTACGAGCGCGTGTCGAGTCTCTGCGTGGCGGAAGGGCTCGAACACCTCCGACCCCAGCTGAGGCCGAGGCCGTTGAATTCGTTGCGGAGCCAGCGCTTGAACGAGCGCACCGTGTCTTAAATGCCCTTGCTGAGCAGCCTGGCTCACGCGTGTTCCGACCAGAAGTCCTGCATTGCTGTCGCTCTGCCATGCAAGCCGTGGCAGGAGGGGGTCCCGACTTTCTGACTGCAGCCATTCAGGCTCGCGAACGCAACCGACATCTGGCGCGGCCGATTTCACGACGTTCGGTCGGCAGCACGTTACTTCTCAAGGGCCTGGAGGCGGACGTCTCGGTGATTCTGCATCCTGAGTTGATGACAGCCCAAAACCTTTACGTAGCTCTGACACGGGGCGCGAGGCAAGTAGTTGTGTGTTCGCCAACGCCTATACTCACGCCGGTGCGAAGCGGTTGAGTTGCCTCACGATCTGGGCGGAGTTGCTAGAAGACCGGCAGGCGGTTCACCAACCCTTTCTCATTAGCGTCTCAAAATCTCTACGTGACAAGACCTGGGCGCAGTTGCGCCAGTCGTTATCAGTTGGGCGCATGGTTGCGTTGTAGCGCAGATCGAAGCCGGTTTCCTGCTTCTGGGCATTGATGTACTGATCCATCAATTCTCCCAGATGCTCAATGTCGTCAATCCATTCGTCCTTGATGGTGTCCGGCAACGATCCGAACAGATCAAAGCGGTCCTTCATGCGCTCGGAAAGGCGGTCGTAGACTTTCTCGTCCACCGTCTGCTCGTTCACGAGGTTGAGCATGTCCACCTTGTCGCGTGTCTGACCGAACCGCTTGATGCGGCCGATGCGCTGTTCGAGTTTGGTCGGATTCCATGGCAAGTCTACGTTGATCAGCGTACCCAGCGTCTGCAGGTTGAGTCCCTCACAAGCTGCGTCGGTGGCGACCATAAGGCGAAGTTTGCGATCCGCCACCATGCGTTTGAGCGTTTCGCGCTCGATGGCCACGCTGTCACCTTGTCGATAAAGCCGGCTGCGACCAGCCCCTGCATACAGGCCTACCGCCTCATCGGGATAGCGTGCAGCGAGCGATTCAGCTACCCAGCGGGCGGTGTCGTAGTATTGGCTGAAGATAATGCAGCCAAGCTCACGCCAACCCTCGTTCTCCAGGTAGTGCAGGATCGCCTTAAGTTTTGGATCTTCCTTGACCCGCTTTAGGCGATCTAGCAGACGCTCCAGGGCCAGCTGCTCATCGGTGCTTTGTACTTGCACCGAAACCTCGCCCTCGTCACTTTCTTCGGTGATCGTCTCGCCGCCCAGCAGTTTGGTTGCGGTGTTGATCCCCGCAACGATGCTGCTGCAGATGCGCTGCTCCATCAGGTTCTTCATGAAGCCACTTCCACGTCCGCTGCTAGCCAAAGCCTTGCCGAAGCCACGAGCCTGGTTGTAAGCCTCGCGGAAGTCCTCACTGGAACGCAGAGCCAACCCCTCGAACAAGGCATGGAAACGATGAACATCCTTTACCAGTCCGGCGTCAGGATGAACGTCCACCCCAATAGCCTTGAGAAGGCCCTCATTTTCAAGCGTGGTACGTTTGCGTAGCACTACATGGCGCACAAATGGATTCTCGCGCTGGAAGAAGCTCGCCCCAGCGACACGGCGCTCCAGTGCATCTTCCAGCTGCTCACGGGCATCCTCACCGAGCTCGGAGAATGAGCCACCAAGCCACTCGCTCTGCGGTAGCCCAAGATCCTGGCGAATCAAGCTGTAAAGCCGCCGCGCTTGGCTATCCTGAGTCGAATTAACTGTTGGCAGAGGCGCACGAAGCAACCGCCAGGCATAACCTGCATCCGTGACGTCCTCTTCCCCAGAGAGGATCGGGATAATGTCCTTGGGCCTATGCCATTCTGAAAAATCTCCGCCCAGAACGAAATTGCCTTTGCCTTGGTGCAGAACCCGCACCAAGTCCCACAAATCCTCGCGGCGAGTCTGGATTGGCGTTGCCGTACCAAGGAGCACGTGATCTGAACGGGCAGCAATGTCACGGATGAACGCCAGCAGCTCATTCGGTGTGCCCGCGTCCTTGCCCATTCCCTGCCGGGTGCGCGCCTTATGAGCTTCGTCTAGTATCACCAGCCCAAAGCCGCCACGGAGCCCGAGCAGATACGCCTTCTCCGGCGAGTCGCGCAGCATCAGGCCGGTTGAAATGATGCCGATCCTCAGCGGGCAGTTTGCAACATGGCCAGCACCCTCGGCAGAGATCGCTCGTCCTTGTTCATCGAGCCAGGCTTTCTGCTGCGTCTGCCAGCGCGCACAGGGGATGCCCAACTTGTCCATCATCTCGGTCTGCCACTGCTCACAGAGGGTTGCCGGCGCAAAGATGATGACGGGCTTACTTCGCCCTTTCTGTTCGGCCAGCAGGCATAACGCCAGGGCAGCCGTGCCCATGGAAAGTGTTTTTCCTAAGCCGACCTCATCTGCTAGCAGCAAGCGGACAACGCCATATTCTTGGTAATGCTTCAGGCACTCAGTGACGAATCCCTGCTGCCAGGGCTGCAAAGAAAAACCTTCTCGATATAGCGGAGACTCGATCAAGGCAGCAGGGGCAATTTGCTCAGGTTCTTCTACCTCTTCGATGGATACTTCGTGGCGGTGGCTGCGCCGAGTAATTTCCCGACACACCGCATCGGGCAGGGGCTTGGCTGCATTCCATAGGTACTCGAACTCAGCCTCGATCCAGGCGACACCTTCCGGGGAATCATCGGACCAGAGGATTTCGTAGTGGCTCTGCCAACCACTGCTGGTTTCGTTCATTGAGCCAATGAAGCCTAGCTTGCGGCCATCGGCCAGATCGATCACTCCAGCCTTGCCATGCACAAAGCCACAGGCGCTATCCGGTGCAACCCGGATGACCTGGCCGCGTTTCTCCAGAAATGAGGCCAGTCGTTGGTAACGTTCGCGGTTCAGCAGCGACTCAATCTCAACCGAGCGCTCGTTCAGCTTTCCCAGCAGTTTGGCCTCACACACCTGGGCCACCCGCAAGTCCTCAGCCTGAATGTCCGCATTGCAAACAATCTGCACCTCGGGAATCTGATCGATCAGCTCTCCGGCCACCTCAAACAGTGAACTGGTGAAATAGCCGGCAATTCGCCGATAGCGCCGAGCCCCTTTGAGGTGCTCGACAAGGAAGCTCTGATCAAGCGCATGGGTGCGTGATGACAAACGGGTGATCGTCATGCCCTGGCCTCTCAGGAATCCAACCGCTGCGTTTGCATCCGAGAAACAAGCACCTCAGCAGCTGAGCGCACAGCTTCATTGCGGGACTTGTTTTCCAAGAAGCGAACCAGATCGATCAGCTTTGGACGGACTTCGAGGTAGTCAGGCAGATCCTCCATCAGTGTTTTGACCACTGATTGCGGTTCGACCTCAGCTAGCAGCTGCTGAATAGCGATGATCAGATGGCCCAGCCAGGTTGGGCCAATTTCCGTGCTATCAGTTAGCTCACGAGAACCGAACTCATCAACTTGCTTCAACCGCGAGCCATTGGCCGTCATGCTGGCCATGACTTTTGTGTAGTCATCCACACGGAAGGCCTTGGCAAAGTTCTGGTAGTTGTCCAGCTTTGAGGCGCCGACCGATTCCATATCCAGCATGCGCAAGTAGAAGCGCTGAATGCCATCAATCGTTTGCCAGGTGTCCAGCGCTACCCCTTCAGGCACCAACAAGCTGTTGGCTGCCTCGGAGGCCTGCTGGACGATTTCATCGACAACGGTGATCTCGCCTTTGACGCGGGGCCGCAAGGCGAAGGTGGTGACATCGGTCTCACCGATCTTGGTATAGGCGGTTAGTACTTTTAGGGCCGCTGCGTAACCAGCCATCTGCAAGTCTGCATCATTGAAAACAGGCTCACCCATACGGGCTTCCACCTCATCGTTGAGGTGCATCATCTGCTTGATCTGGCTCGCTACTTCATTGCGAACCGCAGGGAGAATGCGCTGCTTGAAGCCGACTTTTTCGCCTGCACTTCGCTTGCGCAGCATGAGCGTCACAGTCCCCTGTACGTATCCCCCCTTCTTAAGCTCAGTACTGGTTTCTGTGGCTATGTACCAAGCAGCCACCACTTGGAGCCCGGCCGCCCAGAAGATACCTACCATGTCCGACCACACCTCAGTGCTTTGATGGGTAAACATCACACACTGCATTCCGTTGTCCGGCATGTGTTTAGCCATCGCGGAATAAGCATCAATCATCCCGCGTCGAAAATCGTCACCATCTCCCTTAATCGCCAGCGCGCGTCGAGAGTCCCACGTCCACTCGTTGAAGGGCGCGGGTGGATTCTTGCGCAACCACGCGATAAAGAACTCGGTAATTTCGTGATAGTGAACTGCATCAGCGTAAGGTGGATCTGTAACAAATAGGTCGCAAGTCTCAGTCAGAGAGGAAGCCTCATGGCTTCTAATTTTAACCTCGACATCAGGTGTTGGAGCGCTTGCAAAACGGTATGAACGCCCAGCTTCGTGGCTCATGAAGCAGCGTGTACCGTAGTTGTAGAAAGTGTTCAGGGCCTGGTTGTAGAAAACATTATTCGTTTTCTCCCAGTGGTTCATCCAGTTAGCGATTCTCGCGTTCCAGTCCAACGACTTAGCATTGAATATATAGTCTTCTGGGGTTTTGTGGGAGAAGTAAAGTGCGTATTGCAATAGTTGCCGAGCATTAAACAAGTGGTGCCAGTATGTCCAGCCACGCTCTCGCTGTAGCCGAGTGGTCTCTTGGCCAGGCTCAATACGCATATCAGGAACTAACCCTTGATCCTGCCAGTCTGCCAAGTGCTCGCTCACGAATTCTTCTACTTTTCGCTCGCGGGTTTCATCCTCCGGAGTAACGGCAGAGAAAAAGGTTTCCTGCCGAGGCTTTCCAAGCGTAGTTTTTTTGACCCACTGAACAGCGTAAAGGCGCTCTTGAAAAATATCATCAGGACGTGGCTTGAAATCACTTTTTTCCCAACGACGCAGCTGATTACTATTTTCTCCCGGTGTTCTGAAATCGCCGCGCAGTGTTTTGATGGTGGTGGAGTAGGTCTTACCATCGAGGGAGTACACCATGCGACCATTTTGGACAGTACCGCTGTCAGCTGACTTCATTTCAGCCGCCGTTGCGCCAGTTTTAATTTCTAGCTTGAAGCGCTTTGATTGATGGTCGGGTACAAGCATGGCGATCACGCTATTCGGCTTTGAGATAACCCAGCTTGGAGAGAGGGGCACCATCCAACCTGTATCCGGACATCTAGCCTCTAGGCAATACAAGTAAGCTTTTGCCCGATTGCCTTGGGCGTCATGCTCAATACCAAGAGCTGTAATTTCCTTGTCTACCGCCTGCGCCACTAGTCGCTGCGACTCTTCGATCTCTGCGCGACGTTCCGGAGTAGCACCAATGATGTTCAGATTGCCCCAGTTGAGCATGCAGGCAATTGGGTTGAGGTCGGAAGCATAAACATCACACCCCATGCGAGCCGACTCGAATGGGATGGATCCACCCCCTGCGAAGGTATCCCCCACTTTGGGTCGATGGCCGTAGCGCAAAATACCTAATTGCTCCACGAGCTGTTCCATTGAATCGGCGGTTATCCCAAATCTCCCCAGTCGTTCACGGACTTTCAACCACACGGGAGCTAATAGGAACGCCTGGTCAACTTCTTCCGGGCGCTTACACAGCAGCGAGCGCTCTTCATAAGTTTTAAAGGTTGCCAGTGCCAGTGTGTAGATGTCTGCTTTTGCAGCATCACTAATCCCCCTTTTCCAGCTCAATTTGAGGCCCTTCTCTTCAGCCTCCATGGGGAACCACCAGAGGTCTACATCCTCCTCTCGCAGATCACTGCCTTCTAAGATCTGGTAGCTGAAGTAATCCCAAGGGTTTCTTAGCGAAATCATCCTGGCAATTTCTGCTGGCTTAAGGGCGTTTTGAGCCACTGCGCGACGACCTAATCCCTGAAGATCAAATGCCATCAGTGCTTCGAACAACTCAAGATCCTGCTCTGCATCGTCGGTTTGGGGCAGCAAGCTTCCAAGCACAATCGAGCGAACAAGTATCAGGGGCTTGCGGCCTTTCCAGTAGGACCCTAGGCCGGTGAGTGTCTGCCCAAGATTTGCCTTACGCTCCCGCTGCGCCTCAAATGACACCTTTTGTGCTGGGAATACGGTTTCGATCAGCGCGGGGGCATCCTTAAGAGAGAAAGGCACCAGCTGTACGGGTGTCATTGCAGTCATGTCGGTCTTCCTTAATCGAACAGGCCCAGCGTTGGACGCTCAGTATCTGGTTTGCGGGATTTCACAGCCTGCGGCTTGAATAGTTCTGTCTGCGCTACGTCGCCCAATGCGTGCCGGAGAGCCAGTCGCCAACCCTTGTTGCTGTCATGCACACCGCCTGTGCTCATGGCGGTCATGCCGAACAGCCACCAGCGCTCTTCAGGGCGCAAGGCCAGCCAGTTGCGTACTGCAACTGGAATCTTCGCGGGGCTCATGTCTTCAACCGCCCAGGCCAGTACGCAAAGCTCTTTGCCAAGCAGGCGATCCACGGGGTTATCGCCCACCTTCCAAGCGCTGACGCGCAGGTTGTGCTCCTTTAGGCGCACATTGAAAGCGCGCTGAACTTCACTGCGAATCGCCGTCCAGCGCGAGCGCTCAATCACAACGCGCTCGATGATGCTGGTTTGCTGATCCTGAGCCTGCAGCCCGAGGCTTTCGATGATGCGAACTGCGCCAGTCGAGCTCTTGGGCACCTCCACCATAAAGTGATGAGGGTCAGTAGTGGCCGGCACACCAAAACCGATGGTCGGGCGCTCAGGAGCCTTGGTTTTTTTGGCCCCACTTATGGTTTTACTCGGGGAACGAGCCATGCCTGAATCCTCTTTACGTACTGCGTTGGCCATGGTCATTCCTCTTGAATCACATCACCAGGGCGCAGTTCAACACCACTGAGTTTGGCGAACTCCTTGGCAGCGAAGCCATTCTCGAAGGCTGCTCCGCTTCGAATCTGCACGGTAACGGTTTCTTGCTCATTCCCGAGGGCCTTACGCAGACCGTTAATCGCTGCCTCGATCACGGAAGCCGTAACCTCGCGCTCGACAAAGTTGATGCTAACGGTGTTCTCACCTTCACCAATCTGGATACGAACCCCCTTGAAGGTGGCCGGCGAGCTTTTGAAACTATTGAGTACGCCGAACACCTTTTCGGTACTGTCGAGCGACACCTTCTTGTTCTCAGCCAACTTTGCCGGCTTGGCATCGTCGATCTGAACCTGTTTGTCGTTGGCAGCTGGGATCTGGAAGTCAGCGGTACGAGTAGCCTCGCCCGAGCACGCATAGACCATTAGCCGGGCAGCCTGCGAGCCAACCTCGAAGGGGTCTCCGTACAGTTCCCCATCTTTAGGGTTGGAGCCATCTAGGGTGTAGCGCATATCGGCAGCAGGCATGCAGGAGAGAGTGACCATACGCTTGTCGGCGATGGCCTGGACCTGATGACGCACACGAAGCTCCGCCACCCAGCGCTGCGGCTCACCGGTTTCATGCTTGCCTTCGCTGTCCACTGCCAGGAAGTACAGAGTTGCCGCGTCGGTCGTGAAGTTGTCTAAATCTTCGACCTTCGGATCGCTTGTGCTGACCTTGGCAGTCGGCGCGTAATGAACCACAGGGCTCTGACCGGCATTGCGGGGGATCAGGGCCAAAGTGGTTTCGCCCGTCGCTTCATTCGCGGCATGCACAGTCACGTTCACTGCAGTTTTTTCTGCCGGGAACGGCCCTTTCTCGATGTAGCCGTCAGTCCCTTGTCGCCAGCGACCTTGCTTCAGGGCTTCTGTCTTGAGAGTCTCCATGCCACCGGCGCCGGGCATCCAAGCCCAGATTGGATTGCTTTTGGCGCGCATCAGCACGTCTTTCCATGGCGTTCTGCGGTCATTCGCCGGCCAAAGATCCTCTTCTGCCATCGCCCAGTAGGTGCCCGGTTCATCCAATAGATTGAGGATCAGTTTGTAATTGGCACGAGGGCTGGCCAGGAGCTGCTCAATCTGGTGCTCCGCAGAGTTGGTGCCTTGTCCCATGTTCAGGCCATTATCAATTGTGGCTTGCATGAGTTGGGCATTGCCGGTCATCTCGTCGATGGCTGGGAAGTAGATCCGGTTGTAGGTGCCGGAAAGCGCTTTATTGAAGCGCTGCTGGGCATCTTCCAGGCGATCACGTGCCTCTTCGAAGAGGCTGTCACCGTCCTTCAACCGTTTGCAGATGGACTCAATTGCATACAGGTCGCGCAGACGATCTTCGACGGTATCGGCGAGGTAGCTGTCTTGACCGGACAGCACCATGAAATTGTTCTTCTCTTGCTGGTACTCGAAGAAATTGACCAGCTCGCTCGGCGGCAGCTTGCCGTCCGGACGCACCACAATCAGAACACGAGGCCCACTCAGTTTTAGATCGTCCAGTCGCGGCAGCACCTGGACATCCTGGTAGGCAGCCTTGCTAACAGGCTGCAATACCGCCGTAAGCTTGTTGATCAGCGCCTGATCAATCTTCGGCTGAGGGATGTCGCGAGCATTTCGCTCAATCTGGCGAGAGAGATTCTCTGTTTCCTTAATAAAGAAACGCTCTTCTTCTCGGTGCAGATACCACGCCTGCTCGCGCAGTTTCTCCAGAGCTGTCTTGAACTCATCGGACTTACGGTTGGGTGCAGCCAAGAACTCAATGATCTCTGCCTCGGTCAGGCCGATTCGACCACCGACCGCCCGAGAGAATGAGGACGCTAGCAGCAGGGCACCGACCTGCTGAGCGGCATCGCTGCCCATGTTGGCATCGATTTCCTCTGCGATGGATTGACCATCATCGGCAATATCATGGGCCATGGCTGGGCGAAGCGAGTTGGCGATGCGACCGACCTCTTCGCGCACGGCATCGTCATTCAGACGCAGGTGCTGGGCACCAGCCAGGAATACATCATCGGTTTCGCGGTCATCAACACTCTTGAGCAAACGCGCAGCGAACTGCATCAGGCCTCGTGTCTGTCGGAAGCCCTCGTTCTCTTTAAACAAGGCAACCAGATGTTTAAAGGAGGGGTGGAAGGGGTAGGTTTCCCTGACCTGCTGGGCAACCTGCTCCAGACTGGTCGCTACAATGTATCCACCATCAGCTGCTGCCTTAATACGCTGGGCATATTCCTCGGCGACATCGTTAATAACGGACTCGTCGGGCAGCTCCAGGATCAGTCGCTTCTTCAGAATCTCGTAGATCTCGTTGCCCGCCAGTTGGACGGGGGTGATGGTGCTGGCTTGGCGACTGGCTTCTTGCTGGAGGTTAGAGATTGCTTCGGCAATTGCCTTGGTCTGAGCCACATAGCTGCCGGATAGGTTGGCAATCACAATGCAGCAACGTGGTAGCTCCAAGGCCGCGCTCATAAGGCAGCTGAGCGTGTAGGTACTTACAGTAGCCAGCGTACCGCCACCGATGACAGTGGTGCTTGCGATTTCTAGGTAGGGCGGCAACTCATCAAGCATGATCAGCGTCGGCTTGTCCCCGATGATTTTCTTCCAGCCAGCCTGATCGACCGCGCGAGGGCCATTGACCCAGTAGGGCTTGACTGCCTCTTCCTCACCCAGCTGAGTAGCAATTTCACCCCAGATATAATTCTCTGGAGTGTTTCGACCATTGAATGCAGCTACTCGCACCTCACCGACTTCGATCCGCTTAGCAAGATCGGGCGACAGCACTTCACTGCGCAGATGCGGGTGTTTGGCCAGCAGGCCGAGAGCGATCATCATGTGAGTTTTACCGCCACCCATTGCCTGGGTCAGCTCGAAAACAGCCTGATCTGATTTGCCATCCAGCCGCAGCATCCCCTCGCGAAACAGCTGCTCCATGCCCGAGGTGATGTAGTTTCGTGCAAAGAACTCACGACCATCGCCCTCATCGGAGATAAGGGCAGAAAGGTTCTCGATCCCTTCGCTCATCCGGTAGTCGCGAATGATCGGGTTGAATGTGCATGCCTGCTTGACTGTCTTGAGCATCTGCTCGACTCCCTGAGAATTACTTAATCGTTGCTCGACTGACTGGAGGGGTTGGTGGGCTGCGGAATGGATAGTTCCTGGCTCACCTGCTGCAGAAACCACTCGCGCATGGTCAACCCACGCGCCTTGAGTGCGGCGTAGATCTGCTGCTTTTGGGCAGGATCAACCTCGATCACAACGCGATTGCTAGTTTTCATCAGCATGGATACCTGGCTTGGGTCTGTAACGTGACGTGATGTTATGTTCGAAGGGGCGTAGCGGGAAGCCCAGGTAGACATTTATTAGTTTTTTCTTGAAGGGGCATGTTGAGGTCAGGCCCCCTGACCTCACCTTTGCTTCTGCCGAGTACTAAAAATGGGGGATTACCCCATCTGATCGTTTTTGATCGATTTTACGCTATCAAAATCAGCGGAGGCTGAAGTCAGCCAGAAATGCATGACTACGTCAGAGGATCCCTAGCAGCAATATTGTCTAAGAAGCGTAAGCTTTCACGATGTGCGATATAACCTGATGCGTTCAAAAGTTTTTTTCCAGTCAATGTTATTACTTTGGCATCTTCTTTAAAGTCAGAAAGATCCTTTCGATCCATTGCACATAAAATAATTTGTGACTGTTTAGAAATGTCCGACTTTAGAATCGTGAGAATTTCTGCATATGATTGGTTGACTTGCTCGTGCTGGTTTGGTGTGTCAATAATGAATGGGGCTGCCACGGTTTTGTATTTATAGATTTGTTGTAGTATGGCCAAGTAGTAAGCCAATAAGCCCCGGACGCTTTCGGCTGCGCCGCCACTTCCATATAGTTTTTTATAGTCTGTTGGTGATTTTACTTGAGATAGATTCACGCCGTCTGCTTTAAGATTGCTTATGTATTTTCGCAGTTTTAGCATGAATTCGTCATTCATTTCTTCTTTTTTATCTTTGGTGAGAAGTTCTTTTTGTTGCTTTTTAAAAGCACGATTTTCTCGCTCGACGTTTTTAATGATTATAGTATTTTTGTCGCGTGCTTGCTCCACTCTTCTCTGGACAGCAATCGAAGCAAGACCCTCAATTAATGATGTTGGCTCATCACTCGTGGTGTCTTCTGCGCTTGGCAACTGAGACGCAATAAGTGATTCAATCTCAAGTATTTTCGATTTCGTGGAGTTGAGTTTTATTTTGTTTTTATCAATGCTTTCCGTGATTTTAGAAAGATTGGCAGTAAGGCTGGCAGCCAGCTCTGTTGCACTATCTTTGTCGGCTAAGATGGAGGAGCGATTCACGAGGGAGTTGTCATGCTCTGTTCCACAGGTCGGACAGTTCAGTACGTCCCCTGCTATATTCTCGACTGAAAATATATAGTCGTTTTCAAGTGATACAATCGCTCTTTCTACAATGTTCAATTGGCTTGAGGTGTGCTCTTTGTCAATTTGTAGTTTCGCGAGATCTGAGAAAATAGACTCTTGTTCAGCTTGTAGTTCGGAAAGAGAGTTCGTTATGTTAGAAATAAGCAAGTCTATTTCTGCCGAGTTGGCTGCTAGCAGGCGCTTAGAGGAAGGTACGAACTCGCTCATGACTGATAAGGTGGTTTCAATCCTGCCGACTACTTGTGCGGCATCTCGCTTGATGTCAGTTTTTGATGCAATTTGCTGTTCAATAGCAAAGTGCCTATCAGTTAGATAGCCTGTGTGGCATTCAATTATCGTGCGCTGCCAGTTGCTATACTGAAGTAAACCCGAAAAGGAGGCCCAAGCCCTAGACCAGCTCTCGCGTTGGTCTAGATAAAAAGGTAAGAAATAGAATGCAGGAGGTGGTACTTCAAGAGATGCCGAGTCTTCACGGCTGGGCAGTAGGGCTTTGAAATCAACAAGCTTGGCGAATTCTTTTGAGTAGTCTCCTGTTATCTTGGGGAAAGTTTGCCAGTCTGAACCAGTTTTAAGCCAGATTTGGTTGCCTTTCCTCGCGGTCGCGTAGCTGTCTTCGCCGATGTTGAATTCTACGAGCGCTAGAGTGTCAAGGGCTGCCCAGGTCGTATCGAAATGTGGGTCGCAACCAACCGCCCACAGAAGGATTTTTGCAAGTGTTGATTTCCCGATGCTGTTGTCATCGCCTGTTATCAGATTTAGTTTAGGGCTTAACTCGAATTGCCCGCCGCATTTTAGGGAATCCGATATTATTGTCACCTGCTTGAATACCATTTTTTTCATAACGCTTAGTCCTTAGGTTTCTAATTAATAATTTATAGTTTTCTAAGCTTGATGAAGTGTTAGAGTCTTTTTGATAGTTCATAAATTATTGCTGCCTCTAAGGTCTGTTCGTCTGGGAATGAATCTACTGCGGAAGCTTCCATTGTCAATATTACTGCAGGAATGAATGTGGTAGCGTTTTCGGTAAGCTCGTCAGCCGACGGCCCGTCCAGAGCTTTGTCAATAGCTGCGGAGATGGACTTGCATGAGTTCAAGTAGGGCATGGATCTGCCATATTTGTGCTCCTGATAGTATCGCCTAAACGCGCGAGTCAACGGTATTCGACGGGACAGCTTTACCGACAAAATATCCAGAGTGGATCTGAATAAGTTAAAATCAGCTTCGGCCGATGGATCCTGGAGGTAGAGGTCAATTACTTTTTGCACCTCTACCGAGGTGAGTCCCTTTTTTTGTACGCACTCTTCCCATTTCGAAAAGTCGAAAGCTATCATCCCTTTACGGTGCAGATCATCCATTAACGACAAATATATGCTCTGAGGCTTATATTTTGAGTCAGGCCACTTAGACTCAATCATGTTCGAGAGTCGCCCTATCGAGGCGTCTTGAAATGATACAGTTGTTAGGTCCGATAGCACAAAGCGCAGGATTTTTGGAACATCATCGGAACCGATTTCAGATTTAAGGGCATCTGATATTTGTTGCAGGCACTCAGGCTTTAAATCCCCCGCACTAATTATGGAAAGCTCAAGATCTTTATCTATCTGCTCTAGATCAAATCCACTTGTGTTAACAAGGCCAAGCGAATGCAGCCGGTCATACAGCCCTTTTTTGTTAACGCCGTCCATCATTTTTCCAAGGATGGATAGCTCCTTCTCGCCATTTTTTTTGGATTTGCGTTTTAGTATTCGGTTTAGGGTCCACTTGCCAGTATCGTAATTTTTAACCTGATTGAATTCGAATTTTACTAGTGTCGGGTCTAAGCCGTCCCCAATGATCACATCTTCATGGTATTCGACAAAAACCACATACTCTTGAGTGTGTGTGTGGAGCTCAAATAATTTGCATAGAGCCCAATGATATTGATATTCGTACTTCTCGAATGTTTTCGCTCCAGCATGTTCTCGCTGCGCCGAGCCAAGTGGGTTGCTGGAGTTGGCTGTTCCGTTCATTACGGCCCCCTAGATAAATTTTTCGATCCTTGAGAAATCATCCAGAATTTGCCGTTTCTGATTAAAAATGGCAAAACGCTACGATCTCATTATTGAAAGAAAATTATCAAAAGGTTCGCGCGTTGTCTATGACGCTTGTTATAGGCAGAATCGTTGCATATATCGGGACGACTAATATCCCTGCACCTTCTTCTAACTCGACACCCTTTGCTTTCTTCCACCGCCTGTTGTGAAAGCCATGCCTTCATCGCCCGGTGTTCTGTGTGACGTTGTCCGCCATGCCTTAGATGCTGGCGCAAAGCCTCCAAAGCCTCCGCTGCTGAGGTCGACTCCATTTCTGTCGTTCGTCCCTAGCCCGGACCTGATCAGGCTCATCTGTGACGCCGTTGTCAATGTAACCGCTTGCATAAGCGAGCAAAGCTCAAAGGGCTGTCAATCATGGGGCATATGCAAGCCGAAATCAGTCAATGTTGCATTGGCGGATTGACAGTCAATGGCAGTCCGGCGTCGCGACCGAAGCGCTCAATGAAATTGGTGCATACAGCTTGTCAATGTGCCGGTGTGTTAGCTGATACGAAACCCACACCACCGGCATTCGCGTGACCGAGCTGGCCTTGCTAGAGGTGGGCGACGTGCTCTATCCAAGTGGGGCGATCAGGCCGGAGGTGTACCTGCGGGCCGAGATAACCAAGGGCTGTAGGGCGGAACATCTACCTGACCCAGCCTAAGTGCCTCGCCAGCATCGAGCAGTGGATAGCTGTGCGCCTGCGGCGCGGATGGGGTGTCAACTCCGAGGTTGAGTACCGAGGCCTTCGGCCCGACTCCCGGCTGGTGATGACCCACAAGGGCCAAGCCTTCGAGTTGGCATTCAAGCACCGCGAGCTGGAGAGCGGCCCCGAGGTCTACCGGGCCTGCGATGCGCTCCAACAGACGATCAGCAGGCTCTACCGCCAATCGGGGATAAAGCTCGGCAGCTCGCACAGCGGGCGTCGGTCGCTGGCTGCGAGGGTGCTTGCTGCGACCGGCGATGTGGAGACAGTGCAAACGATCCTCGGGCATGCGTGCCTTGACCACAGCAAGTCCTATTTGACCGTCGATCAGGCGACTATTCGGCGGGCGTATGAGGTTGCGTTGTGAATCATGGTTTACCATTAATGGTAAAATAAATCTCGCAGCGGTTTACCATATACAGTAAACTTGGTTCTCAACCAAGAAACTGCGAGAACCCGCATGAAGACCTTCGAATCATCCGGCGATGCCTATGACGCAACTCAGTGCGATGTGTCCATTGAAAATGGCGATCCGCTGGTGATTCAGGATGAAGGCGTTGTGGGGCTGGCCTGGACTTGGCCAGTCGCTGTAACGGTGAAAGCCGGTGAACTTCACTCTGTAGTCGGTGACGCTACGGGCGTAGTTGCTGATGCTGGTTGGACTCCAGAACAGATCCGCATTGCGGTCGAAATTGCAGACGGTTTTGGCTTTCCGGTTGCCGATTGGGCGCGTGTATGAACGGCGAATATCAAGCGCCGGAATGGATGAATCCGTATGTTTCCGGTCGGGCCGTTGGGTACTCGCAGGCTGTCATGGCATATGCGGACTACTACGGAGTAGACGGCAGCGCAGATATGGACCATGAGATCGAAGAGCGTATCTCTATGATCCCTTGCCCCATGGTTTCGTATGCCAGCCGTACTGGTACACGGCGCAATCTGGAGGCAATGCGCGCAGCGAACTGGAGGCTTCTGGTGTCCGCAAAAGGAGTGCTGCGAACGGAGGGCATGAGATACGCCCTGGACAACGGTGCGTGGACTGCATTTCAACAGGGCGAAGCGTTCGATGAGGTGGCTTTTGGGCGTGCTGTCGACCTTTTGGGGGAGAAGGCAGATTGGATAGTGCTACCGGACATTGTTGCCGGAGGCATGGCCTCGTTAGAGTTCTCGTTGCGATGGCTGGAGCGTCTAAAGGGTATCCCCACCAAGCTATTGCTTGCCGTTCAAAACGGCATGCAGCCGGACGATGTTCGCGAGTTGCTATCACCGGCCATAGGGGTCTTTGTTGGTGGTGATACAGAGTGGAAACTTGGGACGTTGAACACTTGGGGCTTGCTGGCTCGCCGACGAAATTGCCATTTGCACGTTGGGCGGGTTAATAGCGCTCGACGCATCACCTTGTGCGCTGCGGCCGGTGTGAATTCCATTGACGGCACCAGTGCGACGCGATTTGCCAAAACGTTGCCGCCTTTGGATGCAGCTCTGCGTCACGCTGACGGGCAGCAGGATCTATTTAATCCATTGAGCATGGATCTACAGCAAGTGCGGTTCGACTGCCGTGGGTTCAATCGGTGTGTCATGTGGGGCTTTACCAAATACGGTAAAGTCCACATTTTGACTCACAGGGAGAAATCTGATGGTAAATGGCGTAGCTGGACTGGTCCCTGGCAAAGTAGATCCTCGGCATTTCGAGTTGCTTTTGGACGGCACGTCCATTCGCGGCGAGAAAGTCATTGAGGCGTTGCAGGATCATCTTGTAGGTGGTTTGACTGCAAGCGCCGCATGGGAGAAGCATGGGGTGAATAAGAGCCAATTTTCCCGGCGTTTGGACGTGATTTTTGCAGAAAGCTGCCGTGCCGCAGAGCTAAGCAAGTTTTACCTTTAAAGGTAAAATAAAACTTTTCTGGTTTACTCTATATGGTAAACTGACCTCATTGAAACGAATCGATGAGGGTCAATCAGATGGAAAGCGGCATGAGCCAGATCGAGGCACTACGCACAACCGCCACTCAATGGCGCACCGCGAATCCGGATCGGCGTGGCGGCGTGGTGCTGATCTGGCAAGGGTCGGTGTATGGCTGGAAGAACTGCCTTCGGGATGCGTCTCACGAACAACCAGGCGCGTATGCAGTGGACGCCGCCGGCCACGTTTTCATTGCCGAGGGCGGCAATGACTATGACGGCGCAAAGGCCTGGGTCGCTGTCGCCACAAACTGAACAAGGAAAACATCATGGCCACAGAAAGCAGTTCCACGAAGAAAATTAAAGATTTGACTGTCCTCGAATGGTTGGCCAAGGCCCAAGCAGGCTATGAACAATCGTTCACTATAACGCTTCATCCAAACGGTTCCGGAACGATCCATAAAGTGGACGGCCAATCCTCATACTTCCATGCGCCCGAAGATCTCCTTCATTGGCTCGGCGACTCGGAAACCGAAGTGCCAGTTTAGATAGGAAAGCGTATGTACATGCATTCAGCAGCAAAGCTTGTAGAGCACGTAGCCGAACTTACAGAAGCCCCCGCCTCCGAGGGAGACCAGTCACACCTAAAAATTTCCGGGCACTACGTCTGGCTCGCACAACAAGCGCGGGGTTTCGCCAGATCTGCCACGCTGGATGATCTAGCAGCGGCGTCAGTGCACTTTGAGGTGCCACTTGGGTGGCTCCGCCGCACGCGCGAGCTTAAGTGGGACACGTTTGAAATACCGCCTGAAGATCGGCCAGATGTAATAAAAGACCAGCGCAAGAAGGCGGAACTCCAGCTAGTCGCTTGGCTAGATGCACTTGCAACCATGGGTATGCTTACTCCGGAGAATCACTCCAAGCTGCTGTATGAAGTGATCGACCTAAGTGATGACAAGTCGGGAAGACTGAAGGAGCCCGTCCATGAGGGAGACTGAGCGCCATGAATACCACACGAAAGGCACTTGGGGTCATAGCACTGCTGTTCCTGCTGGGCATCGTGTTCGCCATGTGCAAGATGACACTCGACTGGCTCCTTGCAACGCCTGATTGCGAGAGCTGCGTTGCTGAGTCGTACTGGCTAATGGCCGGAGGCTTTGTTGGCCTGGCGTGGGCGGTGATGCTCTGGGTTGGGTATCAAGTGTTCGGTAAAAAGCTGCGCGAGCAGAAGCCCCAGCATCACGACTAAAAGTTCGAGGAAAACACGATGCCCGCCATTGCAGCAGCCCGCAGCGCGAGAATCAAAGCGAGTGATCGTGAGATCGCCGTCGCGGTGCTCAAGGCCATGGCGGAAAGCGACAAGCCTTTTGGGCGATTCTCACCACGCGGCATGTACGACGATGATTCAGATACTGTCGAGCGCATAACTGAATTGCTCGGGGAGAAGGTGCCGAAAGGAGTTTCGTGGAGCTACCTGCATCGTCGCCTAATGCGGGTCTGCAACCACCTCGAAGACTACTGCGTGATTGCAGGAAAGGTCTTCACAAATCCAGACCGCCAGTACATCGGCGAAGAGGTAAGGCAGAAGGAATTTTTCTGGGGGAATGTTGCTTACGCCTTTCGGATTTGCCCCGATAAGTACCCGCACTACACACCCAGGCCGGGTAGTACGCCGGAGCGTGAAATTGACTGGCTGCTGAGGCATGCCTACCCCAATGAAGAGTTATAGGAATTCAACGAGGAGATGCTCATGGCGGCAGTGTTTTTGGTTATGGCTACAGCCAGCGGTTTTAGAAGCTCCGAAAGGAAGCCACTGCCATTGAGGGTTTTCGAGGACCGCGCTCAAGCCGAGGAGTGGCCGTACTATTGGAAAACCCTACCAAGACCTCATAATAAACATGGGTATGCAGTATTTCTGCCGTTAACGGAAAAGCGCTCAGCTTTGGTTGCAAGGATTCTTGAGGAGTACGGCTTTCAGGACCTGGGCGCATATTTGTCGGAGCTAGCCGCTCGGTCCAGTTCATTCATTCAAGCCCAACACAAGAGGGAATTAAATGCTGATTCATGAATACCGCGCTACTGAGGACGCAATTAGAGAGCTTCAGGAACGCTTGAAGTCGCTCTCTCAAAACGACAAGCTCAAGAAAGAAATGGAGTTTGAAGAAAAGCTTCGGCAACTCATGGGCGAGCATCAAAAATCCCTGCGGGACATAATCGCGCTGCTCGATCCTGCCACGTACGGAAAGCGTACTGTCGCAGCTAAGGACCCGGCGCGGCCACGTCGCACGCGGAAGGTTAAGCGATACAAGAACCCACATAACGGTGAGGTCGTGGATACCAAGGGCGGCAATCACCGCACCCTAAAAGATTGGAAAGCGCAGTGGGGCAGCGACGAAGTTGAGACCTGGGCCACGCTGCTCAGCTGAGAGAGGGGAATGACGCCGCGCGTCCTAAGCACGGACATGATTTATGCAATATCCGATAACTATCAGACCCGGATATTGCATGTTGCTCAAATTGCGTCGCGGGCTTCATGCGAGCTGCGAACGGACCTTGAGGGGGTCGTCTCAGAAAACGGAAAATAAAGCACGCTAAGGCATAGCCGAACCTGCCAAGCTTGCTCCACCCTGTAGTGACGCGATCAGCGGGCAGGAAACGTTCCCCCTTCGCGCATGGCAGGCGCACACCAACTCAGACAGCACGGCCTCCATGCGCGCCAGGTCAGCCATTTTCTCGCGCACGTCCTTGAGCTTGTGCTCGGCCAGACTGCTGGCTTCCTCGCAATGGGTGCCATCCTCCAGCCGCAGCAGCTCGGCGATCTCATCCAGGCTGAAGCCCAGCCGCTGGGCTGATTTCACGAAGCGCACCCGCGTTACATCCGCCTCGCCATAGCGGCGGATGCTGCCATAGGGCTTGTCAGGCTCCAGCAACAAGCCCTTGCGCTGATAGAAACGGATGGTCTCCGGGTCATGCCGAGATGAAGGGAAAATTCACTCACTTCGTCCGTAACATGTTGATGCTTAGAGTTTTTTTAAAATCTCCGCACATCCTCGGATCGTGAACTATCTTTTCTGACTCCTCAGAAAAGGAGTTCCCATGGCTTCATTAGAGCGTACGGCGTATCCCACTCTGCCAAAGGCGTATTCAAAAGCTGAGCTGCAGCGAGATTTTTCGTTCTCAGATGATGAGATTAAATGGGTACGAAGCAAGTCCAAGGCCCCTTTTCACCTCAATCTCGCCGTTCTCCTCAAGACCTTTCAGGTGCTCCGGTATTTTCCTGATATCACCGACGTACCTGATCAACTGGTGGATTTCATTCGCGGAGAGTTGGGTCAGCGTAGCAAGGTGAAACTCGCGGAATACAAGTGGTTCCAGCAATATCGCCACATGAACGCGATCCGAGTTCGCCTCGGTGTGACGGCATTCTACGGCTCTGATGCTGTCGAGCTCGCCGAGCGGCATGCCAAAGCAATGTCGCTTGTGCTTGACCAGCGCGCTGACATCATCAATTCCGTGATTGAAGAACTGATCCGCCAGGATTATGAGCTCCCTGCGTACTCGACCCTGAATGATCTCGCTGAGCGGATTCATGCCGAGTCCCAAGAGGCAATATTCAACCTCGTAGTAACCAGAACGCCAGTCGAGGTGATCCACAAGCTAAAGGATCTGCTCGACACTGACTTCGGGCGACGCCAGAGCGACTTCAATGCGCTGAAACAGGCACCCAAGAAGCCATCTCGCAAGCACCTAGAGGTGCTGATCGACCATCTGGCTTGGCTAGAGAGCTTCGGGGATCTGGGTACCATTTTTGAAGGAATAGTCGACACCAAGATCCGCCATTTTGCTGCCCAAGCCGCGGCATCGGACGTCGCGGAGTTGAAGGACTGCTTACTGCCGAAGCGCTACACGCTGATGCTGGCCTTAATCTACCGCATGCGCGTGCGGACCCGGGATCACTTGGCCGAGATGTTCATCCGACGGATTTCGACGATCCATAAACGCGCCAAGGAGGAGTTGGAGCAAATCCAGGCGCGGCAACGCCAGAAGCTGGAGCAATTGGCGGCGACCCTTGATGGCGTGGTGCAGATTCTGGTCCAAGAACCGGATGACCAGGAGGCTGGCAGTCTAATTCGGGAATACCTCTCCCCCGGTGGCAATCTGGATCGGTTGCGTGAGACTTGCGCCGAAGTACAGGCTACCGGCGGTAATAACTACCTGCCGCTGATCTGGAAGCACTTCAAGTCCCATCGCTCGTTATTGTTCCGTCTAAGCCACCTTCTTCAACTGGAGCCCACGACTCAGGATCGATCGCTGGTTCAGGCTCTTCAACTGATACAGGACAGCGAGAATCTACACCGCGAATGGATCGACGAGCACGTCGACTTGTCGTTTGCGTCGGAGCGCTGGGTCAAGGTCGTTCGTCGTCCTGCCAGTGAGGGGCCACCGACCAACCGGCGCTATTTAGAAGTCTGCGTGTTCTCCTACCTGGCCAGCGAGCTGCGATCGGGTGACATGTGTGTACAGGGGTCGGAATCCTTCGCCGACTACCGCAAGCAGTTGCTGCCCTGGGAAGAATGCCTGCAGCGACTACCGGCCTACTGCGAAAAGGTCGGGCTGCCAGGCACGGCGAAGGAGTTTGTTGCCTCCCTCAAGACCCAGCTGGAGGAAACCGCGCAACAACTGGACGACAAATTCCCATCTTGCCGAGGGGACGTATCGATTAACGAAGCCGGAGAACCGGTGTTGCGCCGAGTAACGGCGCGGGACATCCCACCTTCGGCCATCTCACTACAGACGGCGCTTATGCAGCGCATGCCGGCCAGGCACGTGCTCGACATCATGGCCAACATCGAGCATTGGATTCAGTTCACGCGGCATTTCGGTCCCATGTCCGGTAACGAGTCGAAGCTCAAAGAGCCTGCCGAGCGCTATCTGATGACCATCTTCGCCATGGGCTGCAATCTCGGCCCCAACCAGGCCGCGCGGCATCTGGCCGGTAATGTCACGCCACACATGCTGTCCTATACGAATCGCCGCCACCTATCATTGGAGAAGCTGGACAAGGCTAACCGCGAGCTGGTGGAACTCTATCTGCAGCTTGATCTGCCTAAGATCTGGGGAGATGGCAAAGCGGTGGCAGCGGATGGCACACAGTTCGACTTCTATGATGACAACCTGCTGGCCGGCTATCACTTCCGCTACCGCAAGATGGGTGCCGTGGCCTATCGGCACGTGGCCAACAACTACATCGCTGTGTTCCAGCATTTCATCCCACCTGGCATCTGGGAGGCGATCTACGTAATTGAGGGGCTGCTTAAGGCTGATCTGAGTGTCGAGGCAGACACTGTGTATTCAGATACTCAAGGGCAATCGGCGACAGTCTTTGCCTTCACCCATCTGCTGGGCATCAACCTGATGCCGCGTATACGCAACTGGCGTGACCTGGTGATGTGCCGGCCGGATCGCGGCGCGTCTTACAAGCATATCAACCGCCTGTTCACCGACACTGCAGACTGGCACTTGATCGAAACTCACTGGCAGGATCTGATGCAGGTCGCGCTGTCCATCCAGGCCGGCAAAATCTCCTCGCCTATGCTGCTGCGAAAACTCGGCTCCTACAGCCGCCGCAACAAGCTCTACCACGCCGCCCAGGCACTGGGCAGCGTGATCCGCACGATCTTCCTGCTCAACTGGATCGGCAGCCGTGAGCTGCGCCAGGAAGTGACCGCCAACACCAACAAGATCGAGTCCTACAATGGTTTCTCGAAGTGGCTTTCTTTCGGTGGCGACGTGATTGCCGAAAACGATCCGGACGAACAGCAAAAACGTCTGCGCTACAACGACATGGTGGCCTCATCGGTGATCCTGCAGAACACTGTAGATATGATGCGCATCCTGCAGAAATTGGCCCGAGAGGATTGGCAGTTCACCGACGAGGACGTGTCCTTCCTCAGCCCCTACCTGACCAGCAACGTCAAGCGCTTCGGCGAATTCAACCTCAAGCTAAACCGGCCACCGGAGCCCTGGATCAAGGACTCGGTGTTCCAACAAGCTGCCGGCTCGCTGCGGGTGATCAGACCTAGCCAGCTAGATACCGAGAAAACGTCATGATCAACATTCCTCCCGCATCCTTCCGCCTTACACCGTACGGCGAAGTGGACGCCGTGGCGTTGGAAAACCTGCGCGACAGCTTCGACACCTCTCAACTGCTCCGGCTGGTTGATCGATTGGACGTCTGCTTGGTGGAACTGGGTGGAATCACCTCCATTCGCGACGAGCTGCTGAGATTGCATGCGATGGCTCTGACGATAGTTGAGGGCATCGCTCTTACGGTGCCTGCCGAGAGTGCTTGTATCTGGGCAGAAGCCGAATCTCTACAAATGGATCTTGAGGCGCTGGTTTCCTGGGCTCGTGCTGCTCAGCTCCTCATTGCGCCGCTGATCGACCTTGCACCAAACCACGGTCCATGAGCGCTCTGGCCTATTTCGACCAGGCTCACCTGTTCCTGACCATGGCTGGAATCGCCCGTAAGTAGATCAATTCACCAATCAGTTCTATGAGTGTCTGAGTGATCACAGCCGCCGCGGCCAGCGCGCGAATGGACTCCGGGAGCGCTAGGGCCAGGGGAAGCACTACAAGCGAGTTGCGAGTGCCTGAGCTAAAGGCCACTGCCCGTGCGGCAGAAGCCTCCAAGCCAAATAGCCGGGAGCTGAGTACGCCGAGGGCCGGAGCGAGTAGTAGAAACGCTCCGTATACCGGAAGCAACGGCGCCAGGATGTCGAGTTGGTACACGACAGCCGCGATCTGCGAACCCACCACCACGATTAGAACCAGGGCCATTGCAGGCACTGGCAGCCAGACCCAACCTGCGCTCCATGCGCGAAGCAGCAGAGATCGGCGTCCGCCAAATTCGGTGAGCACAGCCGCTACCAAGGGTAGGAAGATCAGTAACAGGAAGGCTTCTGCGAAGGGCCACAGCTCGATCACTGTGCCGGCTTCGGGGCCAAGGATTAGCCGCAAGTAGAGGGGCAGCAGCAGAAGCTGGAGCAACAGCAGCAATGGCGTCGCCGCGAGCACCAGACGAGAGTCCCCTTTGCCCAGGTGGGTGAAGACCACCACGTAATCGATACAAGGCGTCAGCAGGACAAGCAGCGCGCCGACCAACAAGGCCTTGTTCGATGAGAGCGGCCACGTCACCAGCCACACCATCAATGGCACCAATAGGAAGTTGGCCAGCAACAGGGCACCGACGAAGCGGCGGTTGGCAAAAGCTTCTCGCAGCTCCAAAAAAGGAATCTGCAGAAACATGGCATACATCAGCACGGCAATCGCCGGTGTGATGGCCATGGCCGTCAGTCCGGTGAATTGCGCAGAGCTCAAACCTGCAATGGCAGCGGCCACCACCGCCGCGAAATAAAATGCTATCTGGTGTTCTTCCAGCCAGTCCCGCGACATCTGATATCTTCCCTTGTTGCGCAAGGGCGACATTCTCCCACTGGCATCGGATTTAACCCAGCGTTGAGGCTGGTTGCTTTTCGCTTTGCCGTTGGGCGAAGTCCGCAACGGTCCTAACAAGTCCTGCCGATAAGAGGATGCATGATGTTTCGAAATAACTGGATGGCGGGTCTGAGGCAAGTGCTCGCCATCGCCAGGAGTTAACCGCAATGAATCCTCAACCTCCAAGCATGACCTGGAATCTGCTGCTGCTAACCTGGCTGGTCGCACTGGTATCGACGCTGTCCGCGCTGTTCATTGGTGAGGTGATGGGCCAGGCACCCTGCGTGTTGTGCTGGTTCCAGCGTGCCTTCATGTTTCCGCTGGCGGTGATCCTGGCCATCGCCTGCTACCGCTCGGATTTTACAGTCTGGCGTTATGCCCTACCGCTGACCGTTATCGGTGCGGCGCTGGCATTTGTTCACACGCTGCTCTATGCCGGGCTGATTCCACAGCCGATCCAGCCCTGCACGGCCACCGGTCCATCCTGCTCAGGCGCCGGAATGACCCTCTTCGGCGTGGTGCCCCTGCCGGCACTCGCCTTGTTCGCCTTTATCCTGATCGCCATCCTGCTCATTCTCATCCGTCGGAGAACCACCCCATGAATCGCCGTTCCGTGGTCCTGATCATCAGTGTCGTGATCCTGGCCGTCTTTGCTGCCGCCGCATTCTTCTATTCCCCCTCGCAGTCGCCTCAACAGGCCCAGGCTCCCGGTTCGACCGCCCAAGAGACCGGGACACAACCCAAACAGAACGGCGGCCAATTGGTTCGCTTCCACTCACCAGTGTTCGGTCCAGCGCAGGCTCCAGTGACCATCGTCGAATTCTTCGATCCTTCGTGCGAGGCATGCCGCGCCTTCCACCCCTATGTGAAGCAGATCCTCGCCGAGAACCCGGAAGATGTACGTCTAGTGCTGCGCTATGTACTGTTCCATCAGGGTTCGGAAGAAGTGGCGCGGATGCTTGAGGCGGCGCGTAAGCAAAATCTCCATGAAAAAGTGCTGGAGGCTGTGCTGGAGGCCCAACCCGGTTGGCACGACGACCCCAAGGTAACGCAGGCATGGGCTGCTGCAGAGCGCGTCGGTTTGAACTTGGAACAGGCCCGCCAGGACATGCATACGCCTGGCGTCAACGCCGTGCTGGAAACGGACATGCAGGACGTTAAGGCCGTTGGGGTTCGTGGGTAAGCGCTCCATAAACCCCACCTGCCCATAGCCTGCTGATCATCGGATGCTGTACTCCCGTTTTCACCGGAGTTCATTCCATGATGCGTCCCGACGCCAAGGTGCAGAAGGTCTACCTCTATCCAAAGCCCGTCGACTTCCGTAAATCCATCAACGGTCTGGCCGCTCTGGTCGCACTGGACATCAAGGTGGAAGTGTTTAACCCGGTGCTGTTCGTGTTTCTCAACCGCACCCGTAGCCAGGTTAAGATCCTCTACTGGGAGCGCAATGGCTTCTGCCTGTGGCTCAAGCGCTTGGAGGCCGAGCGCTTCAAGACCAAGCCCGATGTCGGCGACGAGGCCATCGAACTGACGGTCGACGAGCTGAACTGGCTACTCGACGGTATCGACCTGTGGCGTAACCGACCGCACCAAGTGCTGACGCCGCGCTTCGTGGCCTGAGCCGGTATAATCCACGGCCATGATTGCCGTGCCCGAAGCCCTTCCCGATGACCCTGCCGCGCTCAAGCAGTTGCTGTTAGACGTGCTGCAGGCGCGTCAATCTGACCTGGACAAGATCACTCAGCTCCAAGAACAGGTTGCCCTGCTGCGGCACAAACTGTTCTCGCCCAAGTCCGAGCGTAGCCCTGAAGATGCCGACTCACCGCAGTTGGCCATGTTCAACGAGGCTGAAGAGCTGATCGAAGTGCCGACCGCTGCACCAAGTGAAGCCGAAGCGGAAGAAGTCGTTGCGCCGGTCAAGCGTCGCGGCAAGCGCAAGCCGCTGCCGGCCAACCTACCCCGTATTGAAATCATCCACGACCTGCCCGAACACGAACTGACCTGCGCCTGCGGCGCCTGCAAGCAGGTGATCGGTGAAGAGACCAGCGAACAGCTAGAGATCATCCCGATGCAGGTGCGGGTGATCCGTCACATCCGCAAGACTTACGCCTGCAAGGCCTGCGAAGCGGCACCGGTCACCGCCGACAAACCGGCACAACTGATCGAGAAGAGCCTGGCCAGCCCCAGCGTGCTGGCGATGCTGCTGACCACCAAGTACGCCGACGGTATCCCGCTGTACCGCTTCGAGAAGATGCTCAGCCGCCACGGCGTCGACATCCCACGGCAGACCCTGGCGCGTTGGGTGATCCAGAGTGGCAAGCAACTGCAACCGCTGCTCAACCTGATGCGCGACAAACTGTTCGAATACCCCGTGTTGCACTGCGACGAAACGCGTCTGCAGGTGCTGCATGAACCGGGGCGCGACCCCTCGGCACAATCCTGGATGTGGGTGCAAAGCGGTGGGCCGCCGGACAAGCCGGTGATCCTTTTCGACTACACAGCCAGCCGCGCGCAGGAGGTGCCGCTACGCCTGCTCGATGGCTACCGCGGCTATCTGATGACCGACGACTACGCCGGCTACAACGCTGTGGCTGCACGCGACGGCATCGAACGCCTAGCCTGCTGGGCGCATGCGAGGCGCAAGTTCGTCGAGGCGCAGAAGGTGCAGCCCAAGGGCAAGACGGGTCGTGCCGACATGGCACTGAACCTGATCAACAAGCTCTACGGCGTCGAGCGCGACCTGAAAGAGGCCAGCGACAGCGAGCGTCTGGCCGCCCGTCAGCAGCGCAGCCGCCCCTTACTCGACCAGCTCAAGAGCTGGCTGGACAAGACCCAGCCGCAGGTCGCCGGGCAAACCGCCCTGGGCAAGGCCGTTAACTACCTGGCCGGCAACTGGAGTCGACTGGTGCGCTACGTCGAAGGCGGCCACCTGCCGATCGACAACAACCGCGCGGAGAACGCCATCCGCCCGTTCGTCATTGGCCGCAAGAACTGGCTGTTCAGCGACACACCCAAGGGCGCCACGGCCAGCGCGCAAATCTACAGCCTGATCGAAACCGTCAAGGCCAACGGGCAGGAGCCTTACGCATGGCTGCGCCACATCCTTGAACGCCTGCCAGCGGCGAGCAGTGTTGCGGATTACGAAGCGCTGCTGCCATGGAACTGCTCGACGACTTCTGCCCCAGCTCCCTGAAAACAAAGCCCGTCTTGGCGGACGGGGTTTATGGAGCGCTTACGTTCGTGGCACGCCGACTTTTTTTGTCAATGGTCGTGCGCTCAGCGAGTTTGGCCCGGAGCCGCTGCGCCAGTTGGTGAGCAGCGAAGTGGCCAAGGCACGGGAATGACACTATGAGCGCGCTGGAAAACCGCGTGCCACCGCTGCTCGTGGCAGGCCTGATCGCTGTGCTGATGGGTTTGTCGGGAACCAAATTGCCGGGCATCGAACTGGCAGGGACCGCGCGCCTGACCTTCGCTTTGCCGGTACTGTTCCTGGGGCTCGGCGTGTGCTTCGCCGGTGTACTGTCGTTTCGCCGGGCACGCACTACGGTCAATCCGATGCAGCCGCAGCAGGCTTCGGCATTGGTGGCGGCTGGCATCTACCAGTACAGCCGCAACCCCATGTACCTGGGCTTCGCCATCATTCTGACGGCCTGGGCGCTGGTCTTGGCTTCGCCTCTAACCCTGCTTGGCGTGGTTGCTTTCGTGCTGTACATGAACCGTTTCCAGATCACACCCGAAGAGTGGGCGCTGGAAGCACTGTTCGGCGAATCATTCGCCCGCTACCGTGCACGAGCCCGCCGCTGGCTCTGAGCGTCGGCGGCGGTAGCGACTGGCGGGGCTTACTCGTCGCGGCAGCCTACTGAAGGTGCCACGACCTAGCCTGATCTCCTCGTGGCGAGCTGCTTTGGCCACATGCCGTTAGCATTTCTAAGGTCAAGGGCATAGCGCCAACGAGTGCCGCACGCGAATTCGCTCCGTTGATATCGAGCTAACTGTCAGGTGACAGCGGTAAAAGCAAAGCAGGCTTATGCTTCGCTGCGATGATTGTCGGCCTGCCTGGTGTCGATACAAACACTGCCGTCTAGCTCCATTTCAAGTGTCGAGTGGCTGACTTTGAATTGCTCATGGAGTACTCGTTTTAAATCGGTCTTCACTCGTTCGATATCAGGCAGACTAGCCTTCTTTATGACAACGTGGGCTTCCAATGCAATTGTATGTTCCGCGATTTCCCAAACATGTACGTGGTGAACACTCTCAACGTCGTCTACCTGCTCCATGACATTGATTATATCAGCGATGGAAACTCCTTCTGGTGCGCCCTCCATTAGCAAGTGAATGGTTTTAGGTAGCATGCTAAACCCCTGCCACAGCACGTAACCAGCAATCATCAATGTCACTACAGTATCCGTCCAGTACCAGCCGTACAGAAGAATCAATGTCCCGGCGACAACAACGCCGACGGAGGCCAGTGCATCCGATACATTATGCAGGAATGCCGCCTTTATATTCATGCTGTCCTTAGACATTGTGTAGGTGAGCAAGGCCGTGGCAATATCTACAATCAAGGCTATTCCCGCCACCACGACTACTGTCCAACCCTCAATAGGCTGCGGGGCATATAACCGACCTATAGCCTCGTAAATAAGGTAGAGACCGATGATAATCAACGTGACCAAGTTGATTAAGGCCGCTATGGTCTCGCTGCGTCGGTAGCCGAAGGTTTTAAAAGCATCCGGCGGCCTGCGACCGATCTTACGCGCGATTAGCGCAATAACCAGTGATGCGGCATCGCTCAAATTATGTAGCGCGTCAGCTATGAGCGATAAGCTACCAGAAAGTATTCCGCCAACTACTTGGGCCAGTGTTAATACGGCATTGACGCCAATCGCAGCAATCAGGCGCTTATCGCCTACGGCTTCAGTATTATGGTTATGCTCATGGCTCATTGACTCACTCCTTACAAACTAAAGTACTGGAACAGGGGGAGCTAAAAAGACCGCCTATGACGAGATAATAGACAATTCTAAAGTCTCTACAGGGAATAGCGTGCTTCCAAATCACTGACAGAACTGCGACCACCATCGTGCGATTTCGTGCGTCATCGCCTTCAACATGCCGATAACTGGCCAATCCTACGAAACGCTAGGCGACTTGCTCGCTAACCATATGGGTTATGCGTTGTCATGGCCTGAAGATGACAAATTTGTAATCTTCGTATCATGCCTTCGCTGGTTTAATGTGCTTGAAGATGGGTGTGTCTACTGTGACGGCAACGCCATATAAAGGCGGCCTCATGTAGCTGTAAACGGATCATTACATTTCAATATTGTAATGTTTGGCTCACGCTGCTGTTATCTTCAATCACGCAAAATCGCTTGGACCTCTAGGGATGGTCTGAAGTAGCCCGGCATTTTTCCAGCCATTTCGCCGAATGCGATTTTAAATACGCCAGATGATCAAAAATCAATCAATTCGGCGAATATTCCATACGTTTTCGCTACCCGGATCTCGCTCCGGTGGTCATTTCCCGCGTTACAGGCGCACCTCCCCTGCATTCGTCAGTAAATGTCGGCGCGCCATCCACAGGTTCGACAGGGCGAACAGCGTCACCAATTGCGCGGTGTTCTTGGCTAAACCACGGAAGCGCGTCTTAACGTAACCGAACTGACGCTTGATCACCCGGAACGGGTGCTCGACCTTGGCGCGCACCTGGGCCTTGGCCTTCTCGATCTTGCGCTTGGCTTTGTACAGCACGCTGCGCTTATCGAGTTTCTTGTAGGTGCTGCGACGTGCCGCCACCTGCCAGATGACCTCACGTCCTTCATGCTCAGGGCGCTTCTCGACTCCGGTGTAACCGGCATCGGCGCAGACCACGTTTTCGCCACCGTGCAGCAGCTTGTCGACCTGAGTGACATCGGCCACGTTGGCCGCCGTGCCCACTACGCTGTGCACCAGGCCCGACTCTTCATCAACGCCGATATGCGCCTTCAGTCGGGTAAAACAGGGGTGTTACCACCCCTGTCTCCCCTAAGAACCGTACGTGAGAGTCACCCCTCATACGGCTCAAGCCTTCCAGCAGCCTGAGTAAGACTGGGTAACCTGACGATGCGCTCTTCGGCGCTCAAGGTAAAACGTCCATGCTGGATCGAACGGGTTCGCTGCACTGCATATTTTGATGTGCCGCACAATCGAAACACTGGCGGCGGCATACAGCCAAGCAGGTTGACTCAAGCCGCGCGCTTTCTCCTGGGTGGCGAAAGCCCAGTGCCGTTGACCTACGACACGAAAGTAGCGTTGTTTTACCCAATGGGCATTTTTCATGGCGTGCCGACGAACTGCCCAGCGCCATAACACTTGCCAAATCTGATGGTCGATCCAAGCGAAACGCTTGGCGGCGACAACATGGCGATGATACATGGCCCATCCTCGGATCACCGGGTTCAGGGTCAAGATCAAGTTAGCTTGAGTCGCCGTCTTGTTTGCGTTTGCGATTTCCCTCACCTTATCCAGCAATGCCTTCACACTCTTGCGAGCCGGTGTAATGAGCAGTGAACCGCCCCGGGAATTCCGGAGGCTCTTTGGTGTGAGTCATGCCGCTTGGACTGACTCGATCAGTTGCTGGTGGTAATTCGCTTCGGCCTCTGCCGGTGGCATGTTCCCGATGGGTTCCAGTAGTCGCCGGTGGTTGAACCAGTCCACCCATTCCAGCGTTGCCAGCTCCACTGCCTCCCGATTCTGCCAAGAACGACGGTGGATCACCTCGGCTTTGTACAGGCCATTTATGGTTTCGGCCAAAGCATTGTCATAGGAGTCGCCCACGCTGCCCACCGAAGGCTCGACTCCAGCTTCGGCCAGACGCTGGGTATAGCGGATCGAAACGTACTGCACGCCACGGTCGCTGTGATGGATCAGGCTGCCCTGATCGAACGGCCGACGGGCGTACAGTGCCTGCTCCAGCGCATCGAGAACGAAGTCGGTACGGGCCGAACTGGAGACCCGCCAGCCAATGATCCGTCGGGCGAATACGTCAATGACAAAGGCCACGTAGACGAAGCCTTGCCACGTGCTGACGTAGGTGAAGTCAGACACCCAGAGCGCGTTGGGCCGCTCGGCGCGGAACTGGCGGTTGACCTTGTCCAGCGGGCACGGGTTGGCCTTGTCGCTGATCGTAGTCTTGACCGGTTTGCCGCGTACGACACCTTGTAGGCCCAGTCGCCGCATTAGCCGCTCCACCGTACAGCGCGCGACCATCACACCTTCGCGCAGAAGTTGCCGCCAGACCTTACGCACGCCATAGACCTGGAAGTTCTCCTCCCAGACCCGCTGGATATGCCCGCTCAGCACCTCGTCACGCCGTGCTCGCGAGGAACGCCGCTCGGGGGCAGCCTGGCAATGTGCATGGGTGTAGTAGGTCGATGGAGCGATCGGCAGTACCCGGCAGATCGGCTCGACTCCATAAACCGCACGATGCTCGTCGATGAACGCTTTCATGGCTTGAAGCGGCGGTCGAGCTCCGCCTGGGCAAAATACGCCGACGCCTTGCGCAGGATCTCGTTGGCCTGGCGCAGTTCGCGTACCTCACGTTCGAGGGCCTTCATCCGCTCGCGTTCGCAGCTGGTCTGGCCTTCACGCTTACCACTATCACGCTCGGCCTGCCGCACCCAACGGCGCAGCGTTTCGGCTGTACAACCAATCTTGGCGGAAATCGAGCAGATCGCCGCCCACTCCGACGCGTGGTCGTCTTGATGCTCCAGCACCAAACGAACCGCACGCTCACGGACTTCTGGGGAATATTTCGTCGTTGTCTTCATGGCTCCATCCTCTCAAGAGTTGGAGCCTCCGGGAAAGCCGGGGCGGTTCAATTATGGAATTAAGTGGCGGGCATGCCCACAGTTGCGCTGTGCCCGCCAGATTTTCTTACGGCGACGGATTTCCGGGGGCGCCCGGAACCCATTCGGGACCGCTGCATTTACACTTTCTTGCGATGCAACAGCGCATAAAGCACTGGCAAAACGAACAGCGTCAACAAGGTCGACGAAATAATCCCCCCGATCACCACAGTCGCCAGCGGTCGCTGTACTTCCGCGCCGGTGCCGGTGTTGAGCGCCATGGGCACAAAGCCGAGGCTCGCCACCAGGGCGGTCATCAAGACCGGCCGCAGGCGAACCAGCGCACCTTCCACAATCGCCGTGATGAGATCTCCTTGTTCCCGCCACAGGTCACGAATGAAGGCCACCATCACCAGACCATTGAGAACCGCCACGCCGGAGAGCGCGATAAAGCCCACGCCGGCCGAAATCGACAGCGGCATGTCCCGCAACCACAGCGACAGTACCCCGCCAGTAAGCGCAAGCGGTACGCCAGTGAAAATAATCAAGGCGTCTTTCACCGAACCGAACGCCATGATCAGCAGGCCGATGATGATCGCCAACGTGATGGGTACCACAATGGCGAGGCGAGCGCTGGCCGATTGCAGTTGCTCAAAGGTGCCGCCGTAATCCAGCCAATAACCATCCGGCAGGTCCACCTCCTGTGCGATGCGCGCCTGTGCTTCCTCGACAAATCCACCCAGGTCGCGGTCGCGCACGTTGGCGGTGACCACCACCCGGCGTTTGCCGTTTTCCCGGCTGATCTGGTTGGGTGCCGGCGCCAGCTCCAGCTCGGCGACTTCCGACAATGGCACATAGCCGCCGTCCGGCAAGGGAATGGGCAGAAAGGCCAAGCTGTCGATGTCACGCCTGACTGTTTCCGGCAGGCGTACCACCAACTCAAAGCGACGGTCGCCCTCGTAGATCAACCCGGCGTTTTCACCACCGATTCCGGTCGCCACCAGTGCTTGCAAGTCTTCGACATTCAGGCCGTAGCGTGACAGCACCATGCGTTTGGGATGGACCGACAGCATGGGCAGCCCGGTGACCTGTTCGACCTGGATATCCGCCGCGCCCTCGACGGTTTCGAGCACTTCCTGAACCTCCAGTGCCGAGGCCAGCAATTGATCCATGTCATCGCCAAACACCTTGATCCCGAGATCGGCCCGTACCCCAGAGATCAACTCGTTGAAGCGCATCTCAATGGGTTGCGTGAACTCGTATTTGTTGCCAGGCAGTTGAGTCACGGCTTCCTCCATTTCCGCCACCAGTTCATCCTTGGTTTTGTCGGGATCGGGCCACTGGTCGCGAGGCTTGAGGATGACAAAGTTATCCGCCACGCTGGGAGGCATGGGGTCGGTGGCCACTTCCGGGGTGCCGATCTTGGCCACCACCTTGTCCACTTCCGGGAAGGACTTCAGCGTCTCTTCCAGTTGTGCCTGCATCTCGATGGATTGCTCCAGTCCCGTGCCTGGAATGCGCAGCGCGTGCAGCGCAATATCCCCCTCGTCGAGTTGCGGAATAAATTCCGAACCCAGGGTGGTTGCCAGCCAGATACAAACCGCCACCAGCACCGTTGCCGATCCCAGCACCAGCCAGCGCAACTTCATAGCAACCAGCAAGGCCGGCTTGTACAGCGATTTGGCGCCGCTGATCACAGGGCTTTCTTTTTCGCTGATCTTGCCTCCCATAAATACCGCCACGGCGGCCGGCACCACGGTCAGCGACAGCACCATCGCGGATAGCAGCGCCATCACCACGGTGGCCGCCATGGGGTGGAACATCTTGCCCTCGACGCCGGTAAGGGAAAAGATCGGCAAGTACACCACGGTAATGATGGCGACACCGAACAAGCTGGGGCGAATGACCTCGTTGGTGGCCTCGAACACCAATTGCAGTCGCTCTTTTAGTGCCAGCTGACTATTGTGCTGGGACTGTGACAGTCGCCGGATACAGTTTTCGACGATGATCACCGCGCCGTCGACGATCAGGCCGAAGTCCAGTGCGCCCAGGCTCATCAAGTTGGCCGACACGCCCGTTCGCACCATGCCGGTAATGGTGGCGAGCATGGACAAGGGGATCACCGCTGCGGTGATCAACGCGGCACGCAGATTGCCGAGTAACAGAAACAGCACCACGATCACCAGCAGCGCCCCTTCGAGCAGGTTCTTCTCCACCGTGGCGATAGCCTTGTCCACCAGGGTCGTGCGGTTGTACACCGCCTCCACCTTGACCCCGTCGGGCAGTGAGGGCTGGATGGCCTCCAGTTTTTCGGCCACGGCCTGCGCGACCGCCCGGGAGTTTTCCCCCACCAGCATCATGGCCGTGCCCATCACCGTTTCCTTGCCGTCGCGGGTGGCGGCCCCGGTGCGCAATTCCTTGCCGATGGCCACCTCGGCCACATCGCTGATTTTGACGGGCGCGCCATGGCGGTTGGCAATGACCATCTGCTCAATTTCGGCGATAGAGGCCAGTTGCCCCGGCGAGCGCACCAGCAGTTGTTGCCCGTTGCGTTCGATATAGCCCGCACCGCGATTGGTGTTGTTGGGCCGCAGCGCCTCCGCCAGTTCATCCATGGTGACGCCAAACTGCAGCAACTTTTGTGGCGACGGCGTGACGTGGTACTGCTTGTTGTAGCCGCCGATGGTGTTGATCTCGATCACCCCGGGCACTTGGGCCAGTTGGGGCTTGATAATCCAGTCCTGAATCTCCCGCAGTGCCGTGGTGTTGAGGGGGCTGCCATCCGCCTGGGTTGCGCCGGGCAGCGCCTCCACGGTGTACATCAAGATCTCGCCAAGGCCAGTGGCGATGGGTCCCATCTCCGGTTCCAAGCCGGGTGGCAGGGCATTCTTGATGGTGCCAAGGCGCTCATCGATCAGGTTGCGGGCGAAATAGATGTCCGTACCCTCCTCGAACACCACAGTCACCTGAGACAAGCCATAGCGGGATATTGAGCGGGTATAGGACAAATTGGGCAAGCCGTACAGGGCCGTTTCCACCGGGAAGGTGATGCGCTGCTCCGCCTCCAAGGGCGAATACCCCGGCGCTTCGGTATTGATCTGCACCTGGACGTTGGTGATGTCTGGTACCGCATCGATGGGCAGGCGCTGAAAGCTCCACAGGCCCACACCGACCAGCACCAGAATAAGGGATAAGGTTAAAAACCGCCGCTCTACCGAGAAGCGTAAGATGGCATTGATCATCATAGCCTCCTGGGTTAGTGGTCGTGGGATGCGCCGGATTTTTCGATATCGGCCTTGATCAAATAACTGTTTTCCACCACATAGCGGTCACCCGCCTGCAGTCCGCCCAACACTTCGGTCAGGGTGCCGTCGCTGCGGCCCAGTTCCAGCGGGCGAATTTCGTAGGCATCGCCAACTTGGATAAACACCACGCTCCAGTCCCGAAAAGACTGCAGCGCCCGGTTCTCAACCGCCAGCGGCACGTCGAGGGCCTCTACCACTATGTCCCCCGCCACCAGCAAGCCAGGGCTCAGCGTGCCGTCTGGGTTGTCCACTTTCACACGGGCGAGGGTATAGGAGGCATCGTCCGGAGAAGGCAGCAGATGCCTGATGCTAGCCTGCTGATCAAAGCCCTCGGCTTGCAGACGAACCTTCTGGCCGACCGCCACCTGGGCGCGCTGGCCCGGAAACACCTGAAGCTCCGCCCACAGAGTCGCTAAATCGGCGATGGCAAACAGAGGCTGCTCACCGGCGATTTCGCCCACACTGATCTGGCGCTGGGTTACCACTCCGTCTATGGGTGAGCGCAGGTCATAGGTTTTGAGGCTTTCGTTGGATTCCACTTGCGCCAGCAAATCGCCTTTGGCCACACGGTCCCCCAATCGAACATTGACTCTGGTGATAACGCCGGTAAAGCGGGCACGCACCCGCGCGATCTGTTCCGGTGCGGTGGCCAGTTGCCCGTAAGTGGTCAACGTTCGCTCAATCGAACCCGGACCGGCCTCGGTTGTTTGAATTCCGGCCTTTTCTGCAATGTCGGCTGCAATGCGGGTACGACCTTCGTGGGACTCCCACTGCCAGCGGTATTGTTTACCGTTCAGGGCAAGCGTGACGTCCACATCAAAGGAATGGGGCTCGGTCACCACGCCGTCCCCCAGCCAATAGTCTCCCTGGAAGGCAAAATCGAAGGTATCCACTTGTTTGCCCAGGCGAGTCAGCTCGACATTGAGGTCAACGTCCTCGGTGAGGGGTTCTCCGTCCTGTGTGACCCAGGCGCGATATTCCGGCGGGACGTCCTGCTCGAAAATCTGTAGCTCGACGGTAGTGTCGTCCTGCGTCAATAACAAACCGCCATGGGGGCCTTTGATCTCTGGCGCGCTGTTGCTGTTCTGCGCGCCTGTGTCCTCACGTACATCTTCGGCGGCATGGAGGGGCGTAGCGGCCATACAGGTGGCCACCAGTATCCAGTAAAAAGGTTTAATCAGTTGCATGGTCAAAAATCCAGTGTTCGGTGATTACCGCGTGGGTGCGGCTTGGCGTTGAGTCATGGACTGCGCCGTAAGTTGTTCGATAAGCGCCTGGTTGAGCAGCGCCGTGGTGGCGACCTCGACGAGTGCCTCGCGGGCGGAAAGCAGTTCGCGCTGTGCGGCGGTCCACTCCACATAGCTGTAGCGGCCGCGTTCATAGGCTTGCCGGGTGAGATCGAGCGCCTTGGTCAGGTCAGGCAGCACTGTGGAGCGCAGCTGCTCGACTGCATCGATGTTTTGTTGGCGGGTGTGGTAAGCCTCGAACAACAGGGCGTGCAGTTGCAGCAGCGCGCTCTGTTGGCGGTATTCGACCTCGTCACGCGCCGCCGTGGCGGCCTGCACTTCTCCACGGTTCCGGCGTCCGGCAAACAATGGCATTGATATGCCGGCCACCAGTGCGGTATCACCTGTTGCTTCCAAACGACGGGCACCGATCTGCCAGCGGATATCGCTTTCCGATTGGCTCCGTGCCAGTTGAATCTCGGCATCGCGCATGCGCCGCTGGCTGGCGTAGACTCGGATCAGCGGGCTCTCACTGGCCCGCTGATACAGCACCTTGAAACGCTCGCTGGGCTCGAACCGGAACAGGTCTCCCTGCAACCGCTGAAAATCTACCCGCGTTTCGCCCCATAGCGATGCCAACGCCATCTTCCGCTTCTCGTACTCGGTTTGCAGGGCAGAATGGGCAATGCGGCTCTGAGCGAGCGCGGCCTTGGCGCGCAGGACTTCGGCCTCAGGTGCGGCGCCCTGCTTGGTGCGACGGGTAACGGTGTTGAGGGTCGCCTCACTCAATTCCATGGATTGAGCGGCCAAATCGAGCTTTTCCTGCAGGGCCAGGGTGGCGACATAGCGCTGGGTCACTTGGCCCAATACAGCCAGGGTCTCAGCTTCACGTTCGGCTTCCACCAGATCATAGCGGGAGCTCACCGCGCCCATGCGAGCCTGGCGTTTGCCTCCCAGCTCAATGACCGAGGATAGCGACAGTGTGTATTCCGCCCCGTCGACACCCTGTAAGACGCCACTGCCGAGGGCATTCTCCACCTCCAGGCCAGCTTCATACGCTGGTGCCTGATTGGCCGTGAGACGGCTTCCCTCAAGCCCCTGTAAACGAAAGTCGAATACCCGCAGACTGGGGTTTTGCGCCACCGTCCGGGACAGGGCCTTGGTAAGGGTGAGGGGCGTCTCTTCGGCGTGAGTAGTGGCAACATTGAATGCCAGCGCGAACAGGCATAATAAATGGATATACGTCTGGCGCGGCTGTAGACGCCGCCCAACGCTCATGAGCTTGCAAAAAAGCACGTATCTTCTCCTACGAAGGTCTAAATGAAAAATGTTTCCCGAACGGGATGGATCGTAGGATTAGGCGATTGGAGGGCGGAACAGGGAGCGTGACGTGACTGAAATATGGCTGGCCTGATAGTCGGACAGGCGCCGACCGGCGGACAAAACGGCAATATCCGTTGCCGCGCTCACCAGCACCATGTGAAAGTGGGCATGGTTTTGATGGCAATGATCGGACGCGTGATCCCGCGAAGGGTCCAACGAAGAGGAAGATGGCTCCGCATCCGGAGTGCTCGACTTAATTACACCGACTTCATGGGAATGCTCATGGTCATGATGTGGCGTTGCTGGATGATGAGATTGGTTCGTACCGCCAATAGCCGCCAGTGACTGCAGAGCAATCACCAGTGCCAGTACGATGGTTAACCAACGATTCTTCATCCAGGCGGACAGACTCATCAAACAGATCCCAAAATGTTAACGCAAGAAAAAATGTAGCGCAAAAGCATGCTGTCCGGTTTCCTAATCTCCATTGATTCTGGTGTCCGCCATTCGACTATTGCGTGAGGTCACACACGTGTTGATGAAAGGTAACCGCTCCATAAACCCCATCTTCAAATGAACCGGTAGCCGGCCGATTCTGCGCTCCTGATTTCTTTCAGGAGCAGCCTGCCATGATGCGTCCCGACGCCAAAGTCCAAAAAGTCTATCTTTACCCCAAGCCAGTCGACTTCCGAAAATCCATCGATGGCTTGGCTGCGCTGGTCGAGCTGGATATCAAAGTTGCGGTGTTCGACCCGGTGCTTTTTGTATTCCTCAACCGTGCGCGCAATCGGGTGAAGATTTTGTACTGGGAGCGCAACGGTTTCTGTCTGTGGCTAAAACGCCTGGAGGCCGAGCGATTCAAAACCGCGCCCGACGACCAAGACGAGGCGATAGTGCTGACAGTCGAGGAGTTGAACTGGCTGCTGGACGGTTTCGATCTGTGGCGCAACCGGCCGCATCAGGTTTTGACGCCGCGCTTCGTCACTTGAGTCGATATAATCCGCGGCATGATTTCCATGCCCGAAACCTTCCCCAACGACCCTGATTTGCTCAAGAAAATGCTTGTGCAGATGCTGGCTGAGCGGACGGTGGACAAGGGTAAGATCATTCATCTGCAGGAACAAAACGCGCTATTGATTCAGCGCCTGTTCGGCCGTAAGTCCGAGCAAAGTGCCGACCCGGATTCGCCGCAACTGGCGATGTTCAACGAAGCCGAAAGCCTGGCTGAGCTGCCCGCCGAGTCGGAGCAAGAGACAGCCGAAGAGGTTGTCGCCACGACTAAACGCCGCGGCAAGCGCAAGCCGCTGCCGGCCGAGCTGCCGCGCATCGAAGTCATCCACGAATTACCCGAGCAAGAATTGACCTGCGAATGCGGCTGCCGCAAGCAGGTCATTGGCGAAGAAACCAGCGAGCAGCTGGAAATCATCCCAATGCAAATCCGGGTCATCCGCCACATTCGCAAGACCTACGCCTGCAAAGACTGCGAAACCGCTCCGGTCACTGCCGACAAGCCTGCTCAGCTGATCGAGAAAAGCATGGCCAGCCCCAGCGTGTTGGCCATGCTGCTGACCACCAAGTATGTCGATGGCCTGCCGCTGCATCGCTTTGAAAAGGTGCTGAGCCGGCACGGCGTCGACATCTCGCGGCAAACCCTGGCGCGCTGGGTGATTGAGTGCGGCGAACAGCTGCAACCGCTGCTCAACCTGATGCGCGACACGCTGCTCGACTACCCGGTACTGCACTGCGACGAAACCCGTCTGCAGGTACTGAAAGAGCCGGGACGCGAGCCGAGCAGTCAATCCTGGATGTGGGTGAAAACTGGTGGCCCACCAGACAGACCGGTGATCCTCTTCGACTACTCATCCAGCCGTGCGCAGGAAGTACCGTTGCGCCTGCTTGCTGGCTATCGCGGCTATTTGATGACCGACGACTACGCCGGCTACAACGCCGTGGCTGCTCAGGCTGGTGTCGAACGCCTGGCCTGCTGGGCGCATGCGCGGCGCAAGTTCATCGAAGCGAAGAAGGTACAGCCCAAGGGCAAAACCGGGCGGGCCGACGTGGCGTTGAACCTGATCAACAAACTGTACGGCATCGAACGCGACTTCAAAGAAGCCAGTGCCGAGCAACGCCATCAGGGCCGTCAGCAAAACAGCCTGCCGATCCTAATGCAGCTGAAAAGCTGGCTGGAGAAAACCCAGCCCCAAGTCACTGCGCAGAACGCTCTGGGCAAGGCTGTGAACTACCTGGCCAGCAACTGGAGCCGACTGGAGCGCTACATCGAAGCCGGCCACCTACCTATCGACAACAACCCCGCCGAGCGCGCCATCCGCCCCTTCGTCATCGGCCGCAAGAACTGGCTGTTCAGCGACACGCCCAAGGGCGCGACCGCCAGCGCCCAGCTCTACAGCCTGGTGGAAACCGCCAAGGCCAATGCACAGGAACCCTACGCCTGGCTGCGGCATGTGCTCGAACGTCTGCCGCTGGCCAACAGCGTAGAAGACTACGAAACACTGCTCCCGTGGAACTGCTCCCCAGCGACTGCATCCTGACCGACGAACCGCTGTTGGCGGTAGGTGGGGTTTATGGAGCGCTTACGATGAAAGGCGTGCCAAAGGGAATCGATGCGCACGAAGTCGGCTGCGCTCTGGCCCGGATCGACGGCGTCAGCGCTATACATAACATGCATATTTGGAGCCTGTCGTCAAGCAGTCAGGCGCTAGCAGCACATGTCGATGTGGAAGCGATGGGGCGATGGGAGGAGATACTGCCACAGATGCAAACGATCTTGCGGGAGCGCTTCTATATTGAGCACAGCACTCTACAACCCGAGGATGCCGCTATCCGCCAAGCTTGTGATGCCGATCCCGACTGCGGAGCTGGTAATTTGAGATAGGTAGACAACCGACGGAAGGGCCATCTGGGCTGCACGTAGCAGCATCATTAACTATTGTGTCGCTTGATACCCATTATCTCGACCTGTTAACGTTCGCCCCCCCTTGGGGAGTAGCCTGCTTCTGAGCCGCTCAGGAGCGTCCGTATCAACATTCTCGGCCACCTGCCGTGGTGCGGACACCTTTCGGTTGGCGAGACCATCGGCATATCTACCCCAAAGCCGGGCGTGTAGATATGTCGTGGACTCCGTGCCCGGCTGGAAGTGTTATGAATCCGCTCTCGCTAGTAATGCTCGCTCTTGCCATGTCCACAGATGCATTTGCCGCCGCTGTCGGTAAAGGGTCGAGCCTAGACAAGCCACACATTACCGAAGCACTGCGCATGGGTTTGATCTTCGGCATTGTCGAAGCAATCACGCCCGTCATCGGTTGGCTGATCGGCCAAGCGGCGTCGCAATTTGTCGAAAGCTGGGATCACTGGATCGCCTTCACGCTGCTGCTAATCCTCGGCTCGTACATGATATACAACGGTTTCAAGGCGCCTGAGGAAAAGGCTGAAAAAATAAAGCAACATTCCCTGTTTCTGCTGATCGTCACCGCCGTTGCCACTAGTATCGATGCGCTGGCAGTGGGTGTGGGTTTGGCGTTTATCGAGGTCAACATTCTTGTTGCCGCGCTGGCCATTGGCTTGGCCACGATGGTCATGGTGACTTTCGGCGTTATGCTTGGAAGGGCTATTGGTACCCTCGTCGGGCGCCGAGCGGAGATTGTAGGCGGCGTGGTTTTGATCCTCGTTGGCGCGACCATTCTCTACGAGCATTTGGCGTAATAACGCCAGTACAGTACCAGCAATTAACCTATTTACGTCCGGTAGAAGGCTAAGAATCGACCAGAACTTAGCGTACGTTTTTTCCGATTTCAGTAGGCTTACCTGGCGTCTCCATAGCCTGCAACCGGTACGCATATTCTCGGCGTAGCAGTGTTTACCCCCCCGGCGAAACCTTGATGCATTCCACCACCGATTCCAAGCCGTTTCCGTCCATTTCGATGCCGGCCTGCTACTCATTGCGCCGTTATTCCTGCCATGCATCGATGTTAGCGAATTAGTAGAGTCAGAGTGCCGGCATTGAGTTCAAGGGCGGGTCTAGCCGCCAGGCCATCAAAGGAAATAGCGGGATCGATGTACCGCATGGCCGACTTGATGTCTTTCCAGCCTACATAGGTCATCAAGGCCTTGAGGTCCCATCCGCTGGCCGTGGCCCACGTAGCGAAGCCGCGGCGCAAGGAGTGACTGGTATACAGTTCAGCCGGAATCCCGGCGCGTTGAAGAATCTGGCGCAGCAGGCTGATCAGGCTACCCGGGTGTAAAGCATCCTCGCTGAGATGCCCCCAGCGATCCAGGCGGCGGAACACGGCTCCTCGAACTATCCCGGCGGCACTGATCCAGTCGAGATAGGCCTGTACCGGACATAGTCGCTTTAGCGCCGGCGTGTAGTGCGTCGTACCGAGATTTTCTCGGTCGCCCTTGCTCTGCGGCAGGAACAGACGCATGCCTGCGCCTGCCTCGGCCTGAATATGCTCGACCTGCAGCCGGCAGAGCTCATCACTGCGAAAGCCCCGCCAGAAGCCGATCAGCAGTAATGCCATGTCGCGCCGGCAGCGCAACAGGTTCGCTAAATCGCCCCGCATCCGAGCACGCTCTGACTCCTGATCCAGCCATTGAGCTGCCTGCTCCAAGTGCTGCAGCTGCAGAGGGGCAGCTTGCTTGACCTGTGCCGGATGCAGGGTGCGGATGCCCTTGAGTACCTGACGCACCGTGGGAGTCTTCGTTGGGTCGGGAAAGCCTTGGGTGATATGCCATTGAGCGAGAGCAGCCAAGCGTTGCTTCAACGTGTTCACGCTTAGCGTATCCGCATAGTCCACCAAGTAGCGGACAACACTATCGCCTGTTGCAGGCAGAAAGCCGCCCCACGACACTTCGAAGTGCTCGATGGCCGACTGATAGCTGCGGCGGGTGTTTTCCCGCGTACCTGCTTGTAGGTAGCGCCCGACGTCTTTCATCGCCTGATGCCCTTTATGTACTGAAAAACGGCCACTGAACGACCGTTTGTGCCATTCATATTGAATAATGCTTCATTATCCTATCTTAAATAACCCATATTTTCTCGCTTTACATCAGATCTATTTAGTATGTAAATACATGGTATGTAATCCAATACGAAATCGTAGGAGCAACCATGGCCCGTGGCGGCATTAACAAGGCATTGGTTCAGAAGGCCCGCCGGACCATCCTGGCGCGGGGCGAGAATCCCAGCATCGATGCGGTGCGGGTCGAACTTGGCAACACGGGCTCGAAAACCACCATTCATCGCTACCTGAAAGAAATGGAAGAGGCTGAGCGTGGCCGGCAAACGGCTCCGTCTCTCAGCGAGCAGTTAGGCAATTTGGTGAGCCTGCTCGCTGAGCAGCTAAGAGAAGAGGCTCAGGCAGCTGTAGCACAGGAACGCGAGCAGCTGGCACGTGAGCGACTCGATTACCAAGACCAGATGCGGCAGGCTGAAAGCCGAATAGAGCAGCTTGAAGGTCAGTCTTCTACGCTCGGGGAGCAGCTCAACGCTGCTCAGCAGACACTGCAGCACGAGCAGCAGAAGTGCCAGCAGGTCGAGCTGGAAAATGCGCGGTTAGTGCAGGCCAATGCCGATCTGGAGACGCGCCTGATTGATCGCGACAGCCAAATTGTGTCGCTGGAGGACAAACACCAACATGCCCGTAATGCCCTGGAGCACTACCGGCAGGCCAGCAAGGATCAGCGCGAGCAAGACCAGCGGCGTCACGAAGCCCAGGTTCAGCAACTGCAGGTTGAGCTGCGGCAGCTCCGGCAGACCCTGATCATTAAGCAGGACGAGCTGACCCAGCTTAACCGTGACAATGCACGTCTACTCACCGAGGCGCGGCAGATGCAGAAGGATCAGCGTGCTCAAGAACAGCATCTCACGCAGAAAACTCAGTCCTTGGAGATCGCCCGGAGCACGTTGACCGGAATGGAGCGTACGAATGATGCACTGGAGCAGCGCTGCCGCGCTTTGCAGGATGAAGTCGCCCGGCTTGGCGAAGCCACCGATGCTCAGGCACAAAGAGCCCAGGGCTTACAGGAGCGCTTGTCCGAAGCCCTCGCGCAGCTGAAGCTGCTCAGGCATGCACCGCCTGCCGTCCCCGGCAATGCAAGTAGCCCATGATCCGGCTCACTGCGGCCAGAAACAGACACCGGTACCGTGGGCGGGTCAGACAGGCAAGCCATGTTCAATCGCATGAATGGCCTGCTGTACGGCACGCCCTCCAGCTTCTGTTACCACCAGATCGACCGGCCGCGCATTTGCCAGCAGCATATTCGTTGTGGTCAGCCATCGGAGCGCACCTTCTAGGTTGCCGTCATATAAATCCAGCAGAACATCCAGAGTCTCGACAAGGCGACAGTAAATCTCACTCTCCTTTTCAGACATCGATTCACCGCAGGCAGATATCCCGACCCATTCCGCTATCTGCACAGGCGATCGCCCAAGCTCCCGAGCCAGGTCGGCGATCAACGTAGCTGGCAGGCCCGCCAGTACAGCCAGATGCAGGTAGTAGTGGCCTTTCGGCAAATCCAGCTTATCGAAGAGGTTGTTCACACTGCCTCCGGGGTCATGCATATCCAAAGTTTCAGGCTCAGCGGATGCAAAGCCTGCAGGAGCCGTTGAGTCACTGACCATGTGACTGCGAATGCTGCCTGATCGGCGCACTCAACCTTCGGCCCAGAAATCATCCTTTCGCACCAAACCAAACTCATCCTGATTGGCGTCAGGTTCATCATCGAACATGGTGTTAACCATTCGCTCGCGACGAAGCATGGCCAGCGTTCGGAAAAAGCACGATTCACAAAGGTGAATCTCATAGCGCTCGCCATCATGCTTTGAACCGTAACCCCAGCAAGCTTGAAGAACGCCGAACTGGTGCCCATAGCCCTCAACGCGTGTGCCTTGGCAACAGGCGTCGCAAGTAACGTCTGAGGTCGTTTCCGTCGGCTCGGTAGCAACGTGGCGCATGATCATCAGCTCCAAGGAAGGGAGGCTTTAGGCTGCCATCCAACTTACCAATCGATATAAAGGCATTGAAAAGGCGACCCGAGAGATCACCTCGAAGTGACGAGGGTAGCGTATGTCGGCACGCCCAATGTATTCGAGCGTAGAATTCACCTATGGATCAAAAGGTTAGAGAGGAAGTGAGTGAAATTTTCCCTTATCTCGGCACGCACCCGTCTCCACATTGACCCCGGCCGCCTTGGCGAAAACGCCAATGGTCAGGTTCTCCAAATTGTTTTCCATATCGCTTGACTCCGTACATGAGTACGGAAGTAAGGTTACGCTATCCAATTTCAATTCGAAAGGACAAGCGCATGTCTGAACCAAAAACCGGGCGCGGCGCGCTCTTCACTGGAGGGCTTGCCGCCATCCTCGCCTCGGCTTGCTGCCTCGGGCCGTTGGTTCTGATCGCCTTGGGGTTCAGCGGCGCTTGGATCGGCAACTTGGCGGTGTTGGAACCCTATCGCCCCATCTTTATCGGCGTGGCGCTGGTGGCGTTGTTCTTCGCCTGGCGGCGCATCTACCGGCAGGCAGCGGCCTGCAAACCGGGTGAGGTCTGCGCGATTCCCCAAGTGCGAGCTACTTACAAGCTCATTTTCTGGATCGTGGCCGCGCTGGTTCTGGTCGCGCTCGGATTTCCCTACGTCATGCCATTTTTCTACTGATCGGAGTTCACCATGAAGAAACTGTTTGCCTCCCTCGCCCTCGCCGCCGTTGTTGCCCCCGTCTGGGCCGCCACCCAGACCGTCACGCTGTCCGTACCGGGCATGACCTGCTCCGCCTGCCCGATCACTGTCAAGAAGGCGATTTCCAAGGTCGAAGGCGTCAGCAAAGTTGACGTGACTTTCGAGACACGCCAAGCGGTCGTCACCTTCGACGATGCCAAGACCAGCGTGCAGAAGCTGACCAAGGCAACCGCAGACGCGGGCTATCCGTCCAGCGTCAAGCAGTGAGTCACTGAAAACGGCACCGCAGCACAACGGACGTCATTGTCTGGCGCCACAAACGATAAAGGATCTGTTGCATGACCCATCTAAAAATCACCGGCATGACTTGCGACTCGTGCGCGGCGCACGTCAAGGAAGCGCTGGAAAAAGTGCCAGGCGTGCAGTCGGCGCTGGTGTCCTATCCGAAGGGCACAGCGCAACTCGCCATCGTGCCGGGCACATCGCCGGACGCGCTGACTGCCGCCGTGGCCGGACTGGGCTACAAGGCAACGCTAGCCGATGCGCCACTGGCGGACAACCGCGTCGGACTGCTCGACAAGGTGCGGGGATGGATGGCCGCCGCCGAAAAGCACAGTGGCAACGAGCCCCCGGTGCAGGTAGCGGTCATTGGCAGCGGTGGAGCCGCGATGGCGGCGGCGCTGAAAGCCGTCGAGCAAGGCGCGCAGGTCACGCTGATCGAGCGCGGCACCATCGGCGGCACCTGCGTCAATGTCGGCTGTGTGCCGTCCAAGATCATGATCCGCGCCGCCCACATCGCCCATCTGCGCCGGGAAAGCCCGTTCGATGGCGGTATTGCGGCAACTGTGCCTACGATTGACCGCAGTAAGCTGCTGGCCCAGCAGCAGGCCCGCGTCGACGAACTGCGGCACGCCAAGTACGAAGGCATCCTGGGCGGTAATCCGGCCATCACCGTTGTGCACGGTGAGGCGCGCTTCAAGGACGACCAGAGCCTTACCGTCCGTTTGAACGAGGGTGGCGAGCGCGTCGTGATGTTCGACCGCTGCCTGGTCGCCACGGGTGCCAGCCCGGCGGTCCCGCCGATTCCGGGCTTGAAAGAGTCACCCTACTGGACTTCCACCGAGGCCCTGGCGAGCGACACCATTCCCGAACGCCTTGCCGTAATCGGCTCGTCGGTGGTGGCGCTGGAGCTGGCGCAAGCCTTTGCCCGGCTGGGCAGCAAGGTCACGGTCCTGGCGCGCAATACCTTGTTCTTCCGTGAAGACCCGGCCATCGGCGAGGCGGTGACAGCCGCTTTCCGTGCCGAGGGCATCGAGGTGCTGGAGCACACGCAAGCCAGCCAGGTCGCCCATATGGACGGTGAATTCGTGCTGACCACCACGCACGGTGAATTGCGCGCCGACAAACTGCTGGTTGCCACCGGTCGGACACCGAACACGCGCAGCCTCGCGCTGGACGCAGCGGGGGTCACTGTCAATGCGCAAGGTGCCATCGCCATCGACCAAGGCATGCGCACGAGCAACCCGAACATCTACGCGGCCGGCGACTGCACCGACCAGCCGCAGTTCGTCTATGTGGCGGCAGCGGCCGGCACCCGTGCCGCGATCAACATGACCGGCGGCGATGCGGCGCTCGACCTGACCGCAATGCCGGCCGTGGTGTTCACCGATCCGCAAGTGGCGACCGTGGGCTACAGCGAGGCGGAAGCCCACCACGACGGGATCGAGACCGACAGCCGCACCTTGACCTTGGACAACGTGCCGCGTGCGCTCGCCAACTTCGACACACGCGGCTTCATCAAGTTGGTTATCGAGGAAGGCAGCCATCGGCTGATCGGCGTACAGGCGGTCGCGCCGGAAGCGGGTGAACTGATCCAGACGGCGGCTCTGGCCATTCGCAACCGCATGACGGTGCAGGAACTGGCCGACCAGTTGTTCCCCTACCTGACGATGGTCGAGGGGTTGAAGCTCGCGGCGCAGACCTTCAACAAGGATGTGAAGCAGCTTTCCTGCTGCGCCGGGTGAGAAAAAGGAGGTGTTCAATGAACGCCTACACGGTGTCCCGGCTGGCTCTTGATGCCGGGGTGAGCGTGCATATCGTGCGCGACTACCTGCTGCGCGGATTGCTGCGCCCGGTGGCGTGCACACCAGGCGGCTACGGCTTGTTCGATGACGCCGCCTTGCAACGGCTGTGCTTCGTGCGGGCGGCCTTCGAGGCGGGCATCGGCCTCGACGCGCTGGCGCGGCTGTGCCGGGCGCTGGATGCGGCGGACGGCGACGAAGCGGCCGCGCAGCTTGCCCTGCTGCGTCAGTTCGTCGAGCGTCGGCGCGAAGCGTTGGCCGATCTGGAAGTGCAGTTGGCCACCCTGCCGACCGAGCCGGCACAGCACGCGGAGAGTCTGCCATGAACAACCCCGAGCGCTTGCCGTCCGAGACGCACAAACCGATCACCGGCTACCTGTGGGGCGGACTGGCTGTGCTGACTTGCCCCTGCCACCTGCCCATCCTCGCTGTCGTGCTGGCCGGCACAACCGCCGGTGCTTTCCTCGGCGAGCATTGGGTCATCGCGGCGCTCGGTTTGACCGGCCTGTTCCTTCTGTCCCTGTCGCGGGCGTTGCGGGCATTCAGGGAAAGAGAATGAGCGCTTTCCGGCCGGATGGATGGACGACGCCGGAACTGGCCCAAGCGGTCGAGCGCGGGCAGCTTGAACTGCACTACCAGCCCGTCGTCGATCTGCGCAGTGGTGGGATTGTCGGCGCGGAAGCCCTGTTGCGCTGGCGTCATCCGACGCTTGGACTATTGCCACCGGGCCAGTTCCTGCCCGTGGTCGAATCGTCCGGCCTGATGCCTGAAATCGGCGCTTGGGTGCTGGGCGAAGCCTGCCGCCAGATGCGTGACTGGCGAATGCTGGCATGGCGACCGTTCCGGCTGGCCGTCAATGTTTCGGCGAGCCAAGTGGGACCGGACTTCGACGGGTGGGTAAAGGGCGTGCTGGCTGATGCCGAGTTGCCCGCCGAGTATCTCGAAATCGAGCTGACCGAATCGGTCGCGTTTGGTGATCCGGCGATCTTCCCCGCCCTGGACGCCTTGCGGCAGATCGGTGTGCGCTTCGCCGCCGATGACTTCGGGACGGGGTATTCCTGTCTGCAACATCTGAAGTGCTGCCCAATCAGCACGCTCAAGATCGACCAATCGTTTGTCGCCGGGCTCGCCAACGACCGCCGCGACCAAACCATCGTGCACACCGTGATTCAGCTTCAGGTGTCCGCCCCGAAGTCGCTCAGCATCTTTCGCATCTTCCGCGTTGCCACTTCGAGTTTGGCGGTGTTGGCTTGAAGGTCGGACGTAAACCACATCACGCCTGCTAGGAAGCTTCCGAAAAGCTCCTCGAATCTAACGACGGCATATTCCGCCGGATTGTTCGCTGTGAGCTTCGCAGCCCCGGCCACATAAACGAGCTTTCTTAGTGATGGGTTTGTCGTGTGACCCGCCGCCTCGGCAGTGCCCATGTGCAAGATGCCGTTGCGGGCGACCCAAAGCTCCTCAGCGGTGCAGGGCAGAGGGTTTTTCGACAGCATGTAATCGTTCACCCAGGCAGCGAAATCCCTCGGGCCATGCTTATCTGGCGCCACTGATAGCCAGGACATCTGGTCTATCGCTGTGTAGGTCAGCATCACAGCAGCAAGGTTATGCCCACCGTCACGAAGGTGGTTAATGGCGTCCGCAAGGTTTGCCGCAAACTTGAAAACAGTGTTGTCGTTCATGCTTCGTACCGATGGCTCCATGTTTTTCCTTCAACCGTTCAGTTGCCAGCCGGGGTTTCACGCGGCAACGACATATAAACGTTCATCACCCGATCCAGCTCGCTGGCCAAGAAGAACACGGCATGACCGCATGGTCCATGCCCATTAACGAATGTTGGCATGCCGTCTGTAGGGGCCGCTCGGGGCGGCGGGGCTCCTTTCAGTTCAGTCGTCACCGAATAGGTCGCTAGGGTCGTAGGTGTCGCCATAGCAGCGCGGGCACATATCGACGCTGAAGGACGTTTCATCCACCCAGCCGCGCGCCAAACGATAGTGCGCCATATCCTCGGGGCCGCAGTGCAGGCACGGCACACACTGTTTCACCGCGCCCAGCAGACGCCGCACGCGCTGCCGCGCTGCCTCCCAGGTTTCTCCAGGCAAAGCCAGGGCGGCGACTTGGGAGGCGGTCGGCTCGGTCATGGCAAAGAGGGTTCCTTTCTGTTAGCTGGCAAGAATATAGTTTGACACAACAGCCCCTGGAAAAACTGGGCTTGAGCGTTCTCTTCAACCCTAACTCCGACAATATAGTTTGACACACGCCATGGCCTGTATCGAATACGAGCAGATCATGCAAACAATATAGATTGACACAAGCTTGCCAGCGGCCGCGCGAGTGATCGCTCAGCGACCAAGAACAATCAAATTTTTGTCTTCCCGACCATCGGACTCCGCTCCAAAAGCATTTTGGGCAAAATGCGATTAATCTTCAAGAGTTGATCGACAAATGCAAGGGGACCGTATGAACGTCTTGGACTTGCTCAACCCTGCGGTTGACAGGGTTCGTCGTGCCGGCGAACTGTTGTCCGCTGAATGGCATCGCACCGGTGGCCCTAGAGGACACGGGGACAAGGCAGTTATCGATTCTCAGATTGAAGTTCAGCTACGTTTGGAGTTACTCAATCTTCTGGATTGTGACTTCTGGGGCGAGGAAACCGGTTCCCACATGGCGGGCCATGAGTTCTGCTGGGTAGTTGACCCGAATGATGGGACGCGAGATTTCTTGCAGAAAATCCCTGGTTCTGCGATTTCAGTTGGGCTCCTCCATAATGCAAAACCAATTCTCGGGGTCGTTTACGCACCGATAACGCTAGATCTCGGTGAGGACTGTATCTATTGGGCAGAGGGGCAAACGGGGCTGATGCGTAACGGGCAATCAGTTCACGCTCCACTCGGCCAATTAACGCTGGAGCCTGGTAGTGCAGTGCTGGTGAGCACTGCCGCCGCCGGCAAACCAGAGCACAACGCAGAGCTCTGTGCCCCAGCAGAGTTCATACCGATGCCCAGCGTAGCCTATCGTCTAGCCCGCGCTGCTGCAGGTGATGCTCTGGTTGGTACATCTTTAGTCCCCGTGTCCGCCCACGATGTGGTCGGAGGACACGCGTTGCTAATCGGTGCGGGTGGCGTGCTACTTAATCAGGATGGTGAACCGGTCTCTTATGAATCCGAAGACCGGATGAGGGAGGTTTGCTCGCGTTGCTTTGGTGGAGCGCCACAGGCGTGTCGCGAGCTCGCCACCAGGGATTGGAGCCGCTTGTTCCAGCAGCCATGAGGCTCCATCGTGACTACCGTCGGGCCTGCAGACGCTCAGCCTGTTGCCGCTCCCGAATCTCAGCCTGCTGTGCAATCACGGCCTGGATCTGGGCATAGAGCTGGGCATCTTCGTTGTCACGGTCAGCAACCGTCACAACCAGTGCATAAGGTTCTTTCTCCAAGACGTCTGGATGATTCCACTCGCGATCTTGCCTGATCACCACTACAAACCATTTTTCATCGGGATTGCGCCGCCGGAACGTCCAGCGTGAAGACTGAACGGTGCCGCGGCTTCGCTGCTGAGCCGTAATTTCACGATTGCCTGTTGCATCATCGTTGCGCGAATCCACATCCGCTTTTTCGGCTTGATTGAAGTGCTTCTGGACCTCTTCCAGAGATGCACCTTTGACTAGGCGATAACTGATCTGGGTCGCCAGATATTCGATCCTGGTCGTACGAACTGCAGGCGAATACGCCAGCGTGACAGTGAGCTCGCGGGTAGCAAGGCTTTTGCGTAGAAAGTCGGGGGGCAAAGGCAATTCGAAAAACTGGCAGGAGTCCTTTTCGATAGTCTGCTCCGAGACCAAGACGACGGCGTTATCTGATGAGCGAAAGAGGTCACCCTCATTCACCTCTCCGTAGCCGGCTACATCCCTCGCCACTTCACGATGCAGGGTACTTTTGTCCGCTTTGTAGGCGTTCGTAAAATCTTCAGAGAATGTCGAAGCAACCTCATCAGGCAGAGAGGCTTGATTTACCAGCATTGCTCGGAGCAAATTCGCAGAGGCCAAGGGGTACTCGTTCAGCAAGCGCCCGGCCAAATGGGTGATGTAGGGAGCAGCCAAACTAGTCCCGCTGACTTCCTTGAAGATCGTGTTGCCCACGAACTCATGGTTAAACGTCAGTACACCCAGCCCCCTTTCCACCTGCCTCCATTGGCCACCTCTAGGCCGCATCGGGCACGCCAGGTTGCCACCTGTTGCCACGAGCTCAGGCTTGAACGCCCCTTTTACGGAGGGCCCATGCCGAGTAAAAGGCGATGGCTGGTTTTCGGATGCTGGTGATAGCTCGTGGATTTCCGGATAACGCTGAGTCTGCGCCGTGGCGTTATGCCGAGCAATGCTGCCGACAGTTAGTACTGACATCGCGGGCGCTGGATCAATGATCGAGCTCTGCTCTGCTAGCAAGTATTCTGGGTATTCCTCCCGCCAGCTATTGATCGGAACAGCCGGGTCTTCCGATCCACAAAAATTCCCGGTCGATACCACGAACAAAATATTGTGTCTCCTGGATAGGACATCCAGGATGTAAGCGAGGCCACGGACGTGCATCCCGTCGTAGGGCGCGTTGCTGTTGCCCAGCGACAAGTTGAAGATCCGGCAACCAAGCTCAACGAAGTACTCAACAGCGCGAGTCAGCGATGCCTCAAGGGTGTGCTCGTTGTAAACAGCGTTACCCGACTGAGGACACCGTTTCATCACCTTGCCGTTGTAGATCCAGAACTGGGGACGCCAGAAATTACCGGCGTCACATGCTTCAACGTCGCCATATAAAGCTACACCAGCCACTGCCGTACCATGCCCAGCCAGATCCGCTTCGCCCTCTTCATCGACGAAGGAGGCGCTTTCTGCCATCGCAGGTCGCAGTAGCGGATGGTTAGCGTTGATGCCGCTATCCAGGATGCACACCCGGGATGCTCCTGCTGGCGGTGGCGCTATATCACGCGGCAAGACGTTGATATCCCTGCTCAGTTGCTGGACGCTGATCCCTGTCGCCGGAATAAGGTCGACAAGGCGGACATCGCGGTGATTGAGTAGCAGCTGTGCTTGGTCTGGATTCACCTCAACCCGATACATGAGGAGGCTATCTAGATTCACCCTATCGAGTTGCCTGATGCCTACGCTTTGGAGCCATTGCTCGAAGGCGGTTGTTAAGCGGGTTCGGTTTGGGTGGTTCGCGACCTCAACAGGCCAGAGCTCAACATCCAGCTTGAAGGCCGCGGCCTGGGGCAGGCCGATGTGGGTTAACGCCCAACTCATTCGATCTTCTGCAGACCAGGCTTCGATACCCTCGATCGCCTCAAGAATCTGCTTATAGGTCAGGGCAGCGCCGAGGACACCAAGCTTGTTCAAGTGATCGGCAAACTGCGCCAGTCCGGCCTCCGTAGCGAATACTACGCAGAGCTGCTTGTTCTCTTGGCTAATGAACTCCAACCCATGAAACTTCAGGTTGGTGAAGGTCAATGCGCCCTCATATTTGATCTTGAGGACGAAGGGAGATTCGGCAGTGGAGCCAATCTGTCTCCTAGCCTGCCCTGCGGCCGTTGCGAAGTAGGCATTGAGCCTCTGGCCGTGGCCCCGCTGATCTTCGCGGGTTACAAATCTAGGTGGGTTCTTGGTCCGGCGCTGGTTGTCCAGGGTCTCCCGGGTGATGCTCAGATGCTTGTAGGTAGCCACTACTTCTTCCTTGAAAGCCGATCCTTAGAACTTCCTGAGACCCTCCCGCACAAGTGCGCTTTTCAGCTCCTTGATTGTGAGGAATTCTTGCCCTCTCAGGATCATTCGCTTCGCAGCCCGCCGTATGACTCGTTCAATATCGGCGCCGCTCTTGCCCTTAAATTCCTTTATTACTTCTTTGTCGTCAATCTCAAACTGACGCCGAATTCCGCGCAACTTAAGAGTCAGGATATCAAGCAATTGCTTCTCATCCGGAAGCGGGAATTCGATCGACTCGTCGAATCGTCTCCAAATGGCCGAATCCAGGATTTTTTCGTGGTTTGTAGCGGCAAGGATCACGCTGCTGCCTTCATACGAATCCATCATCTGAAGAACCGCATTCACAACCCGTCGTAATTCGCCGTGGTCACCACTATCGCCCCGCTCTTTGCCGATGGCGTCGAACTCATCAAACAGTGCAACCAGCGAGTGCTGTGAGATGAAGTCAAAAACCTTGCGAAGGTTCGCTGCAGTTTCACCGAGGAACGAAGACATCAAGGCGTCGAGTCGAACGATAGCTAATGGCCGATCGAGCTCAAATGCCACGACCTCAGCTGCAAGCGTCTTTCCACATCCAGGCGGGCCGAAAAAGATGATTTTGGTGGCTGGCTTCATCCCATAGCTGCGCAGGACATCATCCCTTCGGTTTTCCTCCAAGATCTCCTCCAGGGCAGCCGCACTGCTTGGAGGAAGGATGACTTCGTCCAGGGAGCGCTTGGGCGTTCTGATATCGAGCAGCGGTAGGCCGCGCTCCTTATCCGCCGGAATGTCGTAGTGAACTCGCTGGTTGTTGCTGGACGCACGGGAGTTAACGTCACCGCCGTAGAGAATCTGCTCCAGGTCGTTCGCAAGGAGATGGTGTTGTTTCTGGCGCTCTTCTTCGATAACAGCCTGCGAGGCGCGACGGAATGCATCTGCATCACCCGTCGTGCCTGCCCGGAACAACTGCCGGAGAATCTTTCCATTCGCCATTTTTTCCACCCTATTAAGTCATTGTTTGCTGTCGCAGTATCGAGGCCGTTAGTAAAGCGATCGCTCTTAACTAGCTCGCAATGACCAATCTCGTAACCGGGTTTTCATAACCAAGGACTCCGTTCCCCTTAACTATCAATCTGACATGTACTCAAGCTTAGCGCTCGCCTGGCAGCAAGGCCTTCCGGCTTGGCGGCGTAGCCTAGTGCACTTGGAAGCGCCATAGACAGCCTCTCCCCAAAATCCGCTGAGCTGCTGTGTCACTCATGCCACTTGGCGACTGATCGCCTGTGCCATCCAGGCAGGCAGGAGGTGCCGTACAGAGCACAACTCTTGCCAGTCGGCTGGAGACATCAGCTTATGCAGCTTTTTCATCGCTCTGGCCACATGCGCCTCGCCTAGCCAGCCAAGTGCCCGAATAGCTGCGCCAGGGAGCGCTGCACCAAGCAGCAGCATCCACTTCGGGGCTCGCTGGATCTCGACCGTTGCCTTATTCAACTTCAGCCTCCGCCCACGCCCACTGGTGAGATACACCTCTCGAACCGGTACCTGAGTGGTCAATCCGAGTGCATTTGCGGATCGTGCCCCACTGTCAGTGATCGTCTCGTGGGTCTTGTGCGCCAGAGAATTGAGCGTCTTATCCACAGCAGGAGCCCGCATCCCAAATTTTGTGGAAACAGGCGCCACATACAAGCCGCGGGCAGCACGCATCAGCAACCCGGCTTTCGCCAGGCGGGAGAAAGCCTGATCCACAGCAGCTCGGCTCCCAAGGTGCAAGAACTCCTTCGGAGTCAGTATGCCTCCTTCGGGTAATTGCCGGCTGTGATCCAGGATCGTTTCGGGAAGAGTTTTCATCGCGGCGAGTGTAGTAATTATGATGTCAGAAAATTAGATCATTATCTGACATTGGTCAACTCCTACTACGATGCGGTTTCGGCTCAAAGCCCCCTCCCAATTGATTGGGCCCGCGGCGCATCTGGAAAGCCTCAAGCGATCTAGCCATGCAATCGTGTCGTGATTGGCTGGGGTTCGTCATTGTTGAAAATGAATACTGTATTTATATACAGTATTCCGCCGCTAGCCATCGCCGGTCAATTGCGATTCGTCGGGGCGCTTCTAAATCAATGACAGCCTCATCACTCAGGAGTGGTGCGACTGAATCAGACCCGTACTCCTTGAGCCCTCTATAATGCGGCTCCCAGAGAATCCAAGCCTTTGCAATCCGTGAATCGTATTCTGCCGTTTTTAGCCCTTTCCTTTTTCCTGCTCACCACCGCCTTCGCCAGCGCACCCGCGAACTTCGATGAGGCGAAGATCGCGGCCAAGCGGCAGGTGTTTTGCGATCAAGCAGACGGCGTCGAGGGCGATCTCTATTGCGGCTGCAACTGGTCATGGGTGGGTAAGTCCGGCGGTAGGGTGGACGCGCAATCCTGTGGGTATGAAGTCCGGAAGTAGCCGAACCGCGCCGAACGCACAGAATGGGAACATATCGTCCCTGCATGGATGCGGTCAGTCCTTGATAGCTCCCTCCGTAATGTAGGCGAACTGATAGCGCTATTCATGCCCGAAAAGCGCAGGGGAGGTGTTCACTGCACTACCGAAGGGCAGCCAGCCACCGTTGTAAGCCACCAGAACTGGGCGTGGCTGCAAGGCTCATTTTATTGTGAATTATTACTTGGCCAATAAATTATTGTGCTGCTAATAATTCGTAATAAGCTGACTCAGCGGTTAGCTGCGCGGCTCGTTTCTCAACCCTCAGCGGCCAAAAAAAACAATGGAAGCTTGTGGTTTCGCAGCCGGGGGAACCGAGTTGTCACCACAGAATGCGGCTGAACTGTTCTGTGGCTAGGATAAATCGACATAGGGCTGGTCTGGCTAGCTTAAGCGAACGGCCGCTCATGCGATCAGCAGTTCCCTGATTTTTCCCTCATCTGCAATTGCCTGCCTTTCGGTAGCCGGCGGCTGCAGCTTCGGTCTCGGAACGGAAAAGCACCTGGTTCTTGGGCGATACCATGTTGTAACTGGGGCACCCCTGGGCGAGGTGATAGACCTTGCTGTTCCGATTGCCAATGATTGCGTCGTTGCTGCGAGTCTTCGGTACTGGAGCTGCAGCAGTCCGGGCAGGAACTGCGCTCACTAATCCGTCGCGAGAAGGCTTGTGCCCTAAGCTCCAAGTGCGGTCACCAGTGATAAACAGGTTCGCATGCCCCATCACGCTAGTGGTGCGGCGGTTCCACTCTTTCTCCCACGCTGACACCGGGTATTGCCGATCCCAGGCCATAAGCAGCTGCTGTTGCTGCCTGGACATGGATAGCCCGTAGCGGTCGTACATGTAGAAAGTGGAGCGCGCTACCAACCCCTTTACGTCATCACGCGGCTCGGCCGCTCGCCCTTTGAAATCCACGCGAGTGGGGCACGCGCCGTACTGCGGTGCAACGCCGGTTACCGTGCCGTATTGGAAGTTGCTTCGGTCGCCGTTCACCTCACCAACTGAGGGGTAGAGATTGAATAGGTCTGCTTCCATCGCCCGGAATACTGGGTCATCAGCAATGCAGTTCTTTCTGCCGCCGTTCTGCCAGCATTGACGCTGATGCCCGAAAATCCACGCAGGGACGATGTGCTCCCACTCGATGCGATCCGCGCGGGTCTGCTGGGCGCGAGTTTCGTAGCCGCAAGATTCAGGATCGATTCTACCGCCGGACTTGCCCGTCCATTTCCATTTACATCCACAGTACAGCTCGCCGTGTACGCTGGACGATTGGTCGAAGAACACCTTTTGTTTGGCGACTACTTTGGCCGCGGTAAAGGTAGTTGGTGCATCGGCGTTTGCGTGAGAGATTAGGAGAAGCGAAGCAAGTAGTGCAGAAACGAAGCGATTCATTCGGGCGGGAGCGTCAGGAAAATGGACGCGCATTTTACGGCGTGATTTGCTTTTGACTATCGAGAAGCTAGGGGTGTCTTTTTATAAGCTCGTGAGGACGTCCCGCCTAATTCATAACAGAGGATGATTGATCTGTTCGATCAGTGCGGGACCCTCGTTCCGTACGTTGCCTACTGATTTGTCTACCGGGTGCCAGTCGAACTCCTCCACGCACAATCCATGCTCTAGGGCGAGATTCTCAGCGTCGCGCTGCGAAAGCTCGGAATCAATCCAGCGCGAAGCGCACTCCGGCGATAGAACCAATGGACGCCGATCGTGGATGTCGAGCATCCCGGCATCACTGGATGAGGTGATGATCACAAAACCGTCACCATCACGCGGCTCCAATAAGCCGCCTCGCTGGAATCTCCCAAGTGCTGCAAAAAACATCGGCTCGCCTGTGCGAAGCGTGATGTAGTAGGGCTGCTTGATCTTCGGGTTGGCCTCGTCCTTCTTCCACTCATACCAACCGTCCGCCGGGACGATCGCGCGGCCTGTCTGCCATATATCGCGGAAAAACTTACTCGTCGCGGCTGTCTCCACCCTTGCGTTTATCGCTGGCGGTCGCTTCCCCTGCGCCCACAACGGGGCGTATCCCCACTTGACCGGTTCCATGCGAAGGCCGTCGTCGTCCTGGTGAAGCAGTTGAACCATCGATTGAGGCGGTACGTTGTAGCGCCCAATAGGCTCAGGGTTGATGCCTCCACGTAACGGTAGGGGCAACTGCACCGCGATCTTGCCCAAGTACTCGTAGGCGACTCGGTACTGGGCGAAACGTCCACACATGATGCCTCCGCACGTCTAGTTCAATTGACCGTGAGTCACCTTAAGAATACTGTGTAAATATACAGTATTCTTGAGGTGCGTATCATGCCCGTCCACATCTTGGGACCTGCCGCTCCCTCCACAATTGCACTGCCGTTTTTCAGTTTTTGCGTGCCAGCAGGCTTTCCTAGTCCCGCTCAGGACCACATGGAGGGAAGCATCTCGCTTGACGAGATGATGAACATTCGGGCCCCGCACACTTACCTTGCTCGTGCCGATGGCGAGAGCATGATTCATGTAGGTATTTTCGACAGAGATATCCTGATAATTGACCGTGGGCGTGAGGCGGAGAAGGGCGAGGTAATTATCGCAGCGCTGAACAACGAGCCACTGGTCAAGATTTTCGACCGGGACGGTAGCCAGGTAATCCTGCGCTCAGCTAATCCGAAATTCCCGCCGCGATATTTGCTAGAAAGCGAAGAACTCTACGTATGGGGTGTGGTGCCATACAGCATCCGAATCCATGGCAAATATTGAGAGAGTGATCGCTCTCATCGATTGCAATTCGTTCTACGCCAGCTGTGAGCGCGTCTTCCGACCGGACTTGCGGCGTACCCCTATCGTTGTGCTCTCGAATAACGATGGCTGTGTGATCGCGCGTTCAGCCGAGGCCAAGCTACTGGGCATCAAGATGGGCGCGCCGTACTTCCAGATCCGGCGTGACCTGGAGCGCTGGGGCGTGGTGGTGTTTTCTAGCAACTACGCGTTGTATTAAGTTAGGTGGAATGCTTTTGAGCTAGGCTGAATCCGTTGACGCTCAGGGGGCGCCCATGACCACCACCCCATTGCACAAGCAAGTGTTAAGTCGTTATTCCAGTGTACAAGCTTGGCTGGAGCTCTTGGGTAATCTGGGGCGTGCGCCGGCCACCCTTGACGCCTATGGCCGTGCCCTTGCGCATTACTTATTGCATTGCGAAGGGAGTGGGCTGAAACCCGAATCCGCGACATTCGAACAAGTCACGCTCTACATCCGTGAGCTGCTACCTGGCGCAAAGAGCGCGGTGGCGAATTCAACCTTGCACCAGCGGCTTACTGCTATCCGGTTGTGGTACGACCACCTCGTTTTTCAGGGTCTTTGCGAGCACAACCCCGTGCCCCGCGGACAGCATGGTCGGCTGGCCCAAGTGCCTGGACATGGAGGGTTTGTCAGGGGCTTGCTCCCACGGCTGATTAAGTTGCCAGACATTCCCACCGATGAGCAGTGGCGACACTTTCTCAGTATTGCGGCCAGGTCGTCTATCCGTGATCGACTAATGCTGTCGTTGGCGTATTTCGGGGCTCTTCGCCGTGCCGAGTTGGTGGCCTTGCGTATTGAGGATTTAGACGTTGCACACCGACTGATCTCGGTGCGAGCGGAAACGACCAAAGGCAAACGCAGCCGCGTCGTGTGCTACAGCCCAGACATTGCACCTGTCTTGATAGAGCATCTACATGCTCTTCGCGGCGCTGGCTGGATGCGAGGTTCGTTGTTTCGATCAGCATCAGATCGTAATCGAGGCTCGCCACTGTCCCGTTGGGCGTGGAGTAAAACGGTTGAAGGGTGGGCCAAGGAAGCGAAACTATCGCACCTGAGCACTCATACCTTTCGCCACCTTCGGCTTACCCATCTGGCCCGTGCGGGCTGGAAGCTCCATGAACTGACCACGTATGCTGGACATCGAGACCCCAAAACCACTTTGATTTACCTGCACCTATCTGGCGCGGATTTAACCGCAAAGATGGCGCACTCCGTCGGCAGTCTCGATGCTCGGATGTTCTGTGAACTCTTTGGGTCTGAGGCATTGCTATGAGCACCCCCTCAGTCACCCCTTATGTTCCGTTCGACGCGAGCAAGTACGTACGTCAGAGCGATCTATCGAAAATCGAGCTGAGCATACTTTCGAATCGCTCTCACCGTTCAGACTGGGGCTACCTCCAATCAGAGATACCTGAGCTCATGAGGCCGCTAGCTGATATAGCGGCGCACAGCGGCGTTTCTCAGCGATTAGCCATTTCATCAGTGGCAGTCATTCTCTGGAATGTCAGCAAAACCGGTAAACCCTACTGGTGTTGGTCTGAGTCGCAGTGGTTGACCTTGCTCAGTAATCGAGCAGGATCACGACCATATCTCGCTTCCGTTGCTTACCATCTCGGCGATTTTCGAACCCCGCAGCGTATCGCCAAATTCCGGCAGCCGGCGATATATGCTTCTTTTATCTTCGGCCATGCCGTGTTCAGACATGAGCACGTTCGCTTGAGCCAAGCGTTGAGATCGCTGGGCTACGCTGCTCGCCATCTTGAGCAGTTCCTTTCCAACGTGCTGGGTGCCTTGATGCTGGAAAACGGCGATCCGCGGTTGGAGACATTCACCGAGGAACTGCTACTGAAGGGCCAACAGCATCGAAGCGAAGGTGTCGCGAGATCGGTCGGAAAGGTATCTCACGGCCTCGCTGCCATGGGGATTTTGGCGAAACCTTTACGCATGCGAGGCTATACCTGTTGGCGGGCGAAAAGCATCGAAGGCATCGATCCGACTTGGGCAATGTGGTGCCGTCGATGGCGAGACACTTCCACCTTGCGTCCACGCACACGTGAAAGCAATTACAGTTTTATCTTGAGGACCGGTGTCTGGCTAGCGCGCGAGCAATCAGGAATGGCGGCGCCTACCGATTGGAGCATGTCCACTTGCGCTGCATTTATTGCTGCCGTCGACCGGATGACGGTCGGTGAGTGGGCTTTGGAGTCAGCGAAGGGAACACAGCTAAAGGGGCTTGGTCAGCCTATCGCTGCCAACTCGAAGCGCGGCTTTCTACATGCCTTGCGACGATTTTTTACAGACTTTGAACTCTGGGGATGGGGTCGTTTGAAGTTCAGCCCCCGGCATCACCTCGCCACCCCGCGATCCGTGACATTCAACTCGGGTATCAACCCGCGGGTAATTGATGACTCGACCTGGCTCAAGCTGATTTGGGCGAGTCTAAATCTTGAGCGTAGTGATCTGCTTTCGGAGATTCACTATCCGCTGTCGATGGTTCAAGCCATTGCTGTAGTGTGGACGCACGCTGGTTTGCGCAGCAATGAAATCATGCGCTTGGATAAAAGATGCGCGCATCCTCAGACCAATGATGTGGTACACGAGGATGGGACCATCGTTCCAGCAAAAACTTTATGCTATCTCGATATTCCTGCCAGCAAGACGTTCAAAGCTTTCGTCAAACCTGTAGCGGTGGTCGTGAAGGAGCGCATTGACGCCTGGCTGGAGGACAGGCCTGCTAACCAGGCCGCTTTGCTGGATGAGCGAACCGGGGAAAAAGTTAGCTACCTATTTCAGTTTCGAGGCAAGCGCATAGGCTCCAGTGTCATTAATGGCACCATCATTCCAATGCTATGCGCCAAGGCGGGTGTGCCACTGGAGGACAGTCGCGGGCGAATCACCAGCCACCGGGGACGTGCCTCCGCAGTGACGGCGCTCGCCAGCGTCCCTCAGGGCATGTCGCTGATCGAGCTAATGCAGTGGTCGGGACATAGCTCGCCGAATTCGACTTTGCATTACATTCGAATTCGGCCTACCAAGCTGGCAGCATCCTTCGTTAAAGCCGATCAAATGGCCCATATGGTCTCCGTTTTGATCGATCATGACGTAATTGTTCGCCATTCAGATGCCCCCTACACCTTCTATGACTTGGGCGACTCGTATTGTTCAAATCCCTTCTGGAGCAGCTGCCCACATCGCATGGCCTGTGCGGGGTGTGACTTCAACTTGCCGAAAGCCAGCGCAAGGGCCCAAGCATTGGAAAGCAAATCGTCTATCGGACGGTACTTGGAGGCCGTGCCTTTAACTCCCGACGAGCGAGCCATTGCCGAGGGCGACTTGGAAAAGCTGGAGAGCCTCATTCGAAAGCTGGACAATGTGCCGGCTCTAGACGGCAGGATGCCGAGGAGATCGATGAGAGAAAGAGGAGGCTATAAGTAGAAAAGTTCTTAAGCGACTAGTGGCTCGCTAGACATACCTGTCGCGTTACTCCTAAGTTATGCGACACACTAGATTTTTCGGGGTTTTGCTGGGCTGCGGGTGTCGCAGGAGTGTGCCGCACGTAGATCGAAGTTAAACCTGATGCTAGGCCGGCTCATGCACTAGCCGGATGTCGATTTCTCTGTCGACATACTGCCACTCCACCGAGGCTCGGAGTTCGGCCAGAAGCCTGTTAAAGGCCGTCTCATCAGACGGGGAATATTCGAACCAAGTCAAGAAGTCGAAGGGTTCGTTCTCGCCCAGGTCCCGACAATGGTGGAGGCGGCGGGCCACAGCAGGGAGATATTGGAGCCCGATGTGAATGTGACGGGACTGTTCCTCAAAAATCTTCCGGCGTTCGTCTTGAGACAGTCCCCACCATGAGGGGTTTTTCCGGATAGGGATCAGGGCGGCGCAGGTAGCCTCTGCTCGACCCAAGCTTGGCTGCTTCGCCACGAGACGATCCTTCTCTTCACGCACGACATAGCGCTCGTTACTCGTTATCCCGCGAAGGAGCCATTTGGTGCCCGGAGGCTGCGGCGAAACAGAGCCAGCGGCTACGTTGAGCCGTGGGATTCCAGGGAGAGGGGCTCCTGCCACGGCATTCATCGCAACAACGCGCCAAACCCCCGTTTCTCCACCAGCGAACGTAAATACTCGTGTATTCATCAGGTTCCTCTCAGGCCTTTCGCCTATTTCTCAGATAACGCAAAACCTGCACTGCCCGGCGCAACCACGGAGACAAATATGAAAGGTCCTGGACCAGAGTTCACGGCACCATGTACTTGCCCAGGTTTTGCAATGGCAATATCTCCAGCTTTAAGATGAATTTCTACGCCGTTGCCTTGATAATACTTGGCCTCACCTGAGATAACCGTCCAAGTATCTTGGCCGTGAGGATGGACATGGGCAGCTATTTCCTGCCTAGGGTAGGCGTGCCAAACTACAACGACAGAATCGTTGGTCTCCAGAACAACTGAACGGATCGGTTCGCCGTTAGACGGACGGACATATTCGTCCACCGAAAAAATCCGCGATTCCGTTTCTGCTTTCATGTTCACACTCCATTCCTGCACCGCAAGGTGACGTGCATCTGGCACTAACACCAAGACGAAGCCTTGATCTTGATGGGGGCGGAGAAGCTCGACACGCCGAACGGCATCATGAAGAGCACTTTCATGCGGCACCAACCATTTCTTTTAACGACACGAGGCTCGTATGCACATGACGATATGTACTTGAGCGCCTTTCGGAAAAGCTATGTTATAGGACGGAGACCGTCAATACTCCGTCGTGGGTAGGCATGACAGAACGGTAGGATAACGGCGACGTTTTGGTCATATGTACATGGGAGGGCGGTTCACCGCTCGGCAGGGGTGTTGTCGATGGACAGGTGTCCGCCTTCGATGTAACAGATCAGCTTTGACCGGTTACTAACAGGATGACCGGATGATCCGGTGAGCGACGGCGATCTCCTCAGAAGCTACAGCCATACCGGTTGGGTATGAGAAGCTCCAAGGGCGAGCATGGCCCGGTTCTTATTGACTTTCTATTACACATAAACGGGGACATGAGCGAGCGAGTGATGACGGTCATCGAAAGTCTGGTGCCGGCTGTAGAGGTCTACTCAATCGACGAGTCATTTGCGGATCTGACCGGTGTGCCGAACACGGAAGCGCTTGGCAGGCGAATCCGCGCCGATGTACTGCGCTGCACGGGCATCCCGGTTGGAGTGGGGATAGCCGGAACGAAAACACTCGCCAAGTTGGCTAACCATTCCGCAAAGCGGTGGCAGAAACAGACCGGCGGGGTTGTAGAGCTGCTCGACCCAGTGCGCCGCGATAAGGTGCTGCGGGTGACCAACGTTAGCGACGTGTGGGGCGTTGGGCGTCGGATGACTGAACACCTGAACAAGATGGGCATTCGCACAGCCTGGGACCTGGCCAGCGCGGATGCATGGACTCTGCGCAAGCAGTTCAGCGTAATGATTGAGAAGACTGCCCGTGAGCTGCGCGGCACGCCGTGCCTTGATCCGGAGGAAATGGAGGAAATGGAGGAGATGGAGGCTCCCAAACAGGAGATTTGCTGCTCGAGAATGTTCGGGAAGCGTCTGCGCGAGCTAGAGCCGATTAAGGAGGCGGTCGCGGCGTACGCCGCCAGGGCCAGCGAGAAACTGCGGAAGCAGCAATCGATGTGCAAGCGCGTACGAGTGAGCATCCGCACCGGCATGTTCAATCCCGACGAGCCCAAGTTCGCAAAAGGGGTAGTGTGCGAGCTGCCGTATCCCACTGATGACACCCGGCACATCACTCGGGCGGCTATTGCAGGTCTGGAACACGTTTATCGGGACGGCTTCTCTTTCAGCAAGGCCGAGGTCCTTTTGATGGACCTCCGCCAGCGCGGCGAATATACCGCTGACCTCTTCACCGAAACCCAGCCTGCCGCCTCGGAGCGCGTCATGGGCGTGCTCGATGCGATCAATGCCAAGTGGGGCCGCAATACCCTGAGACCAGGCCGAATAACTACGACGCCGGATTGGGGAATGCGACGGGACATGATGAGCCAGAGTTTCACGACCAGGCTGGATCAGCTATGGGTGGTTCGCTGCAACTAGGGGAGCGGATGTGACACTTCCCAACTGTCGGAGGGATGACGGGGAAAGTTAGTTCGATATGGGGTTCAGCAATGGCTGCTCTCGGCCAAAAGCGGTCACTTATAAAACACACACTTGTAGTCGGAGAAGCCTAACCTCTGGCCTGTATCAAGAGCGGGTTTCGGCTTGCGCAAAACCCCACGATGTTGAAATATCACGAATTATCACGGTTCATCACTAAACGATCAGTGGTGGTGTTTTTTCCAACTGGTAGGCTGAGCTCTCTACTCACAGAGGTAAGGAGCATCAACATGACCAAGCAGCACAATGACAAGGCAAACGCCCACAATCGTAACTCTGGCACCAATGGTACCAACAAGACCTGGGATAAAAACCACGGCCATACTGGCTGGCAAAAGAACCCTGAGAACCCACTGAATCAGGTGAAAAAGCCTTAACGTGTTAGGGGAGCTTTGCTCCCCTTATTATCTGAGCAGGAGAGACATGGAATATCAGGCTGATACAAGCAAAGGGAAAAATACTAAGAAGAAGCCTTTCAAACTGACGCGACAGCTGATTCGTCTAGCGCTAAATGATGGCTGGACGCAGAGAGAAATCGCAGAAAAATGTCGAGTTCAACAGTCTATCGTCAGTGCTTGGAGCAAGGGCGGCAAGTACGCGACTGAAGCGCAGTTAATGCCGCTACTTGAGATCTATGGTCATAAGTTACGAAGAAATACATTTCGTGTGTATTGGTCGTTCGACTCGACCACGCAGGCCAAGACATTCTTTCGGGTAGAAGGGAAGATTATTCTTTCCGAGGTTATGTTTAAGTTGACTGATGTTGCCGGCAGGCCGGAAAAAAAATCACCAACCATGAAACTGATTATCCACCACCAAGGGGCGGATAAATTCAGGGCTGTAATTCAGAGCAAATTAGAGCTTAAACCTCCTTTAAAGTATGCTTTGGACAGCGATCAGGATGCACTTTGGTCTGCCGAAATAGCAGATCAGAAAAGTAGTGCTGAACTAATTAGCTGGTTAGATAAACTCTCCACAGAATTAAATAGCGAAAGCCCTCACACAGGTCTTTCGTTGCCGTTTTTGCTACGGCAGGCATTGATGAATCATGGATTCTCAGTGGACGGTGTTGTTGAGTACCCAGCCGTCTGGTAGTTTGATCAAACCCCAAACGGAACGAGGGCACCTTAAGCCCTTACTGCGGCATATCCGCGTTGACCTGTACACCCTTAGGGGTTAGCCCCGTGAAAAGCCATTCGCTTCCACGGCGCGATTCAGGTCGTTTTTGGAAGGTTGATTGCGGCCTTTGCAGGCTAGGCGAAAGGGAAACTGATTAGCCGAAACGCCATCAGCCTAAAGGGTATGGGGTGGGACGAAACCCAAGCCGCCAGTCTCTGGCCGCTTGGGTTTTTTTAGGCCTATTAGGTACTTATAAGCCAATTAATCGCCCTGAGTTCGCGAGTGCTCACTGGCTGCGTTAGGCCAATCTGAGCCAGTCGCATCAGGCAGTAGTCGGCCAATAGCGGTCGTTTACAATGGTTTAACAGTGTGATGGGCCAGTGAAGCCAAGGCTTGTCGCGAAATACCATCCGTACAGGGCTGGTTGGCGAGTGTTAAGGCTCGATAAAATCGACATTCCTGAAGGGCTCGTCAGGCCGGTTAGCAACGGCTTCAAGTGCCAACCGACCTAGATCAGGCGGCCTGGGTCAGGTCAGGGGAGCCGAACCCAGGAAGGGCTTTGTTAAAAGCAGGGGTATCAGTAACGGTTGACATCAACCACAACGCGCCCTCGGACTTTGCCATTGAGCAGATCATGGGCCATGTCAATGGCCTCGCTGAGCGCGATCTCCCGAGTCATTTCATCCAGTAGCGCCAAGCCCAATTCTGAGGACAGGCGCTGCCAAGCCGTTACCCGTTCCTCATAGGGGCGGGTCACACTGTTGATTCCCAGCAAGCTGACCCCGCGCAGGATAAAGGGGGCGACAGTGGCTGGGAAATCCATGCCCTGGGCCAGGCCGCATGCCGCAACGGCGCCATCTGCACGTGTGCTGGCGCAGGCATTGGCCAGAGTATAGCTACCCACCGAGTCGATTACTGCTGCCCAGCGCTCTGCTGCCAGGGGGCGCCCTGGGCCACCCAGCTCGGCTCGATCGATGATTGTGCTAGCACCCAGGTGCTTCAGATAGTCAGCTTCGGCCGGACGACCGGTTGAAGCGGTTACCGAATAACCGCGCTTGGCTAGCAGTGCGATGGCAAAGCTACCAACCCCACCATTGGCACCTGTGACCAGCACTTCACCACTCTCTGGTGACAAGCCGTGACGCTCCAGTGCGATCAGGCTCAGCATGGCGGTATAACCGGCAGTACCGATTGCCATGGCCTGCCGTGCGCTCAGTTGAGCGGGCTGGGGAATCAGCCAGTCACCTTTAAGCCTGGCTTTTTGAGCAAGGCCCCCCCAGTGCGTCTCACCAACGCCCCAACCATTGAGTAACACCCGGTCGCCAACCTTGTAACGAGCATGATCGCTGGCTTCGACAACGCCTGCCAGGTCAATGCCAGGAACCATGGGGAACCGCCGTACCACCGGACTACGTCCGCTGATGGCGAGACCATCCTTGTAGTTGAGCGTGCTGTACTCGACGCGCACGGTAACGTCGCCCTCAGGCAGCTGCGAGTCATCAAGCTCGGTCAGCCGCGTCTGATAGTTGTCGTCGTTTTTCTCGATGAGTAATGCGTGGAACATGGTCTCTCCTTATTTAGACTGATCGTCTTTAAATGGTCGAAAAAACACTACCTCGCGGCACCGGCCAGAAAGCCCTTGGCAAAGGTGTCTAGTGGTTGGGCGTTCTGCGCCAGCTTGGCGCGTAGTACTGCGCCTTCCCAGCCAATCCAGAAATAAGCGGCAAGCGCATCGCAATCGCTGTCGGGCTCCAGCTGCCCGTGGTTGACTGCCTGAACCAGGCAATTGGCCAGCCGGTCTTGCCAGTCGAGGAGGACATCCTCCAGTGCTTGGCGAAAACTGGCGGGTAGTGCCGTGATCTCCTGACCAAGGTTGCCGACCAGACAACCTCGGCGAAACTCATGCTTGGCCATGCCGGCTTTGGCATCATCGACGAAATTGCTCAGGCGTTGCAGGGGCGGTACCTGATCGTCCAGCAGCCAGCGATCCAGTTTGCGCGCGAAATAAGCGGCATAGCGCTGCAGCACCTCTTGGACGAAGGCTTCCTTACTGTCGAAGTAGTGATAGAACGAACCCTTTGGTACGCGCACGCGCTTCAGGACGGCATCTATGCCGGTGGCGGCAAAACCCTGTTCGGTCAGCACTTCCATGCCGCAACACAGTAATGCCTCGCGAGTGTCGTCAAAGCCTCTCGCGACTTTGGGTGGTCGGCCACGGCGGGCTTGGGGCTTTGAAGTAGTCATGGGAATACATTAGACCGACTGTCTACAATGTCAACATTCTGTCTGCTTGTCGTAAATGCGGTTTGGGATTCAGTGCTTTATGCATGGCCAAACGTCTGCTCTGCCGTTTCCAAAGCGTCATCTACCTCGATCCCGAGATATCGACGGCATAGCCGGTAGCGTTGTTCATATGGGGTTCCTATTAGTTGGACGTTTCGGATGAAGTCGTTGACGGCTGGGTGATGGTCTTGCGAGACGATCTCAATAGGAGGCATTTCAAGGCGCTCACTGAATCGCTCATGGGCGCTACTCTTGAATCCAGCATTGGCTACCTACCGCATGAGCCGGTAGCCAGATACCGTCAGAAGCCCTCCAGAACGATCTTGCCCTTTGCCTTGCCGCTCTCCAGCAAGGCATGGGCGCGACGTAGGTTTTCGGCGCTGATACGCCCGTAGTTTTCGCCAACGGTGGTGCGCAACACACCCGCATCGATCTGGCGGGCCACTTCATTGAGGATGTTGTGCTGCTCCTGCATGTCCTCGGTCTCGTACAGCGAGCGCGTGTACATCAGCTCCCAGTGCAGCGACAGGCTCTTGCGTTTGAGCGGTACGACGTCCAGCGTGGCCGGGTCATCGATCAGGCCCAACCTGCCCTGTGGCTTCAGTGACTCGATGATCTGCTCGTAATGCCGATCGGTCTGCGTCAGGCTTGCGACGTAGCTGACCTGCGGAAGGCCGATGCGCTTGAGCTCTTCGCTCAGTGGTTTGGTGTGATCGATCACGTAATGGGCGCCGAGTTCGGTGACCCAGGCCTGGGTTTCAGGGCGCGAAGCCGTACCAATGACGGTCAGGCCGGTCAACTGACGCGCCAGCTGAGTCATGATTGAACCCACCCCGCCTGCAGCGCCAATGATCAGCAGCGTTTCGCCACGGTCGGTGGTGTCGCGCGCTACGCCGAGGCGATCAAATAGCAATTCCCAAGCGGTCAGAGACGTCAGGGGAAGCGCCGCGGCCTGGGCGAACTCCAGCGACTGTGGCATCGATCCGACAATGCGCTCGTCTACCAGCTGCAACTCACTGTTGCTGCCCGGGCGGATCAGCGACCCGGCGTACCACACCTTGTCACCGGGCTTGAACAGCGTTACGTCGGAACCGACCGACTTGACCACGCCGGCAGCGTCCCAACCGAGGATGCGCGGCTGTGTTTCGTCTGTATGCGGCACGTAGCCCTGGCGGACTTTGGTATCGACCGGGTTGACCGATACGGCCTTGACTTCTACCAGCAGGTCGCGCGGCCCCGGCACTGGCTCGGGTAGATCGATCTCCACGAGGGCGTCAGGGTTCTCAACAGGCAGGCATTTGAAGTGTGCAATCGCTTTCATTCGGAGCTCCTCAGGAGACGCGGTACATTTTCATGACGGAGAATTTTTCGGCGGCGCGCTCGATAACCGGCAGCGCTGCCTGGAAATGCGGGGTGGCCTCGTGCGCAGTCAGCGCCGCTTCGTCTCGCCACTGCTCAACCATATGGAAGGTGCGAGGCTGTTCTGCATCTTTATGAAAGTCGTATTGGATGCAGTCCGCTTCGGCGCGACTTGGGCCTTGCAGATCCTGCAGCGTCTGCTGGAGCTCATCTTCGGAGCCGGCCTTGGCGACCAATGTGGCAACCAGTGTGAGTGGGGTGGTCATCGAACCTCCTGTCTGTGCATGTGTGAAAGACGCATCGAACTGGCATGGGCTTACCGAAGGTGACCCTACCGGCCATGCCGCGAAGACCTGAACGTGGTTTACAGCGTTACAACAATCTTGCCCACCTGGGCATTCGATTCCATGTACCGGTGAGCCTCGGCCATCTCGTCGAAGCTGAATGTACGGTCGATCACCGGACGCAGCTGTCCAGAGGCGAGCCCTTCATTGATGAAGTGCTTGGCCCGTTCGAGTTTTTCTCGATTCTGGGTGATCTCGAACAGCTGATAACCGCGCAGCGTCAGATGCTTGCCGAGCAGGTCCATGACCGACACAGGGATATCCCGAGTGTCCAAAGCGCCGTACTGGAAGAAGATGCCGTGGTTCGCTAGCGCCTTGAGCACCAAGGCCACTTCGGGTCCGCCAACGGGATCGAAGGCCATGCGAGCGCCTTTGCCATGAGTCACCGTCATGACCTCAGCCACCATGTCCTGCTCCTGGGTCGCGATGACTGCCGCCGCCCCCGCTTGAAGCAAGGCTTCGCGCTTGTCGCTGGTGCGGGTCAGCGCCACAGGAACGGCGCCCACCATGTTCGCAATCTGGATAGCGGCAAGCCCCACGCTGCTGGACGCCGCACGGATTAGCACCGTCTCGCCGGCCTGCAGCCCACCAAGCTCGATCAATGCGCCATAGGCGGTGACAAACTTCATCCAGGTCGCTGCTGCCTCCGTGAAAGAGAGCACTTCCGGGTGTTTGACCACCGCGTGAGCCGGCGCGTTGACCAATTCACCGTACAAGCCGTATTCGTCAAAGGAGAACGCGGGCACTACGCTGACCGCATCGCCAACAGCGAAGCCGACCACACCGGGACCCACTGCAGATACGGTCCCAGCCGCTTCATAGCCCAGCATGGCGGGAAACGTCGGTTCGATGACGTACTGGCCTGTGCGGTACATCACTTCAGCCCGGTTGATGCCGAGCGCCCTGACGTTGATTTGAACCTCGTTCGCGCCGGGAGCCGGCACGTCGATCTCGTCGATCTGGAGAACCTCCGGTCCACCGGTGCGATGAAAGCGTATGACGCGAGACATAGCGTAATCCTCAGCTATCTATCGGAAGGGCCGAGCCATGAGCGGCCCAGCCAGGTAGCCACCAGCGCACATCGGCGCTGAGGCAGCGGGCGATTAGGCCATGACGGCCGTCTTCGCCCCGACGGATCACTTGTAGCGTTCAAGCCAGTGGGCATAGGGAGCCGGCAAGGTCCAGGACGCACGCTCTACGCCCAGCTCTTGGGCGGCAAGATAGGACCAATTTGGATTGGCCAGATGTGCTCGCCCAATCATCGCCAAGTCCAGCTGACCGCTCTTGACCGCTTCTTCGGCAACGCTTGGCGTGCCGAAGCCCCATGCCGAAGCCACTGGTATCCCCGCCTCACGCTTCACGCGCTGGGCAACTTCGCCCATGAAGCCAGGCGCCCAGGGAATGTTGGTTTCAGCGATGGTGAAACCAATGCTGACGCTCAGCAGATCCAGGCCACCATCTTTGAAGCGACGTGTCAGTTCGATAGCCTCGGTCAGCGTCTGTTCGTCCCGGCCGTCGTATTCGATAACCCCTAGACGAGCGGTTAGCGGCAGGTGCTCCGGCCAAACCTCACGAACAGCCGCCAGCGTTTCAAGCAGGAAGCGGCTACGGTTGTCGAAACTGCCGCCGTAGGCGTCATCGCGATGGTTGGAGTGTTCGGAAAGGAACGACTGGGCCAGATAACCATGGGCGAAATGCAGCTCCAGCCACTCGAAGCCAGCGTCACGCGCACGGCGAGCGGCTGCGACGAAATCCTCACGCACACGGGCAATGTCTTCCAGCGTCATGGCTTGCGGCTGCTTGGCCAGGTGACCGCCAAAAGCTATGGCCGATGGAGCGATGGTCTGCCAGCCACGGGCGTCATCTTCAGCGATGTGGTCATCGCCTTCCCATGGACGGTTTGCGCTTGCCTTGCGACCGGCGTGGGCGATCTGCAGGCCGGGGACCGAGCCGGCTGCCTTGATCGACTGCACCACCGGTACGAAGGCCTGGGCCAGCTCATCGTTCCAAATACCCGCACAGCCAGGAGTGATCCGCCCTTCTGGCGCTACAGCGGTTGCTTCGACAATCACCAACCCCGCCCCGCCACGCGCAAGGGAGGCGTAGTGAACACTGTGCCACTCGTTGATCAGGCCATCGTTTGACGAGTACATGCACATAGGGGGAATCGCAATACGGTTGCGAAGCGTGACGTCTTTAAGCGTGAAGGGTTGGAACAGCGCAGACATTGGTTTCTCCGAGGGTTGTCTATTACGTTAATTCGATAGTATTCGAACTATGGAGATAGAGCAAACCCGTGTATGCTTCGTTCATGCGCCCCTACAAACACCCTCCCGTCACTGAATTCGTCCTCGAGCGTCTGCTATACGCCTTGAGCGATCCTGTGCGCCTGGAGATCGTCCGACGCCTTGCCGAACTGGGCGAAGCCAGCTGTGGCGAATTGGACGGTGGCCGACCAAAGTCCACCATGTCCCATCACTTCAGGGTGCTGCGAGATGCCGGGTTGGTCCAAACCCAAACCATCGGCACGACCCATATGAACTCGTTGCGCAGGGATGATTTGAACAATCGATTTCCTGGTTTGCTCGAGACGATCTTATCTCAGCGCGGCTAAGGCTGGCTTGAGAGTCAATTCATCGAGGAAGACGCTGAAGACGGCCTGCTTCGAAACCCTGGGCTCCAGTGAGCTCAGGGACTACCTCGCCGCTGACTGCGGAAGCATGACTAGTCCCGACGTAAACGCCTTCACCGACGACCTGTTCGCCTCCAGTCAGCCAGCTAATTCGGAGAAGGTGATGGCCGTGCTTGATTCGATCAACGCCAAATGGGGACGGGGAACGTTGCGACCTGGTGTGGTACCAGCAGCCCCCGCCTGGAGCATGCGTCGCGAGCTGATGAGCCAGAGTTTCACGACGCGAGTAGATCAATTGTGGCGGGTATCCGCGCGGTAGCCGGCATCGCGCGCCTGCTGTGCTGCTTCTCCTGGAAGGGAAAGGGCCTGGCTGCGGTAATGGATTGCTGATCCGGGCCGTGCTTGTGCCCCTCTACGCACCCGAGCTTGCAATAGATGATCCGTCTCCAAGGCGGTATGCGATCTTACCCATGCCTTGGGTTATTTGGGGTTCAGGAGATGCTGAAACCAACTAAACCGAGGAGCTAGCCATGAACCTGTTTACGCACATTGCCAATCTCATCACCTCTGTCGTCCGGCCAGAAAAAGCGGCATTCACCACGGTCATCTATCCCAGCCAGGGAAAAGCGGTCGTGGTGCATGACGGCCTTGGTATTCGCCAGGAACGTTGGTGGTATCAGGTCGATTCGCTGGAAGATGGGGACACGAGTACGTCGTTCGACAGCATCCTGCAGGATCACACTAACTGGGCTGATTCATTTGACCCGGTAGGCCAGACCCAAGCCGAGGATACTTTCTCAGCTTTCTCATCGACCCACTTCGAACCCATGGAAACCTTCTGGCTCAATCCCGCCAACGGAATGCCCATGCTCGACAGCTGTTTCGATGTCATGGGTAACGCATTCGGCACGGACACGATGACTGACAGCCTGTCGTTTGATCACGGCATAAGCAGCTTCGGAGACAGTTTTTCGTCCTTCGGTTTCGACTAACGGGCAGTCGCCACAGCACTCAGAGGAGTTTGATCATGTCGCCACTTGCACTGGTTGTTAGCTTCATCCTCACATTCGCCATCGGAATTTCCTGGCTGGCCCTGACCCTCGACGCACGCATTGGGCGCAGCAGGCTCGTCCGGCAGATTCCATTGCCACTGGACGTCCCAGCTTCTGGCTATCGTCACAATCCACAATCCCGACTCCGACCAGTATTGGCGGTAACAGGCTGCATGCTGCTACTTCTTTCCGGAATGAGTGCCGCCATCCTCGGCAGACTGGCCACCATGCAACCGGCAGAAGCGGCAGCGGTGTTCTTCGCTTATCCGCTGCTGAAAAGCCTCTGGGGGCAAATCGTGGGCGTGGGGCCAATCGTCTGCGTCGTCATGGCCGTACCCGGAACCTACTGCATCTGTTTCGGGCTCAGGAGCGACAAACGGTGAAGCTACCGTTGCCGTTTGACCTCCACTGCGGCAACAGGCTCATGCTCGAGATGGCGTTAACTTCCAAAATCACCGTCGCGTTGCCAACGGACCTCCGCTACGGCAACGACTCCGGCCCATCGCAGACCAAAAAGTAATCAATCTACGCTAGCGTTTTTAGAGGTATGCCTCAACTGATACGGAAAAGGCGCGGCAGATTCGTCCTTGCCGCTCTATAACTAACACCCAAACTGTAACGATGTTTCTGCAACGCCCAAATTGAAACAGCACGCATAGGGATCAAGAAATGTTTGTCCGTGCCTACCTTCGGGCCTCTACTGCCGAACAAGACGCTGCCCGAGCCCGTTCCGTCCTGGAGGAGTTTGCTGCCGATCATGGCAAGGCCATTGCCGCGCAATACATTGAGAACGCATCTGGTACTCGTGCTGATCGCCCCGAGTTGGTGCGCCTGCTGGCCGATTCCCACCCGGGGGATGTACTGCTGGTGGAATCTATCGACCGACTGTCCCGCCTGCCGGCTGAAGACTGGTCGAAGCTCAAGGCCGCCATCGACGGAAAAGGGCTGCGAATCGTGGCTCTAGATCTCCCAACCAGCCACCAAAGCATGGGAATGTCAGGCCGCTCAACAGTGGCGTTTTTGTACGCATGAGAACCTGGCTGCTTACTGATCAAACCCTGCTCCTTCATCAGGCCCCTGACCTTGAAGCGACCTACTTTGACGCCCTCATCCTTGAGCATGGCAACGATACTGCGGCTGCCAGCTGAACTACGGCTTTGACTGAAAAGTTCGCTAATACGGCTGCGTAAACCCACCCGCCGAACATCAATGCGACGGCGCCGAGCCATATGGGCGTAGTAACAGGAACGAGGCAGTTCAAACACTGAACACAGCAGTTGAACTGGGTAGCGTGCTGCTAACTGCCGAATCGACTTCAACGTCTGCGCCCGTGCTCCTCGGCCATCAAGAGCGCAGTGGCCTCCTTTAAGATTTTCTTCTCAAGCTCCAGCCGGTTGATGCGGGCTTGAAGCTCCTGAATAGTCTGCTGCTCAGGCGTAAGCGCTTTGGCTGTGGGGGTGATGCCACCGCGCTCCAACTGCAACTGGTTGACCCAGCGCCGCAGTGCGGTCTCACCTACATCAAGGGATTTGGCTGCCTCAGGACAGCTGTAACCCTGGTCGAGCACTAGACTGGCTGCTTCGCGCTTAAACTCGGGGGTGAAAGTACGTCGTTGTCTGCTCATCGAACACCTCTGAATGGCGAGCATTCTCGCCCTAAAAGGGTGTCCAGGATTAGTAGACCACTACACGTAGCCATATTCCTTCTATGGCGTTCAACTGTCTAAGTTCGTCACGAGCTGCAAATTCAAGGGCCGCCACGCGCGGGCGACGGCATCACCACTCGTCTGGTCATAGCTCGATTTGTGGAACATACGTTCGTAGATCTAAACAGATATCTCGTAAGCAGACGAAACCACCTCATCGTCGCTTGAACGGGAGAGTCTAATGAAAGCCATCGTTTACAACGGGCCACGCGACGTCAGCGTGCAAAATGTCCCAGACGCCAAGATCGAAAAACCTACCGACGCCGTAGTGCGCATCACCACTACCAATATCTGCGGCTCTGACCTGCACATGTACGAGGGCCGCACCTCGATGGAGACGGGACGTGTTTTCGGTCACGAGAACCTCGGGGAAGTCATCGAAGTCGGCGCCGGCGTAGATCGCATCAAGGTAGGTGATCGCGTCTGTTTGCCATTTAATATCGGCTGCGGTTTCTGCGAAAACTGTGAAAAAGGTTTGACCGGTTTCTGCCTCACGGCCAACCCCGGCAGTGCTGGTGCTGCTTACGGGTTTGCCGATATGGGCTCATACCAGGGTGGTCAAGCAGAACTGCTGCGTGTGCCATATGCGGACTTCAATTGCCTGGTGCTGCCAGAGGATGCGCAAGAGAAAGAAAACGACTACGTCATGCTGTCAGACATATTCCCCACCGGATGGCATGCCACTGAACTGGCTGGCCTGATGCCGGGTGAAAGCATCGCCATTTACGGTGCAGGGCCAGTGGGCCTGATGGCAGCTCATGCCGCGATGATCAAAGGCGCCTCGCAAGTGTTCGTGGTCGACAACCATCCGGATCGATTGAAATTGGCCGCGCAGATGGGGGCCACGCCAATCAACTCCCTGGAGAAAGAGGCGGTTGATCAGATCCTCAACCTGACTCACGGCAAAGGCACTGATCGAGGTTGTGAGTGTGTGGGGTACCAGTGCTGTGACAATCACGGCCATGAGGCCAATCACCTGACGATGAACAACCTGGTAGCTTCCACCAAGGCCACGGGTGGCATCGGCGTCGTCGGGGTGTTTGTTCCTCAGGATCCGGGCGCGAAAAATGAACTGGCGAAGGAAGGCAAAATGGCCTTCGATTTCGGCGCGTTCTGGTTCAAGGGCCAGCAGATACGCACCGGGCAAGCCAACGTCAAAGCCTATAACCGCAGGCTTGCGGAGCTGATCCATCACGACCGCGCCAAGCCTTCGCAGATCATCTCTCACAGCCTGAAATTGGCGGAAGGGCCCGATGCGTACAAGCATTTCGATGCGCGAGATGAGGGTTGGACAAAGGTCATTCTGAAGCCGGCAGCCTGATCGAACGGCTGTATGGATCTGACGCCCTGACGATATCGCCGGGCGTCAGCCCAAAGACCCGCCTACTCGCGCTTACAGTATGGCCGCTATGTATTTACCGACCACATACCACCTGTCGTCCGCTCGAAATGCGAGCGCGGTTGTTGCGCAAGATGATCAAGGGAAAAATGGTAAGCGTACTGACTTCGATGGTCGACCCGCTGCGCTTTCCGGGTGGGGAGATCGTCGACCTTTACAGTCAACGCTGGGAAATCGAGCTGGGCTATCGGGCGATCAAGCAGAGACTGCTGGGCGGCGAATATACCCTGAGAAGCAAGACGCCAGAGATGATCGCTCAAGAGCTATGGGGTGTGCTGCTGGGCTACAACCTTTTGCGCTACCAGATGGTACTGATGTCCAGGCAGTGTCCCGGTGTGTACCCCTGCGAAATGAGTTTCACTGCCTGCAGTTGGGCCATCTTGGGGTTGCTGCATGGCACGTCACTGAACCATCCCGGCAACTTGCCAGGATTTCTGAGAGATTTGCAGGCATCAGCCGCTCGATATGTTTTACCCCATCGGCGACCTGATCGATGGTTCCCACGCGCAGTCGTTGGACACGCTGTCAAATCGACACATAGACGGCACCTCGTGCGAATTGAGACTCGCACGGGTCCCCATGTTCATTGGGGAATCTGCCAGTGATTTACGTTAAATCAATAACCAGGGGTTCACTCGTAGATGAAAGCCCCTCCAGAATGAATGGAGGGGTGGCCTGATCGGAGATAACCGCTTCGAGCAGCTTTCAAACAAGTGTTTCAGTGACGAAGGGCTTGAGCTGGCCAATGAACGTTTTACCATGTTCGAACCAGGCTTTGCGCACTGCCGACTCGATATATCGTTGGTAGTCCTCCGGGCTTTGGAACCAGCATTCGCCAATCGCGTGAACCGGCCCTACATCCAGGTATGGCACATGGGTATCGGCAGGGTTTTCAGCCACCAACCTAACCTCATATTTAAACAGGCCAGGGATACCCTCACTCATCTGATAGTGACGCAAACATTCCTGGCGGAACATAGGCTTTACCAACAAGTAGACAATTCGGATCATCGCGAACATTCCTTATACATGCGTCTGAGGAGAAGAAGGTTGAAGTGCGGGCGTAGCGTCAACTTCGCTGTCATCCAGATCGTCAAGGTGAATACCTTTGTTGTCGGGCAATAGCATCAACGCAATCACGGCAATGGCATACCTGATGCAGCCAGCCTCCATGATGAAAAGCTCAAGGGAGCTGACTGCATAGGCAACCCTAGCGCGAAGCACGGCGCGCTCCCAGCTGATCCAGAAGTGAGCTGCAAGGGCGTGGAACCATGCGTACGTGCCGGAAGCGATATTAATATATTGACATATATGAATATCGAGAATAGCCTACCCATAACCGCGCTAGAAACCTCAGGAGGTACTCCCATGAAAGATTCCAGCGATACCCGTCCGAATCACCTTCCCGACAGCAGCTACGGCCTGTTTATTGACAACCAATGAGTTTCGGACGAATACGGTGAAGCCCTCGACATTATCAACCCCGCCAACGGAAAAATTCTCACCAACATCCCAACGCCACAGCTGCCGACGTCGCCCGCGCGGTGCAGGGCGCACAGCGCGCCTTCGTGACCTGCACCGCTCGGACTCTTCAGACCTCGTTGATCCATGTTTTTTCGACCTACGACATCGAATATTTCAGATATGCAGGTAAGCAAAATGACACAATCAGAACTTTTCAAAACGACTCAGCTGGGCCCATACACCCTCAAGAACCGTATCGTTCTGCCGCCACTGACGCGTTCGCGCAGCTCCCAACCCGGCAATATTGCGAACGACCTAATGGCCACATATTACCGTCAGCGCAGCGGTGCTGGCTTCATGGTGACCGAGGGCACACAGATCGAACCCCGAGGACAGGGTTATGCCTGGACACCTGGCATTCATAGCCCGGAACAGATACAAGGCTGGCGTAAGGTCACCGACGCTGTTCACGCCGAAGGGGGGGTGATCTTTGCTCAACTTTGGCATGTGGGCCGCGTGTCGCACACATCGCTGCAACCCGGTGGTGAAGCGCCCGTCGCGCCATCAGCCATCCGCGCGGACAACGTCAAGGTGTTCATCGAAACTGGCCCCGGCACGGGTACACTGGCCGACCCTTCGACCCCACGAGCCCTGTCCACCAAGGAGGTAAAGGAACTGGTTGAGCTCTACGCCCAAGCAGCCCGAAATGCTTTGGACGCAGGTTTTGACGGGGTGGAGCTTCACTGCGCGAACGGGTACCTGGTAAACCAGTTCATTTCGGCCCATACCAACCAGCGTGATGATGAATATGGCGGTTCGCTGCAGAACCGTCTTCGCTTCCTGCGCGAAATCACCCTCGCTGTTGCTGGTGTGGTCGGCAAGGAGCGCGTTGGCGTTCGCTTCGCCCCGCTGTTCGCGACCACAGACGAAGACCGCGTCTACCTTGGTCTGGTCGAAGAAGATCCTCATCAAACCTACATCGAGGCAGTGAAGATCCTCGAGGAAGTGGGCATTGCCTACCTGTCGCTCGCCGAAGCCGATTGGGAAAACGCACCCGAGCTGCCTGAGACGTTCCGGGAAGCTGTTCGTAAGACATTCAGCGGCAAGATTATCTATGCCGGCAAGTACACCGCTGAACGAGGAAATCGCGTGATAAAAGCTGGCTGGGGCGATCTGATCGCTTTTGGCCGCCCCTTCATTGCGAACCCCGACCTGCCCGCTCGTATCGCCAACAACTGGCCGCTTAACCCAGTTGATCCAAGCACCATGTACGGCGGTACCGATAAGGGCTACACCGACTACCCGACTTACAAATCCTAAACGCTCAATGCCACGCCCCATAACTCAGGGGCGTGGCTCAGCGATTGTTGACCGAGGAAGTTAAGCATGTACCAACCGAGCACGATCCCCTACCAAGAGCATAGGGGATTCAAACGAACCTTCAGGCAGGGTCATCTAAGCCTTGGGCTGTTCTTTCCCCTGGAGGCTTTCGAAGGTGATACACCGAGCATGCTAGATCAGGTCGCGCTGGCCAAACGTGCAGAGGCACTTGGTTTTTCGGCGCTCTGGTTTCGCGACGTCCCACTCAGGGACCCAAGCTTCGGCGATGTCGGCCAGGTTTTCGACCCTTGGGTGTATCTGGGCTACATGGCAGCCCATACAACAAAAATCGCACTAGGCACCGCCTCCATCGCCCTTACTCTGCGTAATCCCTTGCACACGGCAAAGGCCGCAGCGAGCATTGATCAGTTGAGCGGAGGTCGCTTGCTCCTGGGAGTAGCCTCTGGCGATCGTCCCGTGGAGTTTCCCGCATTCAGCATTGATCCAGAACAGCGTGGCGAGACCTTTCAAGAAAACCTCAATGTGATACGCCAAGCCCATCGAACACACTTCGAGCCCATTCGCTGGAGTCACGGCGAGTTACTGGGGGCCGATCTCGTTCCCAAACCTACGACTCGGGAAATACCGCTATTCGTAACCGGACACAGCCGCCAGCCGCTCGATTGGATCGCGCGTGAAAGCCATGGATGGATCAACTATCCACGTCCGCCAAAAATGCAGCGACTCATCGTGGAAGATTGGCGACAGGAAACGGCTAAACAATGTGGCACTATCTACAAGCCGTTCTTGCAATCGCTGTATATCGACCTGGACGAACACCCATCCACGCCACCCTCGCCTATCCATCTAGGATTCCGACTGGGACGTAACCACCTGCGGGCCTTGCTGGATACACTTCAGGAAATCGGTGTAGATCACGTCATCCTGAACCTCAAGTATGGTAAACGCCCCGCAGCAGAGGTTATCGAGGAACTTGGCAAACATATCGTCCCGCAATTCGGCGCACAGGTGCCCGATAGTCCTACCTGACAGGGCAATAGGATTCCAGTCCAAACCAGCCCGTCATTGCGACGGGCAGGCGCGAAGAGATCATGGCGAAGCCTTCCAATTTGATGCGCGAATCAGGAAGATATTTAGATATCGAAAAAAACAGGTCTCAAAAAATTCATGACTATTGACGTCAACGAAGCCCTGAAAGCATTGGCGAACCCGACGCGCCTTGCCATCCTCAATTGGCTCAAGGATCCCAGGACAGTCTTTCCCGAGCAGGAAGTCGACCCAGAAACGGTAGGCGTGTGCGTCAGTATCATCCAAGAGCGCACGGGCCTCTCGCAGTCAACGACATCGCTTTATCTCGCAGCTCTACAGCGCGCGCAATTGGTGACATCGCAGCGGATCGGCCCCTGGACCTACTACAAACGCCACGATGAGAATATCGATGCCTTCTTCAAGGCGCTGCAAGAAAGAATCTAGGGCTGCACACCCTTGTATTTCTGACTGATTTCAGTCTTTGCCGATGTCAAAAACAGCAATCTGACCAAATAACGATCAGATCATCCGAAGCTTCGAGTGATCGAATAGCATTACCAGTGATGCGGTGCGCGGAAAAAACGCTCCTATAGCAAAACTGCCACTTGACAACGCTGAAACCAGGGGCTGTACACGCAAAAGACAGCACACTCCAGAGAGGGACGCGAAGCCCTTCAAGTGCTCTTCTACGGCCAACCTTCTTTAGGGGGCAGCCGCCACGGCGTCGACATCCCACGCCAGCCCCTGGCGCGTTGGGTGATCCAAAGTGGCGAGCAACTGCAACCGTTGCTCAACCTGATGCGCGACAAGCTGCTGGACTACCCCGTGTTGCACTGCGACGAAACGCGCTTGCAGGTGCTGCATGAACCGGGACGCGACCCCTCGGCACAATCCTGGATGTGGGTGCAAAGCGGTGGGCCGCCGGACAAGCCGGTGATCCTTTTCGACTACACAGCCAGCCGCGCCGAGGTGCCGCTACGCCTGCTCGATGGCTACCGCGGCTACCTGATGACCGACGACTACGCCGGTTACAACGCCGTGGCTGCACGACATCGGCAAGGTGGCCGTCGATCTGCTGGTCGAGCTGGCAGACGGCTCGCTGTGGCATCCCTGGCACGGCCCGCTGCACCAGTCGTACCGCTTCCGCTACCGCGAAGACCGCGAGTACCGGTTGCACAGCGCCGCAACAGGGCTGCTCTACCGCCAATTGCTCGATGGTCCGCTCCTAGACTGGCTCAGCGGCTATCCGTCTCTGTGGGCACCATTGCTCTACGTCTTGGCCGGGCAGTACGAGCACGCCGGCGTGCTGGGTGAACTGGTCGTGCAGGCTGATCGCGCTTCTGTGGCACAGGAACTGGGCGGCGATCCCGCGCGCGCCATGGCCGCGCCCAGGCACGCGCTGCAACGCAAGCTGCTGGACGGGCTGCGCTTCCTGCTCAAGGAACAGTTGAAGCTGAATCAGCCGGAAGCCTCCGATGGCTGGCTCACTGAGGATGGGCTGTGGCTGGTGAGCAAGACTGTCTCGGACAAGCTGCGCGCGCACCTGCTGTCTCAGGGGATCGACGGCATTCCTGCGAACAACACCGCCGTCTTCAACGTGCTGCAGGACCACGGCATGCTCCAGCCTACCTCAGACGGCAAGGCGGTCTGGCGCGCGACCGTGACCAGTGCGACCGGCTGGTCCTACTCGTTCACCCTGTTGCGCCTCGCGCCCGCGCTGATCTGGGAATCCGGCGAGCGGCCAGCGCTTTTCGCAGGCACGGTGGCGATCGACACGACGCCAGCGGAAATCAACGGCAGTGCACCAGGCACACCGCCCGCGGTCGTGGGGCAGCCAGCACCCGAAGGTCAGGAGACTCCCCCTTGGGAATGCCCTCGCAGCGATACCGCCTTGCCGACTGCGGCCCCGCCCGTGCCCGACGTCATGGAGGACATGCTGCCGATGGTTGGATTGGATGGCACGGCCGACATGGGGAAGAGTGAAGAGCCAGTGGAGAAAGTCCCTGCCCAGCCTGACGTTCCTGCCCCAACCACAGCCGCAGCGTCTCCCTTGCCACTTACCCCTGCGCCTGGACCTGCATCAACTCCAATAGTCGCGATACCATCCGGGGAGCATTTCATGACGTGGCTGCAACAGGGAGTCGCCGCGCGGCGACTCATCATCAACGACGCCAAGGCGCTCGTGCATACGGTGAGCGACACCGCCTACCTGGTCAGTCCCGGTGTGTTCCATCGCTATGCGCAGGAACATCCCCAGGTGGATGCGCTAGCCAGGCAGGACAAGCAACAGGATTGGCAGTGGGTGCAAAAGCGCTTTGAGAAACTGCAGCTACACCGCAAGCACTCAAATGGCCTGAACATTTGGACCTGTGAAGTCACGGGCCCGAGGAAGTCCCGCCGACTGCATGGCTACCTCCTCGAAAATGGGTCCTTGGTATTCGCCGAAATACCGCCCAACAATCCCTATCTTGCTCTGACTCAGGAAGGATGACGCGACTCGGGCAGCGACCGTCACCACCGTGTGGCGACGATCAATGCCCCGCGAAGCTGGCAACATTTGGCGAACTAAGCTACTCGACCCGCGCCAACTCCCGTGCAAGGAACGGAGCGGTTCGGCTGCCAGACTTTCGGGCCACCTGCTGAGGGGAACCCGCCACCACGATGCTGCCGCCGGCAGCGCCCGCGCCTGGCCCTACGTCGATCACCCAGTCGGCTTGGGCCACCGCACGCATGTCGTGCTCGATCATCACTACGGTATTGCTGGCATCGACCAGGCGCTGCAACTGCACCAGCAGCCGGTCGGCATCCGACGCGTGCAGCCCGGTGGTCGGCTCGTCGAGCACGTACAGGCTTCGGCCGCGCTGGCTGCGCTGAAGCTCGGTCGCCAGCTTGATGCGCTGCGCCTCGCCACCGGAAAGCTCAGTGGCCGGTTGCCCCAGGCGCAGATAGCCCAGTCCGATGTCGCGCAGCAGTTGCAGGGGCCTTGCCACCGCGTCTTCACCCGCGAAGAATTCGCTGGCATCGTCCACGGTCATCTGCAGCACCTCGGCGATGTTGCGCCCGTTCCACTGGACCTTCAGCGTGGCCTCGTTGTAGCGCGCGCCATGGCAGGTCGGGCACGGCGCGTACACGCTGGGCATGAACAGCAGTTCCACGCTAACGAAACCCTCGCCCTCGCAAGTCTCGCAGCGCCCCTTGGCGACGTTGAACGAGAACCGTCCGGCATCATAGCGGCGGCGTCGAGCATCGGGCGTGGCGGCGAACAGCTTGCGCACATGGTCGAACAGACCCGTGTAGGTAGCCAGGTTCGACCGCGGCGTGCGCCCGATCGGCTTCTGGTCCACCTGCACCAGGCGCTGTATGGCGTCCACGTCGCCCGCCAGATGGCCGCCGGTCGCTTCGACCACTGCCGGCCCTTCGCTGGTGGCGCTTTCGGCGGCATCGTCTTCAGGCTCGTGGCCCAGGTGCAGCAGCACCAATTCCGGCAGGGCCTGCGCGACGAGGCTGGATTTGCCGGAGCCAGAGATGCCGGTAACGGCTGTCAGCACGCCCAGCGGAATGCGTGCATCCACGCCATGCAGGTTGTGGCGGTGGATGCCCTGCAGTTCCAGCCAGCCGGTCGCTTCGCGTGCCCGGCTTCCCGGCGCGGGGATCTCCTCGAACAGATAGCGGGCGGTGCGCGATTCGGCAATCTTGCGCAGGCCATCCGGCTCGCCGCTGTAGAGCACGCGGCCGCCACGCTCCCCAGCATCCGGCCCGACATCCACGAGCCATTGCGCGCGGCGCATCAGGTCCAAGTCGTGCTCCACCACGAACACCGAGTTGCCGGCGTCGCGCAGCCGGTCGAGTGCGTCGTACAGGGCCTGGCTATCGGAGGGGTGCAGGCCCGCGGAGGGCTCGTCGAGCACGTACACGACACCGAACAGCAGGGAACTCAATTGCGTGGCCAGCCGCAGGCGCTGCAACTCGCCGGCCGAAAGCGTCGGCGTGGCCCGGTCCAGCGTCAGGTAGCCCAGGCCTAGCTCGCGCAGTTGGCGCAGGCGCGCCATCACGCCTCCAGCCAGGCGCTGCGCGGCGAGGCGCTTTTCTTCCGATAGCGCCGAGGTGCGGCGCACGTCGGGCGATACCGCATGGACGGCGCGACCGGAGGCCGCGCGTTCGGCACGGTCGCGTCGGGTCGCTTCCTTGTCCGTAGCCGCCCCCGCTGCATGGGCGCGGAAATCGCCCTGGGCGATGGGTTCGAGCAAGGCCGCCAACTGGTCCAGCGGCATCTGCATGAACGCGCCGATGTCCACGCCGGCGAAGGTGACCGACAGCGCCTCGGGCTTGAGCCGCTTGCCGTGGCAGGTGGGGCACGGTTTGCCCTCCATGAACCGGGACACGCGCTTTCTCATCAGCGCGCTCTGGGTGTTGGCAAAGGTGTGCATCACATACCGCCGGGCGCCGGTGAAGGTGCCCATGTAGCTCGGCTCCATCTTGCGCTTGAGCGCGGCGCGGGTTTCGGCGGGCGTGAAGCCGGCGTACACCGGCACCGTCGGTGTTTCCTCGGTAAACAGAATCCAGTCGCGATCCTTCTTCGGCAGGTCCTTCCACGGTCGGTCAACGTCGTAGCCCATGCTGACCAGGATGTCGCGCAGGTTCTGGCCTTGCCAGGCGGGGGGCCAGGAGGCGATCGCCCGCTCGCGGATGCTCAGGGAGGGATCGGGCACCATGATGGCCTCAGTCACCTCGTACACATGGCCCAGGCCGTGGCAGGTCGGGCACGCTCCCTGCGGCGTGTTGGGCGAAAAATCCTCGGCGTACAGCATGGGCTGGTTGGCTGGGTAGGCGCCGGCGCGCGAATACATCATCCGCACCAGGCTGGACAAGGTGGTCACACTGCCCACAGAGGAACGCGCGTTGCTGGAGCCCCGCTGCTGTTGCAGCGCCACCGCCGGCGGCAGGCCGTCGATCGCATCGACGTCCGGTACGCCGGCCTGGTCGATCAGTCGCCGCGCATAGGGGGCCACCGAGTCGAAGTAGCGCCGCTGGGCCTCGGCATAGATGGTGCCAAAGGCCAGCGAGGACTTACCGGAGCCGGAGACACCCGAGAACACCACCAGCGCGTTACGCGGGATGGAGACGTCCACCTCCTTGAGGTTGTTCTCGCGCGCGCCACGCACCTGCACGAGGCCGCTGGCCGCAGCGGTACAAGAGGATTCACCGAAAGAATTGTTTGGCATGTTCTTATCCTGTAGTTCGTCCCGCTCAGGACGGGACTTCCTGAGTCCGGGGGCCGCGGCGACTGGCTTCGAGCGCTGCGGTGACAGTGCGGGCGTCGTAGCTACCGCGCAGGCGGCGACCCTCGACGAAGAACGTCGGCGTGACATGCGCACCGCTGGCGACCGCACTGGCGAGGTCGCGCTCGACACGCTCGATCACCGCAGAGCTGTCGAGATCCGCGATGAACCGATCGACGTCGAGCCCAAGCTCTACGGCGTAGCCGATCAGATCCTCGCGCTCCAGCGCGTGCTGACGGGTAAACACGAAGTCCAGCCACGGCCAGAACATCCCCTGATTCGATGCCGCCTCGGACGCACGCGCGGCGATCGGCCCATGCGGGTGGTGCGGCAAATGGCGCACCACATACCGCAGGTCGTCCCCGAAGTGGGCGCGCAGATCCTCCCAAGAACCGGTAGCGTGCGCACAGTACGCGCACTCGAAGTCCACGTACTCCACCAGCGTGAGCTGCGCGTCCTCTGGCCCGCGGATGTGATCGACCTCGGGATCGACCGGCGGCTCAAGCACCATCGGCAGATCGGCGGTCTCCTCACCCCACCTGCGTGCGGCAACCTTGAAGATGAGCCACCCGAGCAACGTGGCGAGCATCATCGACACGAGCACGCCGACCGTCGCCTGGCGGCCCAGGTCGGAGGTCGTGCCGAACGCGAGTCCGATGATGAGCAGCGACACGGTGAACCCGATCCCGGACAGTGCCGCACCACCGAACACGCTCCCCATTCCGACACCCGCCGGCAGGCGCCCCAAGCCGAGGCGGACCGCGGCGAGAGTGATGAGCCCGATGCCCAGGAGCTTGCCGAGCACGAGCCCCGCGATGACGCCCCAGGTCACGGGCGAGCCGAAGGCCTCCGCGAGCAGCCCACCACGCAGGTCCACCCCGGCGTTCGCCAAGGCGAACACCGGCACGATCAGCAGCGCTGTCGGCAGCCGCAGGAACTCGTGCAGCCGCTCATTCACCGAGATACCCTGGGACAGCCCGCAGTCCACTGCGCGAGCCGATGCGGCACTCGGAGACTGCCAGAAGTCACGGAACAACTGTCTTGCCGCGACGACCTTGTGACGTTGCGTTGCGTAGGCGGGGATCAGGAGCCCCGCGGCCATCCCGGCGAGGGAGGCATGAATGCCGGAGTACACGGTCGCGAGCCACAGCACGATCACGATCAGCACATACGGCGTTGCCCGCCACTGGCGGGTGCGCCCCAGCAACCACAACCCGAAGAGACTGGCGAGGGCGATCAGCAACGGGACGACGCGGATCTCCTCGCTATAGACGATGCCGATGATGGACACGGCGAGGAAGTCATCGACCACGGTCAGGGTGAGCAGGAACACGCGCAACTGACCGGATAGCCGCGGGCCGACGATCGCCAGGGTGCCCAGCATGAACGCCGTATCGGTACCGACCACCGCCCCCCACCCGCGCAGGCCCTCACTTCCTGCCAGCCCCACGATCAGGACATACAGCAGCGCGGGCAGCACGACACCCGCGACCCCCGCGATCAGAGCGAGACGGGCACGGCTGCGGTCCCTGAGCGACCCGTGGGCGAATTCCTGACGCACCTCCAGGCCGATCAGGAAGAAGAAGACGACCATCAGGCCGTCGTTGACCCAGTGATGTAGATCCATGTGCAGGCCCAATGGCCCAAAGTTGAACCCGACGTCCAGGTGCCACAACTCGAAATAGGCATCGGATAGCGGCGAGTTCGCCCACGCCAGCGCCACAACCGTGACGATCACCAGCAGCACCGCAGCCCCAGACTCAGTGCGTAGATAGCGGGCAACTCGTCTCCGTCTGATATTCGCAGAGGATTCACCGAGAGAAGCGTCTGGCATGTTCTTATCCTGTAGTTCGTGAGGTAGCGATGGGCCGATTTCGGGGGGATGTCGGTCAAGCGTCCGGGCTTGGCGGCGTCGCGTCATCGAGCGAGCGCAGCCAAGTAAGCCTTTCTCCCAGCCTTCGCTCGACGCCCCTGTCCGTTGGCTGGTACCAGCCCGGCCGCGCCACGCCCTCGGGAAAATAGGTTTGCCCAGCGGCATAAAAGGCTAGAAATGGTGTCCACTTAAATCAGGTGGACACCATCGCCTTTGGCGTCGGGGCCAAGAAGGTGTGTTGGCCGGACGGATACACAGAATCGGCCAAAAGCGGTCATCAGGGCTGGCTTGAATCGGGGCCGAAGGATTACGCTCTCAGCCCCATAATTGCTGGTCAGACAGTTACCACGATCTTGCCGATCTGCTGATTGGCTTCAAGGAAACGATGGGCATCCTGGATGTCGCTAAGTGTGAATGTCTTTGCGATGATCGGGCGCAACGCACCGGACTCCAACCCTTGCAGAATAAAAGCCTTTGCTCTCTCTAGGGCTTCAGGGTCGGCCACAATCTCTGCGTAGAGATAGCCCTTCAAAGTCAGGCTTTTGCCCAGCACGGTAAACAGTGGGAATGGTGTCGGTTCAGAGCTAAGTGCGCCGTACTCCAGCAAAATTCCGCCCCGCGCCATGCTCTGCGTGAGAGGTTCCAAGGACGGCCCGCCTACAGGATCGAATACAACGCGAGCGCCTTGACCGGCAGTTATCGTCATAACACGCTCGACGATATCCTCTTCATCGCTGACGATGACATGCGCAGCGCCTGCATCAAGTAGGGCTTGCTTCTTCGCGTGAGTTCGAGTGATCGCAATCGATGTGGCGCCGACCATACGAGCCATTTGGAAGGCGGCCAAGCCAACACTGCTTGACGCGGCGGTAACGATGACAAAATCGCCCTGACGTAGCTTCGCCTGTTCAATCAATCCCCCCCAGGCGGTGACGTACTGCATCCAAGACGCCGCAGCCTCTTCAAAGGACAAGTTCTCAGGGCTCTTTACCACCAGGTGGGCCGGTACATTGGCCAACTCGCCGTAGGTGCCCCAGCGAGCAATATCCAGAGGTGGGATCAGAGCGACCGAGTCACCAATCGTGATCTCGGTTACGTCGCTCCCAACTGCCGTTACGATGCCTGCGGCCTCGTAGCCTAAGCGGCTGGGGAACTCCGCTTCTTGTAGGTATGCGTGATTGCGGAACATCACTTCGGCTCGGTTCAAGCCAAAAGCTTTAACACTAATTTGCACCTCGTTTGCTGCTGGTGCCGATACTTCCAGATCTTCCAGCTTCAGAACGCTGGCGTCACCGTATTCATGAATTCTGACAATGCGTGCCATCATAAATACCTCGTTTATCAATGGGCCTCGACGTACATCCGGAAGGTATCCGGGCACTCGAAAGGTGACAAAAATTTAGTCATTGGTTGGCGCTAGATAAATGCCTACGATGGCGTATTACTAGAAACAGAGTGTTTATAATGGATCGCCTGACCCAGATGGCCACGTTCGTCAAAACAGTTGAGCTGGGTTCATTCAGCGCCGCTGCGGACGACCTGAATCTGTCCCCTCAATTGGTAGGGAAACAGGTGAAAATGCTCGAACAACATCTGGGTGTTTCCCTGCTGCACCGGACTACGCGCAGGCAAAGCCTCACCGACTTCGGCAGGGCGTTCTACCCGCGAGCAAAACTGATCCTTGCAGACATGCAGTCTGCCGAGAGCCTGGCTGCCCTCACTCGGGGCACACCAAGCGGCCGCCTTCGCATCAACGCGCCGGTCACGTTCGGAATCCGCACGCTTTCGCCACGCCTGCTGGAATACATGGTTCGGTATCCTCAGGTGTCTGTTGACCTAACGTTATCGAACGAACTGGTCGATATCGTTGATGATGGTTACGACGTGGTATTTCGCATCGGCGAGCTGGAGAGCAGTGGGTTGAAGGCATTGCCACTGGAGCCCTATCAGATGGTTTTATGCGCTGCGCCGTCCTATCTTGCACGTCGCCCTCCCATCATCAATCCGTGGGATCTACAGCAGCAGGAATGTCTGGGGTTTACCTATTCTGATGGCCGCTCACACTGGAGCTTCGACAGCCCGGAGGGGCGTATAGATGTTCCTATTACAAGCAAATTAACGATCAATCAAGGTGATCCACTGCTGGCAGCGGCTGTAGCTGGTCTAGGCGTGGTTCTACAGCCGATAGAGTTGGTTAGCGATGCACTGCGCGATGGGACACTGGTGCGTCTGTTGCCGCAGTACCCGGTGCCGAATACCGCAATGCACATCCTCTATGCCCCTGACCGAAGAATGACTCCAAAGCTGCGCAGCTTCTTGGAGTTTGCGCGTGAGGCTTTTGGGCAGCGAGGCCCTCTCTAACGCACGAAAATCAATGTCTGCGCTATCCGGTATTCGTAAAGGACGACGATTACCGTGGCTCACCGGATATGACCAAGCACCCCTTGCTGAGGAAGTACCTGCTGTAGCACTTCGCGGCGGAAGTCGAAGAACTGAAAGATGCCATGTTCGTTGGCTTGGGGCCGTAGGTCCAGAGCGTGCTGGACCGCCTGATCCAGGAGCGGGTTCTGAATCCCGACCGGGTGATTGCCGGCATGCTGCACCCCTCCGGAAACTGCACCTACCGGATCAACGACCTCATCGGCGACAGAAGCGCGCTGGTCCCGCACGCCACCAGCCCTGTGCCTTACGACCAGGTCCGGCGAGCATTTCGGGAGCGGTTCGTCACCGCCTGATCGAACGTCGGATGAGTGGATGCTGACGCGGGTTCAATTCCCAAACGGGAATAGAACTGGCGCCCTGTCTGATGCGCTCGGTTGGTGACCCGACCAGGGCAGAACTGGTAGGATTGCGGGCATCAAGGTCCGGATTCCGCACCTTTCCACAGGAGTTTGCAGCGGTCGCAAGGCGCTGAGTTACATAGGTTTGGCGCAGGGTTCCACCCCACCGAGCCCCTGCAGGAGTTCGAATCGTTACGCCCCCCCCAGAAACCCTCACTAGCCCGAACGGCCCGATGCTAGGTCGTTGATTTTCAACAAATCGCTCGATCGATCCGCGCTTGCGGACTGCGGACTTCCAATGGGCCGGAAATCTGGCTCGCCCAGACGGCTCTCGATACCGACACGTTGCAAACAGTCGGTACTTCTCGATAACTACCCGACGAATCGGAACATCACAGCCAGCCCTGATGTTGCCCCTGCTTGCTGACGCAGCTTGGAAGTTCTGGCTGCAATATTGCCCCCCGTCGCTGTGGAAGGTAGCTCCCTGGGCAAGTGCAATCGAGGGGGGGGGACGCTGCGTAGAGCTTGTGCCCCCCCATCCTGCAGCGCGACCTGATTGGGTCAAGGCCGGGTTGTCATGCAGGCAGTTTGGCTGCAAGCAGTTCGACCTTCTCGATATTGGGCGGAGAACTGAGCAAGGTCGCGGCGTTGGCCATCAAGGCCGCGGCGATCTGGCCGTTCAGATGTGCTTGGCGACCTGCCTCATCGGCAAAGGCATCGAACACACCGAACGTCGAAGGGCCAAACTTCAATGCGAACCAGGCAGTGGTGCCGGACTCGGCGTTGGCGAGCGGCAGTGCGCTGGCCAGGAAGTCGGCAAGCGCAGCCTCCTGGCCGGGTTTGGCTTCGAGGCGAACAAACAGGGCGAGCTTGGTCATACTGTAATCCTTTGGGTAACTGGGTTAGATGAATGGATCGACGAGCCTGCAGTCTAAGTCTTCATGACAGCCATCTCCATAGACAATAATGACAACATTGATATCATTGTTGCCATGAAAATCCACATCCTTGTTTGTGATGGCGTGTTTGATCTGGGGCTTGCGGCGCTCACCGACACAGTGGGCTTGGCCAATGCGATGTCGGGCTCGCTGCCACAGGCTCCCGCGCACATAGAGCTCACGCTGGTGGGCGTGCGGCGTCGCATCCGAACTGCGCAAGGCTTGACGGTCCCCGTGGTCACTGCGCGTGGTGTGCCGGAACCAGACGTCGTGCTCGTGCCCGCGTTTGGTGAAAAGATGCCTGACACGCTCTCGGCTCGGCTCACACGCCCCGACGTGCCCGATGCGGTCGCCGTGCTACAGCAGTGGTCCACCGCTGGCGCGCACCTTGGTGCCGCCTGCTCCGGTAGTTTCTTGCTTGCAGAGAGTGGCCTGCTTGATGGGCATCGTGCGACGACGTCATGGTGGCTGGGGCCGATGTTTCGGCAGCGCTATCCGAACGTCACGCTTGACGAGTCACGCATGATCGTGAACTCGACACACTTCACTACCGCGGGTGCCGCTTTGGCCCACGTCGACTTGGCCTTGCGCATCATCCGGGGGCGCAGTCCGGCGCTGGCGGCCCTAGTAGCACGCTATCTGCTGGTCGAGGCACGCAGTTCGCAAGCCGAGTTCGTGATTCCCGACCACCTTGCGCATGCCGACCCGATGGTGGAGCGCTTCGAGTGCTGGGCCAGAAGTCGGCTCGCGAAGGGGTTCTCGCTCGCCGAGGCGGCCAGCGCCGCGGGCACAAGCGAGCGCACCTTGGCGCGGCGGCTGCAAAGCGTTTTGGGCAAGACACCGCTGTCGTATTTCCAGGACCTGCGCGTGGAGCATGCCGTCCATCTCTTGCGCACCGGAAACGCGAGCGTCGACCAAGTCGCCGCACAGGTCGGGTACTCGGATGGGGTGACCCTGCGGGCCCTGTTGCGCCGCAAGCTGGGCCGGGGTGTCAGGGAGTTGCGACGCGGTGGATGACCAGAGGCGTTTGGTGTATGTACAGCTGGAGACCGCCGGGAAACTGACGCAGGCCAAACGGCGCATTTGGACCTGATAAAACTACTGCGCCACGTTATTTGAACTGGTTTGCTAGGGTCTGTTGCCATTTCGCGCTAACCCATTGATCTATAAGAGCAAGCCCGTATCGTTGAAGCTCTGACCCAACATCGATACGAGCTTGCAATGCCCCGATTACTGCTCAGCGATGAGCATTGGTCGAAGCTGCGGGAAATTCTGCTGCACAAGGCCATCTACAACAAGCGTGATCTACGAATGACCGTGGAGGGCATGCTGTACCGCATGCGCACGGGATGTCCCTGGAGAGACCTGCCCAAGGCGTTTGGCTACTGGAATAAGGTCTACAAACGCTTCAATGCAGGCCGCAGCGGTACAAGAGGATTCACCGAAAGAATTGCTTGGCATGTTGTTCTCCTCTGTTCAAACGGACGGCGCAGCTATCGCGCGCCAGGACGGCAGCTCGTCAGGAAGATTTCTCTTCCGCCGCCGTGTCGCTGTGGGCGTGTCTTATCCTGCGGACGATCCACCAGATCGTCAGCATCACCGCAGGTACCAGAACCGCCATCACCGGCGCCACGCTGTCGTGAACGATCGGAATGCCCTTGAGCAGGTAGCCGAGAAGACTCACGACGTAATAAGAAATTGCCGCGACCGACAGGCCTTCGACGGTTTGCTGAAGGCGCAATTGCAACTTGGCCCGGTTGTTCATCGAAGCCAGCAGATCGCGGTTCTGGCGTTCAAGTTCGACGTCGATCCACGAACGCAGCAACGCGATGGCTCGGGTCAGTTTGTCGGAGAGCTTGGCCTGGCGCTCCTTTACGGATTGGCACTCCCGCATGGCTGGAGCGATGCGACGCTGCAGGAAATCCGCCCAGGTGCTGTATCCGGATACGGCCACTTCTGAAAGCGCAGCCAGCCTTTCCTCGACGATCTCGTAGTAGGCACGGCTGGCGCCGAAGCGATAGAGATTTGCCGCGACGCCAGCTTCCAGTTCGGCGGCCAGACCGGTCAATTCGGAAAGCAGCACGTCGCTATCGCGGCGTTCTACCAAATTCGTACACATCTCGTCAGTGATCGCAGCAAGGCGCGACTCCATGTGTCGCAGCTCCGACGTCATCGATCGCGTCAACGGCAGAGACAGCAACGCCAAGGTACGGTACGTCTCGATCTCCAATAGAAGTTGAGCCAGCGCACCTGCCCGCGCCGGGGTCAAATCACGAGCAAGGATGAGGATCTGCGTCAGGCCATCCTCATCCTGTCGGAAGTCGGTCAAGATGGCGGCAGAGCCGTTCTCTACCAACGAGTAGCACAGGCTGGCAGGATCGAAGCGATCAGCCTCCTTCTCCGTTTCTGGTATCCACGGAAGAAGTCTCAAGCGGATGCCGGATATGACCGGGCCCGGAGGAACAAATCCATGTTTGAAGGGATTTTCTCCGCAAGGCTCTCCCGTCTTGGAATCCAGCGAAGCGCACCAGAGATACGTAGAGAACTCGGTGTGCTTTTCACAGTGAAGGTCTCCCTCATCCCATGTCATGCCGTGTAGCGGCGTAGCGTGGTCGGGCTCGGCAACGCCGAAGCGATGAGACAACTCGCTCATCGCCATCTGATCCCTGGTCTGGTCACCTTCGGTCATGAAAGCGAGCTGCAATATACCGCGGGGGGCCTCAAGCAACAGATGCGGGCGCGCATGCACTTCACCCACGGCTGCAGCACGATCGGCATAAGCCGGCATGCCGTACACGGTGGCGGTTGGGGTGGGTTGTACGGTCGTCGTATTGATATTGGCCGGCTCTTTCATAACGACCTCATTTCTCATTGGTTGAAAAGCACGCTTCAAAACAAATGCCCGCAGCCATGCGTTTCACACATGGCTGCGGGCCGATCTTCATGAGCATGCACCGCGTTACGCAGTCCGTCTAACAGGCTCGCCGTATAATAGAGGCTTGTGCTGACCCTGTCAGAACGCTCTCAGCTTCCTTGCTTTCAGACGAAGGTGTACGAGCAGACCTTGTTGCCCGCCGGATCACGCAGGTAGGCAGCATAGGCACCCGGCAGGTGACCACGTGCGCCAGGTTGGCCCTCGTCAGTGCCGCCTGCGGCAAGGCCGGCGGCGTGGAAGGCATCCACTTCAGCGGGAGTGGCGGCCGCAAAGCCGATCGTCACGCCGTTGCTGGAAGGCGCTTCACCATTGCCCGGGCGGGCGATGATGAAAGCCGGCTTTTCGCGACCGAAAAGTACCCATCCGTTGTTGAAAGGACCGAGGTTCTTGATGCCAAGAGCACCCAGAGCGGCGGCGTAGAACGCGACCGACTTCTGAAGGTCGGCAGCGCCGATAAAGATGTGCGAAAAGATGCCATCGCCAGAAATGACAGGAGTGGACATGATTAATTTCCTTGGTGGTTGGCGTTGAATGGGTAGTGGGCGATCAGTAGTGGATCACCGTGCGAATCGACTTGCCTTCATGCATCAGGTCGAAGGCCTTGTTGATGTCGTCGAGGCCCATGGTGTGGGTGACGAACGGGGCGAGATCGATCTCGCCTTTCATTGCGTCCTCCACCATGCCGGGAAGTTGAGTGCGGCCCTTGACCCCGCCGAAAGCCGAGCCCTTCCAGGTGCGACCGGTGATCAACTGGAACGGGCGCGTCGAAATTTCCTTGCCTGCACCAGCCACGCCGATGACGATCGACTGGCCCCAGCCACGATGTGCTGCTTCCAGTGCCGAGCGCATCACGTTGACGTTGCCGATGCACTCGAAGGTGTGATCGACACCCCAACCGGTCATCTCGATGAGAACCTCGTGAATCGGCTTGTCGAAGTCCTTCGGGTTGAGGCATTCGGTCGCGCCGAAGGTACGAGCCAGCTCGAACTTCGCTGGATTGGTGTCGATGGCGATGATGCGACCCGCCTTGGCCTGGCGTGCCCCCTGAATCGCAGCGAGCCCGATGCCGCCGAGGCCGAAGATGGCCACAGAGTCACCCGGCTGAACCTTGGCCGTGTTGTGAACAGCGCCGATGCCGGTGGTCACACCGCAACCCAGCAGGCAGACATGCTCGGGATTGGCGTCCGGGTTGATCTTGGCCAGCGAGACTTCGGCCACCACCGTGTATTCGCTGAAGGTCGAGCAGCCCATGTAGTGGTAGATCGGCTGGCCGTTGTAGCTGAAGCGGGTGGTGCCATCGGGCATCACGCCCTTGCCCTGGGTGGCGCGCACCGCCACGCACAGGTTGGTCTTGCCGCTCTTGCAGAACAGGCACTCACCGCACTCGGCGGTGTACAGCGGGATCACGTGGTCACCCGGCTTGACCGAGGTCACGCCCTCGCCGACCTCGACCACGATGCCGGCGCCCTCATGGCCCAGCACCGCCGGGAACACGCCTTCCGGGTCCTCGCCCGACAGGGTGAAGGCGTCGGTATGGCAAACGCCGGTATTCGTGATCCTGACAAGCACCTCGCCCTTGCGCGGCGGCTCGACGTCGATCTCGACGATTTCCAGTGGCTTTCCAGGCCCGAAGGCAACTGCTGCACGTGATTTCATGATGTCGCTTCCTTTACTAGCTAACTAAATTTTCCCTCACCGAGGGCACCCTGGTGCCTCTACCGCAGGTAGGAGCGGACGATGGAGATGGTCTCGTCAATGGACTTGTTCTGCGAATCGCTCCTGATTTCGCTACTGGGAAACTCTTCCCGTAGATAGCTCTCCATAACCGTTGCCATCAATCCGTTGTCAGCCCCACGAACAGCTGCAAGCTGCTGAAGAATTGCAGGGCATTCAGCACCTGCATCGAGCGCTTGCTTCTTTTCTTCCGGGCCATGTGGCACTCACCGCTTTTCACTCCAGATAAGCGGGGCCTGACGCCGAAGAGACAGGCCCTCAACTCATTAGAATTCCTGCACGGTTGGGCGCAGAACGATCTCGTTAATATCCACGTCAGCAGGCTGCTCAATTGCGAAGGCGATAGCTCGAGCGACCGATTCGGCGGGAATTGCATGCTTGTAGAAGTCCACCACGAAATCGCGGCTCTGTTGGTGGGTGCTGCCGAATTTCAGTTCGGAGTCCACGGCGCCCGGTTCGATAGTCGTGGTGCGGATGCTGCCACCGACTTCGTGACGCAGTCCTTCGGAGATAGCCCGCACAGCAAACTTGGTGCCGCTGTACACGGTGCCACCTGGGCTGAACACCTTCAGGCCTGCAACCGATGCGATGTTGATGAAGTGACCACTGTTTTGTTTCTGGAAGACTGGCAATGCAGCCGCGACTCCGTACAGCAGACCCTTGATGTTGATATCGATCATGCGATCCCACTCGTCAGTGCGAGTATCGCTGAGCGGTGCAATCGCCATCAGTCCGGCATTGTTGATCAGTACATCAATGCGACCGTAGGTGTCCACGGCACCTTGAATGAGCGTTTTGACCTCTTCCTGAGAGGTAACATCGGTCTGATACGCGATTGCCTGACCACCTGCATTGGTCAGCTCAGCCACCAATGCGTCGAGTTTATCTTTGCGACGTGCAGCCAGCACTACGCGAGCGCCAAGCGCAGCAAGGTGGCGTGCAGTAACCTCACCCAGGCCGCTACTGGCACCGGTGATAACGACAACTTTTCCAGAAATGTTATTGCTCATGCTGAGAACCTCATCGGCGGGTTTGTACTTCGCCATGGCTGGTTAACCTGGCAGTGCGCAAACTTTAGACCCATGATTGATCTCAATAAATGGAAATGATTGGATTATACTATTCCTGAAAATGGAATAAATGGGGGGGGGGCAACATGCTTAACCGCATGGAGATGGTTAGGATTTTTTGCACAGCAGCAGAGGCAGGTAGCTTCCGCGAAGCGGCAACTCGATTAGGCATCTCCCCACAAGGGGTGACTCGAGCCATTCAAGCCCTGGAAACTGAGCTTGGCGAATCACTGTTCCACCGCAATACCCGCCAGGTGAGCATCACTGCTTTCGGTCAGGATTACGCCAAAGATGCCAGGTCAGCTCTGGATCATTTCGATACGCTATTCCGGTCGCACAGGACGGAGCCTGAGCTGTCAGGTAAGGTGGGGATTACGGCTCCACATGCTATTGGCAGGCGCTTCCTAATACCGTTTCTTCAGCCCCTGGCCGCTGCACATCCTGACCTGCAATTCGATCTCCGCTTGGAAGATCAGATGACTGATGCCGTTGAAGCGCATATCGATATTGGTATCCGGGTGGGGGTTATTCGCGACCGGCGCTACGTTGCACGTGCCTTAGCTCCCGTGCCGTTTTACGTTGTCGCGTGCCCGTCTCTCATAGGCCAAAAGACACCACCTAAATCTTTGGATGCCTTAGCTAAGCTGCCACTTTCAGTCCTGATCGACCGGAAAAATGGCCGCCCTTGGCCTTGGCTATTTGCCGACGGGCAAACGTTCGCGCCCAGGCAGCCAGCGCTTATCTGTGATGATCCAGATACGGAATTGGAAGCCACCCTGGCAGGCATGTGTTTTGGCCAAATTCCTGCCTATCTGGCTGAGCCTCATCTGCGGTCAGGAACGCTGGTTGCCGTTTTGGCTGATCACGCTCCAGCACCATGGGATCTGTTCATATACCGCCCGCAGCAGGGTCCTGTATCGAAGCGGGTGCGATTGGTGTACGACCACCTTAAGCAGGCTTTCTCAAACCCCAAGCTATTTCCCCAGGGCCTGGGGACATAGCTTGAATACCTGCCAGCAATCGTCCGCTTTTGGCCGGTTAGCTGTAACGGCTTGCAATCGAAAACAGCCGTGCTCGCAATCAGCGCAATTTCCGGCTCAGATTAACTGCGACTGACGGAGCCCTCTGGCTCACATTAGCTGCGAGCGAGCTTGCATTCAGCCGCGTCTGCTTGCATTCCATTTCCGCTGGCTCACATTAACTGCAACTAGCCGGTCTTCGCCCCGCGTTAAATCGGCAGCCCTGCTGCCAGCATCTTGTCGCGCAGCTCAGCGGCGCGGGCCGGATCGAGCGCGTTGCTGAACAGTGCCTTGATCTCGGTGGGCCTGGCGTCGAACTGCTCGACTAGATCCTTGATGCGGTAGCCATGGCGCGTCAGGGTCGGCTCCAGATCATCCAGTTGCCGCGACAGCACGGATTCCACCAGCTCCGCCGATACGGGTTTCTCGCCGGTCAGGTAGCCAGCTTCCAGGGCCAGGCTGAGGTGCAGTTGAATTTGCAGCGGCGTGCGTAGCTTGGTGGCTAGTAGATCAACCGCTTCCTCGGTCAAAATCGATTCAGCCTCGACCTGGCCCTCCGTGCAGGTTTCCAGCAGCCAGTGGATGTACTCACGCTGGCTGCCGGCGATGCCGTCGAGCGAGAAGATATCGGTGCGGTAGCCGATTTCCTCCATCGTCGGCCGGCGCAGGTCGTTGCGCAGTTTGGGATGCCCGGCCAGTACCACCGACAATCGACCGTCGCCGTCCTCGACCAGCTCCATCAGGCGCTTAAGCCCTGTCAGGGTATGACCGTTGAGGTCGTGGGCCTCATCCACGAACAAGGCCACGGGGCGCTTGTTCTTCCTCACCAGTTCGCGCAAGTCACGCTCACGCTTTTCGCCCTGGGTCGGAATGCGCACCTGCTTTTCGGTGGACAAGTCGTAGTAGAGCGCAGCGATGAAGGTGGCCAGCTTGATGCTGTGCTTCTCGATGGCGAGGGACTTGGAGACGGTGATTTTCTTCTCAGCCTCCATTACCTGCTGAAGCCGTCGCAGCATCACGGTTTTGCCGCTGCCGATGACGCCACAGAGTGCAATCAGACGGCCTTCGAAGATCGCGCCCTTGATGTCTTTGATCAGTTGCTGGTGGTGGCTGGTCTCAAAGTACCCGGCTTGGTTCAGCGGCAACGTCAATCCGTAGTGCTGCATCACTTCAACCCGCATGTTCTTCTCCTGTTTTCTTGTGGCGGAAGTAGCCCCTGACGCGCTCCAAGACAACCCGTCGAATCAAGGTCTCGCTCAGTACCTGGTGGATAAATGCTTGATCCTCGACCGAGAGCTTGGCCAACGGTTGTGCCAGTTCGTTGGCAATGGCCAGCTTGCCGGCGATAACGCTGGGAAAGTGGTACTCGTGCGCTTCGGCATCGAAGGGCTGGCGTGGCAGCTCCATTGGAACGGCGGGCGGCGTCAGCCGTACATCGTCACCGGCCAACGCGGCGATGGGCAGCCCAAGCTGATCGGCCAGCGAACGAATGCGCTCGGATCGTTCATCGACCTTGCCACGCTTGAACGCCCGGTATCGATGCAGCGGAATCGGCCCGGATACCGGGTAGTAAGGGCCGAAACGCTCGCCATCGAACTCGGCATAGAGTTCATTATCGAACAGCCCCCAGAGCAGCATCACGGTTTCGCCCGCCATGTCGGGCTCCACCTCGTAGGCCGTACCCTCGATGGTGATTCGCGCATCGACGCCGACCTTGCGCCGTTCGGGTTCGCGGGCAAAGCGACAGAACTGCTCCCAGGTGCACATCTCGCGCAGGCCCTCGGCGGGCAGGTTGCCCAGCCAGTCCTCGATCCGCGAATGCGGCTCGCAACGATGGCGTTGCACATTGTAGGTGCGCACCAGGTAACGCATCAGCCATTCGTTGGCCTGTGCTTCGGTTTCCGGCTTGTGGAAGTGGTACAGCGTCTCGTGGGCTTCCTTCACGGTGCGAAATGGCCGCTCAACCTTGCCCTTTGAGCGGGCCGTGGTGCGCGTGCCATCCTTGCCGGCCGGTATGTGCGTCTGCCACTCGATGCCCAGCGCCTGCATGACGTTCTGGAAGACGCGGCGCTTGGCCACCGGGCCGTTGTCCAGGTAGATCATCTTGGGTCGGCCTTGGAACGGAAAGCTTGGGTCAGCTTTTGGTGCCATGGCGTTGAACAGAAATCGCAGTGCCGATTCCGCGTCCTCACCGTATACGCAGTGGTATTCCTGGTAGGCCACGCCGCTACGGTCGTCTACCACGCTAAACAGCATCAGCGTCGGTTCGCCTCTGGCCGGGTCGATCCATTCAGGCTTGTCGATGTGCTTGAGGTCGGAAGGCGACAGGTCGAACTGCCAACAGTCGTTGCTGTGCTCAGCCTGAAACCGCGCGGCGGGCGGTTGCCGCGACAGCCGCGGCTGATCCAGTCGCCACAAGGACAAGTAGCGGTTGATGGTCGGGCGGCTCAGCACCCCCTTCGGCGCTTTGACCAAGCCTTGAGCGGTCTCCACGCCGTAGTCCTCCAGCAGCTCGATCGCACGATTGGTGGAAAGGTGCCGGCCCTGCTTATTCGTCGTGCGCAGTTTCAACGCCGCAATCAGCTCGCAGTAGCGCTCCAGCTCGGCCTGCTGCAATACGCGCGGCTTACCGTGATCGGCGCGGTGGGCCGCATGGGGTTTATGGATGAGGTTCAGCGCCCGGTACACGGTGCTGGAAGACACGCCGTACAGCTCCGCTATCGCGGCCACCTGGGTAGCCCGTTCCGGACTTTTCTTCGGCAAACGGTCGAGCCGCTGTCGCAATTGCATCAGCGAATCATAAGGGATGACGCTATGCCGCCCGCTGGGCATTGCGTTCGGCCTCGGTCAGATAGTTGTAGAGAGTCGAACGACCGATGCCCATCAGGCGGCAGATCTCTGCCACGGTGTGTTTTCGCTCGTGGTACAGGCGCAGGGCCAGTTCTTGCTTGGCGGGATCGAGCCGCTTCTTGCGCCCGCCCTTGCGTCCACGCGCTCGTGCTGCTGACAACCCCGCCTGGGTACGCTCGCGGATCAAGTTGCGCTCGAACTCGGCCAGGGCACCAAACAGGTGGAACACTAGGCGTCCGCCAATCGAGGCGGTGTCGATGCTTTCCTGCAAGCTGCGCAAGCCGACGCCGGCGGCGTCCAACTGCTCGACCAGACGAATCAGATCCTTCAGCGAGCGGCCAAGACGATCCAGCCGCCAAATCACCACGGTGTCGCCCCGGCGTAGTGTGGCCAGCAAGGCAGTCAAGCCGACTCGCTCGGCCTTGGCACCGCTGGCGGTGTCTTCGAACACGCGCTCGCAACCCGCTTTCTCCAACGCATCGCGTTGCAGATCGAGGAGCTGGTCATCAGTTGAGACTCGGGCATATCCAATCAGCATGGTTTCGTCCAGATATTCAACGAACATCCAGTGTAGTCGGATATTGAAAAGTGGAAACTGTTGCTGGATGCAGACGATGCGGTTTTGGCGCAGGGCGACCGCACTCCCGCCTGCCGTCCAACAAACCTACGTTTGATAGACGCCTCTGGCGAGGTGTGCTGGGTGCACTCCTGGAAGGATTGAGCTACAATGTAGCTCATCAATCTGGAGGATCAAACCATGTCCGCAAATGCTGTAGTCCGTGCCCGTATCGACGAGCACATCAAGGAAGAGGCGACCGTCGTGCTGGCAGCGATGGGACTCACCGTGTCTGACGCCTTCCGCATCATGTTGACCCGAGTCGCCCGCGAGAAAGCCTTGCCGTTCGAGCCGCTGATTCCGAACGCCACCACCATCGAGGCGATGAAGGAAGCGCGCCGTGGCGGCTTGAAGTCGTTCGCTTCCGTCGAGGATCTGATGGCGGATCTGAATGCGGACGATTGAACAGACCAGCCGGTTCAAACGCGATTATAAACGCGAAGCCAAAGGCCCGCATCGTCAGACGCTGGCGAGCGATTTCATTGCCGTCGTCACAGCCCTGGCGAATAACCAGCCTCTGGCCGAGAAGCACCGTGACCACGCCCTCACCGGCGACTGGAAAGACCACCGGGACTGTCACATCAAGCCCGACCTGGTGTTGATTTACCGCAAGCCGGATGACGCCGTGCTGCAACTCGTGCGTCTCGGATCGCATAGCGAGCTTGGCCTGTAACGCCGGGGTCTGCCCAGGACAAGGAAAGAAGCTACATGACAATCAGCATCACCGACGACGATTGGAACGAACTGACTCCCGAGAGTTTCGATACCACCGCACTGCTGCGGGCAGTCGATGCCGTGGACGAGCTGCGCGGCGATTGAGTGACAACGCAGACGGCGGGCCTCCGCAACTGCGCACCGACCTGTTGAAGCTGCATCAACTGGCGATGAGGTGATCCAGGTGCGGATTCGAGAGCACGTCATCGCCACCAATGACATGCGTCTGTTCGGTCTGCACCTACTGGGGCAGGCGTCGCTGCGCATGGAGCAAGCGCTGTGGCCAGAAGAATATGAGCGGATGACCCGCGAGGTCGAAGAAGCTCTCCGTGAGGCCGACGACCCCAACGCCAAGTCGTACACCCACGAGAAGTCATGCAGGCGATGCAGGAACGAATCGACCAAGCACGAGACAAGCCATGTTGATCGGCCCTGCCCCAACTCCCTCGAACTCGGATGAGTCGGACCTAGCAACGTGGTGACACCGATCATCTAGGGCCGGAGCAGAGCCTGTGTCAGCCCGCGAGGCGGTGCGTCACTTCGCTGAGCTGGGCCGACAGCGTATGCAGGTTCTGGCTGGCTGCCTCGGTACGCTCGACATTGTCCTGGTTGGTGGTGGCGATGGCGGTAATTTCGGTCAGATTGCGCGAGATATCTTCCGCCACGGACGTCTGCTCTTCGGCAGCGGTAGCGATCTGACGGTTCATGTCGCGGATCGCTTCGACTTCTTGGGTGATGCGCTGAAGCATGCTGCCCGCTTCCGTAACCTGTTCGACACCTTCGTTGCTGCGGGTTTGTCCATTTTCAATCGCACGCACCGCATCCACCGCGCCGGTCTGCACCGTGTCGATAATCTGATGAATTTCAGCGGTGGAGTCGGCGGTGCGCCTGGCCAGCGTGCGCACCTCGTCGGCAACGACGGCAAACCCGCGTCCGGCATCGCCCGCGCGGGCGGCTTCGATGGCTGCGTTTAGCGCCAGCAGATTGGTCTGGTCGGCGATGCCGCGAATAACTTCCAGCACCTTGCCAATGCGACCGCTATCGGTCTCCAGACGGCGTATTACCTCGGCGGTGTTGCTGATCTCGCCGCGCATGTGGGTAATGGTCTGGATAGTCGAACGCATCATGGTCTCACCCTGCTGCGCCGAATGATCGGCCGCATCCGCTGCACGCGCGGCTTCGGCGGCGTGACGGGCGACTTCCTGCGCCGTAGCGGACATTTCATGCATGGCGGTAGCGACCTGATCGGTGCGCGAGAACTGCTCGCGAGTGCCTTGGCCCATCAGTGCGGCGATGGCGCTCAATTCACCACTGGCGCTGTCCAGGTCCGAGGTGTTGCGTTGCAGGAGGGTGAACGTATCGGCAAGGAAGTCACGCAGGATATTCGCGGCAACTGCCAGACGTCCCAATTCGTCAGCACGGGACGCATCGACGCGCTGTGCAAAGTCGCCCTGGCTGAGCTTGGCGATGTGGTCGATCAGGTGACGGATGGGGGCGATCAGATTGCGGTTTACCAACCATAGGCTGAGCAAGGCGATGAAAACGCCAGCGGCTAGCATTACCAACGAGCCGACGACTATTTTACGATCTGCGGCTTCGCTGATGGTTTCCGAACGATGCAGCGCCGAATCGCGCTGCTGGATGACCAAACCACTGAGCTGTTCGCTGGTGGCACGGTCGATGCCTTGAACCGCCTCGTCGCCGGCGAATGGATCGTTTCCGCCGGCGATGTAGGCCGCACGGCCCGCGCGGTAGGCGGCGCCGAGGCGCCGGTGCTCCTCGTGCAGGTCGCGGAGCTGCTTTGACAGGGCAGGGTTGTGCTCGCTTCGCTCAACGAGTCTGCCCAGGATGTCCTGGACCTTTCGTTCCTGGTTCTCGAAGCTTTGCCAGTACTTGCTCAAGGCTTCAGGTGATTTGCCACGCAGCAAGACGTTCTTCCACTCCTGCACCTGCACTTTGAATTCCACGTTGGCTTCGTCGATCAGGCGCGACGTTTCGATCGGACCCTTGAGTAGTTGTTGATACTTGGAAATGTCATCCGACAAGAAGGAAAAACTGGCGAAGGCGATCAGCAATATCACCAACAGGCTGCCGCCGATCAGTGTGAGCAGCTGAGCGCGCAGGGATTTTTTCAAGAGCATCTGGGCGGTCTCGTATCGAAAGGGGGGCGCTTGAGTCATACGCAAGATTGAGCGAGCGGTCAGCCAAATGACCGTTCGTTCGCCCCCTTATGTCGGCGTACCGCTGCGATACTTGAACGCTTTCAGACCAGACGCAGATGGTTGTCCCAGAGCCCTGCCGGCAATTGCAGCGCGGTGCTGACGAAGCCCCCGCTGGCGGGGTCGACCGTTAGGACAAGATGTCCGATCCGCGCTCATCGAAGCCTCCGCGCCTGGCCGGGGCACTTCTACCCGTGTGTTCGCGCAGTTGCGACAGCCAACCCGCAGGGAGTTTTTGCGGTTCATCCGCGTGGCTTGAGGAGACCAAGTTTCCGTCGCGGTCAAATAAGCTCATGCGCTTGAAAACCGGGTCCTCGGCGAGCATTCGCGCGGCTCGTCTCTGGTTTGGCCTTAAGCTACCGGCGCCCCTATCTGCCTGGTCTGCACTCTTTACTATACCGAACGACGAATGTCAGATCGAGCGCTCGGCGATCGGGAATATTTTTCGCCAAGCAAGGGCTACGCATGTCGCGAGATTCCAGCGCCTACGACTGGTGTTTAGAGTCGGCCAATACTCCTGTCCGGCCGGTCAGCCATGCGTCCTTGAGTCGTCGTGAATCCTGGCGGGATCGGACCTGGGCCCACAACCGTTCCCACCGAACATTTTCCCCGCCGGCGAGCGGCTTTCTCGCGCAACAAATTGTTCGGAGCTCAAGGTCCTTCTCTACGTTTCGGCTGCATTGGCAGTGCGTTCGGCCCTCACCCGCCGATCGGCTCACAACAAGGACGCGATGGGCGCGACCATGAATCCGAAAGGAGAACACCATGGCCATCATCGGCATCTTTACCACCTCTAAAGACGGGGCTAGTTGCAGTTAATGTGAGTAGGGAACGATGGAATGCAAGCCGGCGCGGCTGAATGCAAGCTCGCTCGCAAATAATCTGAGCCAGACGGCTCCGTCAGTCGCAGTTAATCTGAGCCGGAAATTGCGCTGATTGCGAGCACGGCCGTTTTCGATTGCAAGCCGGTACAGATAATGGGCGGCAATCCTTTAGCCACTTCGTCACGCCCTTACGTCCACGATCAGTTTCGATGTCATCGAAAAATTGCTTTCCCCAGTAATCAAACTGGTTGAATGTCGGAATTTCAGATTGAGGAAGCAATCGAACTTTACTTTCGGGATTTTTGGAAAGCTGCTTCTCGGAATAGTATTTCTCAAGCATTTTGTCGTAAGCGCTGATAATGGTCGCTTTCTTGTTCTTAGCGTAAAGCGCGTAAGACACCCGGATACACCGCTTGTCAATATCGCTTAGTAATTTGGCAGGTGAGACTAGCAACCCTTGATATTTAGGTTTTCGTCCCGGCCGTTTATCAGCAGAGTAGTTACGATTCCCAACACCAACAGCAGAATAATTTTTAAGAAGCGCATTTCTTACTTGGCCGTAAAACCAGTATCGATACAACAAACGATATAGCGTCTTACGCTGCACGCCCACTTCAGCGGCGCGATCACCTACCAACCGGCCCATCTCACCATGAACGAATATTTGCCCTGGATAGGCCGGATCCAAAAATGGCGCAATCAAAGCCCATTTTTGATCCCTATCGCGCCTCGCGCTCTCATCGAGATCTTCTTCCAAAACCAATAGAAATTTTGGTACTGCCATCACTACAGGCTTTGTATCGCCCGATACCAAAGAACTCCTGAATTCCTCCAGGCCAATCGAATAGGGCTTCTTGGGAGGTTCCGTCAGATCCATGACAACCAGCGCGTCGCTCTTCTCGTCGAGGTGAATTGCTCTCGCCATAGTAGATAGCACGGAGAGTTCTGTGACAGGCTCAAAGACATCATTAACTGAAATTTTCATGATGACTTCTCGTTCAGTGTGAACATTTCAGTGGGATAAACAACACTGAAATCTGGAAGTGGTGATTTGAGATATAAAGGCGCGCTCGCTAAGTCGAGCCTTATGACTTTGCGCCAGATCAAATTAAGGAAAATGTCACGAGCATCGCTATAAGGTATAGACAGCCGGTGACCAATTTTTCTCAAACTCTCTGAAGTTGACCATGGGCAAACCTTTATCGACTCGAGAATCTCGATAAAATCCGCATGCAGCGACACATCCATCAGGGCGCGAGGCAATTTGGCGTATTTGCGAAGAAATACGAGATTCAGGATCAAATTAGGCGTAAACAGCTCCTCTGTTACGATGCTCCAATCTACGCCTTGGCTCATCCAGAACCGTCGCTCGACCTCTAGCTTCTCCAAGGTGCGAGCACAGCCGTTGCCTTCAAGGTCTTGCTGATATTTGATCGTCCTGGCAACGGACTTGAGGTCCCCGTTTGGCTGCTTAACGGTGAGCAGAAAGTCAGTGGTCATTACGAGCGGAACAGAATTGTTTTTGTACCTTGGATACCGAACACCGAAAGCTCTGGCAATTGCCTGGGTGCTGTCCAATGGCAGAAGGGGATACTGCTCGCGAATGTCTACTACGTCCTCTGAAAACTCACAGAGTAAAAAGTACGCCCGTTCAAGATCGGATAAGAGGTGATGAATTCGATCAATCTTAACTCCTTGGATTTTCCAGGAACGCCCCATCGAAGGGACATCCTGAACACGTAACCAAGGCACGTACTCAGCTCCGGCGCCTGCTCCAAAACCATTGGCGATGTGCCGTTCAATATCCTGATTTGAAGCAAACCTACGACCTCGCACCCTTCCTCCTCAGTCCGTCCGGACCGCTCCCTTCATTCGGCGAGAAAATAGTTCTAGGAAAACACGGGCTACCAAGCACTCGTGTCGAAGGGCTCTCCAGACTACTCCTGAAAAAAACCGAGGCGGCAGCGCCTGACAAACGGCTTAGCCAAAAACACGAAACCTCTTTATCTACAGGGGGTTACGTGTTGTGTCAAACTATAATAGGTTGTGTCAAACTTTAATCTTTTGTGTCAATCTTTATTCCGTGCAGCCATCTGTTCGTTGGGCGAAGCCGGCTGGGGTTACGCCGTTTCGGTTTTCCTACAATCCAAAGGGCAATTCGTAAACCCCAAAATGTTGGTAATCTGCCGCGACTGCACCGGCTGGATGGCCCGCACGCCATGTCTTGAGCTGGTCGTGATAATCGACCCATGCTTCATCACTATCCCCGGTAGGTTGTTCAGGCGGGTTAATGTGATAGTCGATGAGTTTGTCCCGCCAACCCTCAGCCTCCGCGCAGTCTTCAAAAACACGCAGCGGTATAGGCTGCTTATGGGCATAGACCCTGGCTGTCGCCATTACCAAAAAAACGGTAGCCATTGTTTTCCTACTTTGGTTGAAGACGGGCTTTGATGAACTCAACCAAGGTGCAGGAGCCGTCGAAACCTGCTGCTTTGCACGCCTCCGGCACTTGGCCCAACGTGTCTTTCCTCTACCACCACGCCATTACGAAGGACCCTGGAAAAAAAAGCTCGACACCTAGCAGCACAGCAAGTGCTGACGCCAAACCTATCGTCACTTCGCGTGCCATGTAAGTTTTCCCTTAACTGGTGGCTTTTTGGCGGACTGCCGGTAACGCTCTTGAAGCGATTCAATTGTAGGAACAACACTATCAGCCCCTTTGGCTCCCATCGCTTTTGCAGATCAGGGGGCGATCAGCTACTAGCAGGTAGCCAGCGGACAGGCTGACCGTCCGGCCCGAACAGTTTGCAAGTAGCAACCTCGCGGTGCTCGCCTTTGGTAACTTGGCCAATAAACCCGCGAGGGAGGCGATTCTTTTCACCTAAATCGCTCAGTCGAAGCGCCCATGCGTCCTTCCAGCCCAATCCCAACTGTCTTTCAGCAAGATGGATGGTGAGGTTGTCGAAGAACTCGGTTTCACCCTTCGCAATTTGTTTATTCATGGGGCTTTCCGTAGCTTGGTCGCAACCTTGGTCAACTCGGCTTCGTTCATCGTCTCAAAATTCCAATATCAAATGGCGGTTATGCCGCTACCACTGGTACTTCGTCCGGATCTAGAACAACAAAGCCGTGGTTGCTGGCCTTTTCATTCACGGCTATGTACTCGAATATCTCGTCGTCGACCAATGTCTGATCCTCCGTATCCATGTAACGGACGAACCTTTCACCTAGATCAGCGCGAGCCGCGAAGAAAGCCCTCACTCTGGCCTTAATGATTTCCTCTTCCGTTCCCGTGGTGCCAGTCTTGTTAAATCGATCTTGCTCCTGGCTCGATGCGAGATAGAAGCGCTCAACGAACGTCATGTTCGCAGCAAGATCCAGAACAGACTCTCGGAATGTTTTATCCTTTGAATGCACAACGCGAAGGTATTTGCGCGCGGCTTCTTCTTCATTTCCTGCGAGCACCGCCCGCGGGTGAAAGTCCGCAACCGACTCGTCGGCAGAGCATATAAGGTAGCGTTTCATTGGCCTCTCCTAATGAGTTTTCAGGTTCCTATCGTCTCTGCGAAAGCCCAAAAAAGATGGCGGGCCCGCTAATGACTACTACCGCTATTACGGCTGATGCCGTTCGAGATAGGCCATCGTTCCGAAAAATAGAGTCACAACTGACGGTATTAGCCAAGTCAACGCCAAGCCCGCGACAGTAAGCATCTCCTCGGCACGACTCGATAGCCGCGTGAAATCGCCTAGCCCGACGATAAATACATACGCTACGCCGAACGCGAAAGCGCCCAGATATTTCGCCTTCGGGCGCAGCGGCTTGACTACCCGCAGGAGCGTTACGCATATCGCCAAGCAAGCGGTGTAGTAGAAAACTCCGGCAGCTGAGATGCCCAGCAATACCAAGCCATCAGAGAAAAACTGCCACGCCAACGCCGTTGCAAGTGCGGCTCCCGCAACAAATGCAAGGATATAGATCGTGGTCATTATCTGGCGGGTTGCCGCAGCAACGCCGAGTGCTGGATGCTTCATATCACCTCCAAATATTTGCCTATCGCCCTGGGAAAGCTGCTATCCCTGCTTGTTGGTGTCTGCTGACAGAACGTTGTGTTGAATAGACGCTTTGATATCGACGCAAGCATTATCGTTAATGACCCATACGGGCAGCTCCATCAATGCCTGCAGGCCGCTGGCAGACTCTTTGGCCCACACGAGAACATCATCCACGGTCTTCAGGTGCCCGCCTTCAATGGCCATTTGTAAATCGCACGCCTCGTACATGCGCCCTGCCATTTCGCGTTTGTCGTCCGGCTCCGGCTTTCGCACTTTCATCGTCACGTTCCTTAAGCTGTCTGGTGCATGCCGACTCGGCTGCTCTTCACGGCGGCATGCTTTCTTCGATGGCCGTCGCACTTAAATGGGCGGAAAGTTCAAGCCCAGCCACACCCCGATTCCTGTTCCAACGATGACCAAAGACCATGTTTTGATGAGGCCCATCACAATTTCCTCCAAGTTCCCGAAAGAGGGGCATGTGCATGATTCGGCTAATGTACGCCCCTAGAGGCGTACACGCAACACCGGCCGCTAAGTTCTTGCTGACGTCAGATCGATGGTAACTACCACTAGCTAGCGGCTTTAGCCCTGTACCGGCTCTGGTCATTTTGTTGCTGGCTACTAGGTTTCCATGTGGACACGTACTCCGGATCGCCTTGCATAATTTTCAACTCGGACATGACGTCGCGCACGTCCTGACGCAGAGCTTCCAGGCGCGCCTGTTGAGAGAACGGCTTGGCTTTCTCAGCCACGGCTTTCTGGAGCTCTTCTTTCTCGCGGTGTCGCCCGTGCTCCGCTGCGGCACGCCACGCTTCGAATTTATCTAGGAAATTGTCCATCCGATTGATAAATCCGTTGAGGCTAAAGCTGTCGTCCTTGGAGTAGCGCATATTGTCCGGCTCGTAACTGTCATGGCCAAAGACGGTGAACCGTGCGGTATCTAAATGCACCGACACTTGCACCTTAAAGCCGCGGTACTCTCCGACGTCTACAAGCCGGGGCGCTTCCCAAGGTGACGCCGTCTTCATCTGATGCGCCTCTTTCATCACTGAGGCAAATCGGTTTACTAGCGCCGGCTTGTCGTCGCTTCCATAGGTCCGCCCTCCCGCCACGAACTTAAAGTCGGGTGTCGCTGCCGCATTCCGCCGGTCGATTTCTTTGGTCCAGCGCTGAACAGCCTTGTCTGCTCGCTCGTCAGCCGAGGATAGCCACTCTATCCGCCGTTCAAGGGAATGGAGGTTCCGCTTATGGTTGGAATACAAAGCCTCGAGCTTCTTGAGGTCGGAGGACAGCTGGACCTGCAAGAAGATCAGAGGGTTGCCGGTTGCTGCTGCCTTCATCTCGGCCGCATTTGCAGCTTCTCCGGCCACATCCTCAATCACCCTTTGAAGGCTGTCGCCTTTGCGAAACTGTTCAATCCCCGCCGCCTTGTACTCAATGGTCTGCCACATCCTGCTGTCATACGTTTGCTTAGTCGCGTACCGAAGTACCTCAATCTGAAAGTTGTCCGGATCACGCTCATACAGGGCGTTACCTTGCCGCAGGATGCGCCCCTCCCGCTGCTCAAGGTCGCTAGGCCTCCAAGGCGCATCGAGGTGGTGTAGGGCCACCAACCGGCGCTGGACGTTGGTGCCTGCCCCCATCTTGGCTGTTGAGCCGAGCAGAATCCGCACGTCGCCCCGGTTCATCTCGTCGAAGAGCTTCGATTTCTGCAGATCGGTAGTCGCGTCATGGATGAAGCGCACTTCGCTTTCGGGAATGCCTCTCGCTAGTAGCTTCGCTTTGATATCGTCGTACACGCTGAATTTAGCGCTTCCGGCCAAGATCTCATCCATTGAAAGCGCCGGAACGTCGTCACCATCTTCAGCCGCACCGCTGGGCGTTAGAGACGTTTGCTTCTTAGCTTTTGGTGTCGATAAGTCGCAGAAGACGAGTTGAGTGCCGCGATCGGTGCTCCACTCGTAATAGAGCCTAAGAATGTTCTCGATCGCCACATTGATCTTAGTCTGGGGCTCGTCCGCTGCCTCCGGATCGATAAGCCTGAAATCCAAACCGGCCTTACGAGCATCGTTGGTGATTTTCAGCGGGTTATCGATCCTCGGATCATCCGGCAAGTTCTCCATCCGGTGGATGATTGAGCCGGCGTTCCACTGTCGGATTGGCATTCCGTCGGGCCGGATGACTGGCTGGCCCTGATCGTCTGCGACAAGGGTTTGAACACCCATATAGGTTGCCTGCGCCTCTGTTCGATCAACGATGATGTTTTGTGGCTTGCCATCCTTCATTTTTGGAACTGGAAAACGTGTTCCACGCTCTTCTGCCTGACGATCAAGGTCAGCCTTGGTGATTACGTCCGCGAACGTGCGATACATCGAGGTAAGCTCAGGGACGTTTTGAAACTTTGAGAAACGGCTATTTAGTTTGTAGTTTACGCCGGTAGCATCAAGCTCCCATCCGGTCACTACTTGCCCGAACGTACTGGCCCATGCATCGAAATGCACTATGCCTCTCGCCTTCAATTCGTCGTACTGAAGATATCGCTGCATGGTGTAAAGCTCAGCGATAGTATTGCTTAGTGGCGTTCCGGTCGCGAAGAAGACGCCGCGCCCGTCATTGTTCTTCTGTAGATAGCGGCACTTAACGAAAAGATCGAACGCTTTTTCAGAACCGGACAAATTGCCCAGTCCCGAGATTCGGCTAAGACTTGTGGTGATGAAAAGATTCTTGAACTCTTGGGCTTCGTCGACGAACAACGCATCAACACCAAGTTGGCTAAAGTCGACTGCTTTGTCCTTCGCGCCGGTATCCGCCTTGCGCTCAAGCCTCTCCTTCATGCGCTCCTTCGCTTTTTCCATTTCCTTAATCGTGATGCGGTCGCCTCTCTCAGCTTTCAACTCAGAGATGGCGCGAGTCAGGTCGCTTATCTGCTCCGAGAGAATCTCATTTAACGTATCGGCTGGCATTCCAATCTTTTTGAAAGAACTATGTGCGACGACCACTGCATCCCAATCGCCAGTCGCAATGCGCGCGAATAGGCGCTCACGATTCTCCTTCTTGAAGTCCGTTTTCTCTGCCACGAGAACATTCGCGTGCGGGTATAGCGAATAGAAAGCGTCCTTCCATTGCAGTAACAAATGGTTCGGAACCACAAGCATGGGCTTGTTCATCAGGCCCATGCGTTTACTTTCCATAATTGTCCCGATGCAGGTGTAGGTTTTGCCTGCGCCTACGACGTGATCGAATAGTGCTGTGCCGTCTTGAATGCCTCTCCAGATACCGTCCTTCTGGTTCGGTCGCAAACTGATCCCAAGCGACGCGCCCGGAAGCTCGAGATGGGACCCGTCGTAACGAGCTGGAACATTCGTGTTGAATCGGCTGTTGTAGATGTCGGCAAGGTGTTCTCGCCGGCTTTTGTCTTCCCACACCCAATCCAAGAACGCCTGCTTGATTTCGTCGGCCTTCTGGTTCGCTGCCGCGGTCTTTGCATCATCGATCTTGTAGATCGGACGGTTCTGCTCGTCGCGCCCAATCTCAATTTTTACCTGAATAGGCCGGTTGGTCAGGATTGCTTCGATAAGCTCAGGCGCCCGATACGAGTCAGTTCCCCAAGTGACGGAATTCGTCGTATGGTCACCACCGGTGATTTTGACAATCCATTTCCCCAGCGCCTCCTGGTAGGACACGGATTGAGTCACGTCTCCCAACGTGTGCCGAATGAAATCTTCGACGTAACGCGCAGGTACCCAACTTGAGCCCAGCTGAACCGAGATGTCGACGGGCTCGATGTCCTGGGGCTGAACCGACCGCAGCGCTTCGACGTTAGCGTTGAGGTTCGGGTTGTGCTCAGCAGCCGCTTCCGCCTCCTGCAGCTTCCGCTTCACGTTGCCGGTGAGGTATTGATCGGATGTCTCCCATCGCTGCCCCTGGGGATTGAAATAGATCAAACCCTGCAGCTCGGCCACAAGGTCAGCTTCTGCTTTTGACGTCAGTCGCATCATCCGCCCGAGGTCAACGCGACCGGCTTCATTCATCGAAACCACGAGCGCTTCTTTCGCAGTATCAACACGCTCTACCGACACGCGAGGCGACATAACCCGTTTTACAAATATCGCCGCCTTCTCGGCAGATGGCGGTCGCGCCTCTACGCCATGCTTGCGCGCAACGTCACGGGAGATACCCTTATCGTAGTTGCTCTCCAGAGCGTTGAGCAGTGGGTACTCGGGGTCTTCAGCCATTACCAGCTTGTTAGCTTGGCTGCTAACGTGGCCATGCCGAGATACAAAACGATCGTAGACGTGATTTAAGGTAAGGCGCGCCCGGTCTATGTCTGCGCCGGCCGCAGTGGGAGATTGCTCGGCCCGCATCAACTCAGTCAGAGCGTTGCGGACCTCAATCATGCCCTTGATCCGCGCCGCCGACCGCTCATTTTTCGGGACCACAATCTGGTAGTCGGGCTGGTCCAGAAGATCAGGGAGCCGCCTCGCTATCTGTCTATCCGGCGTGACGAACAGCGAGCCGATCTTCAAGTGCGGGTCCAGACTGAGCGTCGGTTTCACATCTTGGGGAGGCTCTTCCGCATGGCTGGCACTGTAGCGTGGCGCAATCGAAGCTAAGCGCGTCGTGATTGCGCTACGAAGGTCAGTGCCGGGAGGTGCGATGCAGTCCGCAGCATCGCGGTGCATGCGATGCTGAATCGCCATGTGTCCGATCATCTGCTGCGGATTTTCGGCAAAATACCGATTGATCGATATTGCCTCTCCACTCTCTCTGTCTCGTACTTCGCCGACATCGAGCCATGTTCTATCGGCGGCCTTGCTGCCAGCCTCTAGTTTTTGGAAGAAAACGATGTCAGTAGTGACTTCTGTTAAAGCGTTGCGTTTGAAGGCACTGTTGGGGAGCCGCACCGCGCATAAAAGCTCCGCCTGCTCCGCAATGATTTCGCGCGCCGTCGGATTAGCGGAGTCCATAAAGTAACGGCTGACGACCACCCCCATGACTCCCCCTGGCCGCAGCTTGTCGAGCGACTTGGCGATGAAGTAGTTATGGATTGAGAGGCTGCTCAGGTCGCGGTGGTGGGGGTCATAGAGCGACTGGTTGCCGAAAGGTGGGTTGCCGATAACCGCGTCAAAATAGCCTTTCGGAATCGAAACGTCTTGGAACCCCTTGTTGATGTGCGAGACGGAGGGATACAGATGCCGCGCTATCTCGGAGGTCAGTGGGTCTAGCTCGATGGCGGTTACCGCACTCGCGCTACGCATCGGCTCTGGCATTAGGCCTACAAAATTGCCGATCCCCGACGACGGCTCAAGAATTTTACCGCCCCGAAATCCCGCTCTTTCTAGGCCTTCGTATATGCCTGCAATCACCGTCTCGGACGTGTAGTGGGCGTCCTGCGTAGACCTCCGTGCCCGCTCGTATTCCTCTGGTCCTAGCAGCTGGACGAGCTGCGCGTACTCTTTAGTCCAATCAGCATTTCGCGGATCGAATGCCTGCGGCAAACCGCCCCAACCGACGTAACGAACCAATACGGCTTGCTCGTCCGGCGTCGCGTGTCGATTCTCATCGCGCAGCTGCATCAACGTTTCGAGCGCGCTTACGTTCGCCTTAAATTTCGCCTTGGCGCCGCCCTCCCCCAGCTGATCTGCTGCTGAAATTATGTAGTCATGCGGAGCTACAGCTCGGTGTGGATCTCGCACATCTCCAAGATCTCGTGCTCTGTCATGCCGTTCTGCAGCTGGTGGGTCGAGTCCATCAGCGCTTGATGCTCGACTGCTTGCTGGTCTAGCAACCGACTCATCAGCACGATCTCCCCCTGGGCCTCCAGCTGGGCCAGCATTTCGGGGCTGTTGAACGCCCAACGATCCAGTATCTTCCATGCTTGAAGGTGGAATTCGGGAAGTTTTCTGATCGTTTGGATCATCTGCGGGCTGAGTATCTTGGCCGCGATTGACAGCGGCTGGTGTGGGTGCGCTTGCATGAATGGATGCCCCGTCGTCATCAGTGGTCAGCTCGTGCTCGAGCAATTCAATGGTGTCTACTGCTTCTTGGAATGCGAAGTCGAAAGCGAGTTGATCGCTACCCGCGGCGCGGTGCCGTTTCTTGGCCATGCGCTAACCCTCCGTTTTAGTCTGTATTGCAGACATTATACGGAATGCGTCAGGCCTGCCACCCTCCAGCCGCTGAAGATCCGCTGCAGCGCCCTCTTTGGATAGCTAAGAAACGTTGCCGGGATACGTCACCAAGTATCGCCACGACGATCTCATTGGCCTAGCTCGCGGCTTAGCAGCTCTTCCAAAGCCCACTCATACGCGGCATTCACCCATCCAAGCGACTCACTGAGATCATCGTTGCTGATTATGCTCTGCTCCCGAGCGCGCTTCGCGCGCAGGGTGAGTTCGCCAGCGTAACCTTCAGGATCGCTGAGTAAAGCGTCCTTATCACCTAGAGCCTTCTGCCAGTCTGCTAAAAACTTAGCGCGATCATTACTCATCTCTTCCGCCACTTAGTAAGCCTCCCCTTTTCTGAGGGCTGAACCCAGCACCTGGGCACCCACTATCCAGACGCAGATCAGCAGCCCCCCGGCAATGCCAGTCGCGACGATCTCAGAGGCTACGAGAGAACCATGCCAGAAAAGCTTCCATCCAATCACGGCGGCTATGGACAACAGCCACCACAAACCAGCATCGACAAACCTCATAACTACCCCTTAGCGTTCGGCAACCCACATATACGCCCCTAGAGGCGTACGCACAAGACTTCACCTCCCTTGTATCTTATAGGCGTGTCGAATCAATCTATCTGCCTCCTCATAGCGCGCCACCGCATCGCTCACGGTTGAGCGGGTCACGCCAGTTTCCCGCATTGCTTCAGCTTGCGAGATTCCGTCAACTAGCACTCGCCTCGCCGCTCGATTCGCAGCGCTACCCGGACTCCCGCGCATGAGTTTTACTAACGCGTCGTACTCCGCGCCGCTCAGAAGCATCAGTATCTACTCGCCATATTGAAGGGATCTCGACAGAGCGCCCCGACCTTTCGACCGTAGCGCAACAAACCATGACAACCTACGTCCCTAGGCACGAACACGCAACGATTTAGCCGCGGTTAGAGGCGCCATTGGTGCTTCGGGCGCAGGCATTTCTAAGGGATACGCGGCTTCAAATCCATCCAAAGAGTGGCACCGAGGCGGATTGACACCACTTGTCAGTACTGTTAATCAGAACTATCGCAGCTAGCAGCCAATTTGATAAGAGATAGACATGACTAGCTATTCAGAATGGGAAGAGGCCGTAACTTCAAAGATCGCCGCGGAGCTCACCGTGTCTAATTCCGACGCTGCCGCGCTAGTTGAGGGCCAAGCTTTCAAAGTGCAGCAGTCCTGGGGCCTAGGTCTAACAGCCGACAACACGGCGGCGCAGATTCTCGCGGCAGCTACGCCGTCCGGTCGAGCCACGCCGTCGAAACCTCGACGCCCGCGAATGTAGAGGTTCCGCATTGCTGTGTTTGTCGCGCCGCGAGCAATCCAATGAGCCCTGGAGGCCAACATGAAGCATGCCAAGCCAGCTGCCAAGAAAAGGCCACCCTTGCGTGTCATTTCTCATCCCTAATGCTCTTTTCGTTAGCGCTAGTTGGCTACGCCCTGTCCTATCTCACCCTGCCGTCTTCACCTTATTCCCCAGCCAACGCGCTACAAGATGAGCGGCTATTCTTCATGGCTACCGCGGTGTTTGCCGCATTCGCTCTTATTTTCAATGGCTGGCGAGCTGCGCGACGTGGCCGACAAAGGGGGGATTCATGGCGGTAGTTGGCAGAACGGGGAAGCGGTATGATCGAATTGCCATACACCTTTGAGGGCAAGCAAATGCGCAAGTCATTGATTGAGACAATTGGTCGTGACCGTGCCCATCGGCTGATGAGCGATGCGGTGATGAAAGCGATTGCGGAAAATGAGGCGCTCGGGTTATCGAAGCGTTCCCAGCTTACGCGTGTGGAGGAGAGCCTCTGCATTGTTTCTGGCGATCAGGTGGAGCCACTCATTGACCTCCGAGACCTCCAGTCCGGCTCCCAAGCCCGTTCGAGGTTGAAAAAGCGCATCCGCATCGCATGATTGAAGAATTCCCCCGAATGGTCGTTCTTGCAGGCCCGAACGGGTCGGGCAAAAGCACGGTGACCAGTGGCCTAATACAAGCCGAAGAATTTCCTACTCTCTACATAAATGCAGACGACATTTCGCGCGTCGAATTGGCGCATATCACCGATCCGTTTGCTCGAAACTTAGAGGCCGCAAATCTTGCCGAGGCCCGCCGCCGATCCGCGCTCGAGGCCGGTCGTGCCTTTGCGTTCGAAACCGTTTTGTCCACGCCGGGGAAGCTCGCCTTGTTCGATGAGGCCAGAGCCAACAATTTCTCCGTCGAATTGATCTTCGTGACAACATCCGACCCATCGATAAACCAGCATCGCGTGAGGCTGAGAGTCGCTAAGGGCGGGCACGATGTAGATCCGGCAAAGATTGCCGAGCGATACGAGCGCGCAATGCGTCTTCTCCCCTCGGCCGTTAGCAAGGCCGACTACGCCGAAGTATTTGATAACAGTTCAAGCTATGGGCCACCCGTATTAGTGGCTCTAAAGGTTGGAGATAATCTGGACTACGATGACAACGGCCTTCCCTGGGTACGAGCGCGGATGGTTGAACCGTTCCTTGCGCGCGCAGCGTCGCGAGACACGTTGAACGCGCAGCTAGCCGAACTAGCGCCGGAGGCCTCAGCTACTGACGCAAGCATGGCCTTCGGTCGTCTGTATGAAGGAGTGATCGTCGGCGTAACCGACCACCACGTATTGCAGGCTGTCGACTCTGATCGCTACGTATTGCACGACCGAAGCCTCTGCCCTCCCGATCAGAGCTTCACGGTAGGCCACGCCACGAAAATCTCCTATGCCTTTGGGCCTGACGGGAAGCACGCCATGCCGGAACCCTCAATTCCTCGTCCACGCCTGCGCCCACGTTAGTTTAAGCCTGAGGCAACTCAGAGGGCGAACACGCTCCTGTGTGCAAGTATGCCTTCGGCTCCGTCGAAGGACGCTTGCGCGCTAGCTAGGTATCATAGCCGCGCCTCGACACAGCCGTTCTGGCTTGCCAGATCAGGCAAGCGGAAACAACTATGTCAACTACTCCAATCATCGCGCCTCGATACGATACTTCCGCCCCTTGGTAATACTGCCCCGCAAATACAAACAGCAACAATAGGCCAAACCCCATGCCTAAGACTCCAACAAGAACCGAATACTTCTTCATTGAGCTTCCCTCACTTCATGCGTCCACGCCATGCCATGTTTAACTAGGTCGACGTCATAGCGGGCATTGACGTACCGCATCATCGCCTCTGCAATATCGGGACTATCGCAAAGCAAAAGTAGGATTGCCGTCCCAGCCCTCGCCGCGCCCGCCAAATACTTTCCCCCGAGCAACTCAATATCAGCGAGTCTGCGAATTCGGCCATGGGCAACCCCTTCGAGCTTGGTTATTCTTGAGGCCAGCTCAATGGAATTCATTACAGCCGGAACAAGAACGCTCTTGCGAGCCGTGTCCTCAAGGTAAATACTGACGATAAGCGGCACATAATGCCCTTCAACCCGAACTCGGAAAGCCGGAACAGCAGACAGCTGACTTTTACCCAACATATTTCACCTATGGTCGGTTTCGGTCTATAGCTAGAAATGGAGTGTTAGTCCCAATCCTCGCATCAATAGAGCCAAACGCAGCGATGTTTGCCGCGCGTTGTTTTAGCCATTTGTCAATAAGCCCACGCGCTTCTGCGTCCTCGAGCTGTACAAGAGAGCCGTTCTCCGAAAAAAACACTGGCATCCGAAACGTCTTATCTCCATCAACGGATATAGCAAGCTCGAGCCATCGATCCCCAGCATCCGTCATTTCGTAAAAGGTCGCCTGGAAACCCTGAACGACCTTGCCGCTGGCTTGTTCGCCAGCGGAGGGCGGCTCGCTTTCGCTGTTGCAGCCCGCCAGTACAAGCGCGCACAGCAGCGCGCACACACTCTTGTTCATTCTGCGACCCTCGAAGATGGCTTGCTCTGCCGCCCGCCGGTTCGGGCGCCTTAGGTTGTTGCGCGTTTTCCGTAGTGTAGCTATTATACGGAACAAAGCACAACCGATAGGACAAGGTATCAACGAATGATCCCCACCCCCGAAGCGGTCCAAAACGTCCCGGTCTGTATGGTCCAAGCCGCACACGAGTATTCATTGCCGGTGAGAGGTCTGGTCTCGATATGGCTCACCGAGGGTGGACGAATTGGAACGGAAAGCCGGAACACAAACGGCACGACCGACCACGGGCCTTTTCAAATTAATACCGTCTGGGTGAATAAGCTTTCGGCAGAGTTTGGCGTCACTCAGGAAATGCTTACATCCGATTTCTGCATGTCTGCCCGCGCTGCGGCCTACATACTTCGTTATGAGATAAACCAGGCAAACGGCAGCTTTTGGGATGGCGTGGGTCACTATCACTCTAGAACGCCGAAGCATAAATACCGTTATATATCGAAAGTTTATCAAAACTCCCTAACGTTCTGAGGCTGCCATGCCCAATAGCAACCAAAAGCACGACGATATGGGTTTAGTCTGGATAGGCTTGATCCTGATGATGGGCGGCGCAGCATGGGGGTTTTGGTATTTTTCCCACGCCAAGATTAGTTATAGCCTATTAAAGTGGTCTTGGGATTTGTTGAGCCTATTTGACCACGCATATACGCCTGCTTTCATAAGCTCGTGGAAGGCGGAGATTGCGGTACTGGCGGCGCAACCAAGTCGAATTACCTTTGAACAGCTTGTGAAAGTTACCAACACTGTTGGTTATCTCTTCGTATGGATTCCAGTTGCGATCACCCTCGTTGCGATATGGATAGCGCGAAAACATAGAGCTAACTTTACGCGGCGACAGGTTACGGTGTCGACTCTGCCATGGATCATGTCGCACCACTCCCCCGCAATAATACCATCTCTATACTATGGGGACGCCGAAACGCTCCTTTTAAATGTCGACCCGCCTGAGCACCGAAGTGCAATGTCGCCGGAAGAATGGGCTGCTGAGAACCAGCTCATCATTAACGGGAAACTTGACCGCAACAAGGCTCGCCGCCTGCTCCAAGAAGACTTGGGTGCTCCAATATCCACCATTGACGACTTGAGTCCCATTGAGCGCGCCTTGTTTGCCGTCTTCGCATCAAGGTTGTTTGGTCGCAAAGTACAGCAAGATCGATCGCTGCACCTGCTAAATGAGTTAAATCGATCCTGCCATACACACACCTTTAACGGGGCGCGCGGCTACCCTGATTTGTCAGTAACTGACAGTGAGTTCAGCAGGTGGAAACAACACGAGGAGGTGCAGGAGTGGTTAGTTAAGCACCCCTACCCCCGCACGTTGCTCCACGCCATGCATAAGGCTGCCATTGATGGAATAGGAAAACTTCCATCCTCATATTTTATATGGCTCAAGGGCATGGACCGAAAGTTGTGGTATGCACTTAATACCACCGGCCGAAAAGGTCCTTTCATCGAGTCTAGTGCTGTTTTCACCCAAACGCTTTGGGAGGATTACGCAGCCGATACTGGGTACCGGCTAACTGAGCCGTTTGTCGACGACGCAATAGACGGTCTGGAGCATTATTTAAAGAAGATCGGGCTGGTTAACTAACACTTTACTTGGAGCGCGCATGAAAATGAACGACAGAATTAAAAGCGGCGGCGGTTCGATTCTAATTCACTTCGGAGCCACCGGCGAGGCCCAAAGATTGACCCAGCTTCCTTTGACCGGTGCCCTGTCTGTCTGGAAAACCGAGAGAGCGATCTTTGCTTCGATAACTGGGCGCGAGGAAGACGCGATTCAAATCGAATCATTTAGTAGCGATCAATTAGCAGCGTCTGCATTTACCCAATTCAAATCGAAGCTTGATGCCCATTTTAAGCGCAGGGCTGTCAGTCGGGTGGCTAAGAACATAGTCAAATGGGCGGTGCTTCCAGCAATCGCGGTGTTTGTCGCGTTGGCCCTGAACGTTGCCGTTACGAAGGGCGTGCAAGCCCCGATCCCCGGCGCCGCAGCCACAGGGGCACCGCCTGCCTCAGTAGCGGTAAGCCCCCCCTACGCACAACCACAGCAATTACCATCCGTGCCACCCGTAATGCCAGACCTGCCAAAAGAAGCTGACCCGGCACGCGTCAGCAAAGCAATAGCAACGGGACTGCAGTCCGGCAAGTATTCAATCCAAAGATCACCATCCGGTAAAACGCCACTCTATGTCTTTTCGGACCCGTCTTGCCCGTACTGCCAGCGCCTGGAGAGCGAGCTCGAGAAGCTCGAGTCCGATTACTCGATTCACATATTTCCCGTAAGCATCATCGGCGGCGAAGCCTCTGCCAAGAAAGTTGTCCCGGTCCTGTGCGGTGACAGCGGCGAACAACCCGATCTATGGGCCAAGGCAACCGCCGGCCTTCCCGTACAGGGTGAGGCGTGCGAGGCAGGCGAAGCTAGCCTGTCCGCCAACAACCAGATATTCCGTGGCCTGGAGTTTCTCGGCACCCCAACGCTGATCAATGCGAAGGGCGAGCAGCTTCCGCTGACCGTGCCCATGGATGCCTCAGGCATCGCGCAATGGCTCGACTCGTCTTCGAAGGGCTGAGCTACCGATATGTCAGCGCCTAACCAGTTCACTACTGACTTCCTCGACCGACTGCGCGATCGGATTAACATCGTGGAGCTTATAAGCACTGACATATCACTCAAGCGCGCCGGCCATAGCTATGTTGCCTGCTGCCCATTCCATAAGGAAAAGACTCCATCGTTTAGCGTTAGCGATTCTCGCGGCCGGTACCGCTGCTTTGGGTGCCACGCGAATGGAGATGTCATTTCTTGGATGATGGCGTTTCATCACTTCTCGTTCCGTGACGCCGTGGAGCATCTTGCGCGCAAGGCAGGCATCGAGGTCCCTAGACAGGACAAACCTACTGACGAAGACGGCCGGCGAGGAAGGCACCACGCGCTCCATCAGGCATTGGACAAAGCCCTCTATCTCTACAGAAAGGGCCTAGCCAAGAATGAACGCGCGTCCTTGTATGCAAGGGTAGACAGGCAACTCAACGAGCAGACCATTGCTCTTTTTGAGATCGGGGCCGTCTCCAGCGGGGTGGCTCCGTTCCTGCAAAAAAGCATAAGCGACGAAGACCTTATCAGCGCTGGTGTAGCGGCAAGAAGGGAGAACGGCTCACTCTATGACCGGCTTCGGTACAGGTTGATTTTCCCAATTAGGAATGAGCGTGGGAGCCTCATCGGTTTTGCTGGACGCGAGCTAACGGACAGCGCCGGAAAGTACCCGAAGTATATGAACTCGCCTGAAACAGAGATCTTCAGAAAAGGGAACGAGCTGTTCGGGTTGTTCCTGGCAAAAACGGCACTACGAACGCATCGTATCGCCATTGTGGTCGAGGGCTACTTCGATGTCGTTGTACTGCGTCAGCAAGGAGAAGCCCGCGCCGTCGCGCCGATGGGCACCGCGATAACGGCTCGCCAACTTGAGAAACTGTACAGAACCGTTGATACCGTCGCATTTGTGTTCGACGGCGATCGCGCTGGACGAAAGGCGGCACTCTCGGCCGCGGCACAGGTCCTCGAGGTAATGACCGACGACCACTCCGCAACTTTCGCCCTTTTGCCCGCAGGGCATGACCCTGACACGTATGTACGCGAATACGGAATTGAATCTTGGCGCGCCCTAGTTGATGGCGCTGAGCCGCTTAGCGTCTTTCTCGTCAACTGCCTCACCCGACGATACGACCTCACAGTCGCCGAATCCCAAGTACAAGCTGCTAGGAAAGGCGCCGCCATGCTGGCACGCATAAAGCGCGCCCCCATGTTCCGTAAAGCATTGCAACTCAGCCTAGAAAAAGCCATTGGTCTAACTTTAGAAGGGGTAAGCGATGGCGTTGAATCCTAATCATCAAATTGATCCAGGCAGGCTAACTCAAGATACCCGGTCAGCTTGGTTCAAGTTTGTTACGGCGCTGTACCGACCAACAACGTTCATAACGGTTCTCATTCTGTCGATCCCGCTACAGCTATATCTAGCTGGCCTTTGGCCGGTTTGGACCGCTGTAAACTTGGTGCTGCTCGTTGGGTTTACCGATCAAAAGTTTAGGATGCCCCTTCGCATACCCAAGGATATTGGCGGCACCGATCCTACCGACTACCAAGAGACGCTTCTCGAGTCGAAGATGCTGTTTGGGCTTTTTCGTGGCTCGAGAATCTTGCGCAAGCACATGGCTGCAGGCGGGATTCTTTACCTTGGTTACCTTCGTACGCCGGATTTTGCCAATGCAGGCCGAGAACTCTGGCTGAATGATTCAGACGCGCGGACCCACCTGTTTCTTCCAGGCACCACCGGCAGTGGTAAAAGCGAGACGCTGATAGGCCTTTATTACAATGCTATCTGCTGGGGGTCTGGGATTTGTTATGGCGACGGAAAAGGTAGCGTGGCACTTCCGTTTTCCCTTTGGTCACTCGCCCGCCGCCACCAGCGCGAAGATGACTTCCTCATCCTCAACTATCTAACAGGGGGCTCCGATCCATTCGATGACCTCACCTCCTTTGAGGGAGGCTCCGCTCAGCCCCAGTCCAACTCCATGAACCCATGGGCTGAGGGCTCGGCCGACTTTCTACTGCAATTAACAGCCTCTCTGCTTACACGCGCCAAAGGTGACGGCGCACAGTGGCAAGAGAAAGCCCTAAATATGATCGACGCGCTATTCAGAGCGCTGAGCTACAAGCGCGCAAAAGGAGAGCTCGATATTTCAATCGGAATAATTCGACACTATCTAGCGCTTCAAAACCTCGTTCAACTTTACATTGAAGGCAAAAACGGGAGCCTCCCCGAGCTTGCCTACTTACCGATCAAGTCATACTTTGAAACCGGCCTCCCTGGCTTTAACCCCGCCCTAGCGCATGAGCCCGATAAGTGGGACCCTGAAGTTTTCAACCAACACGGCTATTTGACGGGGCAGTTCGCACGTATTCTTTCAATGATGATGGATACTTACGGGTTCATTTTCGGAGACAAGTATCCGGAAATCGATATGCAGGACGTATCGCTTAACAACCGGCTACTGGTCGCCCTGATCCCGCCGCTTGAGAAGTCCGCCTCGGAAGCGGCAGCCCTAGGAAAATTGTACCTGTCATCAATACGTCTAATGATGGCCAAGAACCTTGGGTTTGTTCTTGAGGGAAGTAAGCAAGACATTCTGGATTCGCGACCCACCACCGCGCCTAATCCAAATATCATCATCAGCGATGAACTCTCTTACTATTTCGCCGAGGGCATTGCCGTTATGTTCGCGCAAGCGCGCGAGCTCGGTTACATGATGGTTGCTGCGGTACAGGACGTGCAGGGGCTCAAGCGAGGCGAGGCGGGTGACGAGGCAGCCTCGATGATAGCTAACACTAGGATCAAGTGGGCGTTAGCCCTGGAAGACCCTGAGGACACGTATGACCTGATTCGCAAGGCAGGCGGCGACGCGTACTACAGTGTTTTATCGGGTCATGAGGTATCGACGGGTACCTTCACGACAACGCAGAAAGCACAACTTGTATCAGGCGTCGAACGCCGCGACAAAATTCCTCTTAACGACCTGAAAGAACTGAGCGCGGGTGAGGGATTGGTGATCTTTAAAAACTCAGTGGTCCCAAGTACAAGCTTCTATATTCCCAATGATCAAAAACAGTCATCTCGCCTAGCACCACGAATAAACCGATTTCTACAGGTTGAGCGCCCTGCGTTCGGCCGTTTACCAAAGAGTGCGAAGCCAATATTCTCATTCGATACATATTCGGTTGACCATATCGCCGCCCAGCTAGTTCGCGGCGAAAAGTTTTTCTATCCCGAGATCCAAGACCCTGTACTTGACTCAGTTAGGAAAGCCGCCGATCAGCTGGCTGCAATCAGTCGATTCGAAGTTTCCCCCGTCGAACAGAGCATTGTCTTATTTGAGGCGGCGCTAAGAGGGATAGAACAGGCTCAGGCAGAAGGGCTTATGTTTCCGTTTCACCGAGCCGCCGAAACAACCTATGACTTCGACGAAGACGAAAGCGAGGTTGAGCGCGACGATGCGCACGCAGAGCCTGATGAAGTAGCCGACAGTTAAGGGGCCGCATGAATACCGAAATACTTATTGGCAAGGATTATTGGAAGCACGAAAGAGAGCAAGTTGACCTACCGGTATATTGGAAAGCTAGCGAGGTCTCAAACCACCACGTGGGGGTTGCCGGGACGACAGGCGCGGGGAAAACCCATTGGATTCGCACGTTCGTGGGAGGTATGCCGGAGGAGGTCGAAGTCGACATCTTCGACTATCACGGCGACATAGAGATCCCCGGAGCGCATGAGGTGCTCTTCAGCGAAGCAACCCGTTACGGCTATAACCCACTCGTATTGAACACCGACCCGCATTACGGGGGCGTCCGGCGCGCAGTAGCAGACGTTATTGAGACGATTAATAGCACCTCTCGCAAGCTAGGCGGCAATCAAGAGAGCGTTCTCCGGAATCTGCTGATCGATGCGTATGCGGCCCGCGGCATCCTGGCGGATGACCCGAGCAGCTGGCACCGGCGAGAAGCCGATGACGATGAGATTCGGGAAATAATCGCCCGGCATGACTGGGACAGCCTTCGGCAAGTCTACCCGACGCTGACGGACGTCATTCGACTAGGCAAGCGAAAGCTCAAAGCTCTTTGGATGGGGATCGACGACGGCGAGCCCGGAAAGCGTTCTCTCAGCGCTTTCGACGAGTATTGCCGAACCATGCAGCAACTTAACAAGACGCGCTCGAGGCTCAATGCCACAAGCAGCAGAATGGACGAGGAGGAAGTCGCGCGGCTTGAAAAAAGATTGGTCGCTATGCGGGACAAAGCGAAAGAGGCGCACAGCTTGTTCTTAGACGAAATGTCGACGGGCATGGAATTCGAAGAGGCCATCAAATACAACAGCAAGGATGTCATGCTGTCAGTGATCACTCGCCTCGAGAACCTGAAATCGTTGGGACTGTTCACTCCGAACCCGCCCCCTTTTGGGCAAGCACGGATTAGACGCTACAACATCAAGCCGCTCGCACAATCTGAGGATGAGTTGAAGATGTTTGTCAGGTTCCGGCTCCGTTCGATCATCCGCGAGATGATGCAGCGTGGCGACTCGGGAGGTAAGCTGCGGCGGCTGGTCGTTCTAGATGAGTCCAAAATGTTCAATGATGAAGAGCGGACGAACCCTATCAACCGGATTGTTAACGAGATGCGGAAGTTCGGCTTGGCTATCCTGCTCGCAGGCCAATCACCAACGCACTTTAGCAGCGACTTCATCGCGAACGCAGGCACGCTGTTGCTTTTGAACTTAGCAACTTCGGATTGGGACGACGCTGCTCGCAAGCTTAAGATCGATCAGAAGAAGCTACGTTATCTTCGGCCACAAATGTCAGGAGCCGTTCGAATGCTAGAGAAAGGCAAAACAGCTGACTTTCGAACCGTGTCATTTGCATAGCGTTCCACGTTCTGGCATACCAGTTCGACCAGACCTAATTGCTTGCGAGGCCGCCAATGTGTAGCCATTACGAGGCACCCTCCCCTAGTCGCCTACGTAACGCGTTTGGGCTGACTTTCGACTCGCAGGAGAAAATCGACCTATGGCCCGGCTACGTTGGGCCATTCATTCGGAAGCCAACGGGAATCGATCCACACGACGAAGCTGCACCGAATCTCGAAGCGTTACCAGGGGTCTTCGGCCTGCTTCCTTTTTGGGCCAAGGACACGAAACTGGCGCGATCAACCTACAACGCGAGATCCGAGACAGCGGCGACCAAGCCCTCGTATCGAGCTGCTTGGAAGGAAGCAAAACACTGCCTCATACCAGCAGTAGCCATCTATGAACCTGACTGGCGAACAGGGAAGCCGATTCCGACCCGCATAACACGGAAGGATGGAGAGTTGTTAGGAATTGCGGGGCTTTGGGAAACGTGGAAAGGTCCAGTAGGGGAGATCGTGCACAGCTACAGCATGTTGACCATCAACGCCGACGACCACGATATGATGCGAAACTTCCATCGACCCGATGACGAGAAAAGGATGGTCGTCGTACTCCCTCAGGGCCGCTATGCCGACTGGCTAACCGCAACTCCCAATGAAAGCCAGGACTTTATGAGGCAGTACCCGGCAGACCGCCTTTACGCAGAGGCGCGCCCCAAAATATCCTAGATTAGCCGCCTCTGCGTGTTATCCGGGAAAAGCACCGATTGGCCAACCATTTTCCTTCTGCGCGAGCAACCAAAGCCTTGGAAACCAACGTTTATAATTTCTCTGAAGTCCTTTTTGGATTCTTTGGCTTAATTGTTGCGGTGCTTGCGGTTTATATTCCGTATCGCCTACATAAAGAGAAGTACAAGATCGTAATGAGTGTCTCCGTTAGTAAGGGAACATACTCGCCCGTAAGCCAGGCCTTTCTCACAAAACTTACGCTCAAAAATGCTGGTGAGATTCCGGTCCGCGTTAAAGTAAAATACATCGGGACTCTAACGTTTCATTGCGGCTCAATACATCAGGTGAGCACGCCTGACTACGAATGTGTAGTCGATAGCGGGGCATCATCTCAGATGGACATTCCGTTGATTACAGGAGGGCTAAAAGGCAAAGCCAACTTGATTGTGCAATACGCCGCCTCTAACACCGGCGGCAAAGAGTCAATATTTACGAAGAGGGTAGATGAATTTAACGTTTAGGGTGCCCGTCAATATTGACGTTATTGCCGCTCTAAATTGGCTGGTCCGATCCTTGGCCTTCCCTGGCCTAGGACTCAGTTATTTCTCGGTTTCGACGTAACAGGCCGATCGACCGGACTGTCGCGCGAGGGCGCTGCTGCAGGCGACGGATGATCGAGCCGGATGAACACCTCAGGATTTAGTCGGCAGGTAGCTTCAGCAATTGATCCCCAATGGCTGAAAGGTATTGCGCCTACCGCAAGCGGCTTTGGGCTCATCTGTACCTTCGACGGGTAGGCAGCGACCTTAAGGTGCTCCCAACCAGGGGACTGCAATAACGGTGATATTAATTCGGGATACTGCATGAGCAATTGCTGCGGTTTGGAAGCCTTGTCAGTGAGGCCTAGCTGCTCCGCATGCGGTCGAATGATCGCGCCAATTTCCTCAGCCATTGATTTTGACAATCGCTGAAAAGAGATAAAGTCATGGGACGCCAATTCGTCGGGCTTCATCGTTAGCGGATTTTGCTTCTCGTCTAGCTTTACTAGGAAATCAATGACGGTAAACCGGAGACGGTTCTCGTTGGCGTATGCTCGCGCCGCCATGAATCCGTCTTGCTTACTTTGATATCCATACAATGCTAAGAAAGTGTCCGGCACGTTTCGCTCAGTCGATAGGGAACAGTCTTTCAAAGCAATGGAGCTAGGCAGCGTGCCTTCGTAAAAGTAGACGCTCGATAACTCAATGAATCGTGAGTCAGGCTTATCACTCATGCTCACCTGGGCCACCCTGCTTAGTCCATCCATTAATGAGGACTTTGTCTACCTGCTGCCGGTCCCCTACTGTACTGACCACGTCGGCCATAACTTTAAGGCTCTTCTTAGGCGTCAATTTAAGTCTTTTAATTGCCTCGATCCATCTCATCACCGGCCGTCCCGGCTTTCCATTGTGTAGCAGCAGCCGGTAAACGGAGGGCGGCGATCGGCCGATAAGTGTCGCAAACGTATCACGGTCTTGCGGTGAGTCCTGCATACCAAGGAATTCGTAGAACTCTTGTACGTCGGGCGGCAACGTCACCGGAGAAGACTCAGGATAAGCCAAATAGATCTGGAGCAGCATCGCGATCACAGGGTCGGCGATCTGCTGCATTGAGTTATCCGAGCTAGTCAGCTCTTCCCATTTGCTTTTCTGCAAGCCGAAACAGTCTGCCGCTGCAACCTTGGACAGGCCGTTCTCAATTCTCCAGCGCTCTAGGTCCGTACCGCAGAGTGGAGGGTTTGGTTCATTCCCCATAAGACCTCTCGCTAGCAATGAATGATATCAAAATACCACACCCGCCCTAATCAGTGGTAAACGTTGCAAGCTCCGTTTTTTTGAATAATATACACAATACGGAATTTTTAAAGATGGGCGGGTCTTCTCTTTTTGAATGGCTGCAATCCGCTCCGCTTAACGATACGGCGCATCCGAGCCGTGCATCTGACCCCCTGGAGGGAGTATGAACGCACCTGTCATCGATCCCATGCAAGAGTTTCGCCTTTCCGTATACGAGCGCATGGCTGCCGCAGGCACCGGCGCCGAGATAGACCCGGTGGCAGCGATGGAAAAGCGTTCGGCGAGCTTTCAACGGCTCCTCTCGGATTCAACTGCAGAGCAGCTCATTCTTCCTCCGACACTGTTACGTCATTGGATTGCTGCAGATTTGACCGATTTTAAGGATCTTGATTCGAAGGTGCAGGACAAAGGCGCCGCGATTCTACAGCGGAATGAGGCGGCATACGCCGCCTACGCTGAGGCACGGCGCGGAATCGACGAGCCTTTCTATACCGACCTGCGTCCTTCGCCCAAGAGGATCGACTGGGCCGAGGACGGTTTTGCTCCTTCCTCAGCCCCAACTGGCGAGCCGGTAAAGCCAGTGCCGAAACTAACGGAGCTGCTAGATAACGTCAGCTATCGCGCGCAAAAGGACGGGAGCGTCCTTTACCTCATCAATGACCAAGCTGCGTTTACAGACTTCGGGCACCAGATATTGATGGCCAAGGGCAAGGAGAACAGCGATGAGGCTGTACTGGCGGCCATGATGCTTGCAAAGGAAAAATTTGGCGGAAAGTTTGATGTCACCGGGTCTGACGAATTCAAACGATATGCGATCACGCTCATGCTCCAGAATGGTCTTTCCGTCGAACTGAATAGCCCCGCACAGAACGCTCTGCGCGATGAGATAGCGGCGCAGCTAAAACTGAACGTGAGCGCGCCAAGCCAAACCAATTCCAGCTCCCAAACCAACGTAACCGACACGCCAACGAAACCCGGACCGACAGCTCCAAGCGAGCAGCCATCGGCCGGACCATCCTCCCCGATAGCTCAGCCAACGCCAATCGACCGCCACACCGGCACGGTGGTCGACTTTGGATCGGCGCCTTACGAGCACAACGAGCGGAACTCTAAAAGCTTTTTTATAAAGCTCGAAAATTCTGATGGCAATACTTCTACTACCTGGGGCGTCGACCTCTCGCGCGTGGTGGAGGAGCAAAAGATTGGCCGCGGCGACTCCGTGACACTCAACAACCTAGGGCGGCAGCCAGTCACGGTTAACGAAAATGTCCTTGATGATAACGGCAAGGTTATAGGGACCAGGGAGGTTGAGACACATCGCAACGCTTGGGAAGCGACTCTGTTGAGCCGCGCCCCGTCTCCAATCGTCGAAGCAGACCGTGTGTGGCTCAGCAACATCGGCGTACCCGAGCAGCAACTTATGGCCATACCTGAATACGCCGCTTTACGCGCGCAGGATCACGCTCCACGAATTCTCTTCGGCGGTGACGAGACAGAAGAAGGGAAACGGCACGTTAGCTCGCTACTTGCGAACCACGATTACCGGGCCTCGTTCAGCGCGACAATCGACAGCGAGTTCGAGCGACTCAGCAAAGCACTACAGCGAGAAGCGCAAGAATCAGGCTTCCTAGAGGCCGCGTACAAGCTCCTTTCTGACGCTGAGCATAAGTACGGACCTATCCAACAATCCGCAGCCTCTGTTGAAAGCGTGAAGCCCGCTCCGAGCGGGCCAATCGACGTTCCTGGGGCGATTGCCATAATTGAGCAAGTTGACCGGGCTTTTATCGCCGCCAAAGGGGATACCGCGACGGCGGCGGCATCGCTCACTGCGAGTGGTAACGCGACGGCGACCCTAGCAACGCCCCCCTCCGCCGCTGCTGAGCCTTCGCTTAATGCCGAGAACGCAGCCGAGCCAACCGCTTCACCGTCTTCCAGCCAGCACCCCAGCACCCGACCTCGCATGAAGCACTAGGCAACCCGTGTATGCACGCTAACCACAGAGACCAACCGATGAAAAAGCACACCACAGCCTGCTTACTCTTCATATGCCTAATGTCCGCTTCAGCTGTTCAGGCTGCTACGTGCCGGAGCGCCGAGGCGGCTTCCAGGGGGGCCGAAGTTGGCTATGAGCGGGACCAGCAAGCGGCGCAGGAGACAGAGGAGCAAACCCTGACGATCTCGGACATGCTGGGCAAGTGTGTAGGCGGAATTACTGGGATCGGTGGAATGACCACCTTTCCGTCCTTCGGGGACATTTGGGCACAGATCAAGAACCGCATTTGCGCGGTAGTACGCAACCAGATTACTGGAGTCGTCAACCAAGCCAACTCTGAAATCAACGGTGTGGTGTACGAGGTGAACAGCGAGATTCGCGAGCAGATCCGAAATACGGGAGTGAATAACACCGGTGCCGGGACTATCGTCGGCTCGAGCGACGTACCGAGAGTCAACGCTCCGAACGTAGGCAGGACTTACGGAACCAGCAGCCTAGGAACCGACTCCGAAACTTCACAGTCCAGCGAGTTCTGGAACAACATCTGGCGCTGAGGGCCGGGAGCCGGCACCCAGCTGGAGGTGCCGGCTATGCATCTTGAACTGAGTTTCACCAACGACGTCCAGACTTGCGTGTCTGTAGTAGTCGATCCGGGCACGATCCTCGAAATATTCGGCGACCCGAGCAATGCTTCATATGAATGGCGAGTCATTGAGGCGGGGCGGCTTGTGAAGTATTCCGACGCGGGGTACTCCGCCGTACCCCTCGCCCTTCGAGACGGCTTGTGTTTCTACTACGGCCCGCCCAGCCCTGAACTAGTAGATGACGCCGATCAGCTGCGCTACGCCCTAATGCCGGAAGCCGGTTGTGCGTGAACGACCGACCTCGCAAGCGTATTGCTTCAAAGCCTAGTCATAGAAATTGAACCGGTTGCGGTACCACCAGCCACGCGAATAGATCTTGCTGCCTCTAAGCAAATGCAGAAACTTCCCCCATAAAACGCGGAGGGTTAGACCGAACTTGGCGAGGATGGCAAAGACGACGATAACAGCGACGGCCGTATAGAGCGTCCACCATCGCATGTGAAATAGCCACCCGAACAGGGGAAGATAGGCGAGACAGGGTATACCGAACAACGTGAGACCCCGTGAGGCGTCGCGCCAAATTGACACGCTCATAATACGCTCTCCTCATTGATTCGCCGGTGAAACGCCTTCGCCCCGGCAAGCTCCACAAATTCGGGTTTTGCTATGCGCCCCTGTTTAAGCAGGGCCCACGCCTTGTCCTCCATGGTTTGTTTCTCTCCCTCCAGCTTCCGCCGTATGAACGGTGCCCATTTCTCGTAGCTCATTTCCTCAAGTTGATTCCGGAGGTCGCGGTCGAAAACGACATACTCTCGAATGGCAACCCGCTTGCCATCGGTGGTTTTGAGGAGCCTCTGCACGACCACTACCCGGAGGCAACCCAGTAGCCGCGATGCCACGGCGGCCTGCTGCGCAGGGGGGTACTGCTGGATCATTCGGTTGATAGTCTCTGCGCACGATTCCGTGTGGAGTGTCGCGAAACAAAGGTGTCCGGAGAGAGCAACGTCGATGACGGCGTCAACCGTCGGGAGATCGCGGGCCTCGCCAATACCGATGATGCTTGGCTTCCGGCGCATTGCGAGCCTGATGCCCTCAGAGAAGCTCTTAACGTCCCGAACTAATTGCGATTGGGCGGGCTGTGGCCCAAGCCAGTGCTTGCCTCCTAGAACGTACTCAATCGGGTCTTCGTAGGTGATGACTTTCCGATCTGGCAGGACCGACCCGGCGTAGGCATAAATTCCCGCTAAAAGTGTCGTCTTGCCGCTGCCTGTCGGCCCGCAGATCAGGATCATGCCTTTGCCTGGGTAGAGCTCTTCGAACAAGTCTTGCTCGAGCCCCATTTTCTGGATATCCGGCAAGTCGGAGGGTATAACACGCAGGGTGATCGAGTATGCCTCGTCAATCCGTGCAACTCGCGCCTGGATAAAGTTACACCGAAAGCGTAAATATTCCCCGCGAGCGATTCCGTAGCTTTCGCCGGATATCTCTAGGGGGCGATCAGCTCCCTCCCCCGCCCTCATCTGCGTCTCAACTTCTGACTTCCAAACCGAGGCTATCAAGCTCGGCAGCTGCCCTTGCCTGATCGTTGTCAGCGCCGCCTTACGCTGCCTTCCCTGTACCTCGACCCATGGATAGTCACCGCCCTGGATCAGGATGTCGGATGCGCCATGGTCCGCACAGTACTTCAGGAATCGCTTGAATTCTTCGCCAGTCAGCTCGCCCCGAAAATCGTAAGGCGGGAACTCGATCAGGTCGCTCATGGGGCTGCGACCTTGGGCGCGTCGTTCGGTTTTCTAACAGGTTCCTTGGTGACCGTCGGTCTCCACCTTTTTGGATCGGATACGAACTCAGCGCGCTTCGTAACGCGCTTAAGTTTGTCACCCAGCATCAACTGCTGCCCGTCACCGGTTACGGTCTGCTGAGACTCAGCAACCTGAGTTTTCCCGATCATGTCTTTCTGAAGCAGCGTCGAATAAAGCAACATCCCCCTATAGTCACGAGTGAGTCGATTGAAGTTTGCTTCGAGTATCTGGACAGCTTGGTTTTGGCCGGCCTCCCAACCTTCAGCAACCGCTGCCTGCCAGATAGCCTCTTCTTCGCTCGTCTGCGGGCGGGCCGCAAAGTCTGGTAGCTCAACCTTCCCCGAAGCCGGCAGGCCGACATAAAGATAGTCTCGCCAAGTCGGGGGAACGCTCACGAAACGCTCAGCACGGGTAATTTTGTAGACCCTATCCGCCGTGCGTATCTGGTCCGGCGAGAAGGCTGCGACGTCGCGCGCCTCGACAATGACTGGCGGAATGGTTCCGCTAGTGGTGATTAGCGGGGAAAACTGGAACATCTTGTCGAGCTCGTCGGAGCGCCGCCCAAGCGCACCATGGAGCAAGTGGGCCTTGGCCGCCATGCCCCCTCGAAAGCCCACCGTTTTCCCGGCCTCGAGCAGCATTTGCCTCCGTAGGTCCGGCACACCTGTTGATTCTTCGCTGCTTGGGTTTTGGAGAGACTCAAGCGTCGGGGGCACATCAAGTGCTTGTTCGGTGGCCTTGCCGTCATCAACCAGTGCGCCTGGATTGGCGCTGACAACAAATGAGATAAACAACGGCAAACAGCCTAAGGCAAAGCGATTCATAGGCGCTCCTTTATGGCTGGGGTTTGTTGTACTGCAGGACCAACTTGTCGCTGGTTTGGATGATCGTTGCGCGGTAGCCAATCTGCGCTCGTAGCATCGTTAGGAAGCTGTCATAGGGCATACCCTGTACGGACACATCCAAAGGCAAGGGCATTTGGACCCCTATAAGGGAAAACTTGAGCCCTCGATCACGCGCCACCTGATTCAGCAGCTGCACAGCATCACCCTGCCAATTGGTTGTCACGTGGTCCTTGTCGTTTAATAGGGACACTGGACGGCGGGTGACTCGGCTGTTTAAGGCTGCCGCCTGGTATAGGTCCGCTTGGGCGACTTGAATGGTTTGGGCTGCGTCCAATATCTGCCGATCGACGATCGACTGAGAGTCGTCGCTCTGCGGCTTGGAAGCGCAGCCGCCAAGCGCGACAAGGCTCGAGGCGACTGCTATGCAGGATAGAAAGCGACGACTCATATGAAACCCTCCGTTTTGTATTACCGGTACTATACGGAATTATAAGAACCAATCAAGCGCGCTGTTTAAAGCCCTCAAAGTCTCGGTGCCCGCGGCTTTCCAGCCTTATCGTGCTGCTCGGTGCGCTCTGCAAGACGCCGCCGCTGTGCTTCGTCGCTGAGCTCGACCGCGAGACGCCTCTGCGCTGCCACTTCCAGCACGGCATCAATGAAATCGGGACTACCTTCGATGCGCACAGCTCCGGCGCTCTTACCGGCGGCGTGAAGCAACATCGCGTTTAGGGTCTGGTCCCTAGGGACGTCATTTCCGTCAATCACCAGTTTTTGCCCAATGTCGAGAAACTCGTCTCCCAGGCGGGTAGATCGGTAAATCACATTACCGTCGCGCCGAACGCTAAATTTATGGCCAGGGAGATCGGGTCGCGCCCGCGGTTCGCATAGCTCAGCCAACCTAATGCCGTTCTGATTCCTGTCTTCCAATTGCCGTTGGAGATCAGTGGCGTGGCGCTTCTCCGCGTAGGCAAAGCCCCTCATTTGGGAGATCGCTGCGGGGTCACCAAGCGCTGCCTGCTTCTCCACCCAGCTGCGGAAGGAAAGCACCCTGTTGCTGGGGTCGGCCCGCAGGGCTTCCCGCTCGCGCCGCAGCGATGCCTTTAGGCGCTCCTTAGCTTTGAGCGTTTCGAAAGCGATGATGCTGTACATCGCCCGACGTTGTGCAGCGGTCCTTACCGTCTGCCGCACCTGGGCTCGCTGACGCCTTGCATCGTCTCGAATGGCGCCATAGCGAGCCTTGACCGTAGCCGCACTAAGCTTCCTTTGAACAAACCCCGCCTTATACGCCGCGTACCGCTTTCGCAATCCCCGGCGCGCTTCGGCGCGCTCTGCTCGCCGGATCTCTCTGTCGACCGGGTTTCGCTTGGAACCTCGATCTTTGTCGTAAGCGCTGACCGGAGATATACCCTCCAGCAATTCTGTCGCAGGTGCTTTTTGTTCACCGCCTGCTCCGTCTTGGTCCAAGCTGCTTCCCGCGTCTTCCAATTTCGGCGGGTGGATACGTGGCTCAAATTCACCAAGTCTTTTAACTAGGCGGCTGTGTGACAACTCTTCATGCATATCGCTCGCTTTGATCGGAGTGACGTCGTCGTCATCTGAAATGACGTATACAGCCAAACCCCTCCCCTTCCGGCGAAGCTCCAGACCATAAGCTGCCATTCGCTCGTGCAGCTGCGCCCAACTGAGACCTGGACGTGCCAGCAGTTCAGCAATCGCTTTACGTGGCATTCCACGAGCGTAGCTGAATAGGCTCTCCTGCAACCCGAGCTGCTCCATGTCCGCCGCCGCAGAAGGCATCTTTCCCTTGGTTTGGGGCTTGCTTTGCGCCCAATCCACAACCGGTATTCCATTCCTCACATGGACTGCGTACGGACCATTATCGTGGGAAAAGCCAAAGCGGAGTTCCAGCTCCCGCATTGCGCGATCCAGCTTGTAGAAATCACGGTCGGGATAAACCGCTTTAAGCGTGTCCGGATTCACGCGGTTAACCGCCATATGCAGATGAACGTTGTCCGTATCCCGGTGGATCGCGAAGACGTATTGATGGCCGGCCATGCCGACCGCTTCCATGGCATAAACCCCTGACTCAAACGCTTGAGCATCAGTTGGTTTCTCCGAAGCTGGCCAGGAGATAATGACGTGATACATCGGGTCCTTGACGCGCGGGTTCGCCTCAGCGACCGCAAGCATCTCGAAGGGGGCCGTTTCCAGGGCCAGACAGTTATGCTGGCAGGACACCCCGCCCCTAGATTTCCGCCTTTGGACATCGCCTAAGAGCGCGACCTCTTCGATATCGTCGAATCCATCTGATTGATCTTCTCTCGAAGTGGCTTCAGCATGGATCGCAATACTGGTTCTACGGGCTTGTACTCGGTCGTAAAAATCTCGTTTAAAGTCCGCAAGCGTTCCGAGATAGCTTCCTGCTGTTCCAAGATCGTCCGCAATGCGGGCAAGGCTTCTTTGATGTCGATCGCCATCGCCTAGTCCTCCATCAATGCCGTCAAGTTGTTGTTCATCGCTATCACCTGCATCTGCACCGGTGAAAGTAAACCAGCGAGAATTTTCAATACGGGATCTGAGGGCATTTGCATCAATTGAATAAGCTCGTCTAACAAAGAGCAAATCATCTTCTGCTCCGCTGAGATTGTCTCTAATAGCGCTAAGAATTCGGTCGTGCTTTCTTCGGTCGCTTGGATCGAGCTCATCGGTCAATTTCTCCTCGTCGTCATCTCTGTTAATGATGTACTCAACTAACTTCGCAAAACTTGATCGCCCGTCCTGCCGAGGCCTCGCCACTTTAGCCAGCATGTCATTTCCCTAAGCGGGCAATCGCAGCCCGGATTTCAACAAGGATTGACGAATACTCTCTCGATAAAACACCGCCCCCCTCTGTGAACAAGTGCTTCTGCAAGCCGCCTAGCCGCCGAAGCTCATTCAATATCTTCTTGTCTACTTTGCTCTTCGTTCTGCGCTGTAGCGCAGCGGCCAGCATGAATTGGCCGACGCTCATTCCACAGTCAGAAGCCTTCTCGCGAACCGCTTCTTCTTCGTCCTCGAAGCATCGGATAGAGGGCAATAGGCCCGTCCTCCGGCGCTTTTCACTATCACTCATAGAACCTCCAGGCGGCATCAAGGGGTCTCGGGGCTTGCCCTGAGCATGGGTGGTAGGCGTGGCGGAGGGAGTGAAACGACTGGAGCCACGCCGGTTGTGCCTACGCCGTTTACGGCGGTAGCACAAACCCTACCCTGTCCTCACACTTACAGTGTGCAGACCGTAGCATAAGTGCAGAATCCAAACCGCGCAAAAAGCAAAGCCGTCATTCTGACGAATGACGGCTGCAGCCCTTGCGCTGTCTGCAAAAATGAGCGAAAACGTGAACTGAAAGTTTTTCACATTACGTCTTTAATACGGAAACGCCAGTATGGGAAACAACAGCCGGTACAAGCTGGGCGACCTCGAGTCAATTAACGACGCGCTTCAGGAAATGCCCCCAGCTGACCCTCGCGAGAAGAAAGTCTCAAAAACCGAGGCGATCAACGTGCTTCTTCCGGGCATAAAAGCCCTCGATGAAAAAGGCTATAGCCTCGCCACCGTGGTTGAAATTCTGAAAGGACATGGCGTTGAAACCAGCGAGACATCGCTGGGAAAGCTGCTTAAAAGCAGGTCTCGAAAAGGTCAGGTTTCGAAGTCCACGCGAAGGTCTTCATCGCCCGATAGTCCGCGTGCGGGCCGAGCGCTTGAGGGCGAGGGGGTGAAGCCCATTCACAAAGCAATTGGTGCCGCAAAATCGCAGCATAAAGGAACCGCCAAGGAACCTAATGCGGCGACAAATAAAGCGACCGAGATCCAACAGAACTTGCCGCCAAAACTGGGCGACCTAACCGAACGCGCAGGCGGGTTCACGCCTCGCCCCGATAGTAATGAAATCTGAGGATCAATCATGGCGAAAGAAATGTATGTAGTGGGTGGAAGCAAAGGTGGCGTTGGAAAGTCTTTCGTATCGACTGGCCTAATCGACACACTCATTTACAGGAACGAAAACGTTCTACTGATCGAGTCCGACACATCGAACCCTGATGTCTGGAAAATGTACAAGGACAGCGTTCGTGCGGAGCTTATTGATCTCGACACCGCTGATGGGTGGATCGACCTCGTAAACGTCTGCGATTCCGAGCCCGAAAGCGTGGTTGTCGTGAACACTGCCGCCCGTAACAATCGGGGCGTAGTCACCTACGGAGCAACTCTAAGCAGCACCCTGGAAGAGATGCAGCGTACGTTGCGAACTTTGTGGGTTATTAACCGGCAAAGGGACAGCCTTGAACTGCTCAAAGAGTACTTAGACGCTCTACCATCAACCGTTGTCCACGTTGTTCGGAACGGTTATTTCGGCGACGAACGAAAATTTGAGCTCTATAACAGCTCGAAGATCCGTAAAACGATTGAGGCGGCAGACGGAAAATCTCTAACGTTTCCCGATCTCGCGGATCGAGTTAGTGACGACCTCTACAGCAACAGAATGTCGATCAGCAAAGCGTTGGCTGAGCTGCCGATCGGCAATCGAGCGGAGCTGACTCGATGGCGCAATCAAATGCACAAAGTGCTGGGGGAAGTAATCGATGGATGACATCGAAGCAGCCTTTGCCACGCTGCTTGGCCGCCAGCCATCTGAGCGCGAAGTTCAAGATCTCTACCGGGTGAAAAACGCGCTGAACATCCGTGATAACGACGCGCTGTGGCTTGTACTAATGGCGCTGGAATCTTACGACACGCTTTATCGCAAATACCCTGAAATGGTTGCGTCATCCGTGTCGAAGGTGATCGGCGAGCAGCGCACTGTAATCGCCGCGATAGCCGACGCTGAAACCAAACGCGCGCTTGGTACGCTCGCCGAGGCTGTCGCCCGGTCTAGCCAAGAAATTGCGGCCCAAACGGCTCATTCAACCAGAATCCAATCAGTTGGCTGGATGATGTTTTGCGCTGTGGCGTTCGGTGCTCTGTGTCTGGTTGTCGGCTTCATTCTTGGCAGCGGCCAGCTCCCATACTGGGCCATTCCTTCGGGAGAGAACTCCCCTGCCCGTCTAGTTCTGAGCGCGATCGCAACAGCGCCCACCGGCTGGCTGTTACCTATCATCGCACTAGCGACAACGCTCTGGTCTTTGTGGTTAGAGCGCCATGCCGTCATGAGTGGCCGCCGATTAGGGCTTGTTGCCACCGCGATCGGGTTTGGTTTCGTATCAATCTGGCTAGCAGCGTCAACCGGGTGGGTTCATTGAGACGCGGCGTGGAAGTGGGGTGGGATGCCCCCCACTTTCTCAGCTCCTAAGCCAAAGCACTGTTGGCTTCAACATTGGAAGCTAACGAGCCGCTACTGCTTTTTCGGCGACAGTGTGCCGCCGCATTCAGCAAATCATCATTCGGCGTTGACGGATAGATCGCAGCCGCGGCCTCGTAGAACTCCGCAGCTGCCAGCCATCTAAAGCATCTTTCAGCCTCATGGGCAGCGCAAAGCAACGCCCTCGCGGTGCGCTCTACTTTACTAACAGACCGATCGTCACCTAAGCGATAAGGATCAGCCAAAGGCATACCGGGACAAAAGTACATATCAGCCTCGAGGGAGGTTGCGGCCCCTTAAAGGCCGCAACCGTGTTGCGACTAGTTTGTTTGTTTTCCAAGGCTCTCCCAAAGCGTCCGTTCGGCCCGCTCAGCTGCCAGTAGCGCCGCTTGGCCTACCTGAATGCCCCGCGCCCGCAATGCCGCGTCAAATGCGGGAAGGTCTTCCGGATGCAACCGGCTGACGCTGCGACGTTCGCAACGCAGTTCCCTCAACAGGCGTGCATCGCGCAGCACTTCGTGCTCCTTCTGTGTTAGGCCGAGGGCAAGGGTGTATTCCATGGTTGAGTTGGCGTTCCGCCGCCGGATCTCAGCGACCGCCTCGCTAGCATCGTACGGATCAGGCTTTGGCTTTCGGTTGGCCAGTGCCAGTAGATCCCGAGGTGTCATCCAGTTCATCGTCTGTGTGGTCATTTCGATCTCCTTCGCATATTCCCCTGGAGCGGTTGCCGCCGCGTGTCTAGGGGGACTGGAGCCTAACGCTCCGGTTTGAGGTGAGCCGTCTTACTCGCCAATGAACCGCTCGCAGATTGCATCGACTAGTACGCGCCTTTCTGCGGGCTTGGCCATGCGATTCACTACGTCATTTAGCAGTCCCGCACTGCTGCGCGAGGACTGTTCATCGATATCGATCAGGTCCAATTCGTCGCCGAGCAGATCGAGTAGATGATTTAGGTCGATGGTTTGATTGGGCTCATATGGGTGCTGAATTGGTGTGCTCATAACTGGAACTCCTTCGCAGTATCTCGGAGCGGTTGCCGCCGCAATCCCGAGGCATCGAGGCGTTATTGCTTCGACGGTTTATTATCGGACGCTGACCCCGCCTCGTCAACTGTCCGTCAACTATTAGTTGACCGTCTGTCCGATCTCTTTCGGGTGCCGTGCGATTTTTTTTGGGCGAAAAAAAACCCGGCGTACCGGGCTTTTTGCAGCGATCGATCACTCATATTTCGCGGCCAATTTCTTCACCTTCTCCGCCTCATCTGCAGGTAGCCAAACCAAAACGGGTACCAGCCCCTTTGCTTGCTTCTCTTCAAGCTTCGCTCGAACTCGCTTCAACGCCGCATGGATCTGCTGCCTGCTCTCACCCCGCTCCGTAGCAATGTCGATCGGGCGATGCCCATCTACGAACACCGCTCGTGCAATCTCGAGCGTACTAACAGAAAGGCTTTTTAGGGCCGGATAATAGGTATCCCATTCTTGCGGGGTATAACGGTGCTGCATTGAAACGTCTCCAAAAGAAACCGCTTGCGCTCGCACAGCGACACTACGAGGCATTTGCGTGCAACGCGTGCAACGCAATGCGCCGAATGATCACCTGATGCGGCAGGGTAGCTAGACCGATAAAGGTCCAATAGCGTCCACCCCAGCGCACGAATATTCGTACTAGATTACCCTGCTCTACGCTCGCTAGCTTGTAGGAATCCCCAGCCGCGTCTTGATTCACTTGCAGAATTCGTTGCTGTAACCGGGTCCGCTCATAGCGCGTCCGGGTGATGACCTCTGGGTTAGTAGCGAACGCGCGAGCTTGGTCTCGCGCAAACGAGACCTCATCGCCAAGCACTGCACCTGGGTGATCGACTTGAATCTCGACAAGCATCTGACCCGAGTGCTGCGCGACCCAAGCACCCGGAACTATTTCTCGAGCGTAGTCGATGAACGAATCATGGCCGGGTACGTAAAATAGCTTACACATCGCACAACTCCTTCGCAGAGTCCCTGTAGCGGTTGCCGCCGCCATCTTCAGGGGCCAAAGCAGAAGCGCTTCGGTGTTACTAGTGTCGCGCCTGCACGCCTCTCGGTCAACTCTCGGTCAACTATGAGTTGACCGTTCATCCATTAGCTCGTTTGCGGATCAGCGATAGCTTCGGGCGGACTCCCGCCCCAAGCTATGCGAGTTTAGTTAAAGCCACATCGCGACTTGGCCGCTGGGCTCTTGAAATGAATGCAGCGGCCGGCCTCTGCTTGCCAGCTCGAGGCGCAACGTGTTCTCCGCCGCCGCGTCGTCCAGCTCGAAGTAGTAGTAATCCTCCACGAGCTCGTCGATCTCGCTTGGTCGTAAGCCTGCCGCTACTGACTCTGCAATGAGGCGAGAGCACAGGCGGTCGTACTTCGCCGCAACGGCCAGTGAAGGATGATCCTCCGCGTTATTGGCCATGAAAAAGCCGTACGCGAACCCTTCTGGAGTCGCGCTGCGCGCGTTCTTAGTCGCTTGGCTTTTGCCTCCGTAACGGGTGTGCATCTTGGAACCTTCCGAAGGCCATACGGGTGCAATTGGCAGATCAGCGTTGAACCTGCCCCAAATCAATGTTTTCTTCGTGTAGGCATCACCCAAATGGAAGGGATCAAACGAAAGCCTCCAAGGCGGCAACCCCCCAAGCTTTTCAATCCGTCCGACGGGATTCTCGACTGCCCATATCGCAGGGCGGAAATACTCGATGACACGGAGGGTTTGGTGTACGAGCTCTACTGCGGCGACTGTTCTTCCGTCTGCGTCCTTCGCCGCGAAATGGCGAGCACCCGACCCCGCAAACTCTGTGCATGGGCATGCGGCCAGCACCGCGTAGATATCCATCCCATCAAAGTCGCTAAACCAGTCGGAGAAGAACTCGACGCTGAACGCATTGACGTCACCCATCTCCGGGTCGCTTTGGATATCAAAGCGATATACCTGATATCCCGCATCGACCCAAGGCTGCGACCAAGCACCTGTATAGTCGAATAATGACAACACTACTTTGTCAGCATTGCTCCCCCCGGCGCCCTGCTTCGCGGCATGGGCATGCCACTGACAAATTTCGGCCCGCGCTTCCCTCTCCGTCATCCACCCGTTGTGCTTCTGGTAAATGGCTACCTTATCCGCCAGACGAACAATCTCGTCCTGCCGAGGCGCATCAAATAGATGGTGAATTTGGGCCTCTCCTTGCATAGCCTTTTGCGCCATCGCAAAGCGCTGCACTATCGCTCGCAACTCTGCCTCACGGCTGACTTCGTTCTCGTTCATTGCCTTATCCTTCGCAGCATCTCGGAGCGGTTGCCGCCGCTTTATCCGGGCCAAGACACATCGTCTCGACATGACAATTATCGCAAAATCAGGTACAGCCGTAAACTATCCGTAAACGTTTAATTGACGGATGGCTACAAAAGGCAGGCCGAGAAGGGGAGGAATTTAGCGACAGACGGTCAACTTATATTTGACCTATAGTTGACCATTAGGGCGCAGCGCCCTATAATTACCTCGAAGGCCGGGAAAACTCTCAGGTCACTTGGAGGAAATCAGATGAACGAAGATGAAAAGGCAGTCGTCCAGCAGGCTCTTGCGATTCTTGATCGCCACATGCGGGACAAGAGCGTCACGCTTGAAAGCCCGGAAGCGGCCCGCGCCTTTCTCCGCCTGCAACTGGAGCGTCGTGAGTCCGAGGTTTTTGCTCTGGTTCTTTTGGATGCTAAGCATCGCCTGATCGCTTACCGCGAGCTGTTCTTCGGGACCATAGACGGCGCGTCCGTTTACCCTCGTGAAGTGGTCAAGGTTGCTCTGGCTGACAATGCTGCAGCTTGCTTCTTGGTTCACAACCACCCCAGCGGTCAATCACACCCCTCCCAAGCCGATCGCGTGCTGACTCAGCGTCTCAAGGATGCTTTGGCACTGATCGATGTGCGCGTGCTTGATCACTTCGTCGTGGGACAATCTGAAATCACCTCCCTTGCAGAATTGGGCTGGATGTAGAAGCCCCGCCCCCTCTTCCGAGGGGGCATTACTCACATAAGGATACTGATATGGAAACTCGCGCAGCCTATGGCGTCCAGGGTGTACAGATTCGTCCGGAAACGCTTACACCGAGACGCAACCCCAAAGAGTGGCCAGTCCCAACGGGTGATGAAATCCGCGCAGCGCTTGCGATCGCCGGGTGGAGCCAGACCGAGTTTGCCCGCAGGATCGGTGTCGATGATCGAACTGTTCGCCGCTGGGTTTTAGAGGAAGAAGGAAAAACGATCCCCTTCCTCGCTTGGTCGTTCCTTATCGCGAGGGGTGGCTTGGCTCAGATGTGGAACGTCGACTGACTAAATTACGCTCGGATGAAGCGGCGGCAACCGCTCCGAGATACTGCGAAGGAGAATCCGCTATGGCTACTTTGACGATTGAGGAACATATCGAGCAACTTAAGGCTCACGCCCGCACCCTATCGACACCGCAGATTGCTCACGCAGTTAGGACCTTCGGTGGTTGCGCCCTCCCCCCGGCTGAGACATCGGTGCGCGCCGCTCTTATTGACATCATTGCGGAGCGCGCTGGGGATACCGCTGCAGATCTACTTATGAATGAGATAGGGTTGTAAGCGAAGCGTACAGTGTGGCAGACAGGACGAAACTAGCGTCGGCTTTGCGAGGCCGCCATGAATCCCCAATCTGTTTGTCTCACGCTCAAATGTTAGTGAGATTGCGGGCGCAGGCCAGATGCTCCCTTGCTATCTTCGAGCCCTCAGCGGTCACAGTACAGAATCTCTCGGCTCAAGTTAATTACGTACGCACGTAAGTATGTAAGTAATTACTTTCGCCGAGCGAAGTGCCGTTCAAGCGCTTCGTCGATGATGTCTGACTCGGTCACCCTCCGGCCTTCTTTCTTCGATCGTTCGTGGGCTTCATCTTTCAGCATCTCATCAAACTTGATGCGTAGCCGGATGGTCTTGTTAGCGCGTTGGTTGTTTGCTGGCTCGCTAGCCTTCGACGCAGTTGGAGTCGATTCCTTGGGTGCAGGCTTGGACGCTGCCTTCTGCTTGGTCTCAGAGGCAACCGCGATCTCCGGATCTGCGCTTCGAAAACTGTCGATATCTAAATTAGGCTTTGCTTTCACTTCACAACCTCCTCATAAAACTGCGCCATTTCAAAGATGGCTTTCTTGTCGTCCCTGGTCTCTTCGACAACACGCCCCGCTTCAATCGACCGCCGGAAAGCAATTCGTTCAGCAATCTTTGCATCAAGCACGTCTAAATCTAGGCTCTTGAGGTACTCATACATTTTGCCAAAGTCCTTCGTCCGAGGATCGATGCGAGACAGCAGCATCTTGATCTCTAACTTTCGGTTATAGGTTTTAGCTAGGTTAACCACCTGAAGCAGGTCATCTAAAGCCGCGCCGTCAAGGCCAGAGGCCCCGATCGGCACGATCGCAACATCAGCTAGCAAAAGTGCGTTTCGCAATCCCGGTGCGTCGCGGCCACCAGCATCTACAACGACGTTGTCGTAGCCTTTCGCGATCTCTTGCCCCTCATCGAAGATAGCGTTTCCCCTGAGCCGAATTGTCACGGGCGACGGGCTTTCCTCGCTAAGTTCTAACTCTCGTCTCCATGCAGCCCAAGCTGCCGCGCTCTCCTGGGGATCGCCGTCGACCAGCAATGCCTTCCCCTTTCCAGCAAGATGCACAGCAAGGTGAGCGGCGGTCGTTGACTTCGACACGCCACCCTTGGTGTTCAACAATGCGTAAACGGCCATGTCAGGCCTCCCGATTGAATACATATGTACTTACGTAAGTATATTGGTGTATGAGAAAGAAAGGAACACCTTCTGTAATTATTTCATTACATACCTATTTGAATACGTACGTACATACGTACATACATAGATACGCAGCACGGCGCCGATTTCTCTGTATCTACGCACAACCGACACGAACCCCTAAGGAATAGGTAACGTACATACATACGTATGTCACAGCGTAATTGCGTACATACGTATGTATGTTACCTCTAGCGTCTACTCGCTGAGTATGTCTGTTAGATGCTGACGCAGCAGCGAAATCGTGTCCATTAGGTTGCTGATAACGTTGGCAGGAAAGGGCGATAGGCCGCTCGCGGCCCTCATCTCTAGATGCTGGATATGCTCGACGGTGAAGCCAAGCTGCTCCAGGGCGATCGGCTGGCGTGATTGAAACGCTCGGTTCACCTCGTTCATCGTGCGCAGGGATTTTTCAAGCTGCTCGATCTCACTCCTAACCGCTTGAGCTTTAAGCGCGGTAGGTGGGGGTAATTCGCTTCGCATGATGCCGCTCCTAGACTCTTCAACGATGCTTCCTCTGGTAGCCGCCAGAGTGCTCCTATCCTCTACAGGATTGGATACAAGAGCAAGGGTAACGTACTTACGTACGTACGTAAATAAATCATCGCTAACCGTTGAAATTGGGGTGCGCAGCTGTGGTAGTCCGTTGTAGCTCATTCTTAAGCCCTTTGGTTACTTACGTACGTAACTATTTAGTCAACAAACCTTTGGCCAGATCCCAACCCAATGATGGGATCGTGCCCGAGACAGAATGTTGACTATAACGGGAAACCCCGCCGGGAAAATGACCTGCACCCAACAGTGAGGGCTAGATGGCAACCGTTCGTCAGTTAACCGGAACGATTCTCGAACAGACGCCATTTACTCGCTATGGATGACAGGAAATATCTCCTGCCATGAGTTGCGGGCGGCTCGGTAGTGGCTGTTCGCCGCGCGAGTATTAGGCGGGTAATGAAGGATGCAAAATGGAAAATACGACCGGCTGCGATGAGTTTTACTCATGCTAGTGAGTCCGCTTGGTTAATGAGCGCGGAGACCAATGCTAACTCCAAAAGAGGGGAGGGGAGGGCGAGTGCGCGGGTTTGGCATACCTCCCAAACCAGTGGTTGAAGCAATAACACGCTCGAGCGCAGGTCGAAGGGCTACCGCTCGAGCCCTTCGAACCAGCCAAAGGCGTCGTTCTTCGAGAGCCAATCAGACAGCTCCTTGTTTGACTTTGTATAAAACACGACACGCTGAGGCTTAGATTGTGTGTCTAGAGCAACGCGAAATTCTGGCAGGCGATCACGCTCGATGATCGCCCTAACTTCGGCGCGGAATTTTCTCAGGTCTTGGACACTTCCGCTTTTTTGTCTAAGGATCTCGATGTCACATTTCCACAAAGCTTTGGCACCGGCGTGCTTGCGAGCTAACTCGTATAGCCGCCGCTCCAGGGATTGGCTCAATTCGAAATACTTTCGATCGATCGTCAAAACTTCATAGTGCAGAAGAGCGTTATAAAGCCACTCAGAAATCGTGACACTAACTTCAAGGATGCCTTTCCCGCTTTTGCTTGTTCTAGTGATTTCGTAATCGTCGATCCAGCCGAACCCGCGGGTCTGCTCCACACCCCCTGTCACAATGTTGGTCTCGATGATTGTTCCTTTTAGTCGCCGAAGCATATCGAGAATGTTCTCGTAGGCTTTCCCGCCTGTTTCGCGGCATGTCCCGGTCAGAAATTTGTACGTATCGATCTTAATATTCTTCGAGATCGGTAATCCTGATTTACGCGCTTCGATCAGCTGGGAACCGACAAAAAGCAGCAGATCCTTGTCGAAGACAGTAGCCGCCCCGAGGACGGACGGTGTTACGCGAACCCGTTTTTTGCTCGTAGGGTTGACGTACTCTCGAACGGTAATATCGGCATTCTTCGAGAGAGCGAACAGGGGAAATTCCATACTCGCCAAGTCGTCTTTGACTGGCCACTCGACTAGATTCGCCGCGAAGAGGTCAGTCTGGCTGACGATCTGATCCTTAGCTTCTTTTTTGCTCATCGTGCAGCCCTCCATGACGCTTCTCGACCCGTCTGTGGTCCAAGGGGCTGCCGTTGGTCGACCGAGCCGAGTTCGGCACCGAAAAACCCAAAAATGACGATGCGTATGCGCGTACTCAGCTTGAGGTGAATAAGCGCAGAGTCTATGATTTCCAAGCCAGTTTGCTCCTAGACGAGTCGGTCTGGTAGAAGCCCGGAGCGGTAGCCGCCGTCCGGGCTTCGTCATTTAGGGCATAAAACATATTGAGTTCAACGGCGATCGTCTATGAATTTGTGTAGCGAGTCGAGGACACATACTGTGCCGTTGACCTTGACGGTAAGCCCCCGCAGATCTCCACGCTCTCTTTCTTCAGCATCCATCTGCTTAATCAACTGACCGTAGGTGTGGGATAGATTCCTCGCACAAGGCGTAGGGGAGAGTGCCCAAGCGTTTGCTTCGTCGTAGTCCGTTCCGGAGAGGGTGGATGTGACAACGAAGCGGCGACCACGACACGTAACAACCGGCACGTTTAGTACCTTGTCAGGTTCGGTTGCTAGCTTATCGCCACAGTACCCATCCCTCCAAATTTCCGAAGGGAGTCGTATTTCACCGACGTCATCAAGGTAGCTAGTTGCAAAAAAACTGTGCTTGCTGGCTGACGTTTCTAAGGTGGCGAACCACTCACGATGCCTTCTAACCTGAGTCAGCACCGCTGAACCGATCGTAGAGTCGAAAATACCGATCATCGTCAGCTGGGGGAGCCTCCTAACCTTGATTACTCGCTTTTGATCTTTTGTCTCTGGGATCGATGAGGCTAGTTCAAGAGCGTCCGTTATCCAAGATTCATCAATTTCGATCCTGGCTTTGCTGTCGTTCTGCGCAGAGGTACTGATGCTGAAAAGGCTGCCTAGGAAATGACGCAGCTTTTCTGCGTCTGAGCTACTCATGCTAACGCATGGGGTATCAGTGAGTGCGCGTCTTTCCGGCTTTTCGATAAGTGATGAGCACTCGAATAGGTCCATCGTTAAATTCTGCATGACTGGTCCTCGGCGAATAGCCCGTTGTGAAACATGGGACCACTATAACCATATTACGTAATTACGCAACTACGTAACGTGTGACGTTTTCAGCTGATCTTCGTCCGGATTCCCTGGTTAAAGAGAAAGACTTGTTAAAAGAGTTAAACGCGCGCGCGTGTTAGGGCTGTGACATTCGCCTTAAAAGCAAAGCAAATCAAAGGGATAGAAAGCCGCCGCGTCCGCGATATACGAAGTAAAGCGTCGGTGAAATACGAGGATTTGTCGGCGATGTACGACCCAAGGGGTCGGCGATATACGAGCCTATCCACAGGCGACCGCCCGTAGAAGTCCTCTAAAAGTGATTGTCGGCGATATACGAGTGGTATCGCTGGCCGGTCTAGCAAGCCGGTTCTGCCCTTGACCGCCAAAAAACCCCGTATTTCGGGGCTTTCCGATACTGCAACGACCCTAAACGGCGTCGGCGAAATACGAAAGGGCACCAAAAGTGTCGGTGAAATACGACACATCGAGCGCGTTAGATCGGGATCGCCAATTTCGTATTGTGGATATGCCTCAATGAGACCGTTCGTCATAACGTAAAGGTGTGCCCAGCAAACAAGGGTCACGGAGGGGTTGACGAATTTCGCATCGTAGCCATAATACGGAAAACGGAGGGACGAAATGAACGCCTTACTAGATTCCGAACCGGTTGTGCAAACAGAGAGCGAAACGGCCGACGTGCACCAGACCCGTATGGCTGAGGCGGATCTGGATGAGATTGTTAGGCGTTTGGCTCAAACCCGCGACGCGGTAGAGGCGCCCGTGCGCCTGGAGAAGAACCGCCGTTACCTCAACCGTGTCGCCGGGTCGTCCGTCAAGCTGAACTTTGTTCTATCGGTGGGACTGGTGATGTCAATTGGGCTCAACTGCGCGTTGGGCTACTTCGCTGTCCATCCGGACCGTCAATACTTTGCGACGGACAATGGCCGGATGTTTCCGATGATTCCTATGTCCCAGCCGTATCGTAAGACTGCAGACGTTATCCAGTATGCCGCCGATACATTGAATCGGTCATTTACGCTGAACTTTCAGGATTACCGGCAGCAGCTGGAAGACAATCGGGCTAGATGGACTAAGGCTGGATTTAAATCTTTCCTCGACAACTTGCAGTCGTCCGGCGTACTCGCTTCGGTGAAGCAGCGCCGAATGAATATGTCGATGACGGCCGGCACTGGAGTGTTAGTGAAAGAGGCGATCCAAGACGGTGTCTACTTCTGGGTGGTTCAGATGCCAATTGAGGTAAAACTGGTTGGCCAGACTAACGAGCTACCACCGCAGCGATACCTTGCAACGGTAAAGGTTGAGCGAGTTTCAACGCTCGACTCAATTGAAGGAATCGGGCTCTCGCAGCTCATTACCCGACCGCTGTGAAGAAGGAGATCGTTATGAATGGCTTGAAGAAGCGAGCTGCGTTAGTTCTGGGTTTCAGCCTCGTATCGCATATACCTCTAGCTGTATCGCAGGAGGCAGTCGACGCCGCGCAGAAACGCCCACAGTGGATTAACGCTAACACCAGCCAATCTACAGATATTTCTACCCAGTCAGCGGCCCAACAAATCCAAGAGGCGTTTCCGGAAAGTAACTTTGGCGCTGACAGCTATGCGACTAACGCAACGGCACCAACGGCACCAACGGCACCAACGGCGTCGAGCGTCGCTTCTGAGGACGGCGTCGCGCCGATGCCCCCACTCACGCCGCCCTCAAATTATGAGGAGGCTAAACAGCAGCTCGCACCGTTCACCAGCAGCGAAGTGCGGGGATTGCGCGATTCGGTTGAAGGGATGCGACAGGACAAGGCATACAAGCCTGTTCGCACGATTCCGCGGATCAGTAGTGAAACATTGGATTTATCGCCTGGAGCGGCGATTCCCGTTCTACGTACAGCAGTCGGGGAGATGTCGACGATGTTGTTCGTCGACTCTACCGGCGCCCCTTGGCCTTTGGCGGCCGCTCCGCGCAATTCTTCCAGCAGGTTCTTCGACGTTGAGTGGCTAGAGGGCACGCCTTCAGTAATCGTTTCCGCTCTGAGCGCATATGAAACAGGGAACGTGACCGTCTTCCTAGAAGGGCTCGCCACGCCTGTTGTCGTCAAGCTCGTGACTGGGGAAACCGACACCAAAGCGCTGACGCGCGTGATTGATGTGCGGAAAGACCTAAGGGTGCCTGGGCGAGGACCTAACGCCAAGGCAAGCCTAATGGGGCCCGGCAAGATCGCTTTATATGACGATGTAATGCAAGCGTTTTTAGATGGAGTCCCTCCGCAGGATGCAGAACTGGTTAAAGCTGCTGGGGATATTCCCGCCCGTACAAGGGTGTGGCAGTTCAATCAGGCACTTTATGTCCGGACTCAGCAGGAAATTCAGAGCGCATTTGAGCAAAGCATGGCTGCCGGTGATGGAACTAAGGTTTACCGCCTGCCTATTACGCCATACGTCACTCTTTCAGACATGGGGCGCTCAGTGACCCTCCAGCTTGATATTAAGTGAGGCTATGACTATGCCACCTGAAACTATGGCACAGCCAGAAATTGGCAGGCACTACAAGGTGATTCTTGGCGGCATTGTTCTGCTAGTAATCGCTGGAGGGTACATCGCCTACACATACATGGCGGATACGCGCCAACCGATTAGTTCTGTTGCCCGAGTGAACACTAAAGCCACCGGGATCTCGGCTGAAGAAAGCGAAGCGTATAACCGTATATTGGATCGCTACAATAATTCAAACGCCACGAAAGCCGAGCTGACAGGGAGTTCATATATGTCAGTGCTGTCGACTCGTGACGGATCGGCGGGGGAGGGGGAGTCGGAAGTTCCGGAATCAGCCAGCGTGCAACCCGCGCAACCGAAAACGTTTCCCCGCGCTAAGCAAGTATCTCAGCCAAAAAGGGGTGACGACAAAGAAGCAAAACAACGTTCAGATATGTTGGCCAAACAACTTAAGGCATTGGTCGAGGATTGGGAAGCGGCAGGACATGCAACTGCGCGTGTATCGTCGGATGTTGAAGGATATGCGACGTCCATCCGCACAGCGCAGAACCGTCAAAGTTCGAATGAGGCCCTGGCAGCCGAGGCACAAGCGGACACGAAAATTATCCAAGATTTCGCGTTGGTACCTGCCCTTCTCAAAACCGATATTGATACTGACGAAACGTCTTGGGTGAGAGCGGTTGTTCCTGCAGGAAAATATGCCGGAGCTGAAGTTTACGCAAAGGGGTACACCCGCATTACTAACACCGTCGACATGACGTTTTCTTATATGAAATACAAGGGCCGCTCCTACAAAATCACCGCTAAGGCAGTTGACCAAGACTCTATGAGAACGACGCTGTCGGGCGAGGTAAACAACCGCTACTTCCAAAGAATAATTCTTCCAGCAATAGCGATGGGTATTGGAAAAGCCGGTCAGCTATATGAGCGAGCGAACGCGCAGAACATCATTACTCCGCAGGGTGGAATCATTCAAACGAATCCCAGTACTCCAAACGGCGAAGCTGTCGCAGGGACCATTATTGGGGGTATGGGACAGCAGGCGGGTCGCGTGCTTGCGAGTGATGCGGCAAAGATGCCGGAAAAGCAGGTGCTGATACCGAAAGAGACAACGATAGGCGTTCAGTTTATCGGTCCTGTCTTGGCTAGCGATGACATTGCAGGCAAAGCAGACAAAGACGTCGGCCTAGATTTAGCTGAGACGCCGCGCCCCAACTCGTCTCCGCAATCGAGCTACGGGTACAAGCCTGCTGCGCCCTTAGGAATACCACCACCTTATAACCCTGGTTATTCGGTAGATCCGGCCCAGCAATTATACGGTCAGCCCGTATATCCACAGTATTAAGTTATCTGGTGGGAACAATGAGCGAACAATCCATAGATGTGTTTCAAGAGCGAAAGCCAAAAGCTACAAGCGATGATCCTATCGCTGCTGACTCCCGCGACAAAGGGCAGGACGGAACGGCGAACAAGAGCCGCGCCCCGAGTACAAAACTTGTGGTTGGCGTTCTGGTTGTCGTAGCTATCACTTGGGCTCTCTGGCCGATGTTCGCTTCATCGACAACGGAAAATACTCAACGCCAGCAGATGTTGAACCCGGCAGAAAGCATGATTCCTCATCCGCAGCCGGTACCGCGCCAAAGCGATGAGATCGCACAAAAGTTATTGCAGGCTTTTGAAAAGACCGAGAGCAAATTGATTGCCACGTCAAAACAGTTAAATGGCTTACGTGAAGAGAATCAGGCTGTTGTGGCAGCTATGCGAGAACTTCAAGCTAAAACTGCCTTGCTTGAACAGCGGTTGACCGTACAAGAACCGCCGCGAAAAGCGGAAAAACCGAAGAAGGCTCCCCGGCCTGCCGCTAGCGCAACCGTAATTAACACAAAGGGTTCGGACTCACGCCCTGGGAAGTCGGCGGATTTCACAATAAACACCATTTATAGCGATCAAGTATGGCTGGAAGGCAAGGATCGAACCTATATCGTTCAGGTTGGCGACGTTATTGATGGGTTAAAAGTTCTCCGGATAAACGCAGCCGACAGAACAGTATTAACCACTGCTGGTTTGATTAGGTAGCCGTATGGATCTCGCACAGATGGTAATAAACGCAGCGGCTGAACTCACTGGGCCGATGTGGCGGCTTCTGTGGGTGATCGCGAGTTTGACCGGTCTGTTGTACGTAGGTAACTCGTTAATTAAGTTGGTGCGGGCTTCAAGCAACCCCGCAATGCCTCCAGTCGGTGTTGGCGATATTTTGCCAATTCTGTTGATCGGCGGTCTGCTGTGGAATCTTTCGGAGTTCATTAGCCAAACGTGGCAAACCTTTGGGCAAGGCGCAGTTACGTACGGGGCAATCTCCTATGAAGGAGGCGCGGACTTCGGCAGATTCAAAGATGCGATAGATGCTGTTTTGACGATAGCTAGCATCGGAGGTGGATTTTTATTCTGGAAAGGCCTTGTGCTTCTCAAAAAGGCAAGCATCAACGGTCAAGCTTCAAATGGTTCAGAGGATTTTGTATGGCGTGCGCTTACCCATATGTTTGGTGGCGCCATGCTTGTACAAATACCGAACGTGATCGAGGCGTTTCGCCAAACGTTCGGGCTTTACTGGTAATACACACACTTCTCAAAGGAGTCACCAAATGAAAAACCTCGTTCTCCGTCCTTTCGAGTCGATTGCCGATGTTGGCCGTAAAGCGCATATCGCTTTGATTGCCAAAACAACGGAAATTGCGAAGTGCCCTCAGCAGAAGGCAATCATGATGGCATCCGCCTCGGTTACTACTTTGGTTTTGACAGTCGGTTCAACTACGGCCCGAGCGCAAGGCTGGGGTGCCATGGCTGAGACTGGTGCTGAGCAAGGCGACTCGATCAAGGAATCGGTCGGCCGTGTCTTTGCTGCCGTCGGGTTCATTCTAGCCGGCCTGGGTGGCTACAACTTGTGGCGCAAAGGTAAAGAGGGCGAGCAGACCCGCATCACGGGGCAGCAGGTACTCATCCCTCTTCTTGGCGGCGCGGCGCTTGGAGCGACTGGTTATGTGCTCACTACCTCCGGTGAAACCGTAGGCATCGAGGCCGCGGCTCAAGGCCAAATTCCCCAGTAACACGATCGTCACGCAGGATCGCGAGAGGCAAGGTATGAATAACGGCAAAGCAGCTTCAACCGATCCTGCGGATGTTCAACCATCGGACGTTTCGCCCCAGTCAATATTGGGGCAAAACTTTGATACCAAGGTTTTAGCGACGCTTCGTTTCGGGACCCAGAGCGAGATTTACGGCTGCCGTACCGAATCGCATTGGGGGCCGAACGCGGCCCTTACTCCGGCCAATAACGTTGCGTTGAAGAGAGATAATGGCATCTGCCAATACTGCGGTTTTAAGTACGGCGGAAATGGCGTTCATCATATAAATAACAATCACACGGATGAAACAGAAGGCAACTTGGCGACAATATGTTGTGTTTGCCATGCATCCCTTCATCTGGGTCAAATTCCTGAAGGTTCCGGGTATGTTTGTTATCTTCCGGGGCTCTCTCGTAAAACGGTTAGTTTACTTCAAAAGGCGGTTGGAGTGGCGTTGAGGTCAGGTGACGAAACAATGCGCGCCCAAGCGAAAAAAATCCTCAACTGGTTAGCTTCCCACAAGTTGTATGTTGAGGAGGCGTGCGGTACGTCGGAGCCCAAGGCGTTTGCTTTGGCTTTGACCAAGACCGGTGAACAGGGCGAGCTTAAGCAAGACCACGTTTTTGAAGGGCTACATTTGGCGATTGATCCCGCCGAGCTAGAAGCGGAAGCAGATCAATGGGGAGTTGGCCCCTACGGAAAAACCAAGGCGCACAATTGGGCGCTGGTCTATTACAACATCCTGAACGCCCCAGGTTAAGAGGTCGAAATGACAATACTAGAGAAGGTACTCGACGGAGTAGAAAGCACAATTGCCTACATTTCGCGGTATATGGTAGGTAAAGATCTAGTTAGTTATTGTGAGCTTGCTTCCGCAGTCGGCCTAACTGATGAAGACGTTCGTCGTCACCCAAACCTGTCTGCGCCTTATATTCTTGTTGGTGAAGATAATACCCTTATTACCGTATTTGAGTGCCAGGGGACCTATCAAATTCTCTCCGACCCCGACTTCATGGAGATGATAGAAAACCTTCGGATTAGCATGAACGGTTACATGCGTCGTTATGGGCACTCACTTACGTTTAGCTTTGAACGTGATCCAGATAGGGCATTGGACGAACTGATGCGTCTTGCAGAACCCCAGCTGATTGCAGCTCGGCGAATGGGGCTTGCTTCTGAGGACATCATTCTTGACAGGGTTCGGCGTAACGCACCGCTATGTGCATGGGAGCAGAGCCTGCTGGTTGTCTACACCCATCTTTCGGTGATGGACCCCAACGAGCAGAAACGTGAGCTCAAAGAACGTGCAAAGCAGGCCGCGAATCACAAGGTGCCTAATATGGAGTTTGGCCAGAGCCCAGCCGCTGTGCTTATGGCAATGAAGTACCGTCACGACACAATGATTGATCGCATCAAAAAGGACTTCGAACGTTCAGGCACTGCAGGGCGCCCTGGCATCATGCTGAGCGCGCTCACTGCTCACGAGGCGGTCAAGCGTGTGCGGATAATGGTTAATCGCGAGCGGACGTCTCAGAAGTTTCGCCCCGTAGTGATTGGTGATCGGATCATTCCGAGAGGTCCTGAGCGCGAGAATGATTACTCGGACCTCGCTCTACCCAAGCTGTCGTACCAGATATGCACGGATGACATCTGCCTGACCGACCAGCTTGTCGTCACCGACAGCCTTTGGCATGGCAACTTGTCTATGGATCTAGGCCCGCAAGAGCCTCAGCCTTTTTCGTCTCTATTCGCTAGTGTCGACCGCGAAATTCCGTGGCGTGTTCGAATTGATTTGAGGCCTGGAGGCCTCGACGCGATGCGGGGCAGGCGCATGCTTGCTTCATTCACGGGCATGTTTCCGAGCAATCAAGGGATTAGACAGTCATTCCTCGACCTCGAGCAGCGCGTCAAGCACGATGCGATATGCCAGATGCAGTTTACCGCGTCGACGTGGTCGAACTCCAAGGTGGAAACAATGCGTCGCATGGCGGCATTGGAGAAGGCCATCCAAGGTTGGGGAATTGCCGGAGTTACTACGACACAAGGTGATCCAGTCGCAGCGTGGGCTTCTACTATCCCCGCGTTTACGACAAAGAACCTCGCGAATTTGTTGGTTCCGCCTCTCACCGAGGCACTGTCCATTATGCCGCTTCAGCGTCCTGCCACTCCTTGGGCACAAAATGGCTCGCTCATAGTTCGTACGCCAGACGGTAAGATTTACCCGATCCAGCTTGGGAGCCGCTTGCAGGACACGTGGATTGAGCTTATCTCCGCCCCGCCTGGGTCGGGAAAGTCTGTTTTGCTCAACACGATGAACAACGCGACGATCCACCGCGCCGGTAACGTCCGGCTTCCCCTCATGACCATCATCGACGTTGGGCCTTCATCTTCCGGTCTGATCAGTCTCATCCGTGAATCGCTACCAAGCCAGCGCAAGCACGAGGCCGTCTATCTTCGGCTCCAAAATAGCAAAGCCTACGCGGTCAACCCTTTCGATACCCAGCTAGGGTGCCGCTTCCCTACTTCACGAGAGAAAGAGTTCCTCGTTGATCTGTTGACCCTGTTTTGCACCGACCCTGCTGATCGAGTTCCTCCCTCGCCCGAGTGTGCAAGGGTAAACGAGATGCTCGTCGAGATTGCTTACCGCGACCGAAGCGAGGGCTCACCCATTCCTTATGAAACAACTCTCGAACCCGAGATCGATGAGTTGCTCGTTAAAAGCGGGTTGAAGGATCGTTACGACGACAACTGGTGGTCAGAGGCTAACTGGTGGGAAGTAACTGACATGCTTTTTGAAGGAGGCTACGTTACTGAGGCCGCAATCGCGCAGCGCTATGCTGTGCCAATCCTTCCTGATTTCGCGGCGTATCTTAATAACGAGAGTATCCAGTCAATGTTCGGAAGTGTTCCAACAAAGACCGGAGAACCCCTATTAAAGTTTATGACTCGCTGCTTTACCCTTGCGACGAACACCTACGAGGTCTTTTCAGGCCGGACTCGGTTTGAATTGAACTCCAATACGCGCGTAATTTCGCTCGACCTAAACGACGTGATCGGTGCGAAGACTGCAGAGGGTAGCCTTCGTACTGCGATCATGTATATGTTCGCGCGGCAGCTCGCAGCCAAGAACTACTTCTTGCGCGAAGAGGTTCTTATTCCGCTGCTCCCTGCGCTGTATGTCGATTACCACACGAAGCGTATCGCTGATGTTCAAGATGAGCAGAAGACCATTGCATACGACGAAGTACACAACACAAAGGGACAAACAGCGTTCATCGCTTCAATGATCAAGGACGGGCGTGAGGGGCGAAAATGGGGTGTTCGAATAGTCGGTGCTTCACAGTATTTAGAAGATTACCCGGAAGAGCTTTTAAATGCAGCGACGGCTGCCTATGTAATGCGCGGCGGATCGCAAACTGACGAAGCGCTCTTGCAAAAGTATTTTGATGTTTCTGACGCTGCGATCGAAAGGCTACAGCGCGAGGCTAAGGGGCCGAGCGCAGAGGGCGGTAATTTCCTAGCGGTATTTAAAACGAAAGTTGGCACCGTTATCCAGATGCTAACCAACACGGCCGGTCCAATAGAGATGTGGGCTTTCTCTACAACGCAAGAGGATGTCGCCCTTAGAAACCGTCTCTACAAAAAGATCGGTCCCTACTCTGCGCGCAAGATACTTGCCGAGCACTTTCCGCTCGGGAGCGCAATGGAAACGATAGAGATGATGCGTAATAACGCCCAAGAGCACGAGGCGCTGTCTGTTGTTGAGATCCTGGCCGAGCGGCTTTACAGGAAGTTTCTGCGGGGGCGGCAAGCGGCACTGGAGGTAACAGAATGAAGGGTATGAACATCAAGCCCCTCGGGTCGCTTTTGCTAATTGCCGGGGCTGGGCTAGCTAATCCGGCATATGCCGTGTGTGACGGGTGCGTCGTAGGGGCCGTCCAGGCCGCAAATATGTCGATAACAATGGCCGTTAATACTGTTAACGGGTCCGTTACTGGTGTGAATGCTTCTGTTCAAGCTATGAATCAGAGCGTCAGCCAACTGCTATATCAAGTTGGCACCGCCATTAATGAGAATGGCGAGCGGGTTGCTAATACTGTTGAGACCGCTGCTAAAACGGGGCGGGAGTTCGATGCCTCGCAGGAGAAGTACCGTCGGCGCGAGGATGCTCGTCAGCGTTACCACGTCCCTCAGATGATTTGCAGCGAGGCAGCTTCTGGCGGTGCCGGACAGGTGATACAGGCGGCGACGGCAGCCAAAAGTAGCGTGAAAGCCGGTACTGCGATCATATCCAATGCGCGTATCAGGGCCGCTGTTAACTCACCGTCGCAGCCTGCGGAAATTGATGCGATGCGCGCTGCAAGCATTCACGCGCAGTATTGTGACCCAAAGGACTTCGCAGCCTACGGCGGATCTCCGTCTTGCCCTGCGCCCTCAGCCGAAATGCCTGGAGCTGATAAGCGGTTGGACTCCGTGCTTCACGGTGCTGGTCCGGATGGCAAGGTGGCAGATCTCACGTTCTCGCAAGCGCAGACGGATGCAGCGCAGATGTATATCCAGAACTCGATTCGGCGTTCCATCGGCCCCGACCTAAAAAAGGGTGAGGCTGAAACGCCTGCGGGCGTCTCGTACATCGGCCTACTGACTCAGTTTCTGGCTGCGCTTAGCGCAGCATCGGAGCCGCAAGAGCAGCGCCTAGCGAACAGCCAGCCGAACCCAGCGACAGCAGAGCTACTAGCAGAAGCCAAACAATCAACCTCTGCCGCTTCTTATTTCAACCGCACCGCGTCCGAGCAGGCTAAAGCGACAGGACAGATGTCAGCGCGCGAATTCGAGTCGTTCGAAGTGGGCCGTAGGTACGCCAACACGGAATATCAGGCCGACCTTCAGAATATGAGCGGAGACAATTTGATGCGCGAGCAAATTAGAGTCGCATCGTTGCAGAATTGGCTGTTGCTTGGTTTAAAGGATGAGGTTGAGAAAAGTAACATCATTAGCGGAGTGAATCTTGCCAGCGAACTTCGTCAAGAATATCAGCCACTTTTGATGAGTAAGTATCGCTCAATAGACGGCGCGATGGGAGGCAACTAATGTCGGACGATAAAACATCGAAGACTAGGAGCGCAGTTGGCGTGATCTCGCGGGTTGTCTTGCCGTTTCGTGCTATTGGTGACTCGGTTCGATTAACCAAGCGTGAAATCGAGCGCAACAGGGCCTCATTAGGCAGATTGCGCGAGCTTAAGGACGACGCTAGCGAAACCATCCGCAAAGGCTTTGGGAAAGGGGAGTACCGCGACGAATCGTTTGAAGAGGCGATGGCACGCCGGTCTCAAGATGCGTTAGACATTCTCGAGTTGCGCCGTTACTTCTTGGGTCGGAAGCGTGCATCCGTTTTCGCCGGGCTTGTTTTCGCTATTTTTGGGCTGATTGGGTTAATAGGCGGCCTTATCGCGGGCGATGTGAAGGGCTCGGTCCTGGGACTCGTATCCATCTTAGCGAGTCAACCGTTGTGCTTTCTCTTCGCGCTGTCCGCCCAACTACGGCTTTGGCAGTTAAAAACCAAGCGCCTTTCTTCAACCGAAGGTGGAGGACTCGCAGATTTCGTCCGGAGCGAGCCGCGCTGGTGGTTGGTCACGATTGATCCGGAGATCAGCACGGACAAAGGAGGAGCGCACCATGGCGAGTGACAATGTTCGTGGCTCCATGCTCTTGATCGTTGCAGCCGCCACTCTCAGTAGCCAGATTCAAGCTCAAGAAGCCCCGAACGGCACGACGCTGGGAGAAATTACAGCCGCGGCTCAGCGATCCACCGACAGCTCACGCGAGGCGCTGGTCGCCATCTATGGGAATGTCGTGAACAACCCTTTGGCGACCGGAGGAGCTGGCGGCGGTGATACGATCCTCGCGAGTGTTTTTCAGGTTACTAACGGTGCGCTTCTGGTCATAGGGGCAATTTTTGCCTGCTATGTGATGTTCCGGAAGATAACGCAGACTGCCCACGATGGAACGATCTTCGATCGCGAGAAGCACACCTTGTGGGGGCCAATGCGGCTCGTGTGGGGTCTTGCGTCACTAGTCCCAACCGCAAACGGATGGTCTCTGGCGCAATTGCTAATGCTGTGGGCCGCTTCCCTTATGGGCGTAGGCATCGCAAACATGGGTGTGGACGCGTCGGTTGAGGCGTTTAGCGATGGGAAATCGATGGTGGTTCAGCCGGTGATGCCTAGTACGCTCAACTTAGCCCATGCCGTATTCGAGATGAATCTGTGCATGCACGGCATTAACGCCGGGATCGCGCAAGCACAAGCGAGCGGGGCCACCGCCCTTACAGCCGGTTATGTGCAGCAGTCGCCGACTGCCTCCGGGTTTGTGCTTAAGAATGCAAGCTTCACGTGCGGCGGCGCCGACATTAATAACGGCCTAGAGCTCGATGTCACGCCTTCTAACACCGGCTTTTTTTCCGGGTGGATCGATTACGCTGACTTGCGGCAGGCGCACCTTCAAGGGCTCCAGGCTATGCAGCGATCCCTCACGGTTGGAGCGCAGAACTTCGTCAACGCCACAGTGGTTAGACAGAACGGAGGAGCGCCGATCCCTGACGCCGAGATCGCTATCCAATCCGCTGCCCAGCAGTACGAGAACACCATCAGCGCTCGGGCTTCAACCAAGCAAGGGAATATTGAGGCGCTCGCAGCTAAAGTTAGCGCCTCGATCAAGGAAAAGGGCTGGTGGACTTTGGGGGCCTGGTACCAAACATTCGCGCAGGCCAACACCAAGCTATCCGATGCGGTAGCTGCCAAGGCGTCGACCTATGGCATGTCATCCGACGGCGATCCAGCAATCGTTCAGGTATATCAGTCCGCGATGACCGCGTACAAATCACAGCGCGCAAATTCAACCTATACACCCGCGCTCGGCACGACCAGCTCTGGTGACTATAGCCGCGGCGCTGCAGGGGCGGACGCAGCGAACGTCATCGGAAGTTTTTTCCAAGCGCCTGGACAGCGACTAGTTAACTACATGGCGGACATCAATTTCGGCGGCGAGGGGCGCGGTCAGGTAAACCCTCTGATCAAGATGAAGAACCTTGGTGACTACACTTTGGTTATGGCGGAAACAGGCTTGGGGGCTTATGTAGTCGCTAAGTCTATTGCGCAAGTCAAAGATGGGTGGTCCGTTGGTGGCATGTTTGCGAAGGTAGCAAACGCTATAACTTCAATCGGCGACGCGCTACAAGGTGTCCTAGATGCTATGTCGCCCTTTATCGTTATGATCTTGATTGCGTTGTTCTTGCTGGGCGGTACGCTTTCTACCTATCTTCCGATGGTTCCTTTCATCATCTGGTTCGCTGCGGCAGTAAACTGGCTCGTCGTAGTGGGTGAGGCGATAATCGCCGCCCCGTTATGGGCGATTACGCACCTAGGCGGGGAAGGGGACGGCCTAGGCCACCGAACGGCGCATGGGTATATATACCTGTTAAACGTCATGGTCCGTCCGATCCTAATGGTCATTGGGTTCTTGCTAGGCGGCGCGGGCGTTATAGCGGGAGGCACGCTTCTTAATCAGCTATTCGGTATTGCAATTGCGAACGCGCAGTTCGACTCGGTGACTGGCATCGCAAGCATAATATTTTTCTTGGCAATCTACGCATCTATGTGCCTCAACCTCGTACATACCTGTTTCAACTTGATCTTTATCGTTCCTGACCGCGTTATTAACTGGGTGGGTGGGCACGCCGCAGCTGTGTCTGGTCAAGACGAAAATGACAAAGTGAGGTCGGCACTGAATGTATTCTCGAACAAGCTAGAGCATATGACGCCTCGCTCGGCGGGTGGCCCCCGCGCAAGGTCGAATGGCTCTGGGCCTGGATTTAAAGCCTAACCTCCAGTCGCACAGCCAGCTGTTGAGCTGGCTGTGTTGCCTAACCTATGCTAGCTTTAAACCATGACTCTATTCCGTAGAGCATGCCGGATACGAAATACCTGCCGAGAGGTGCCTTATGAACGTTTTATGGTATGCGTTCCGCTCTTTGTACTTTTTTGGGCTGATATTCGTCTTACCCATCGCCCTCATTGCTTACTTCAACTTGGACCGGGATCTTTCCGTTTCGATACCTGTACTCGTTTGCTCTGTCGGATATCTTATTCTTGGGTACTTGGTTTGTTCGTGGATGCCTGCTCGCTTGGCAAGTCGGCTCGAGCGTCGTGTCGCTATGCATCGAGACAAAGGTTTTAATCCCGACAAAGAGATCATGTCGGTCCTATATAATCGATATGTCGGCTTCGATTCCCATCAGAAGGTCGCCTTGTACATTGATGTCAATGATGGAACCGAGCGCCAGATCCCCTTCGAACAGATTGACGCCTGGGAGCTTGACGAGGAGCGTAATCGGCCCGCGCTTATGCGCTTAATTACTCGTACCCCGCAACTTCCAGTGATTGGTCTGCGTATCGACCGTGCGAAGTCCGGGGAGTGGAAATCTAATCTTGGGGTCATCTTTGGCTAAGGGTTGCGACGCGATGGATTTGAAGCCGTTTGGGGTCGTTCTAACGTGTATGTTCGCGGTAGCAGGCTGTGGGGAAGACGATGTAGCGGTTCGGGCGACGCCTCAAACTCAGGTTGCGCCAGAATCCTTGGTACAGAACGTGACAACGCAAGGCGCTCAGCAGAAGGGTGACAGCTCCGTTCCTTGGGACGAGTATATTGATCTCAACGGTTTGCCTCACGGTCAGCTTCTTTCGTATCTGCTGGTTGCTAAGTCAAAGCAGAGCTTTTCAGACGAGCAAAAGCTTGAGTCGCTATCTCTCGCGTATATGTCGGAGCCAGATACGTTTGAAAAGCAGCATCTCGCCAAGGCAGAATTACCTAGGATTCAACGAGAACTGGACAACTTCCGTCGGCATGATTACTACAGTGTCCCGGTATCCACTTACGCAGAGTACCCACTGAACCTGTCTAACATACTGATTGGTCCATATAGCGTTTCCGAAAGCAGTTTCCCAGTGACTAGTTATGGGCAGTATTGCTGGCAGGCGCCGCTTCGTAACCGACAGGGCGTCTCGTTACTAATTCAGCCTTCCAGCACCCCCTGTGCCTTGCGAGTAGAAGACGAGAGTATGGCGAGGACTATCGAAAGTGCGAGAGCAACCGGTGCGCTGGCGGTGAAGGGAAGAGCTTATCTATACGTCCCAGGGGTTGCGAACGGGCAACTCGAAGCTCAAGTGATGGGTGTCCATCTCGAGCTGATCAATAGCCAGACGCAGACGACCATTGCATCAGTGGAACTGTGAGCTGGTTGAAGGCCAGCCGGAAAAGCATCCGGCTGGTGGACTATTGGTTTAACTGGCAACAGCGCGAACTACTTCTTTGAGGCTCGCCTGTGCCTGCTTCGTCACGACGATGACTGGTATAGGGAGTGTCTGTTCGTCGAAGACGATCAGTGCTTTCCGCTGAGTGATGCATCCGAGTCCGATTCCTTTTTTGCTAGCGATCGACTGGATAGATGACTGCACGGACTGAACCGTCATGTCGTTGCACGCGATCATTAGACTTTCGCCGGGCTGTAAGGCAAGCAGCGCATCGGTCTTTTTCGCAGGGAAGACAATGTTCATTAGTTCGCTCCTAGACGTTGATGTGGGATGCGAATAAAGATTCATCCGTACAAATAAAGTCTCATTCTTTGAAATAGAGTTTCATCCTAAAACAGGGGGCAAAGCCTCCTGCGGGACGGTGGCCACTTTCGGCCCAGCCGGTCGCCGTCCGTTCGTGCGGCGCTGCAAGTATCGCAGCACACCCAGCGTCATGCGGGCGTCGGCAAGGGCGCGGTGTGCGCCGTCTTCTGCCACGCCGCAGTCGGTCGCAGCCTCGATCAGCTTCAACCATCGCCAGCGGTCGCGGCTCCGGTCGTACTCTCCATGCCACTCGGCATACATCAGCATCGCGCAAGCGGTCGTCAACACTGGCGCGGTGAGTCCGTGTATCTGGTAGGTCTGCCGCAGCAAGCGCGCATCAAAAGCGACGTTGTAGGCAACGACGGTTCGGCCAGCAACGGCGGCGGCGTACTGCTCGGCCACCTCGGGCCAGCTCGGCGCACTGGCCACCATGGCGTCGGTGATTTTGTGAATCGCTGTCGCCTCGACCGGGATTGGCCGGGTCGGGCGTACCAGCGTGTCGAGGATCGGTGCGCCGGTCACGTCGAGTATGGTTATCTCGCAAATCTCGGCGTCATCACCGAGGCCGGTGGTTTCGGTGTCCAGCGTGAGGCAATCGCCGCCAATCAGATATTGGGCGCGCCTGGCAACAGACTGGCGACGGAGCTGGGCAGGGCCAGGCTCCCAGCGCCACGGCACGCACTCGGCCGGGTTATACACATAGTAAGCGCCCTGACCTTGCCAGACGCTGCCAGCGGGGCGGGTATTCAGTCCCGGCATGAGGCGGTGGCGCTCCTTGAGGTGTTTGCAGCAAAGCAGCCCCTTGGCCTCTGCTTCGGCCGGGGTGAGGTGATTCCGGGTTTTGGGCATACGCCCTCCTTGTTGGTGTCTCAGGCCCGGCGGTAGTGGGCGACGATTCAGACGCTCGAAAGTATGAGACTTTATTTTCACGATTCAGGCCGCGCCCAATGCCACGCGATCCTTTCAGAATGACACTTTGCCCGCCTGCCAAGCCTGAGTCTTTCAAAACAGTCCAGAAAATTGGCGTAGCTTAGGATGCGACTTTATTTGCATCCCACAGTTGAATCGGTAGCCGCCGATTTTATGCGTACGTAGGTAATTACGTACGTAAGTAGTATAGTCGGCGCTAGCTGATTTCATGTCAATGTAGGAGTGACGAACGTGAAAGCGCCTGTTCTGCTAGCCGGATCTTTGAGCCTGTTTTTTGCCCTCGCAGGGTGCAACCGTGAGCCCTTTTTTAACGAGATGTGCGACATCCACTTCGATAACGGCGAGTTTGTACGGGTGCCGGTTGCTAGGACCAACGAACAGATAATGTGGGGGCTTCAGAAGCGTGCGGACCCCAGGCCGGGCATGCTCTTCATATGGGACGCGCCCGCCAAACGTTACCTCTGGATGAAGAACACTCCCTCGCCGCTTTCGGCAGCTTGGATCGGCGCAGAAGGACTCGTGCTCGAGGTACTCGATTTGACGCCGGGAAGCTTGGAGAAGAGGGGGGTTGATGAGGTTTCCGTTGCGGCTCTGGAGGTTCCGGCTGGGTACTTTGGCCAGAAGGGAGTTCACAAAGGCTCGATCGTGACCCGCGCTGACTGCATCGCCAGTTTGGCGCAACGCAGCACGCAGCCACTGAATATGAGTGCCAAGGGCGATGGAAATGTCGAATAAGGGCGTCAAAGGCGAAACCCGCATCGCGGCAACGCTGCGGGTCTCTGATTGGCTCTGCGAAGGAGCAACCGTTGTCAGTATAGGGCGCATGGCGGGGCCGCTGCAAATGACGAACCCGGAGGCGTGTGCAAGACCGTCTTCAAAGCTACCCAAGGGTATCTATGACAGTTTCTAAGCGGCGGTACGGAGAATCATGGAGAGGTGCAGCCTTCTGTCTGGTTGCGTTCTCGGTTTGGGTCATCGTCCCCGCGCTGGTTTCGCTTCAGGTCGGCGCAATGAGCACTTCGGCGCGCCTCGCCGCGCAGCACATAACCGGCATCCTGATCCTGGGCCCACTATATTTGCTACAAAGTAGATACTTCCAAGGCTTAGGGGGGCGAGGCGCTATTTCGCGCCGGGCGTACGTGACTGGGCTTACCGCCGTCGCCGCGCTATACGCAATAAGCGAGATCATCGAGTGGGTCCAGGGTATTCCGCTTGAGCCGTGGCTTTCCTTTGTAACCAACGCCGACCTCTCGCAGCTGATTTTCATCGCGCTACTTGCGATAGTCGTAGCACCTATCTCCGAGGAGCTGGCATTCAGGCATTTCTTGTTGGCGGCTCTGCCGTTCAAGCGCAACCGGTTTTACACGGTTTCTGCCGTCCTCGTCGGCGCCACGGTGTTCATGCTCATGCACAGCTATGAGTTTTGGGTGACGAATGTGCTTATGTTTTTGCTTGCGGTCGTGTTCGCAGTCGCGAGGATAAAGACAGGCGGGTTGCTGCTCCCGATCCTACTGCACGGAGCTGCAGGCGCGCTCGGGATGACCATAATTCTGATTAGGAGTTGATTTTGGCTAGCCGGAAGGGGTCACCATGACATTCAATCAGGCCGGTTTACTCGCCACGCTTGTTATTGCCGTTCTACTTGTCGGCTTGCTTGTCACCGGCTGCATTTACAGGCAGAAACTGTTCAGAGACGCCGATCCAGCCCGCCGGGAGCGCGGCGGGGAGGAAAATCCAGGGCGCCCTCGCGGTCTTAGAGAGCCTAGTGAGAGTCATCACACGAATCTTCGTAACGTAGAACAAGGTCTTTGGCTCGCAGTAACCCTGCTAGGAGTAGACCTCATGGTCGCAGCGTACATACTGCTTTAATGGGTCGCACCGCTCTAGGCTTCTCCATAGTCATCGACCCTAATTTCTGTAGTGTCTATAGTGGTTCTGTTTATCAGTACCTCGCTGGAGCGCTGCGTTGGAGTTCCCCATTAACAAGCATGGCGTCCCTCAGTACCCGAAAGGGCATGCGGGCCGTCTACTAGCAGTGCTCGCCGCCATCGATAAACTGACTCCAGCTACTGCAACAACAGTGGCCGAGCTGACTGGCTTGAGCAAGGGCAATATCGATACGTACGTAGCCTCCCTAAATGCAGAATTTGGCACGCACATATCTAAAAGCGGTGCCGAATATCGTATCCACTCCTGGGGTGACGTGTTGAAGAAATCCGGCGTTCGGAAAGCGTTGACGGCTCTGTTTAACAGAACCAGCACGGACTCAACGAGATGAAAGATGCAGATACGATCTTTGCTGCGCAACGCGCAGCCGGCGACAGCAGCGTTACGGCTCTGTCCGGTGCAAACTTCTTGTCCAAACTGGTTATGCAGTAGCGATTGATGAAGATCCCCGGACCAACGCCTCTATTCGATACGTACAGCAGATTTCTTGATCTTAACGCTTTAGACCTGACTGGCGAGAATCAAGCCGTAAAGCAGTTCCTAGCGCGATGCTCCCATGATCTTCGCCCGGTTGAAGGGTACATGGCTGTACGCGCTTTCTTAAAGTCCTACGCGGGTAATGAGGCGACATTCAATTCGTACCGCACGCATGTCGAGCGGCTGCTGCTGTGGTCACTATTGGTCCAGCAAATACCTCTACTGACCCTTCGCCGCAAGGACGCCGAGTCGTTTATGGAGTTCTGTCTGGCCCCGCCGAAGAGCTGGGTTGGGCCGATCGTGAAATCACGATTTGTGCGGGTGGGTGGCCGCAAGATACAAGCGTCTGATCCATACGTCGTGAACGAGAGCTGGCGTCCATTCAATGTCACCGCCCCGAAAAGAGAACGATCGGTAGAGCAACCGCCGATTGGTGGCCACGGTACCGCATATACAATGTCGCAAGGCTCGGTTGCGCAGGTTTTCGCTGTGTGTGGCAGCTTCTACCAGTACGCCATCGACGAGTCCCTAACGGAGGTCAATCCGTTCCGAGCTATAAAACAAAAATCGGTCTACAAGCAGCGGAACAGAAGCGACAGCGCCGCCCGCTCTCTTACCCAGCTACAGTGGAGCTATGTGCTCGAAACGGCTGAGATCATGGCCGCCGAGGACGCTCGACACGAGCGGACGCTTTTCATCATCGCGACCATGTTCTCCATGTATCTACGAGTATCGGATCTCGTCGGCAGAGCCAATTGGACGCCCACGATGGGCGACATCCGTCGCGACACGGCAGGTAACTGGTGGTTCTATGTAGTGGGCAAGGGAAACAAGGCCGCAAAGGTCAGCATAAGGGATGATTACATCCAAACATACCTAACCCGGTACCGCAGAGTGCTCGGGCTGTCAGACCTGCCGGGAGCGCACGAGAAGACCCCTCTGATCAGTACTCTGAACGGAAGGGGTGGGCTGTCCGACCGCCACGTTCGTTTACTCATCCAGATGGTCTTCGACAGGTCGCTCCAGAGAATGATCGGAGAAGGCTGGACTCCCGACGAAGTCGCGGAGCTGCGCTCAGCGTCGCTGCATTGGCTGCGCCATACATCGGCGACTTTCGATGCACCACTGCGAGATATGAAAGACCTGCAGGCAGATCTTCGCCACAGTAGCCTCGCGACGACGCAAAGTACCTATTACAACTCCCTGGACGAGCAGCGCGCCCATTCCGTAAAGCGACTCAAAGTGATTCGTTAGCGAGCATCCTAAGGGGTCCATCGAACGCCCGCCGCAGTAGCTCGGACTGCATGAGAGAGGAGCGCTCGCGCTACAGCGCGAACCGTATTTTCCGTGAACACCGCGCCGGGCCTGCTGATATGCTGATCAGGAGGCCCGCTGCCGACTCTCTCAGGATCGACCTCGATCCCCGTCCAATCCTGACAGAGAGCATTCCATGGCCACCGCCACTCGCCGCGCCGCATCCCTTCGCCCCGGTCAATTCCGCCACCTGATCCGCGTCGCATCGGTCACAGGACGTATGACCGAGCGTGACGTGATGCTGCTGTACCTCACTATTCCATAAGTTGGACCCATGGGTGGAGTCGCTTAACAAGAAGTGATTGACAGTTTTCGCAGAGATCTTCCTCCGTAACATGGATCGTTGACACATCGCATCTGAAAACCCGAGTGAGCGGCGATATAGCCTGAGTAGCAGATCGCCCGGATGGGGCTTGGCTGCTCGTCATCTCAAGCTCTTTGCGCATGACCGCGCTACCGGCTGCTTTGAGGTGGAGGGCTTCTACTGCGGCTTCAGTTGCAATGTCGCCTTCACGCCACTGCTGCGGTGAGGTTTCATAGCACCGACTTGGGATGCATCGTAAATGACTAATCGCTAGTCTCGACTCATCCAAGTTAAGGGTGAATCATGTCCTATCGAAATTCTCTGCACGAAGCGCGGCTAGTTCTTCTTCCGGCCTTTCGAAACGCATTCTCGAGCCTGTACGTCAGTGAAGTGCCCGGCGCAAAAAAAATTATGCTGGAAGGGAGCGCCTCTGAAAATTTATATCAGGTTGGTGAGGTTGGCGGAGATAACTACTCTGATTTATATAACTTCCCGTTTCTGCTGCATTCAAATGGAGATCCATGGAAAGAGGCTAACGATTATTTGCTGAGCCTAATGCGTGACAAAGCTCCAGTAAGGGGTTGTACGCCGGAATCCCAGAAATTTCCGTCAGCCCAGCTCCAGTCCCGCCACGAGCGCATCCAGGTCGATGAACTTGCCGTCAGTCTGGAAGGTGTAATGCCCGTTCAGCAGGATGTGCCGCCAGGCCGCTGGCGACATCTGCGTGATCAACGCCAGCGCCTTGGCATTGCCAGCTGCCTCGTACTTCGTCAGCAGCAGGGACAGGATCGCCGAGTTGTAGAAGGGGTGCCCGCAGAATTCGGAAAAAATCGTACGCTAATGTTTTACGACACCTCCTTGAGGTTGCCGCGTTTACATCATTACCTGAACAGGTATAAAATTCCGTCATGACAAACAAAGAAAAACCGCTCGAATGGATCGCGAGCAGCCACAAGGATTTGATGGCGTTGCCGTCCGACGTGCGTCGCCGTTTCGGTTACGCGCTCTCGTTGGCGCAGATAGGCGATCAGGATGACGCAGCAAAGGTGCTCAAGGGGTTCGGTGGTACCGGCGTGCTGGAGGTCGTCGAAGACGATGCCGGCGGCACCTATCGAGCGGTATACACGGTCAAGTTTGCGGAAGCGGTGTTCGTCCTGCACTGCTTCCAGAAGAAGAGCAAGAGCGGAATCGCCACGCCAAAGGCCGACATGGACATCATCCGCGCTCGGCTGAAGGTGGCCGAGGTATTGGCACAGGAGCTACGAAATGCAAAAACGAATCATTGAAGGCGTCGAGGTTCAGCGCAGCTCGGGCAACGTCTTTGCCGACCTTGGACTGCCTGACGCTGAAAAGCTCAAGATCAAGACCGGCCTGGTGGTCGAGATCAGGAGGGCCATGCGCGCCCTTGGGCTGACTCAACAAGCGGCGGCCAAACGCATGGGCATCCCGCAACCGAAGGTGTCGGGCATGATGCGCGGCGACTTCACCAATCTATCCGAACGCAAGCTGATGGATTGTCTGAATCGCCTCGGCTACGACATCGAAATCAAGGTACGGCCAGCAGCCGAGCCGATCGGGCATCTAACGCTCGCAACCGCTTAATCGGAGCTCTCCTGATGGCAGCCCGCATCACCGACGACGAATGGGACGAACTGACTCCCGAGAATTTCGATACCACGGCACTGCTGCGTGCAGTCGATGCCGTGGACGTGCTGCGCGGCGATTTGAATGACAGCGCAGACGGCGCACCTCCGCAACTGCGCACCGACCTGTTGAAGCTGCATCAACTGGCAATGGCCGCGTTCAACGAGGGATCACGCAGCCGAGTGGCTGAGCTATTTGATCTCGCCGTGGATCTTCAGGATCAGGTTGATCATCTGATGACCTCGCTGGAACAAGTGCAAGAAACCCTGTCCCGGTTGACGGCGCTCTACCCAGAAAGCCTGTCCTGAATGTTCTTGGAGACAACCACATCATGAGCCGCAGCCGCCGCAAAACGCCCATCGTTGGGCACACGACCTGCCGTAGCGAGCGCGAGGACAAGAAACTCTGGCATCAGCGCTGGCGAACCCACGAGCGCACCGCGCTGGCCAGCGCGTCGCCGGAAGCTCTATGCGCCCATCTGCCTCTACTGGAAAACCAGGTCAGCAACGTCTGGTCGATGGG
>NZ_JBITVX010000008.1:0-228463 GCF_044543345.1 Pseudomonas sp. NPDC077451 | reverse complement strand
GCCTAAGGGTGGATACGGCTTCCTGACCTTCCCCCGATGATCAGTCGGGAACTATCACCCCAACATAGCGTGGTAGTCGAGATACAAGGGTGGATCACGCTTCTCCGATCCACCAGCGACGGTGGACGTAAGAAGCGACGTCCACCCTACAAACTAAACAAGTCCGATCAGCTCCTTCTGATCGGGCTCATCAGAACTGGACTTACAGCGAACCGCGAGCCCAGGGACCCCAGATGGCAAAGGTGATGCCGGGGGTCTGGATGTTGACGAACAGGAAGTGTCCGGTCGGGTCGAAGCAGGCACCGCAGAACTCGCGGCTGCGGTAATCGCCACCCGACACGTTCTTGCCGGCTGCAGCGGCCTGGACGTCATCGAACACCACGTTGTTCTTGGCGAAGATGTACGCCTCTCCCGCAGTGGTCAGGCCCAGCAGCCGTTCGCCAAAGCCGAAGGCGTCCTGCACGCCACCGCCGTCTTCGCAGAGCAGCACACCGCCACGCGGGCTGACGGTGATGTTGTCCGGGTTGTTGGCGATTTCGGCATCGGTGGATGCGAAGATGCAGGTCAAGCGGTCATTGGCCAGATCATGCACCCAAACTGCACCATTGCCGTAACCGGCACGCCCTTGGCTATCAGTTCCAGCGCTGGTATCAACAATGTAGAGCTTGCCCTCGCTGTACCAAATGCCTTCGCCGCGGCTCATGCTCAGACCGCCGGCCCGACGCGCCTGCGCGAACGGGCCACTGCCCTCGGGCTGCGGCTCCAGGTTTGGATTCGGCACTTCGACCCATTCCAACTGATAGCTGTCACCTTGTTTTGGTGCCAGCAAATCGGCCAACGCAACGTTGCGAACCCGCGCGGCTTGCAGAATGCCGCCCACGGCGAGCGAGCCCAGTTGCTGGCTGGCATCGGTGGGAATGTAACGGTAGTAACCGGCACGGTTGCGGGCGTCTTCGGTCAGGTAGACATAGCTGTTGCGCGGGTCTACTGCAACCGCCTCATGGGCAAAGCGCCCCATCTGGATGATGGGCTCGCCGGTCGTCAGGGCTGGATCGGCAGTCACTTCGAAAACGTAGCCGTGGGCGCGCCCACCAACAGTGCTGTAATCCGCGGTGGTTTCCTCACAGGACAACCAGGTGCCCCAAGGCGTGACACCGCCGGCGCAGTTGGTTCGGGTTCCGCCGAGGCTCGGCAGGGTGCGTACCGGCTGCATGATGTCGCGGGAGACATAGAGGTTGGTAGTGCCGCCGGCCGGACGCAGCCCATTCGAGAGGGTCACGTCATCGTAGATGCCGGTGGCGTCGATCAGCGGGCCAGTGCTGGCTTCATGGTTACGCACCAGCACGATTTCCGGGCCATGCTGGCCGCGACGCACCTCGATAACGCCCATGCCGTCATGCGACGTAGGGACAGGCTGACCGTTTTCCATCAGGTCGCCAGTCCATGAAAAGCTCTTGTACTGGAATCCATCGGGCAGCTGGAGCAATTCCAGGCCGGTGCTCAGGTCCTTGGTCGGACGCAACGGGCCGTAGCTGCTGCGAACCAGGCCGGCGCCGCGTCCTTGTGAGTTACGCGCTGCGAAGGCTTCGAGCGTGCCGAGAAACGGCGTGCTGGCGACGACGGCGGCGGTGATAGCGCCACCTTTGAGCAGGCTGCGGCGGCTGGCATCGTGTTCACGGTTCATGCGGTGTCCTCTTTATAGGAATGGGAGGGAGCGGCATGAATGAAGCCAGACGAATACGGCTAAACGATGACCGTGCGGTTTCGTTCCGGTGATGCGAGACGGGTGGACGGTATAAGCTTTGCTTAGATTGCCGTGACGTCAGCAAACGGCTGGCGTCCAACCTTCCTCTTCTCCCAGTCAGGTCCGACTCGTTCTATGCGCTCACCCTCGCTCAGCCATTCCCTGCGCCAGCTCTGGGCGCTGGACAAGTTCGGCTACAGCCTTCGCGTACTGATCGCACTGGCCGGCAGCATGGGATTGAGCTGGTACCTCTCCCAACCATCGATGGCGATTCCCTTGTTTCTCGGCGTCATTGCCAGCGCCCTGGCGGAAACCGACGACAGCTGGCTAGGGCGGTTATCGGCCCTGCTGGTCACACTGCTGTGCTTCAGCATTGCCGCGGCTTCGGTGCAGCTGCTGTTCCCCTTCCCTCTGCTCTTCGCGCTCGGCATGGCGGCAGCAGCGTTCGGCCTGGTGATGCTCGGTGCACTAGGCGAACGCTACGCGACCATCGCCCAGGCGACCTTGATTCTCTCGATCTACAGCATGATCGCAGCCGACCAGCGTGGCGGCGAGGCGCTGCATCCCTGGCGCGACCCGCTGCTGTTATTGGCGGGCGCGACCTGGTACGGCCTGCTTTCCGTCGTCTGGAATGCGCTCTTTGCGCACCAGCCCGTACAGCAAAGTCTGGCTCGCCTGTACCGGGAGCTGGGGCAGTACTACAAACTCAAGGCCGCTCTGTTCGAGCCGGTGCGCCAGCTGGATGTGGAAGAACGTCGCCTGCAACTGGCGCAGCAGAACGGTCGGGTGGTAAGCGCGCTGAACGCCACCAAAGAAACCCTGCTGCATCGCCTGGGCAATGGTCGGCCCGGAGCGAAGATCAGCCACTACCTCAAGCTCTACTTCCTTGCACAAGACCTGCACGAGCGCGTCAGCTCCTCGCACTATCCTTACCAGGAGCTGGCCGAGGCGTTCTTTCACAGCGACGTGCTGTTTCGTTGCGGCAGGCTGCTGCGCTTGCAGGGCTTGGCTTGCGTGGACCTGGCCAATGCCGTCCAGCTGCGTCAGCCGTTTCGCTACAGCGAAGCCAATGCACAGGCACTGGCGGACCTGGAGTCGTCGCTCGAACACCTGCGGCTGCAGAGCAACCCGGCGTGGCGCGGGCTGTTGCGCTCACTGCGGGCATTGTCCGGCAACCTAGCGACCATGCAGCGCCAGCTGTCCACGGCGACCAACCCCGATGCCCTGGAAGGGGAACAGGACAGCAGCCTGCTGGATCGGCAGCCACAATCGTTGCGTGATGCGTTCAACCGTATCCGCTTGCAGCTGACACCCACCTCGCTGCTGTTCCGCCATGCCCTGCGCATGAGTTTGGCGCTGCTTTGTGGCTATGCCGTGCTCCACACGATCCACCCCGAACAGGGTTATTGGGTATTGCTGACGACGGTGTTCGTCTGCCAGCCCAACTACGGCGCCACGCGGATCAAGCTGGTCCAGCGCGTGACGGGCACGGCACTCGGCCTGGCTGTTGGCTGGGCGCTGTTCGATCTGTTTCCCAGCCAGCAGATACAGGCGCTGTTCGCCGTGATCGCAGGCGTCGTGTTCTTCGCCACTCGCAGCAGCCGCTACACCCTAGCGACTGCGGCGATCACGCTGCTGGTACTGTTCTGTTTCAATCAGGTGGGTGACGGTTACGGGCTGTTCTGGCCTCGGCTGGTCGACACCATCCTGGGCAGCCTGATCGCGGCGGCCGCCGTGTTCTTCGTACTGCCGGACTGGCAGGGCCGGCGCCTCAATCAGGTCGTCGCCAATACGCTCGCGCGTAGCGCCGACTATCTACGGCAAATCATGACCCAGTACGAAAGCGGTAAGCGTGATGATCTGGCGTATCGCCTGGCGCGGCGCAACGCACACAACGCCGACGCGGCGCTCTCCACCACCTTGTCGAACATGCTCCTGGAACCTGGGCATTTCCGTAAGGACGCGGAAACCGGCTTCCGCTTCTTGATCCTCTCGCACACGCTGCTCAACTACCTATCGGGCTTGGGCGCCCACCGCGAGAGTCTTCCCGACGATGCGCGTGACGAAATGCTGGAAAGCGCGGCACAGCAATTGGCGAGCAGCCTCGACGAGCTGGCCAACGGGCTGCAACACAACCAACCGGTTGCCGTTTACAGCGAAGCAGAAGAAGCGCTGGCGCAACAGCTGGAGCAGACCTCGGAAGACCTCGACGATAGCCATCGTCTGCTGCAGACCCAGCTGGGACTGATCTGCCGACAGCTAGCACCACTACGCAGCATGGCCGCGCACCTGCTGCGGCAACCTCCGCAGCCTCAAGGCTGAGGCAGCGAATTCGGCGAAGGGAGACCATGACGCGCAAAGATAGCCGCGTAGGTGCCATCCTCGACCATCGCCTCGATCTCGCGGTTGAAGGCCGCAATGATTGCAGCCTGCTGCGGATGATCATTACGCACCACCAGCGACAGATCGCGAATGCTGAATTCACCCGGTACGAAACTCAGCCCATCACTCACATCCTTGAGCGAGCCGTTGAAGTGAAACAGCACAGTACGCTCGTCCTCAAGGGCCAGATCAGCGCGATCGGCCAGCAGCATTCGAGCCGCCTGCACGAAGTTATTGGCGTAGCCTTTGTTGAGTGTTGAATCGTCTGCCAGCTCATCGCTATAGGCATAACCATTGGTCAGCACGATGTCATAAGTGCGCAGACTTTCACGTCCCTCATAGCGGATGCCTGCACCCTGCCGCTGTACCCAACGCACCCGGTTGCTCAGGAAGGGACGACTGTACGTTGCGTAGTCTGCGTGCCGGGTCGTGAACCAGTCGTTGATGATGTCGTACTTGCCTTGCTGTAACCCCAGCACCGCCCGCTCCCAAGGCACCTCGGTGTAGGTGACGTCATAACCCGCTCGACCAAGCGCCGTGCGGATAAGCTCGACCGACAACCCGTCGCCGGGCAAGGTTTGGTCCGTGTACGGCGGCCAGGCATCACCTGCCAGTCTCAACACTTCGGCAGAAACCGACGCACTGGTCGACAGCAGCATTCCAACCATAATTTTTTTTATTCTTGTCAACGCGCTCTCCCGCACACTCATGGCGAAGCGCCACCATCGCTAGCTAATCACAACCAGCGCCGTTTGGGATGCCCGGCTCGTCGGATGCGGGAACACCGAGCTGCAGCCAGCGAGCGGCAGGAGTACCATCGCGCATTTTCCGGGCGAGGTAGCTGGCAGTGCAGACGGACGTGGTAGTAATCGGCGCAGGGGCTGCCGGGCTGATGTGCGCCTTCACAGCCGCCGCCCGGGGCAGACGGGTCCTGCTCATCGACCACGCGAACAAGGCCGGCAAAAAGATCCTCATGTCGGGCGGTGGCCGCTGCAACTTCACCAACCTCTACACCGAGCCGGCCAACTTCCTTTCCGGCAATCCGCATTTCTGCAAATCCGCGCTCGCCCGTTATACCCAGTGGGACTTCATCGAGCTGGTCAGCCGTCACGGCGTGCCCTACCACGAGAAGAAGCTGGGCCAGCTGTTCTGCGATAACAAGGCGAGCGACATCCTGGCTATGCTGCTGGACGAGTGCGAGCAGGCCGGCGTCGACTTGCGACTCGAGACGGCCGTACAAACCATAGACAAAGCGGATGGTGGCTACCAGCTGCTGACCGATGCAGGACCGGTAACCTGCCAGTCGCTGGTGATCGCCACAGGCGGCTTGTCGATCCCGACCCTCGGTGCGAGCGGATTCGGTTATCAAGTGGCGCGGCAGTTCGGTCACACCGTGCTGCCGACCCGTGCAGGCTTGGTGCCCTTCACCATCACCGAGCCACAATTGAAGTCGATGTGCGAGGCGCTGTCGGGGACTTCAGTCGAGGATTGCCTGGTCAGCTGCAACGGCCAAACCTTCCGCGAAAACATTCTGTTCACCCATCGCGGGCTGTCCGGTCCGGCGATTCTGCAGGTCTCCTCCTACTGGGAGCCGGGCGATGCCATCGAGATCAACCTGTTGCCGCATCTGAACCTGAGCGAGTGGCTGGACGAGCAATGCCGCGAGCGCCCCAATACCGAACTGAAAACCCTGCTCGGCGAACTGTTCACCCGCAAGATGGCCGGACTTCTGGCAGAACACTGGTTCGTCTCTAAGCCGTTGAAGCAGTATTCGGCCAACGAGCTGATCGAAATCGCCGAGCAATTGGGTTGCTGGCGCCTGGTGCCAGCAGGCACCGAGGGCTATCGGACGGCCGAGGTGACCCTCGGCGGCGTGGATACGAAGGAAGTGTCATCCAAGACGATGGAGTCGCAGAAATCACCAGGCCTGTATTTCGTTGGTGAAGTTCTGGACGTGACCGGCCACCTTGGCGGCTTCAACTTCCAGTGGGCCTGGGCTTCAGGGTACGCCGCCGCGCAATACGCCTAGCTACTCGTTGGCCAAGTTGGACGGCGGCGATAGTTCACGAGGCCCGGCCGGGTCGGTCGCAGTGTTCTGAAATTCCTGCTGATTTCGTTCATTGTTGCGCAGGGCTGACGGCTCTTCGTCCGGCGAGCAGCCGACCAGTGTCAGGGCGAGTGGAAGTGCGGCGGTCATGGCAATCAGTCGGGATTTCATATCGATTCTCCTGCCGTGCGGTGTACTACGCGAAGTGGCGGACACTGCACATGCTTAAGCTGAACGTGGATTTACTGAGCGGCACCTGACGCGCCGCGTGTGGTGTTGGGTGCCGTACCCGCGCCGGACGCTGTGCCCAGACCGCTGCCGTTATCCGCTGGCGCTGTGTCCATATTGCCCTCTGCACCGGTTGCCAGTGGCGCACCAGCTTCAGGACCGGCACCCTCTCCATCATTGGAGGGTGGCGCACCCGTGAAGGGCGGCTCAGGTTTTTCGATCGCAGGTTCGGGCGTCGCCACCTCCCGATCAACGTCATCCTGTCCACAACCCACCAGGACCAGGCCAAGAACAGGGGCACACAGATAGGCCAATCGCATCAATACCTCCAAGCATCTATCCCGCGAGTAGCCTGCGGGCATGAGTCAATCCTTATCAAAATTGACCCTGTAGACAGCCCGGAGTGCCCCGCCCCAGTGTCCAGGCCGCCCGACGGTTCCGAGTGGCTGCCTGCAGCTGCCGATAGGCTGGCGACCTAAGCCGACACGGCCAACTGCCAAAGCCCGTCGACGCAATGGTCATGGCGGAAGTGCTGTCGTAGGTCTTCAGCCGACAGGGGTCGGCTGAATAGATAACCTTGGGCGTACTCGCAGCATTCGGCCTCGAGGAAGGCTAGATGGCTCGCCTCTTCAACGCCCTCGGCGACTACCGTCAGACCGAGGCTCTGACCCAACCCGATGATGGCCCGACTGATTACCGCGGAGTCGGCATCGTCCGCCACACCCGCGATGAAACTGCGGTCGACCTTGAGAATGTGCAGGGGAAACTGCTTCAAATAACCTAGCGAGCAGTAGCCGGTACCGAAGTCATCCAGCGCCAGCCGCACGCCAAGGTCGGCGATTTCCTGCAAGGTCGCCAGCACCGCATCGCTGTGCTGCATCAGCAGGGTTTCGGTAATCTCCAGCACCAGGCTCGAAGCGGGCAGCTGCGTCTCGCCGAGTACAGCGACCAGACGGTGGATAAAATCGGCCTGCTGCAGCTGCCGAATCGACAGGTTCACCGAGCAGTAGAGCCGCGACTGACCGGCCTGCTGCCAGCGACGCACCTGCGTACAGGCCTCTCGCAACACCCACTCGCCGACCCGGACGATCTCCCGTGACTCCTCGAGTATCGGGATAAATTCCTGGGGGCCGACCGAGTGCCCGTCATGCTGCCAGCGCAGCAGTGCCTCAACCCCGGCCAGATGGGCCTGCCCATCAACCAGGCGGCAGATCGGTTGATAGCAGAGCGTGAATTCGTTGCGTTCGAGGGCCTGCGCCAAGTTGCTTTGCAGCTCCAGTTGACGCTGCGCCGTACTCTGCAGCCCTTCGCAGTACAGAGCGAACTGGTTCTTGCCAGCGTTCTTGGCGCAGTAAAGTGCCAAATCTGCGGCTTGCAATGCATCTAGCGGTTTGCCGTCACGCTGTAACGGAGCGATACCGATGCTGGCACTGAGCGAAAGTGTTCGCTCATCCAGTTGCAAAGGTTCCCGTAGCGCGTTGAGCATGCGCTGCGCCACGCGCTCGGCGTCGCTGGCGTACGCAAGGTCGCCCAGCAACGCCACGAACTCATCGCCACCGAAGCGGGCAAGATGATCACCGGGGCGCAGGCAACCGGAGAGGCGTCGAGCAACCTCCACCAGGACCTGATCGCCAACACGGTGACCCAGGCTGTCATTGATCAGCTTGAAACGATCAATATCGACGAATAGCAGCGCTGAGTCCCGAACCCCGCCCCGCTGCTGCGCGGCCTTGAGGAGCTCATCCATATGCAGACGATTCGCGAGCCCGGTGAGCGAATCGTGGCGGGCCGCGTAGTGCAGACAACTTTCGGCGATCTTGCGTGCGCTGATATTGGTTTGCGAGCCGGCCATGCGCCGCCCGCTGCGTTCGCAATGCTCGACCACGCCGCGCACCTGCACCCAGAGATATTCGCCATAGTGGGTTTGAATGCGGTACTCATGGTTCAACGATGCCGTGCGACCACCGAGGTGCGCGGAAATGGCTTCGCGCAATCCCGCCAGATCATCCGGATGGACCCGATTGAACCAGCTGTCGCTGGTGTATCCGGGCTCAGCGGAAAGGCCCAGCATGGCCATCCAGCGTTCGGAGAGATAGAGCTGGTCGGCATCGATGTGCCAGTCCCAGATGCCATCCTCGGTGCCCCTCATGGCACGGGCTAAGCGCGCTTCACTGTCTTCCAGGGCCTGACGCTGCGCCACCGTGTAGGTGTCAATCGCGAGAATCATGTCGAAGAACACCGCCTTGAGCAGGCTGTCGAACACGGCATACCCCGGCGCATCACCCACTAACTCCGCCAGCATGTCGCTGAGATACAGGCGATAGGCGCCCAGATACCACTCCAGGTCGACGCCCACGCGCTGATGCACCAGCCCGACAAGCAGACGGTCCGTTACATAACTACGGTCGTATGGGCCACTCCACAACCGCTCGTAATAACTTCGCTGGCTATGCTTGAGTCGCACGAGCCGCTGGGGATCGGCAAGCAGCGCCGTCGGCACCTCGAAGGCGGCCATGTGGGTGTAGAGGCGCTCAATGAACTTGGCATGCACATCGTCTAGATCGGCGGCTGCACTGTTCAACCGTGCGCCATCGCTTGGTTGCCACTCCAGAAAGCGCATGCGCGTACGGATCGCCTCAGGTCCGAGACCAATCCGCTTCAGCAATTCCTTTAGCTCGTCTTCCATCCGCCACCTACTCTGAAGCCGCCAAGCGTGGCTCCTTTCGTTTGACCCGCTACGAGCAGGCAATACCGCCACCAGGTAGCGCTAGGCCATCAAGCCTGACAGTAGCGTTGAGCAGGGATGTTGATGCAGATCAGCGAGGCGCCGAGCGAGGCCTAGTGCTTTCGTAGGCCCAGATAGACCGGGGCATTGCGCCCCGGTATCGTTGAATCAAGCTGCCTGTTTGGCAGTAAATTCTTTCTTCAGGCGGGTCTTGAGCGCTTCCATCTGCTGCCCCATCTCGTTCAGCTTGTCTTCGCTGAACAGTTCACGCGCAGAAGGAAACATCTCGGACTCTTCTTCCTCGATGTGATGTTCGAGCAGCTCCTTGCACACTTTCACGCGCCCGGAGAATTCAAGCGTCGACGGGTCAGTTGCCTTGAGATCAGGCAACACCAGCGAATCGACCGCACGGTGCTCTTCCTTGGCCTCGTGATACATAGTCTTTTCCTCTTTTCCGCCGGCCTCCTTGAAGGCTGGATAGAGAATCTGCTCTTCAAGCTGGGTATGGATCGACACCTCCATCTCCAGCTTTTGCAGCAACTCGGTACGGGTCTTGACCGCACGTTCGGTGGTATCGCTGAGGCGCGTCAGGATGTCTTTGACTTTCTCGTGGTCATCAATCAATAAGTCGATAGCGTTCATGATATTTCCTCTATCAGGTTTGTGCTGCATTCGGGCTCTTCGGCCTGATCGTCAGCACAAGGGAGTGTGTCTGGGAACGACAGGCCTGCGGCAGTGCAGGCCTGTGGTGCGACTCAGGCGTACTCGTAGGTGGGCAGCCCGGTGCGGCTCTGGCTCTGCAAGCGGGCAATGGCTGGCGACATTCCTGCTTCCAATGCGAGGTCGCGGCGGACCGAGCTGATGACCCATTCCAGCTGAATGTCGGTCTGGGTCTGTCCTTTGGACAGGGCCCGCTTGATGACGTCTCTATCATCGTTACGAAGCGTTAGCAGAAGCCCACCATCCGGACGAGGTGCGGTGATGACTTCGAACTCGGGAAACGCGGCAGAGAGAACTTTTTCAGCGGCAATCATTATTGTGTACTCCGGTTATGTTCCAGCGTACCTAGCTAGAGCATCGATCATGCCAACCGGACGACCACAAAAATCCGCATCATTTCAGAGACTTACGTCACATAATAGCGTTTTGTACACATGCAAAACGCATGACGGTTACGCTTACGGCATGCATTCTGCGTTGCTGAAGAACAAAAATAGAAGTTCGCTGTCCTGCGCTCAAGCCTTGCGCCAGACGCTTGCAAGCCACGGCTGTTGCTCGCGCGGCAGCCCAGGCGGGCGATAGTAATGCTCCAATTCAATGAACCCGACGGACTGCAGTAAGCGCCGCCAAGTCGGCCAGTCGTACCAGGTGCCGTAGCGAGCACCACTCCAACCTTCCTGATTGTCGCCACGTGGATTTGAGCAAAACAGCACGCCTGACGGACGCAGCGCCTCGCGCAGCTTCGACAAGACATGAGTGATTTCGCCGCTCGGCAGATGAAACAGCACGGCATTGGCAAAGATGCCGTCAAAGGTTCCGCTCGGCAGATCCAGCTCCAGGAAGTTCTGGTGCAATACCTCGCAGCCGGTATCGGCACGCGCCATCCGGACAAAGGGCTCGGCTCCATCGACGCCAACGGCAATATGTCCTCGCTCGGTGAATGCCTTGAGGTCCCGCCCAGGCCCGCAGCCAAGATCGAGAATGCGCAGCGGCGGCTCACCCTGGATATGCCGCAGCAAGGCGTCGATGTTCTGGCTGACGTCGTGGTCTCGGGTGCCCTCGCGAAACGCTTCGGCGTTGGTACGGTAATCGTCCAACGTCAGTTCTGAAATGGCACGATGATTTTCGTCAGGCATGAGCGAGCTCCGGTGATGAAGAGGCGAGCCTAACGGCACGATTGTCGATTGCCAACGCATGTGAAACCGCGGAAACCGCGTAAAAGCACAGCAAGCAGTTGACGGATGGCTGCACATCGCTGAACTTGCTGTACGGCGCTAGCTCCAACGCTGATTCGCGTGAATTAATACCCCACGCCGCACTATGTTCATGAAACACATCGAGAATCGCTCCGATGAGCCAACCACCCAATAAAGTCGTTTTACTCGTCGAGGACGAACCTCACATTCTTGCCCTGCTGTCTGATTACCTCGCAGGCGAAGGCTATAAGGTATTGGAGGCGGCAGGCGCGCCACAGGCCTTCGAGATCTTGGCGACAAAGCCGCAGCTTGATTTGCTGGTAACTGACTTCCGTCTTCCTGGCGGCGTGTCCGGGGTGATGATCGCTGAACCCGCACTGAAGCTGCGCCCTGATCTCAAGGTCATCTTCATCAGCGGCTACCCAATCGAAATCTACGAATCGGGCAGCGACATCGCGCGTTCCGCACCGATTCTGGCCAAGCCTTTCTCGCTAGACACCTTGCGTAGCCAGATCCAGCAGCTGTTGGCCTAGCTAGCCGCGCCCCCCTCCGATTTAGCCCCCTCATAACGCAACGAGCCCGCACTAGGCGGGCTCGTCATCAACGCTTCGACTCAGTTGACCTTGGGGTCGAGTTCGCCGCGCGCATAACGCTCGAACATCGCGTCCAGGGAGATCGGTTTGATCTTCGACGCGTTGCCGGCGGTACCGAAAGCTTCGTAACGGGCAATGCAGATGTCGCGCATCGCAGTTACGGTCTTCGCCAGGTACTTGCGTGGGTCGAATTCGCTGGGGTTCTTCGCCATGAATTCGCGGATCGCACCGGTGGAGGCGAGACGCAGATCGGTGTCGATGTTGACCTTGCGCACGCCGTACTTGATGCCTTCGACGATTTCCTCAACCGGCACGCCGTAGGTTTCCTTGATGTCACCACCGTACTCATTGATGATTTTCAGCCATTCCTGCGGGACCGAGGAGGAGCCATGCATGACCAGATGGGTATCCGGGATGCGCTGATGGATCTCCTTGATGCGCTGGATCGACAGGGTGTCACCGGTTGGCGGCTTGGTGAACTTGTAGGCGCCGTGGCTGGTGCCGATGGCGATGGCCAGCGCATCGACCTTGGTCTTGGCGACAAAGTCAGCGGCTTCTTCCGGATCGGTCAGCAGCTGGCTGTGATCCAGGGTGCCCTCGGCACCGACGCCGTCTTCCTCACCGGCCATGCCGGTTTCCAGCGAGCCCAGGCATCCCAGCTCACCTTCTACCGACACGCCACAGGCGTGGGCGAAGGCGACGGTCTGCTGAGTGACGCGGACATTGTATTCGTAATCGGACGGCGTCTTGCCGTCTTCACGCAGCGAGCCGTCCATCATGACTGAGCTGAAGCCCAGCTGGATGGAGCGCTGGCAAATGTCAGGGCTGGTGCCGTGGTCCTGGTGCATGACCACCGGGATATGCGGGAATTCTTCTACCGCCGCGAGGATCAGGTGACGCAGAAACGGTGCGCCTGCGTATTTACGAGCACCGGCCGAAGCCTGGACGATCACCGGGGAGTCGGTCTTGTCGGCCGCTTCCATGATGGCTCGCATCTGCTCGAGGTTGTTTACGTTGAAGGCCGGCACGCCGTAGCCGAATTCGGCGGCGTGGTCGAGCATCTGGCGCATGCTGATGAGTGCCATGTTTTCCTTTCTCCCGGTTAGGGTCGTTTAATCATGTAAAGCCTGCCGCAGGGGCCGGCGCTGTTCAAGCACCGCGCGGTATGGCGCGGCATTGTAGTGGTGGACGGCTCAAAAGCCATCAGGCCCGGCGAAAACGCCGCAAAACAGGGTAATCGCCCGCCTTTTCGATCAGATGTTGATCAACGACGCGCTGCAACCATGGGCGAGCAGCTTGTCATCCGCCAGGCGATAGACCAGCGCGCCTGTCCCCTTGTCGTGGAAGGCCACAACGCCATCGCTATAGAAAGCACCACGGGTCACGGGTTCCTTGCGCAACCTATGGACTTGCTGACTGTCTCCGATTTTCAGCTCCACCATCTGGCGGCTTTCATCAGCATAGCGCCAGGCAATGTTCTGCTTACTCTGGCACTTCCAGCCTACGAAGGGGGCGTCCGGGCCGGATTGCCAGTGGCCGCACCCGGCAAGAAGTAATGCAGCAATCGAAATGAGCAGGCCTTTCATCGGTTCTCCTAGCGGGCTCAGGAACAGTCCTGGACATCGGCAGCGGTGCCTGCAGTCGGGTCGCCAGTGCTCTGCATCTCAATGCGCTGATCGTTCTGCGCGGTCGGGCTTTGTACTGGTGGCGGGTCGATCACTTCACAGAGCGAGTCTGGTGAACCTCCGGCACAACCGGCCAGGCCAAGACAGCAAACAGCTATTGCGGCGTAACGCATGGTGAGTCTCCATTCCTCGTCTGGACAGAACAGAGACAGCAACCAGTCGCAGGGGTTGCCTTTGCCGTTACGCTTGTAACGACAAAAGGCCATCAGCCGTTTTACTTTGCGCGCTGCTCCAGCACTTCCACAGCAGGCAGAACCTTACCTTCGACGAACTCGAGGAAAGCACCGCCGCCGGTAGAAATGTAGGAAATCTGTTCGCTCACGCCATACTTATCGATAGCCGCCAGCGTGTCGCCGCCGCCAGCGATAGAGAATGCCGGGCTTTGCGCGATGGCCTGAGCCAGCACCTTGGTGCCGTTGCCAAACTGATCGAACTCGAACACACCGACCGGGCCGTTCCACAGGATGGTCTTCGACGACTTCAGCAGTTCGGCGAAATTGGCTGCGGTCTGCGGGCCGATGTCGAGGATCATGTCGTCTTCGGCGACGTCCGCGACTGCCTTGACGGTGGCTTCGGCATCTTCAGCGAAAGCCTTGGCCACGACCACGTCGACCGGCAGCGGCACGCTGACCTTGGCGGCGATGGCCTTGGCGGTTTCGACCAGATCGGCTTCGTACAACGACTTGCCCACCGGGAAACCGGCCGCAGCGAGGAAGGTGTTAGCGATACCACCGCCGACGATCAGCTGGTTGCAGACCTGGCTCAGGCTGTTGAGCACGTCCAGCTTGGTGGAGACTTTGGAGCCGGCGACGATGGCTGCCATCGGCTGAGCGGGGCTCTTCAGCGCTTTGCCCAGGGCATCCAGCTCGGCTGCGAGCAGCGGGCCGGCACAGGCCACCTTGGCGAATTTTGCCACGCCGTGGGTCGAACCCTGGGCGCGATGCGCAGTGCCGAAGGCGTCCATGACGAACACATCGCACAGCGCCGCGTATTGCTGCGCCAGCTCGTCGGTGTTCTTCTTTTCACCCTTGTTGAAACGCACGTTCTCCAGCAGCACCAGCTCACCCGCCTGCACCTGGACGCCGTTCAGGTAATCCTTGACCAGCGGGACTTCGCGATCGAGCGCCTTGCTCAGGTAATCAGCGACCGGCTTGAGGCTGTCTTCCTCGCTGTAGACGCCCTCTTCCGGACGGCCCAGGTGTGAGCAGACCATCACCGCTGCGCCCTTTTCCAGCGCCAGCTTGATGGTTGGCAGCGAAGCAAGGATGCGCGCATCGCTTTTAACCGCGCCATCCTTCACCGGCACGTTGAGATCCTCACGGATCAGCACGCGCTTGCCCTGGAGGTCGAGGTCGGTCATCTTCAAAACGGTCATGTGATCTTCCTTAAGTTCAAGAACGGCGATATTTGTAAGCTGCGGCCGGCCAGGTAAAGCCCGCCAGACAGTGACGGTTAGGCGCGGTGGGCGACGCGCAAATAATGATCGGCCACGTCCAGCATGCGGTTGGCGAAACCCCACTCGTTGTCGAACCAGGCCAGCAAGTTCACCAGCCGCGGCCCGGAGGCGCGCGTCAGGCTGCCATCGACGATCGCAGAATGCGGGTCGTGGTTGAAATCACAGCTGGCGTGGGGCAGCTCGGTATAGGCGAGCAGGCCTTTCAGCGGGCCGGATAGCGCGGCTTCCCGCAGAATCCGATTGATCGTTGGCGCATCCGTATCGCGGGAGGTCTGCACGGTGATATCCAGACAGGACACGTTCACCGTCGGCACCCGCACGGCTTTGGCCTGAATCCGCCCCGAGAGTTCCGGCAGCAGGCGTTCGATTCCTTTTGCCAGACCGGTCGACACAGGGATCACCGACTGGAAGGCCGACCGCGTGCGGCGCAGATCATCGTGGTGATAGGCGTCGATGACCGGCTGATCGTTCATCGCCGAGTGAATCGTGGTGATCGAGACGTAATCGAGCCCGATGGCATCGTTGAGCAGCTTGAGCAGCGGTACGCCACAGTTGGTAGTGCAGGACGCGTTGGAGACCAGTCGTTCGGCTCCCGTCAGCTGCTCATGGTTGATGCCCATGACCACCGTGGCATCGACATCAGCTGCCCCGCTCATGGGTTGCGAAAACAACACGCGTGGAACACCAGCCGCAAGAAAGCGCTCCCCGCCGGCACGCGTGTTGTAGGCACCGGAACACTCGAGCACGAGGTCCACACCCAGATCGCGCCAATCGACCGCTTCTGGCGTCGACTCGCGCAAGACCTTTACGCAGTGGCCGTTAAGATGCAGACAATCGCCTTCCACCGCCACGTCGCCGGGAAAGCGGCCATGGGTAGAGTCGAAACGGGTGAGGTACTCAAGACTGGCCATGTCGGCGAGGTCGTTGAGGGCGACGATCTCGAAATCGAAGGCCGCGTTGCGCTCGTAGAAGGCACGCAACACGCAGCGACCAATGCGACCGTAGCCGTTGAGGGCAATGCGGTAGGGGACAGTTCGGGGCATTCGCGGCTCGCCTTATGCGAGCTGGAAGCTGGAAGCCAGACACTCGAAATGGCTCATGCCGCCACCACCCCGATGTTGAGCCGCCACTTCTCAGCTGCTGTGATCTCGCAAACCTGAGCTGGAAGCCCTTACTCAAGCCTCCAGCTCCCAGCTTAGCTATCAGTCTTCCAGCAGCTCTTCAGCCACCGCAAGGATGTTGTCGACCGTAAAGCCGAACTCCTCGAACAGCTGACCAGCCGGGGCCGACTCGCCGTAGGTGGTCATGCCGATAATGCGGCCGTCGAGGCCGACGTACTTGTACCAGTAGTCCGCGTGCGCTGCTTCGATAGCGATGCGCGCGCCGACTTCTACCGGCAGCACGTGCTGCTTCCAGGACGCATCCTGGGCATCGAAGACGCTGGTGCACGGCATCGAGACGACACGCACGTTGCGGCCCTGCTCAGTCAGCTTGTCGTAGGCCTGAACGGCTAGCCCAACTTCCGAACCGGTGGAAATGAGGATCAGCTCCGGCTCGCCGACGCAGTTCTTTAGGATGTAACCACCCTTGGCAATGGACGCCTCGGTTTCGTTGTCGCGGATGTGATACGGCAGGTTCTGGCGCGAGAAGATCAGCGCGCTCGGGCCATCCTTGCGTTCGACCGCATGCTTCCAGGCGACCGCAGATTCGACTGTGTCGGCCGGACGCCAGGTATCCAGGTTCGGCGTGGTGCGCAGGCTGGTGAGCTGCTCGATCGGCTGGTGAGTCGGGCCGTCTTCGCCAAGGCCAATGGAGTCATGGGTGAAGACGTAGAGCACACGCTGCTTCATCAGCGCCGACATGCGCACGGCGTTGCGTGCGTATTCCATGAACATCAGGAAGGTTGCGCCGTAGGGAATCAGGCCGCCGTGAAGGGCGACGCCGTTCATGATGGCGCTCATGCCGAACTCGCGCACGCCGTAGTACATGTAGTTGCCCGAGGCATCCTCGGCGACCACCGGCTTGCAGCCTTTCCACAGGGTCAGGTTGGAACCAGCGAGATCCGCCGAACCGCCAAGCAGTTCCGGCAGCAGCGGGCCGAAGGCATTCAGGCAGTTCTGGCTGGCCTTGCGGCTGGCAATGGTTTCGCCCTTGGTGGCGACTTCGCGAATGAACTCGCTGGCCTTTTCGGCGAAATCGGCCGGCAACTCGCCCGCCATGCGCCGCTTGAACTCGGACGCCAGTGCCGGGAATTCGGTTTCATAGACGGCGAAACGCTTGTTCCACTCGTTTTCCGCGTCGGCGCCCTTCTGCTTGGCGTCCCACTCGGCGTAAATCTCGGCGGGAATCTCGAACGGGCCGTGATTCCAGCCCAGCGCTTCGCGGGTCAGGGCGATTTCCGCATCACCCAGGGCGGCGCCGTGGGATTCTTCCTTGCCCTGCTTGTTCGGCGAACCGAAGCCGATGACGGTCTTGCAGCAGATCAGTGTCGGGCGGTCGCTCTTGCGCGCGGTCTCCAGGGCGATCTGGATTTCCTCGGCGTCATGGCCGTCAACGTTGCGAATCACCTGCCAGCCGTAGGCTTCGAAGCGTCGCGGGGTATCGTCGGTAAACCAGCCATGCACTTCGCCATCGATGGAAATGCCGTTGTCGTCATAGAAGCCGATGAGCTTGTTCAGGCCCAGCGTGCCTGCCAGTGAGCAGACTTCATGGGAAATGCCTTCCATCAGACAGCCGTCGCCCATGAACACATAGGTGTGGTGATCGACGATGTTGTGCCCGTCGCGGTTGAACTGCGCGGCCATGACCTTTTCAGCCAAGGCGAAACCGACGGCATTGGCCAGACCCTGGCCCAGCGGGCCGGTGGTGGTCTCGACACCTGCGGTGTAGCCGAACTCGGGATGGCCCGGGGTTTTGCTGTGCAATTGCCGGAAGTTCTTCAGGTCGTCGATGGACAGGTCGTAACCGGTCAGGTGCAACAAGGAGTAGATCAGCATCGAGCCGTGGCCGTTGGACAGCACGAAGCGGTCGCGGTCGGCCCACTGCGGGTTGGTCGGGCTGTGCTTCAAATGGTCTCGCCAGAGGACCTCAGCGATGTCCGCCATGCCCATGGGGGCACCCGGGTGGCCGCTGTTGGCTTTCTGCACGGCATCCATGCTGAGGGCGCGGATGGCATTGGCTCGCTCACGACGGCTGGGCATCGCTGAATCTCCTGCGGGGTAGCTTCTGAAACGAAGGGGGCGGAAAAAGGCGGCCATTTTCCCCTACCGCGGGTGGCGGGGCAATGACTGAATAAGCGCCGCGGTGCCGCCAATGCCCCCTAATTAGTCGAGCAGACTGACGCCACAGCTGCCGATGTCCGGCAGATGTTGCAGCAAATAGTCCTTCATGCGCGTCAGCGTCAGGGGCGGCTCTCCCGCCGCCGGCCAGACCAGGTAATAGCTGTCGCCGGAGCGCACCGCCTGGTCGAACGGCAGCATCAGCGAGCCTTTGCGCAACTCGGCGTCGACCAGGGCCAGATCGCCGATTGAGATGCCATGCCCCTGCGCTGCAGCGGAGATCCCAAGCTCCAGCGTGTCGAACAGCTTGCCCTGCTGCCAGGCGACAGCCTCGACCCAACCGACCCGTTGCAGCCAGCGGCGCCAGTCTCGGCAGTCGCGCGACGGGTGAATCAGCTCTGCATCAGCGAGGCGTGCAGCCGTCCAGGGTGATCCCCCCTGATAGTCCGGTGAACACACCGGCACCAGCCATTCATCGAACAACTTGATCCGGTTCCAGTCTGCCGGAAACCCGCCATGCCCCAGCAGGATGGCGCAATCGAAGGGCTCGTTGTGGAAGTCCACCGAATCGAGGTCCATCCAGGCACTGGTCAGTTGCACGCGATCCTGCGGATGGGTGAGCTGGAAATTCTCCAGCGCACCGAGCAGCCAGCGCATGGTCAGGGTCGAGGGCGCTTTCAGCCGGAGCGCGTCCTGCTGCCGGTTAATGGCGATGCAGGCGTTTTCGATGGTACGGAAGCCGACCTTGAGCTCCTGCGCAAGCAGCCGTCCGGTGTCGGTCAGCGCCAACCTCGAACCGCGCCGCTCGAAAAGCGAGCAGCCGAGGCTTTCCTCCAGCGTCTTCACGTGCCGACTGACAGCACTCTGGGTGATGCACAGGCTTTCAGCGGCCTGTGTAAATGACCCGAAGCGCGCCGCGACCTCAAAGGCACGCAGCGCGTAAAGCGGCGGCATGCGCAACGTCATACCCCCAGCCTCCGGCATGAGTAAAACTCATCGGAGATGGCCGTTTTTTCCATTTTGCAACCCTCCAGGGCCCACCAATACTCGCCGGCAATCGGGCCAGCCATGCGTTGGCACCGACCCAATAAGAGGCCTCTGCCTTGTATAACGCTAGGGAAGGATGACATGCCCACTCGCGAGTTCGATCAACTTTTGTCTGCCAGTATTCGTCACGGGGGGCTCAGTCAGGCGCAGATAGCGGACATCCTTGATTTCAAGCTGTTCGGCAATGCCAAGGGTTTTGTCCTGTTGGAAGACACGGAAATCGGTGAGATACCGCCGACACCCGCCTCACGCACCGACCTGAACAAGGTCGACGACCGCAGCGAGCGCCTGCTCTTGCAAGCCACCGCGCTGCTGGGAGAGCCGATCGGCTACGTGCAGGAATCGGGCGGTTGCATCGTCAACAATTTCTTCCCGCAGCAGACGCAGTCACGTGCCGCGACCTCGGACAGCTTCGACACTGAACTCGACCTGCACACCGAAAACGCCTTCCACGCCATCCAGCCGGACTACCTGCTGCTGCTCTGCCTGCGTCAGGATCCGGCCGCCGAGGCCGTCACCTACATCGCGTCGGCCGAGCGCATCCTCGAGCGACTTTCCTACGAAGACCAGGTGTTCTTTCTCAACGAGCCCTACAACTTTCTGTCCGACTACGGCCACAGCGAAAAGAACCAGCGCATCGATATCAACAAGCATCAGACCGTGCTGTACGGCGACCCTGACGCCCCCTTTCTGCGCTTCGATCCGCAATTCATGGTCGCCTACAGCGACCGGGCTCAGCGCGCGCTGGACCGACTGCGCGCCGTTGCCTGGGAAGTGGTCGAGCCGGTGCGCCTCACTCGCGGCGATCTGCTGGTCATCGACAACCGCCGCACGGCACACGCACGCAGCCCCTTCACCGCCCGTTTCGATGGCAGCGATCGCTGGATGCAGCGCACGTTCGCCAGCTGCAACCTGCGCTTCTACACCGAAAAGCTGGGCAAGCAATCGCGCATCTTCGAACTGGTAACCGAGCTATGAACGCCACCTATCTCGCCTTTGCCGCCGCGGTCGCTTTGCTGATCGCCTCCCCTGGCCCGGTCGTCGCGCTGGTTGTCGCCGACGCCCGACGCAGCTGGCCGGCCTGGACCATTCTCGGCGGTGTGCTGTCGGCGCAAATGCTGTTGATCGCTGCGCTGATGGTGATCTACCTGGCCCTGGACCTGAAACCGGTAATTCTCGAATGGGGCCAGGTGCTCGGCGGGCTCTACCTGATCTGGCTCGGTGCCGACGGCCTCTGCGGGGGTGGTGGCGAAGAAGCTAAGGAGCTGCCGCGCCCGCAATCGCATTACTTCTGGCGGGCCATGGCGGTCGGACTGTCCAACCCCAAGGACATCCTGTTCTTTCTCGCCTTTCTGCCAGGCTTCATTTTGCCGGCGCAACCCTTCGCGCCGCAGGCGCTGGCGCTGATCGCCATCTGGGCACTAGTCGATGTTTCGATTTTGATCACCTACAGCCTGGTGTCACGCCAGTTGTCGAGCAATGACCGCCTGCAGGGGCTACTCGATCTGCTGCCCAATTTCTTTCTACTGGCGCTGGGTCTGGTGTCCTGCGGCATGGGCGTCAACAGCCTGATCAGCTAAGGCGTCGCTTGTCCAATATCAAAACTTTTTGATATTGGCATTGCTGGACGAAAATCGACCGACTAGACTGCGTCGCCTATGAGCCTGCGCATTCCCCAGATATCTTTCGACGACAGCGATCAGCTCGCCGCCCTGTGCAAGGCCGGCGGCGATTCGCTGCGGCTGAACGTACTGCGCGCGCTGGCCAGCGACTCGTTCGGCGTGCTCGAGCTGGCGCAGATTTTTGCCACCGGACAATCCGGCATCAGCCATCACCTCAAGGTACTGACCCAGGCTGGCCTGCTGGCGACGCGCCGAGAAGGCAATGCGATCTTCTATCGCCGCGCCCTGCCCCAGAGCGACAACCTTGGCGGCAGGGTGCATGCAGCCCTGCTCGACGAGGTGGATCAGCTGAGCCTGCCGCTCGATGTGCAGGCGCGCATTGCCGCAGTGCATGCTCAGCGCAGTGCCGCCAGCGAAGACTTCTTCGCAAGGATGGCCGGTAGCTTTCAGGCGCGGCAGGACATGATTGCCGGCTTCCCACAGTACCGCGACAGCGTGGTCGCACTGCTCGATGCGCTGAATCTTCCAGCCCAGGCAACAGCGCTTGAAGTAGGCCCCGGCGACGGTAGCTTTCTGCCCGAACTGGCACATCGGTTCGCTCGAGTGATCGCGGTGGACAACAGTGCGGCGATGCTCGAGCTGGCTCGCTCACGTTGCGAGCGGGATGCGCTGGAAAACGTCGAATTGAAACTTGCCGACGCCTTGCAGGACGAATGCCCATCGGCAGATTGCGTCGTGCTGAACATGGTTTTGCATCATCTGGCGGCGCCGGGTGAAGCACTCAAGCAACTTGCACGGCTGGTGAACATGGGCGGTAGCCTGCTGATCACCGAGCTGTGCAGCCACAACCAGAGTTGGGCCAGGGAGGCCTGCGGCGACCTCTGGTTGGGCTTCGAACAGGATGATCTGGCCCGTTGGGCCGATGCCGCGGGGCTCACGCCCGGCGAGAGCCTCTACATTGGCTTGAAGAACGGTTTTCAGATCCAGACCCGGTACTTTTCCCGGCTCGCCCCTGACAGCCGACTCACCCACCGGTAATTAGGAACCGATAGATGAGCGAATATTCGATTTTCACCTCCGAGTCCGTGTCCGAAGGGCACCCGGACAAGATTGCCGACCAGATTTCCGATGCGGTGCTGGACGCCATCATCGCCGAGGACAAGCACGCCCGCGTGGCCTGTGAGACGCTGGTCAAGACCGGCGTTGCGATCGTCGCTGGCGAAGTCACCACCAGCGCCTGGGTCGACCTCGAGCAGCTGGTACGCGACGTCATCATCGACATCGGCTACAACAGCTCGGAAGTCGGCTTCGATGGCGCCACCTGCGGCATCATCAACATCATCGGCAAGCAGTCGGTGGACATCGCCCAAGGCGTCGACCGCAGCAAGCCGGAAGACCAGGGCGCCGGCGATCAGGGCCTGATGTTCGGCTACGCCAGCAACGAAACCGACGTGCTGATGCCGGCTCCGATCCGCTTCTCCCACGCACTGGTCGAGCGCCAGGCCGAAGCACGCAAGAACGGCCTGCTGCCGTGGCTGCGTCCGGATGCCAAGAGCCAGGTCACCTGCCGTTACGAAGGCGGCAAAGTGGTCGGTATCGACGCCATCGTGCTATCCACCCAGCACAACCCGGAGGTCAAGCATTCCGACCTCAAGGAAGCGGTGATGGAGCTGATCGTCAAGCACGTGATCCCGGCCGAACTGCTGCACAAGGACACCCAGTTCCATATCAACCCGACCGGCCAGTTCATCATCGGCGGCCCGGTGGGCGACTGCGGCCTGACCGGGCGCAAGATCATCGTCGACACCTACGGCGGCATGGCCCGTCACGGCGGCGGCGCCTTCTCCGGCAAGGACCCATCCAAGGTCGACCGTTCGGCTGCCTACGCTGGCCGTTATGTGGCGAAGAACATCGTTGCTGCCGGCCTGGCCGAACGCTGCGAAATCCAGGTTTCTTACGCCATTGGCGTGGCGCAGCCGACCTCGATCTCGATCAACACCTTCGGCACAGGCAAGCTCAGCGACGAGAAGATCGTTGCCCTGGTGCGCGAGCATTTCGATCTGCGTCCCTACGCGATCACCACCATGCTCGACCTGCTGCACCCGATGTACAAGGCCACCGCCGCCTATGGCCACTTCGGTCGTACTCCAGTTGAAATGACGGTCGGTAACGACACCTTCACCGCCTTCACCTGGGAAAAGACCGACAAAGCCGACGCCCTGCGCGCTGCTGCCGGGCTCTGACCCGCCTCCAATCCGTAGGGTGGGCTTTAGCCAACCCCGCGGAGCTGTCGCCAACTCGGTGGGCTGAAGCGGAACGCCGCCCGGCCCACCCTACGAGACGGCCAAGCGCATGAAAAAGCCCCGCCAGCGAAAGCCGGACGGGGCTTTTTTACAGCTGCGACGGTTCTCTACCACCCCGACAAGGCCGACGCCCCGCAGCACCGCTTCGGCCTCGACCCGCCCCAAACCGTAGGGTGGGCTTCAGCCCACCACCACGGACCTGCCAGCGACGCGGTGGATTGAAGCGGAACGCCGCGCGGCCCACCCTACGAGATGGTCAGCGCATGGAGAAGCCCCGCCCGGCTCAATTCTTCAGGCGATAACCCGTCTTGAAGATCCACCAGATCAGCACCAGACACAGCGCCAGGAAGCCCAGCGTCATGGCCAGGCTTATACCGACGTTAACGTCGGAAACCCCGTAGAAACTCCAGCGGAAGCCACTGATCAGGTACACCACCGGGTTGAACAGCGTGACCTTCTGCCAGAGCGGCGGCAGCATTTCGATGGAATAGAAGCTGCCGCCTAGAAAGGCCAGCGGCATGACGATCAGTGACGGCACGATCTGCAGCTTTTCCCAACCATCTGCCCAGATGCCGATGATGAAACCGAACAGGCAGAAGGTCACCGCGGTGAGCACCAGGAACAGCGCCATCACCCACGGGTGCGCGATCTCGTAATCGACGAATAACCGAGCCGTCAGCAGAATCACCAAGCCGAGAATGATCGACTTGGTCGCCGCGGCGCCGACATAGCCGATGACAATCTCCAGGTACGACACTGGCGCGGACAGCACTTCGTAGATAGTCCCCGAATAGCGCGGCATATAGATGCCGAACGACGCATTGGAAATGCTCTCGGTAAGCAGCGCCATCATGATCAGGCCGGGGATGATGAAGGCACCGTAAGGGATGCCGTGCATCGCCTCCATCCGCGAGCCGATGGCCGAACCAAACACCACGAAGTACAGCGAAGTGGAAATGACCGGCGTGGCGATGCTCTGCAGCAGCGTGCGCCAGGTGCGCGCCAGTTCAAACAGGTAGATGGCGCGAATTGCGTGGAAATTCATGTGCGGCTGCCCTTTACCAAGCTGACGAAGATTTCTTCCAGCGAACTCTGACTCGACTGCAGATCCTTAAAATCGATGCCGTGCGCCGCCAGCCGCCTGAGTAGCTCGGCAATACCAGTGTCTTCATGCTGAGCATCGAAGGTGAACACCAGCTGATTGCCCGAGTCGACCAGTTCGAGCGGATAGCTGGCCAGATCCGCCGGAATCTCGGCCAGCGGCCGTTGCAAATGCAGGGTCAGCTGCTTGGTGCCAAGCTTCTGCATCAGCGCTTTCTTGTCCTCGACCAGGATGATCTCGCCCTTGCTGATCACGCCGATGCGATCAGCCATCTCCTCGGCCTCTTCGATGTAGTGCGTAGTCAGGATGATGGTTACCCCGCGCTCACGCAGACGGCGGACCATCTCCCACATATCGCGGCGCAGCTCGACGTCAACGCCCGCCGTGGGCTCGTCGAGAAACAGAATGGTCGGTTCGTGGGACAGGGCCTTGGCGATCATCACGCGGCGCTTCATGCCGCCGGACAGCTCGATAATGCGCGCGCTCTTCTTGTCCCAAAGCGACAGGTCGCGGAGCAATTGCTCCAGGTAGGCGTCATCTGGCGCCTTGCCGAACAGTCCGCGGGAAAAGCGCACCGTCGCCCAGACACTCTCGAAGCCTTCATTGAAGAGCTCCTGCGGCACCAGGCCGATCTTGGAACGTGCGGCGCGGTAATCATCGATGATGTCGAAGCCATCGACCCGCACGCGACCGCTACCGGGATTGACGATCCCGCAGATGATGCTGATCAGCGTGGTTTTGCCCGCCCCGTTGGGCCCGAGCAGGGCAAAGATCTCGCCCTTGTGGATCTCCAGATCGATCTGCTTGAGCGCTGGATGCCCCGACGCGTAGGTCTTGGTGAGGTGCTCGATGGTGATCACGGGTTGCACTGATGAATCACTCCGCAAAACATTTGGTTGGCAATTGTACGACGCAGTTAATTAGCTCACTAATCAATGCCGTTGATAACGATCATGCCCACCACTGCATCGCAAGCGCATGCTTCTCATGCTTCATCACAGCAGGGGGCACCGCCATGCAACGGATCAGACTGGCCTTAGTCACATTGTTCATCACCGTGACCCTTCTCTGGCTCGCTACTGCGGGCGGCATCACTGGCGGCTATCCCCGTTTCTGGCCGCTGCGCGCAGACATGGTTCACTACAGTGGCGCTCTTGCCATCAGCGCAATGAGCGTGGCGATCTACCTCGCCATCCGCCCCCAGTGGCTGGAGCGCCTGCTGGGTGGCCTGGACAAGAGCTATCGGCTGCATAAATGGCTGGGAATCGGCGTGTTGGTGGTATCAACCGTACATTGGGGCTGGGCGCAGATTCCGAAATGGCTGGTGGGGTTGGGCTGGCTCGCAGCCCCTGCCCGACGCGGCGCCGGCAAAGCCAAGGATGGCCTGCTCGGCTGGCTGCATGGGCAACGGGGGTTCGCTGAGGACATCGGCGAATGGGCCTTCTATGTCGCCGCGTTACTGATTGTTCTCGCACTGATAAAACAGTTCCCGTACCGCTGGTTCTTCAAAACCCATCGCTGGCTGGCACTGGTCTATCTGGTGCTGGCGGTACACAGCCTCATGCTGATGCCACCCGCCTATTGGCAGACCCTACTGGGTGCGGTGATAGCTGTGTTGCTTATTGGCGGGACCTTTGCCGCTACTGTTTCGCTGCTGCGCCAGGTCGGACGCGCACATCAGGTTGTGGGCCGCGTCGATGGCCTGACCTACCACCCCGACAATCAGGTCCTGCATGTGAATGTATCGCTGGAAGGGCCCTGGCCCGGCCACAAACCCGGACAATTTGCCTTTGCCAGCTTTGAGGAAAAGGAAGGACCACATCCTTTCAGTCTTTCCAGTGCCTGGCAAAACGACGGCAAGCTCTCCTTCGCGATCAAGGGGCTCGGGGACTACACCCGCCGTTTGCCGCAAACCCTGCGCAACGGCGATGCGGTTACGGTAGAAGGCCCTTACGGCTGCTTTGATTTCGGCGGACACAAAGCCGGGCAAATCTGGGTAGCGGGAGGCATTGGAGTCGCCCCGTTCATGAGCCGGCTGCAGGCGCTGGCGGGCAGCAATACGGACAACACCATCGATCTGTTCTATTGCACCAGCGCACCGGACCAACGCTTCATCGCGCAGCTGCAAGCACTCGCTGCGTCCGCCCGGATACGTCTGCACGTACAGGTGGCCAGGGAGCATGGTCGACTCACGCCTGACCAGATCCGCCAAGAGGTGCCAGACTGGCTGCAGCGTGACGTCTGGTTCTGCGGGCCGGCCCGCTTCGGCAGCAAACTGCGCCAAGACCTGACCGAGCACGGCCTGCCAGCCAGCGATTTCCATCAGGAATTGTTCAACATGCGCTAGCGCACGGCCTCAGCTGACCCTGCGGAGCAGAATGGGCGACCTCAACGAGCAAGGATGCTCTCTATGCAGCGCTTGATTGCGACAGCACTCTGTACCCTTTCCTGCCTGGCAATGGCCGATTGCCCTGACTGGCCGAACCGCCGCGCTGAAACGGAGATCGCAGCCTTGGCCGCCCAGGTGGCGCAATGGGACGACGCCTACCATCGGCGCGGTCTCTCGCTGGTCGACGACGAAATCTACGACCAGACCCGGCGGCGTCTGGAGCAATGGCAAGCCTGCTTTGCGACTGACAGCGCAGCAACAGCTGCAGACCCGCTCGACGGCAGCGACGGGCCCATTGCCCATCCAGTCGCTCAGACCGGCCTGGCCAAGCTCGCCGATGCCGAGGCGGTCAAGGACTGGCTCACGGCCCGCTCGGATGTGTGGGTCCAGCCCAAAGTCGATGGCGTCGCGGTAACGTTGCATTACCAACAGGGTTCACTGGTCCGGGTGGTGAGCCGCGGCGACGGCAGCCATGGACAGGACTGGACCGACCGCGCCCGGCAACTGCAGGCCATACAGCTGCAGCTGCCGATTAAAGAAGAGTTGATCCTGCAGGGCGAGCTCTACTGGCGCGTGCAGAACCACGTGCAAGCGCAAGCCGGCAGTGCCGGGGCGCGCAGCAAGGTCACCGGAGCGATGGCGAGGTTGGTGCTGGATGAGGCGACCGCCGCACAGATCGGCTTGTTCATCTGGGACTGGCCCAACGGCCCGTCCGACATGCGATCTCGCCTCGCCGGCCTGGTGGCGATGGGATTCGATGAAAGCGCTGCACTGACCGTGCCGCTGGAAACTGCGGAACAAGCTGGCCATTGGCGTGACCACTGGTTCCGCCATAGTCTTCCGTTCGCCAGTGATGGGATCGTGCTGCGCCAGGGTGAGCGCCCGGACGCCACCCGCTGGCAGGCCCAGCCGCCGCACTGGGCAATTGCCTGGAAATATCCGCTGCGCACAGCCGTTACCCAGGTGCGCGAGGTGACGTTCAGCATCGGTCGCAGCGGCAGAATCACACCGGTACTGCAACTGGAGCCGGTACAGCTCGATGACCGCCTTGTCAGCCGCGTCAGCCTCGGGTCCGTGAGGCGTTGGCAGCAGGCAGACGTACAACCTGACGATCAGGTCGCGATCGCCCTGGCCGGCCTGACCATCCCACGCTTCGAGCGTGTCGTCTGGCGCATGCAGCAGCGGCGGCGAGTCGAAGCGCCCACGCCGGACGACTACCACTTCATGAGTTGCTGGCATACGGCCCCCGGCTGTGATCAGCAGTTCGTCGCACGCCTCGTCTGGCTCAGCGGAAAGAAAGGGCTCGACCTGCCCCACTTGGGGCCGGGGACTTGGCAGGCATTGGTGGATGCCAGGCTGGTCGATGGCCTACTTGACTGGCTGCACCTCGATCAGCGTCGTTTGCAACAGGTGCCAGGTATCGGCGAAGCCAGCGCCAGCACACTGGTCGCCAGTTTCCAGCTGGCACGCGCCCGCCCTCTCGCCAGTTGGCTACGAGCGCTCGGCGCGCCACCGGGTGCAGATGCAATACCGGCCGACAGCTGGGACGACCTAGAGGCAATCTCCCTGACGCAATGGCAGTCCGAGCCCGGCATCGGGGCGACACGCGCTAAGCAGCTTCGGACCTTCTTCACGGCGCCGGAAATCCTTCGGCTGCGTCAGCAACTGCATGAGGTCGGCATCGCCGGATTCTGAGGGCACTTCACTGCCGGACTCCAGTCTTATGACATCACAACAACAAAAAGGACCTGTGCATGACCGGCCGGCACAATCCCCTCGCGTATCTGCTGATCTGCTTCTGTTGCAGTGTGCCGACGATGGCCATCGCAGAGACGGACGCAGCCTGCAGCGAACCGCGCGAGCGCATCAGCCAGCAAATCAAGGATGCACGCTTGAAGGGCGACAGCAGTCAGCGCGCGATACTAGAGGCTCAACTGCAACACCTGACCGAGCGCTGCAGCGGCGTGGTCCCGTTGCAACCCAACCACGCCGAGATCGAACGCGCGATGCGCCTGGCTACGACGCGTGAAGCGCAGCTGCGCGAGGCCTTGGGAACAGGCGACCCTCAGGTGATCGAAGTGAGTAAAAGGCGCTTGGATCAGGCCCGCAAGGAGCTGGAAGCGGCCAAGCGCTGATCGGTGCGCCGCCTCGATCAATAAGCGCGGAATTCCTTGTGGCACGCTTCGCAGGCGTCTTCTACCTGCTGAAACGCCGGTGCAACGCTTTCGGTCGTTACCGGCGTCTGAGTGGTCGCGGCGACGAGCGCAGCAGTTCGGGCTTCTAGCTCTCGGGCCATCTGGTTGAATCGCGCCTGCTGTTGCCATACATCGTCGCGGGCGTCGCTCTGCGCTTCCTTCACTTCTGGGTAATGCTGCCAGGGCTGACGGGACAGCTGATCCAGCTTCGCCGCTCCGCTGGTGAAGCCTTCTGGATCGAACGGCAGGCGACCGCGCAGCATGCCGCCCAGGTCCTCTTTGACGTCGAGCATCTGCTGATAGATCGCCTTGCGTTTGCCGAGCGGAGAGTTGGGATCGATGCGATCACAGCCAGCCAACAGCGCCAACACGGCGACCAGCGACACACTCAACGGCAACAGCTTCATGGTTCTACCACTCGGAAATACAACGGCCGGCGATTATCGCCCCTGCCGGCCGTATCACCAAACGTCACAAGCCTACTGCGACCATTCACCACCCGCGCTTTCACAATCGACCTTGGCCTGGGCGTGGTCCGTTGCCTTGTAGTAGAAGGTGACGATGCGTGCCTGCTCGGGCACCGTGGTGGGCGCGGGCGTGCTGGCGGCCTGACTGCCAGTGGCGCGCTCGTTGGCCAGCGTCGCGGGCGTCAACGCGGCAGTACACACGCCGAAGTGGCCGGATGGGCAACTTTCGAGGATCTCCCGCCGAGAATTCTTCACCGCCTCGTTGTTTTGACAGACCCAGTCGATGTTGTTGTCTTGCATGCCCTCGTAGCGAAAACACTTTTCGGTCACCACCGGGGGCGGCACTGCGCCGGAGGTTTCGGCGCTGACGTAGCAGGAATTGGCGGCAGCCGGCAGGCTCAACCCGGCCGCAATGGCTAGCAGAACAGAACGAAACAAGAGGTTCATGTTGGCAGCTCCTGAAAGGATCACTCGCCCGGCGAGGTTCACCGAACCTTATCCTTCGACCCTTCGATCCGTAGCTGAGTTCGCGATTCGCCTGGCACCATTTGCCTCGAAACCTAGTCCACTCTGCATTCGCTATCGATGCTGACCTGAGGACCCCATGCTCGAACTTTCGGCCATTTTCATCAGCCTCACTGCACTGCTCGCCTACCTCAACTACCGTTTCATCGGCTTGCCACCCACCATCGGCGTAATGGCCACAGCACTGGTGTTTTCGCTGCTGCTTCATGGTTTGACCATGCTGGGCCTGCCGCTGCTGGAAGCGCAGATCGAGGCGCTGGTCGGGCGAATCGACTTCAATCACCTGTTGATGGACGGGATGTTGTCGTTTCTGCTCTTTGCCGGTGCGCTGCACATCAACCTGGCTGATCTACGTGCCCGCCGCTGGGCGATCGGTTTGCTGGCCACCGTAGGCGTCCTGTTCTCCACTGCGGTGATCGGCTTCGGTAGCTGGTGGATCCTCGATCTGTTCGGGTTGCAGCCGCCGTTGATCTATTGCCTGCTGTTCGGCGCGCTGATCTCGCCGACCGACCCGATCGCCGTGCTCGGCATCATGCGCTCAGCCGGCGCGCCAAAAGCGCTGGAAACCACCATCGTCGGTGAGTCACTGTTCAATGACGGCGTCGCGGTGGTGGTGTTCACCGTGCTTCTGGGTGTGCTGGCTCGGGGGGAGGCTCCGGGCGCAGGTGAGGCTGTCTGGCTGTTCGTCGAGGAAGCCGGCGGCGGCATGCTGCTCGGTGCGCTGCTCGGCGCATTGACCTTTGCCCTACTCAAGAGCATCGACCAATACCAAGTGGAGGTCCTGCTGACCCTGGCGCTGGTTCTGGGTGGCTACACCCTGGCAACCCATCTGCACCTTTCCGGTCCGATCGCGATGGTGGTGGCCGGCCTGATCATCGGTAACCAGGGGCGGCGCCACGCGATGTCGGATCATACCCGGGAGAACCTGGACAATTTCTGGGAGCTGCTCGACGAGATCCTCAACGCGGTGCTGTTCGTGCTGATCGGCATGGAACTGGTGCTGCTGCCATTCAGCGCGGAATACCTGCTGATCGCACTGTGCATCACGCTGTTGATTCTGGGCACGCGCCTGGTGGCCGTCGGGCCGCCCGCGCTGTTGCTGCGCAAGATGGGTCGCGCCCTGCCCAATGGAACGGTACGCATCCTTACTTGGGGTGGGCTGCGAGGCGGAATTTCTGTCGCGCTGGTGCTGGCATTGCCGGCAAGCGACGAACGCAATCTGCTGCTGAACATCACCTATCTCATCGTGCTGTTCTCGATTCTGGTCCAGGGATTGAGCATTGGCAGGCTGGTTCGGCAGATCTGCACGCGCGACAGCGGCGGTCACTGACCGAGAGCACTTCGCCGGGCTTGGGATCTTCTGCGGGCGCGGCTATAATCGCCGGGCTTCACACCGCCGGCACTGTTCGGCCGTGCCCGCCACCTGTCCGAGGGGCGCTGCAGCAGGGCGAAAGCCTGTTTTGGATCTCACAAGCCACGCGGCTTATCTGTCGCGCCGCAGCAGATCCAAATCAGGTTTCACCTGTCAGGCTCGGATAGGGCGTTAACCATACGCATCAACGGCGCCCATTCGCACAAAACGAATGGAGAACTCTTCAATGAGCGCTGTCATGACGCCTGCCGGCTTCAACGATTTCAAGGTCGCCGACATTTCCCTGGCTGACTGGGGCCGTCGCGAGATCATCATCGCCGAATCGGAAATGCCTGCCCTGATGGGCCTGCGCCACAAGTACGCAGGCGAGCAGCCGCTGAAAGGCGCAAAGATCCTCGGCTGCATCCACATGACCATCCAGACCGCCGTCCTGATCGAGACGCTGACCGCCCTCGGCGCCGAAGTCCGCTGGTCCAGTTGCAACATCTTCTCGACTCAGGACCAGGCCGCCGCCGCCATCGCTGCTGCCGGCATCCCGGTATTCGCTTGGAAAGGCGAAACTGAAGAAGAGTATGAGTGGTGCATTGAGCAGACCATCCTCAAGGACGGCCAGCCGTGGGACGCCAACATGATCCTCGACGACGGCGGCGACCTGACCCAGATCCTGCACGACAAGTACCCACAGGTGCTCGAGCGCGTGCATGGCGTCACCGAGGAAACCACTACTGGCGTACATCGCCTGCAGGACATGCTGAAGAAAGGCACCCTGAAGATCCCGGCGATCAACGTGAACGACTCGGTCACCAAGAGCAAGAATGACAACAAGTACGGCTGCCGTCACAGCCTTAACGACGCCATCAAGCGCGCCACCGACCACCTGCTCTCCGGCAAGCAGGCACTGGTGATCGGCTATGGCGACGTGGGCAAGGGCTCGGCGCAGTCGCTGCGTCAGGAAGGCATGATCGTCAAGGTTTCGGAAGTCGACCCGATCTGCGCCATGCAGGCCTGCATGGATGGCTATGAGCTGGTGTCTCCTTACAAGGACGGCCTCAACGACGGCACCGACGCCTGCATCGACGCAGCCCTGCTGGGCAAGATCGACCTGATCGTCACCACCACTGGCAATGCCAACGTGTGCGACGCCGGCATGCTCAAGGCGCTGAAAAAGCGCGCGCTGGTGTGCAACATCGGCCACTTCGACAACGAGATCGATACCGCCTTCATGCGCAAGAACTGGGCATGGGAAGAGGTCAAGCCGCAGGTGCACAAGATCCACCGCACCGGCCCGGGCAGCTTCGATGCGCATAACGATGATTACCTGATTCTGCTGGCCGAAGGCCGTCTGGTGAACCTGGGCAACGCAACCGGCCACCCGAGCCGGATCATGGATGGTTCGTTCGCCAACCAGGTGCTGGCGCAGATCCACCTGTTCAACGAGAAGTTCGCTGACCTGCCGGTTATCGAAAAGACCAAGAACGTCACGGTCATGGTGCTGCCGAAAAAGCTCGACGAGGAAGTTGCAGCCGAAATGGTCAAGGGCTTCGGTGGGGTCATCACCCGCCTGACCCCGACCCAGGCCGAGTACATTGGCGTGGAAGTCGAAGGTCCGTTCAAGCCGGATAGCTACCGCTACTAATAACGGCCAGAGCCGCACCAGCGCTTTGCACGAGCCAGCTCGGGTAAGCGCGGTGTGGCTGACTGCCGAAAGGAATTGTCATGTCACAAACACGTAGCCATAGCTTCAGCTTCGAGTTCTTCCCGACCAAGACCGACGCCGGACACGAAAAACTTCTGGCCACCGCCAGGCGCCTGGCCGAATACAAGCCGGACTTCTTCTCCTGCACCTACGGTGCCGGCGGTTCGACGCGTGATCGCACCCTAAATACCGTGCTGCAGCTCGACGGCGAAGTGAAGGTCTCCACGGCGCCGCATCTGTCCTGCGTTGGCGACACCAAGGCTGAGTTGCGCGAACTGCTGAACATCTACAAGGACGCCGGGATCCAGCGCATCGTCGCCCTGCGCGGCGACCTGCCCTCCGGCATGGGCATGGCCAGCGGCGAGCTGCGCTATGCCAATGAGCTGGTGGAATTCATTCGCGCCGAAACGGGCGATCATTTCCATATAGAAATCGCGGCTTATCCGGAGATGCATCCGCAGGCGCGCCATTTCGAAGATGACCTGGCCAATTTCGTGCGCAAGGCCAAGGCCGGTGCTGACAGCGCCATCACCCAGTATTTCTTCAACGCCGACTGCTACTTCTACTTCGTCGAGCGTGTGCGCAAGCTGGGCGTGGATATGCCGATCGTCCCGGGCATCATGCCGATCACCAACTACAGCAAGCTGGCGCGCTTCTCCGACGCCTGCGGTGCGGAAATTCCACGCTGGGTGCGCAAGCAGCTGGAAGCCTACGGCGACGACATCGAAAGCATCCAGGCTTTCGGCACGCAAGTGATCACCGAGATGTGCGAGAAACTGCTCGCCGGTGGCGCGCCTGGGCTGCACTTCTATACCCTGAACCAGGCCGAACCCAGCCTGGCCGTCTGGGAAAACTTAAAGCTGGTTCGCTGAACTTGCTCAGCTCCCTGCGAAACAGGGAGCTGGCCAATGAACCTGAGAACTGCCACACTGTCCTACCAATGCGGCGTTAACAGGCTCTGTTATACTCCGCGCTTCCGCCAGGCTTACGCCCGGATGCCAGCATCGTCAAATGCGGCAGGACCGGACGGGATCGCACGCCAGTCGCGATTCGAGCCAGGCATGACCATCCCAGGGCAACGCCCTACACAAGACAGGATTACTCATGTCCTTTGCTTCCCTCGGTCTCTCCGAGGCTTTGGCCGGTGCCGTCGAGGCCGCCGGTTACACCCAGCCTACACCGGTGCAACAGCGGGCCATTCCCGCCGTGTTGCAAGGACGCGACCTGATGGTCGCTGCACAGACGGGAACCGGCAAGACCGGTGGCTTTGCCCTCCCCGTACTCGAAATTCTTTTCCCAGGCGGCCATCCTGACCGCGAGCACCGCCACGGTCCGCGCCAGCCGCGCGTACTGGTGCTGACGCCAACACGTGAGCTCGCCGCCCAGGTACACGATAGCTTCAAGCTGTACGCCCGCGACCTGCCGCTGAAAAGCGCGGTGATTTTCGGAGGCGTGGGCATGAACCCGCAGGTTCAAGCCATTGCAAAGGGCCTCGACGTGCTTGTCGCCTGCCCGGGCCGCTTGCTCGACTTGGCGAACCAGAAGGCCGTCGACCTCTCTCATGTAGAGATTCTGGTCCTCGATGAAGCCGACCGCATGCTCGACATGGGCTTCATCCATGACGTCAAGAAGGTCCTGGCCAAGCTGCCGACCAAGCGCCAGAACCTGCTCTTCTCGGCCACTTTCTCCCAAGACATCACCAATCTCGCCAGCAAGTTGCTGCACGAGCCGGAGAAGATTCAAGTCACGCCGCCGAACACCACGGTCGAGCGGATCGAGCAGCGCGCGTTCCGCCTGCCGGCCTCGCACAAGCGTGCACTGCTGGCACACCTGATCACCAAAGGCGCCTGGGAACAGGTGCTGGTGTTTACCCGCACCAAGCACGGCGCCAACCGCCTTGCCGAGTATCTCGACAAGCACGGTCTGCCGGCAGTCGCGATTCACGGTAACAAGAGCCAGAACGCGCGTACCAAGGCGCTAGCGGATTTCAAGGCCAACCAGGTACGTATCCTGGTCGCCACCGATATCGCCGCGCGCGGGCTGGACATCGACCAGTTGCCTCACGTGGTCAACTTCGAGCTGCCGAACGTCGAGGAAGACTACGTTCACCGGATCGGACGTACCGGTCGGGCTGGCCGCAGCGGTGAAGCAATTTCGCTGGTTGCACCCGACGAGGAAAAGCTGCTCAAGGGCATCGAGCGGATGACCAAGCAGAAGATTCCGGACGGCGATTTGCTGGGCTTCGACGCCAGCACCATCGAGGCGGAAAAACCTGAAGTACGTGAACCGCGCCAGCCGCGTCCACCACGTAACGGCGAGCGCAAGCCACGCCCTGAGCGCGCTGCGAAAACCACCGAAGCTGCAACCAGCGAGCCGAAAGCGGGTGACCGCAACCGTCGCGGACGCAACAAGCCGCGCAGTGCGCGTCCAGCGCAGGGCTCAGCAGAGCAGACAGCTGCAGCTCCGGTGAGCCGTCCGCCTCGCCTACCGAATGATCGCGCTCCGGACGAATTTCTTGATGACGAAGTCGATAACTTCGGCAACAGCGTCGACTATGTCAGTCCCTACCAGAACAAGCAGGGACGTGGCCGTCGTCCCGGCGCGCCGGCTCAACCGGCTGGCCAGCCACGTGCCGCGGCAGCCCCACGCAGCGGCGCTGCCAGTGCAGGCGCTCAAGGTAAAGGCAAGCGTCAAGGGCAGCCTGCACGTGGCGCGCAGCCACGCCGCAAGAACGAAGGGCGTCGGATCGACGGTGACAGCGGTGGTGCCCGCCGGGACGTTGCGGAGAAGCCGAAGGAAAAGCAGCCGGTCATCATCCACAAGGAGTCGAAACTGGACCGACTGCCCAGCATTGAGCAATTGGAACAGCTGCCAACCAAGCCTCGCGGCGAGAAGCCAGCATTGCTGACCCGCAATCGCTGAAACGCCGCACGAATAAAAACGCCGCCCTCAAAGGCGGCGTTTTTTTGTTTGAACGTTAGCTCGGTAATCACACCATCGACCGACGGCAAGCGTCGCGAGACAGACTCAACCCGGCCCTGGGATAGCCTCGGCGTTAGCATCCCAACCGCCACCCAACGCCTTGAACAACTCCACTTCACTGATCATCTGTGCCAGACGGTCACTTATGTATTGCTGCTGCACTTCGAACAGCTGACGCTGTGCATCGAGCAACGTCAGGTAGCTGTCTACGCCCGTCCGGTAACGCCTCTCGGCGAGACGATAGTAATCTTCGCTGGTCTCCAACAAGTCACGCTGAGCCTGCAACTGGCGAACGTAGGTCGCCTGGGCAGCCAGCCCATCCGCCACTTCACGGAACGCCGTCTGGATTGCCTGTTCATACTGCGCTACCTGGATGTTGCGGCTGATCTCGGCGTAGTCGAGGTTGGCACGCAGCTGCCCGGCATTGAAGATTGGCACACTGATGCTCGGAGAAAAATTCCAGTAGCTGGAGCCACCATCGAACAGCCCGGACAGCTGACTGCTCGCGGTACCTACCGCACCAGTGAGGCTGATACGCGGGAAGAACGCCGCCCTTGCCGCCCCGATATTCGCGTTGGCAGCGCGTAGCTGATATTCAGCTTGAATGATGTCCGGACGCTTATAGAGCAAGTCTGACGGTAGCCCTACCGGAACCGTGGCCAGCAGGTCGCGCTCCAGCCGACCATCGGCCGGCAAGTTCAATGGAATGTTCTGGCCAAGCAGCAGCGTGAGGGCGTTGCGGTCCTGGGCAACCTGGCGGGTATAACGCTCGATCCCCACTCGTGCGGTATCGACCGCGCTGCGCGCCTGGCTCAGCTCGAGCGCCGAGGCTACGCCGACATCGAAGCTGCGCTGAGTAAGTGAGAGGCTTTCCTCATAGGCATTCAGCGTGTCACGGCTCACCTGCAACAGAGCCTGATCGGCCTGCAAGGTCAGCCAGGCATTGGCAACGCTCGCGATCAGACTGATCCGAGTGCTCCGCTGTGCTGCCTCGGTGGCGAAATACTGCTGTAGCGCCTGTTCACGCAGACTACCCAGGCGCCCGAACAAGTCCAGTTCCCACGAGACACCGAGCGTCGCGCTGTACTGGCTGCTGATGGCACCGTCGCCGGTCTGGTTCAGATCTCCAGGCGTTCGAGTACGACTGCCGGCCGCGTCGCCACTTACCAGCGGCAACAGATCGGCCCGCTGAACACGGTAGAGCGCGCGATACGCATCGACATTCAGCGCCGCAACCCGAAGGTCGCGGTTGTTTTCCAGAGCTACGCGTATCAACTCACGTAGGGCGGGATCCCTGAAGAAGGCCTGCCACTCCATCTCCATCTGTCGCCCTTTCACCGCACTGGCAGAACCGATGTAAGCCTCACCCTCGGGCCAGGACTCGGGCGTTGGTGCGTCGGGGCGCTGGTAATCAGGCATTAACGAGCAACCGCTCAGCGCTGCCATCAGCGCCAGGCTCAGTACTGACTTGTTCATTGCGCCTCTCCGTTTTGCTCGTCGCCCACAGTCTTTTTGCGCTTACCCAGCGAAGACACCAGCACATAGAATAGCGGCACCCAGAAGATCGCCAACAGCATGGCGCTGAGCATGCCGCCGATCACACCTGTACCGATCGCATGTTTGCTGCCGGCACCCGCCCCGCTGGAGATCGCCAGCGGAAGTACGCCGAGCATGAATGCCAGTGAGGTCATGATGATAGGACGTAAACGAATGCGGCAGGCTTCGATCGCCGCCTCGGTTAGTGTCATGCCCTGCTCGTGCAAGGTCTTGGCGAACTCGACGATCAGGATTGCGTTACGCGCCGACAAGCCTACGGTGGTCAGCAGACCAACTTGGAAGAAGACGTCATTCGACAACCCGCGCCCCATGGTGAACGCCAGCGCACCAACAATACCCAGCGGCACAACGAGCATGACCGAGAGCGGAACCGACCAACTCTCGTACAGGGCCGCGAGCGCGAGGAATACCACCAGCAGCGACAGGGCATACAGTGCCGGTGCCTGCGATCCGGACAGCCTCTCTTCATAGGACTGGCCAGTCCATGAGAAACCGATGCCAGCCGGCAATTGCGCGGCGATCCGCTCGACCGCCGCCATGGCCTCACCGGAGCTGTAGCCCGGTGCAGCCGCTCCCAGAATTTCCATCGCCGGCACGCCATTGAAACGAGTCAGCTTGGGCGGGCCATACGTCCACTCACCGGTGGCGAAGGCAGTAAACGGCACCATTTCGCCTGCAGTGTTGCGCACATACCATTTGCCGAGATCTTCCGGGTTCATCCGTGAAGTAGGTTCGCCCTGCATGTAGACGCGCTTGACCCGCCCCCGATCAATGAAGTCATTGACGTAGCTAGAGCCCCAGGCGATGGACAGCGAGTCGTTGATCGCGGCAAGGGAAACCTGAAGAGCACGCGCCTTTTCGTCGTCGATGATCAGGCGGTACTGCGGTTCGTCGCGCATCCCGTTGAAGCGAACGCCGGTGAGCGTCTGGTCCTCAGCGGCGAGCTGCATGAACTGGTCACGCGCCTTGCTCAGGGCTTCATGGCCGAGCCCGGCCTGGTCCTGCAGATATACGTCGAACCCGGTGGCGTTCCCCAACTCCATCACCGCAGGCGGCGCGAAGGCGAACACCATGGCATCGCGGAGACTGAAGAAGTACCCCTGGGCACGCTCAGCTAGCTCGAATACACCCTGCCCGGGCTCGGTGCGTTCTTCCCAAGGCTTGAGCATGATGAAGGCCATGCCTGAACTTTGGCCACGGCCTGCGAAGTTGAAGCCGGTAATGGTAAATACTGAATTGACCGTCTCGCTTTCCTCGGTCAACAGATAATCCCGCATCTGCTCGACGACTTCCTGGGTGCGGCTAGCAGACGAACCGGCAGGTGTTTGCACCTGGGCGAACAGCACACCCTGATCTTCCTCGGGAAGGAAGGCGGTTGGAATGCGTGTGAACATCCAGATCATGATGCCGACGATAAGCAGATACATCAGCAGGTAGGGTGCCTTGCGCCGCAGCACAGCAGTCACACCGCGCTCGTAGCGCTGGGTGCCGCGCTCGAAGGTGCGGTTGAACCAGCCGAAGAAACCTCGCTTACCCTCATGATCGCCGCTATGCGGCTTAAGAATGGTGGCGCACAGCGCTGGCGTGAAAATTAGCGCAACCAGTACCGAGAGCACCATGGCTGAAACCATGGTGATGGAGAACTGACGGTAAATAACCCCGGTGGAGCCGCCGAAAAACGCCATCGGCAACAGTACAGCGGAAAGCACCACGCCGATGCCTACTAGCGCGCCCTGGATCTGTCCCATCGACTTGCGCGTCGCCTCACGCGCGGAAAGACCCTCCTCGCGCATCACCCGTTCGACGTTCTCCACCACCACGATGGCATCGTCCACCAGCAGACCGATCGCCAGAATCATGGCGAACATGGTGAGCGTGTTGATGCTGTATCCGAACGTCAGCAGGACCGCAAAAGTACCGAGGATCACCACTGGTACAGCCAGCGTCGGGATCAGCGTAGCCCGCAGGTTCTGCAGGAACAGGAACATCACCAGGAACACCAGTACGAAGGCTTCTATCAGTGTGTGGACTACGCCTTCGATAGAGGCCGAGATGACCGGCGTGGTGTCGTAGGGGTAGACCACCTCGACGCCAGGCGGGAAGAAAGGCTCCAGCTCGGAGATCGTCTGGCGGACCGCTGTTGCGGTATCAAGCGCGTTGCCGCCCGCCGCCAGGCGTATCCCCAAACCTGCTGCAGGCCGGCCGTTGTACTCGGCGCGAATTGCATAGCTTTCGGCGCCGAGCTCGACCTTGGCCACGTCACGCAGGCGCACCTGTGATCCATCGGCATTAACCTTCAGCAAGATCTTCTCGAACTGCTCCGGCGTCTCCAGGCGGGTCTTGCCAATGATCGTGGCGTTGAGCTGCTGGGTTTCCACCGCCGGCAAACCACCAAGCTGACCGGATGAAACCTGGACGTTCTGCTCCTGGATCGCAGACCGGACGTCCACTGCGGTCAGTTGGTACTGCTGCAGTTTGGCCGGGTCTAACCAGATCCGCATCGCATACTGGGCGCCGAACACCTGGAAGTCACCGACACCAGGCGTACGCGAAATTGGATCCTGCACGTTAGCGACGATGTAGTTGGCCAGGTCGAAGTTGCTCTGTTGCCCGTCCTTGGACACCAGCGCCACCACCATCAGGAAGTTGCGCGCCGACTTCGACACACGTATGCCCTGCTGCTGAACTGCTTGGGGCAGCAGCGGCGTGGCGAGCTGCAGCTTGTTCTGTACCTGCACCTGCGCGATATCAGGGTCGGTGCCCTGCTCGAACGTCACGTTGATCGTCATGCTGCCATCGGAGTTACTTTCCGATGAGATGTAACGCAGACCATCGAGGCCATTGAGCTGCTGTTCGATGACCTGGACGACGGTGTCCTGAACCGTTCGCGCCGAAGCGCCCGGGTAGTTGACCGAAATCGAGACGTTCGGCGGTGCGATGCTCGGGTACTGGTTGACTGGCAGCTTGAGGACCGCCAACGCTCCGGCAAGCATCAGCACCAGGGCGATCACCCAGGCAAAGATGGGCCGGTCGATGAAGAACTTGGACATGTCTGGTTATCCCTCTTGGCCAGCGGCGGCTGCGCCAGCCTGGCCATTGCTCTGCCCGGCCTGCTTGACGTTACCGGCTGGCTGCGCATTGACCTCGACACCTGGGCGAATGAACTGCAGCCCTTCGGTAATCACGCGATCCCCTGGCTGCAAGCCTTCGCTCACCAGCCAGCGATTACCGACTGCTCGCTCGGTCTTGATCTGACGCAGTTCGACCTTGTTGTCGGCGCCTACAACCATCGCCGTCGGCTCACCACGCGCGTCACGGGTAACGCCCTGTTGAGGCACCAGCAATGCCTGCTCTCGAACACCAGCCGGCAAGCGCGCGTGAACGAACATGCCAGGCAGCAGCTCTTTCTCAGGATTCGGGAACTTGGCGCGTATGGTGACCGAGCCCGTGCCTTCGTCCACGGACACTTCGGAGACCTCCAGCGTACCGTCATGCGGATATTCGGAGCCGTCCGGCAAGATCAGCCGGGCCTTGGCCGCGCTGTCCCCGGCCTGCTGCAGCCGGCCGCTTTCCAGGTCCCGCCGCAGCGCAATCAAGTCCTGTACCGGCTGGGTCACGTCGACATAGATCGGATCGAGCTGCTGGATGGTCGCTAACTCCTGCGCCTGGCCATTGCTGACCAACGCCCCTTCCGTCACCGCGGAGCGGCCTATACGCCCGGAGATGGGCGCAAGTACTTTGGTATAGCGAACATCGATTTTCGCCCGTTCCAGCTCGGCCTGGGCCTGCAGGGACGCAGCCCGAGCCTCATCATGGGCTTGCTGGCTCACCGCCTGTTCCTTGACCAGCAGCGCATAGCGATCAGAGAGCGACTTGGCCGATGCCAGCCGCGCCTGAGCACTTTTCAGGGTGGCCTCGTATACGGCCGGATCGATCTGATAGAGCTGCTGGCCCTTCTTTACTTCGCTCCCTTCTGTGAACAGGCGCTTCTGAATGATGCCGCTGACCTGCGGCCGGACCTCGGCAACGCGGAAGGCTGTTGTTCGGCCCGGCAGCTCCGTTGTCAGTTCGAACGGCTCAGCTCCGAGTGTCACGATGCCAACCTGAGGGGCCGGCTTCCCTGCCGGCGCCGCCGCTTGTTCGTCCTGACAACCGCTGAGCAGTGCTACGGCGACGAAAAGTGGAATCAGAACAGCACTGGCTGGTTTGATCAGCATCGGGAGTGACCTCATTGAACAAATGGCCCTAGAGCAGAACAGCCTGGGCAGACTCGAATGGCAGAATGCGGCGAATATACTTACATGCAGTAGTGTTTGTAAACAGGCGATTGCGTCTCCGACGGGCTATTGCGCTGACACCAATGCTGCCAAGCAACGCCTGCAAGATGCCTTTACGCGGCTCTGACCACCGCACAAAAAGCAGAACGCCGGCTTACGCCGGCGCCTGGTGACTATTGTCGATTACTGGCGGATGCCTTCGACCGAGATGATCAGATCAACTGACTGCGAAGCCGGGCCAAGATCCATTTTGATATCGAAGTCTTTCAACTTGAGCGTCGTCGTGCCTTCAAAGCCTGCACGGTAGCCGCCCCATGGGTCCTTGCCTTCGCCGAGGAACTTAGCCGCAATGACCACCGGCTTGGTGACGCCGTTTAGGGTCAGATCGCCCGTGATATCTGCAGTACCGTCACCAGTCGGCTTGACCGAGGTGGACGCGAACGTCGCCGTTGGGTGCTCAGACACGTTCAGGAAATCCTCGCTGCGCAGATGCTTGTCACGCTCGGCATGGTTGGAAAAGACGCTGTCCGTCTTCAGCGTTACCTTCACGCTGCTTGCTTCAGGCTTCGCGGCATCGAAGCTGAAGCTGCCGTCGAACTCCCTGAAGGAGCCCCAAAGCCAGCTATAACCCAGGTGGCTGATCTTGAAGTTAACGAAGGCGTGCTGGCCTTTGGTGTCGATCGCGTAGTCAGCGGCAAACGCCTGGCCAGCAAGCATCATCGAGCCCAGGGCCAGTGCAGCGAAGCTTTTCTTCAACATGGAATACTCCTTTCGAGGTTTGTCAGGCATCGGCGCGTCCGAACATTCGCTTGAGCGTCGGATCGCGATCGATGAAATGGTGCTTCAGAGCCGCCAGGGCATGCAGACCGGAGAAAATCACCAGTCCCCAGGCGAGGTATTCGTGGATCAGTCCGGCTATGTCTTCCTGATCCGGAATCGAGGTGATCAGCGCAGGCACTTCGAACCAGCCGAACACGCTAATGCTGCGGCCGTCTGCCGTGGAAATGAGGTAGCCCGAAATCATCACTGCGAACAGGCCAAGGTAGAGCACACCGTGACCCGCCTTGGTCGCCAACCGCGTCAATCGGCCGTGGCTAGCAAGTGGCGCTGGGCCGCTGCTAAGGAAGCGCCAGGTGACGCGCAGAATCATCAGGGCCAGCAAGAGCAAGCCGATACTTTTGTGGATATCCGGCGCCGTGCGGTACCAGCTGCTGTAATAGGTCAGCCCGACCATCCAATAACCCAACGCAAACAGGCCGACTACGGCAACCGCTACCAGCCAATGCATCGTGATGCTGACCAGACCGTAGTTAGTGGAAGAGTTTCGCCATTGCATTGCTAAGTCCCGAGCTGATTAACGCGCTTAGCCTAACGGCTAACAGATCGAAATGAATCGCATTTTTTCGTTTCAAAATATCGACCCGGTAGATAGGTCCGCTTTCACTGAACGGACCGCCGCGCGGTTTCTGCTAGGCTGCGCCGATGTCTATACCAAGGAGCAACGATGAGCCTGAATGACAGCTGGATGCAGCGTGACCTGTCCGTGCTCTGGCACCCCTGCACTCAGATGAAAGATCACGAGCAGCTTCCTCTGATTCCAATCCGGCGCGGCGAGGGCGTGTGGCTTGAGGATTTCGATGGGAAACGCTATCTGGACGCCGTCAGCTCCTGGTGGGTCAATGTATTCGGGCACGCCAACCCGCGCATCAATCAACGCATCAAAGACCAGCTTGATCAGCTCGAACACGTCATGCTTGCCGGCTTCAGCCACCAGCCGGTGGTTGAACTGTCGGAGCGGCTGGTCAACATCACGCCTGCCGGGCTCGATCGGGTGTTCTACACCGATAATGGATCGACCGGCATTGAAGTCGCGCTGAAGATGAGCTTCCACTACTGGCGCAATGTCGGACGCCCAAGCAAGCAGCGGTTCGTCACCCTGACCAACAGCTACCACGGCGAAACCGTTGCCGCCATGTCAGTAGGCGATGTAGCGCTGTTCACCGACACCTATAAGCCGCTCTTGCTGGACACGTTTAAGGTACCGAGCCCGGATTGCTACCTGCGTCCAGAAGGCGTGAGCTGGGAAGAGCATTCGCGCACCATGTTCGCCCATATGGAGCAAACCCTGGCCGAGCACCATGACGACATTGCGGCGGTGATCGTCGAGCCCCTGATCCAGGGCGCAGGCGGCATGCGCATGTACCACCCGATCTACCTCAAGCTGCTGCGAGAGGCCTGTGACCGGTACGAGGTGCATCTCATCCATGATGAGATTGCGGTAGGCTTCGGCCGCACCGGCACCATGTTCGCCTGCGAGCAAGCCGGGATCACACCTGACTTCCTTTGTCTGTCAAAGGCATTGACCGGCGGCTACCTGCCTATGGCCGCAGTGTTGACCACCGACAAGCTGTACCAGGCGTTCTATGACGATTACTCGACCTTACGAGCGTTTCTCCATTCGCACACCTATACCGGCAATCCCCTGGCCTGCGCGGCGGCGTTGGCCACCCTCGACATCTTCGAGCAGGACAACATCCTAGAGGCCAACAGAGTGTTGGCAGCCCGCATGGCCAAGGCCACTGCACACCTGAGCGATCACCCGAACGTGGCCGAGGTGCGCCAGACCGGCATGGCCGTTGCCATCGAGATGGTGCAGCACAAAGCCAGCAAAACTCCCTATCCCTGGCAGGAACGCCGCGGCTTGAAGGTCTACCAGCACGCCCTGCAACGTGGCGCATTGTTACGCCCGCTGGGCAGCGTAGTGTACTTTCTGCCGCCCTATACCATCACCGAGGAACAGATCGACTTTCTTGCCGACGTGGCTACCGAAGGCATCGATATTGCGACACGCGCGGCGATCAGCGTTGCTCTGGCACCCGGTGCGCCCAGCACATTCCACGATCCCGGCTAGCACCGACACAGGCTGTGGGCTTCAGGGTCCACGGCCGACGCTATAAACTGCCGCCCCAACCTTCGACCGTAGCTTTCCGATGCGCATATCCCGACTCTTCATCGACACGCCTCTCTCACTTGGTACATGCGAGCTACCGGAAGCTTCAGCGCATTACCTCAGCCGGGTTCTGCGACTGCCCGTCGGCGCTGGAGTGCAGCTGTTCGACGGCAGCGGCCAGGAGTTCTGCGGCGAACTGGTGGAGGTGGGCAAGAAGCATGTGAAGGTCCGACTGCATGAGCAGCGCCCTGGCTTGCCCGAATCAAAGCTGAAGATCCACCTGGGCCAAGGGCTGTCGCGCGGCGAGCGTATGGATTGGGCCATTCAGAAAGCGACAGAATTGGGCGCTGCGGAAATCACGCCAATCGTCAGCGAGCGCTGTGAGGTACGGCTGAATGACGAACGAGCCGATAAGCGCTTGGCGCACTGGCGCCAGATCGCCATAAGCGCATGCGAACAGTGTGGACGTTCGGTCGTCCCGACCATTCACCCACCAATGCCACTGCAGGATTGGCTGGAGCTGGACGCGGAGCTGAAACTGGTCCTGCACCCGGTAGCTGAGCCGCTATCCTCGCATCGGCCACCGGCTACATTAGCGTTTCTCATTGGTCCCGAAGGCGGCTTGAATGAGGCCGAAGTCGAACTGGCGCGCAATGCCGGATTTCAACCGGCCCGACTCGGACCACGAGTATTGCGCACAGAAACCGCCCCGGTAGTGGCACTTAGTATCGCGCAGCAACTCTGGGGTGATTTCCAGCCTGACGCCTGAGCGGAAAAACACAGCAATCGACCTGACGGCCGGACGACCGCAATGTCCCGACTCAGATCAGGCCGGCGTCCGCCAGTTTCTGCTCCAGCGCGATAAGGTCCGGTATGCGCGCCTGAACATCGCCAAGGTTGACTGCATCCAACTCCAAGGGGGCCAACGGGACGTCCGAGCGTGCCAGGTTTGGGTCAACCTTGACCGAGCGCGGGATCCCCTGAACCAGCAAAGCGATGAACTTCACATGGTCACGCCCACCCAGGGCGTTTAGCACGGCTACGCGAGAACCCGACCCAGTGTTGGGTTGACCGTCCGATGCCGCCTCGAACGACAGCAGCGGCAATGTGAGGTCTCGCCACGACACCTGCCCGAGGAACCAGGACGGGGTGCCTTGCGCCGACTGCGGAGCGCGATAAGGAATGAGCTCGGCTACCGCGACGTTTGGCACTAGCAACATTCGGTCGGCTAAGGGGACCAGAAGCCCGGTTAGGCTGGCAGAGGTATCCTGAGTGATAGCGGCTTGACTCATAGGTTATCCAGTTGCAATGCCGCAACAGGCTGGCTGGCCTGTTGCGCAAAATGATTGACCAAGGCCTGAGCCAGCTCGCGAGGGTCACCGCTGAGCGAGCTATAGCCACCCTCGCGGAGGCTGTCGGGCATGCTCGAGCAGACGCAAGAGTCGGCTCGTTGGGTCCAGACCCTGCCGCCCTGACGTAAAACATAGGCGGCTGCGGCATTGCCATCGCTGCCCATGCCGCTGAATGCGATAACACCACAACGATCACCGAACTGCTGAGCCAGATTAAGCATCATCTGATCGATGGATGGACTATAGGGCTCGGGCCAGCTTCGCCCATGGAGCAGCATGACGCCGTCCTTGCCGAACCCCATCTCCTCGCTGATAGGCGCCACGACCACCTCACCGCAACGTATCGAGTCGTTTGCACGACTTTGATTAACGCTCCACTGACTGTGGCGCCCCACCGCTTGCGATAGGGCCGATTCGAAGCTTGCCTCGATATGCTGGGCGTAGACGAAGCCAACCGGCAGCCCCACCGGCAGCGCATCAAGAAAAGCCTTTACCGCCTCTGGCCCGCCCAGCGATGCCGCCAGTAGCCATACTTCGCGGGCAGGTTCCCCGGCGATCGAATCAGCCGCAGCCAGCAGCGTGCCAGGCAACGCAAGGCGGGTGGCACGTTCCGCTTCTCCACGCAGAACCTCAAGACGTGGGCCCACAACTCGAGAAGGGTCGCCAACCAACCGCTTCAGCTTGCCAAACATGCGCCGTTCCCAGCGCGGATAATGTTCGGAGTGACGCTCCGGCGCGTGCCCCTCGCCAAACAAAACCGGACAGCTGTCCCGCTCGAGCAAGGCATTAACCAGCGGGGAATCCTCCGTCTGCGCCAGATCAACCAGCCACAGGTCGGCTTGCGCTGCCACCAGGTCTGATTCCTCAATCCGCGCCGGGTCGCAGTTGAGCACGACGTTGTAACCATTGGCACTCAAGGCCTGCTGCAGCACATGGCGCTGCAACGAAGTGTCTGCGATCACACCGATACGGGCGGCGCTGACTTCACTCATGACGCGGAACCAACTTCTGGATTGTCTCGAGTAGCAGCGATTCCTGATAAGGCTTTCCAAGGTACTCGTTCACACCGATGGCCATGGCCCTATCCCTGTGCTTTTCGCCGGTTCGCGAGGTAATCATGATGATGGGCAGATCCTTCAGATGCTCATCGTGGCGCACCAGCGTGGCTACTTCGAAACCGTCCATCCGCGGCATCTCGATATCGAGCAAGATGATGTCCGGCTTGCGCTCCTGCAGCTGCGTGATTGCGTCGACACCATCCTTGGCCGTCAGCACGTTCATTCCGTTCCGCTCGAGGAGGCGGCTGGTGACCTTGCGCACAGTCACCGAATCGTCAACGACCATCACCAGCGTCGGCCGATCGACTTCAATATCGCCCGGCTCGTCTTCGCCGAGCAGGCGCAATGGTTGCTGCTGGGTGAGCAGATGCGCATGCAGAACACGGATGGTTGCGAGCAGATCGAGAATCACCACCACCCGGCCATCACCGAGGATGGTCGCACCGGAAATACCGGGCACGGTGGCAAATTGCGGCCCCAAGCCCTTCACCACAATTTCTCGGGAGCCGGCAAGGCTATCGACCTGTACCGCCACACTGTGGTCATTCGAACGCACCAGGATCACCGGTAATGGCAGGCTTTGCCCGACCAGCTTTGGCCGCTGACCGTTGTTAAGCAGCTCGCCTAGGTAGCGCAACTCATAGGTCTGTCCCGCATACTCGAAGCGCGAAGCACCAGGCTGGTAATAGGCTTCGAGTTCGTAAGGCGACACACGCACGATACCTTCGATCGTGTTCAGCGGAATCGCATAAAGGTCCTCGCCGGAGTACACCATCAGCGCCCGATTGACCGACACAGTGAATGGCAGGCGGATCAGGAAGCGTGTCCCTTTACCAAGCGTAGACTCGATGCTCATGGAGCCCCCGAGCTGCTTGACCTCGGAGTGCACAACATCCATTCCGACGCCACGCCCGGATATCTGCGTCACTTGCTCGGCGGTCGAGAAACCGGCCTCGAGAATGAACTGCAGCACGTCATGGTCCGACAGTTCGATGCCGGGCTGCATCAAGCCGCGCTCGATCGCCTTGCGGCGAACGGCTTCAAGGTTGATGCCTGCACCGTCATCGCTCAACGCCAGCACGATATCCCCGCCTTCACGGCTCAGGTCCAGGCGAATGTTGCCCTGCTCGGGCTTACCTGCTGCGACACGCTTGGCGCCGGCTTCAATACCGTGGTCAACCGCGTTGCGCAGCATATGCTCCAATGGCGCAACGATGCGCTCGAGTACGCTGCGGTCCATCTCACCTGTCGCATTGCCCACCTGGAACTCGACCTGCTTGCCTAGCTCGCCAGCCACCTGACGAACGATCCGGCGCAAACGAGGCACCAACCGATCGAAGGGAACCATGCGGGTGCGCATGAGGCCTTCCTGCAGCTCCGTGTTGACCCGCGCCTGCTGCAGCAGCAAGGTTTCGGCGTCGCGATTACGCGCGGCCAGGGTTTCCTTTAGATCCAGCAGGTCCGATGCCGACTCGAACAGTGCGCGTGACAGCTGCTGCAACTGCGAATGCCGGTCCATTTCCAGCGGATCGAAGTCGTCGTAGCCTGCACGCTCGGCCTCAGCCTGATAGCGGCTAAGAATCTGCGCCTGGGTTTCGGTGTCCAGCCGTCGCAACTGGTCGCGAACCCGCTCGATAGTGGCTTCCATCTCTCCCAGGGTGAAGCCAACGTCGCTGACCTGCTGCTCAACCCGACCGCGGAAAATTGATGTTTCGCCCGCCAGGTTGACCAATCCCTCCAAAAGGTCCGCAGGCACCTTGACCAGTTCCTGCGGTGCGCGGCGTGAAGCAGCATCCAGTGCAGCCTGTTCGGCGCGCCGGATGAATGGCAGAACCTTAGCCGGCGAGGTGCTGATCGGAGCCTGGGCACTGGCGGCCACGATAGGCGTTTCGAGCACGATGACGGACGAGCTTGTGTGCTCGGCCTGTGCATTTTCCTGCGGCTGTGAGTCTGTCTCCAGATCGGGCTCAGTTATAAGCCGCGAGCGCATCGACTCGACCTCTTTGAGCAATGCGTCATAGCTGCCCTGCACGTCCAGAAACAGGCTGTCAGTCCATGGGCCGCCTTGCAGTTGCGCCTCACTGAGACGTTGCTCCAGGTCATGTGCCATGTCGCCCAGACGACCTTGAGCCGCCAGCCGCGCACCACCTTTCAGGGTATGGAGCACCCGCATCATGTCGGCCAGGGGCGCGACGCTATCACCTGTGGCTTCCCAGCGCCCGAGGGCGGACTCCATTTCCTCCAACAGCTCGTCCGCTTCTTCGACAAAAATATCGAGAATCTCGGCTTCGGCAGCGTCTTGGGCGGCATCCTGCGCTGCCTTCAACGCAACGCTGCTGGGCATGCTCAATTGCTCTTCAGGGTTCGCCCGAAAACGCTGAATGGTTGCGATCAGGTCTTGTCCGTCCGGCAGCTCACGGAAAGCGCGCACGGCATCGAGCATCGCCGCGAGCCGGTCATGGCATGTTTGCAGTAGGGCGAACAAGGTTGGACTGGCGCGGTAATGACCGGCGCACAGTCCCTCGTAGAGGTACTCCAGCTCGTGGGCCAGATCGCCGATCTCGCGTATGTCCGCCATCCGCGCACCGCCTTTCAGGGTGTGCAGATCCCGTTGCAGCGCTTCGATCTCAAAACTATTGTCAACATCATCGATCCAGCGTTGAAGCGATGCTCCGGCGCGCTCGATGATGTCAAACCCTTCCTCTAGAAAGATCTCTACCAGCTCTGGATCGCGGTTTTCCCAGCTGCCGGCTCCTGCCTTGCCTGACTCGGTCGCCGAAGTCGCATCCTGCGATTCGACCGGCTCCGGCTCTTTGGGCAGTTCTACGACGACCTGCTCCACTGGCTGGTCCAACGCTTCAAGCGGGAGGGCGTCGCCCGCTGCACGTTCGACCTCAGGTTCATCGGTGCCGGTATCAAGCCCGAGTAAGGAATCGGCCCTCTCCGCAGCTTCAAGTTGCTCTGAGTCATCAGTAGCGGACTCAGCCCTCTGCGGGTCCTCGTCAACCATTTGCATTTCGTCGTCGGCCGAAACAGCCGGGTCGAAGCTCGGTGCGATCCCTTGCCGGTAAGCGCGAATATGCTCAATCAACCGCGCAGCGGGATCCATTGGCTTGTGCGCCTGGAGTTGCTCAAGTTGAATAGCCAGCTGATCGTGGCTGCGTAGGAGCAGCGTGGCGAGATCATCCGTATGCACGTAGCGGCCGTCTGAAAGCCCTTCATAGAGGGTTTCGAGCTCATGCGCGAGATCGCCAATCGGCCGAATTTCAGCCATCCGCGCGCCGCCTTTGAGGGTATGCAGGTCACGCAGCAAGGCCGATAACGCCAACTGATTGGCTGGGTCTCCCAGCCAGCGTTCCAGCGCACCGCCAGCGCTTTCCAGCAGATCGACAGCTTCGTCAAGAAAGATCTCGACCATTTCCTCGTCTAGCTCGTCCTGGCCCAACAAAGGCTCGGCGAGCAGGGCTTCGGCTTCGGCTTCGGCTTCGGCTTCGGCTTCGGCTTCGGCTTCGGCTTCGGCTTCGGCTTCGGCTTCGGCTTCGGCTTCGGCTTCGGCTTGAGGCTGTCTGGCACCGTCGACTGAGTCAAACGCAGCAGACGGCGCCATGGAGCTTTCTTCGGCCGGTTGCTCAAAGGTGAGCGGATCAATCGCTTCGGCCAGCAACTGTTCAAGCCGGGCCACCAGCTCCGGCTGTCCGGTCACCTGCAGACCGGCCGCCACCTGATCCATCATGCCAACCAGCGCCTCGTGAGCTTGTTCAACGTCATCGAAGAACCGTGCACTGACTGCGAGACGACCTTCCTGCACGACCGCATACAAGTCGAGTAACACCTGGCACAGCGTGTCGATTTGCGGAAGCTCGGCCATCTGAGCGCCGAGACCAAGCGTCGTCAACTCTTCCAACAGCGCCGTCAGCTCCTGCCGCTCGGCAGGATGTTCGCGCCAGCTCTGCAGAAGCGCTTCGGCGTCGAGCAGGATGTTCATGCCCTCGGAGAGAAACATCGCAATCATGCCTGGATCGCGTGGCTCACCCTGTTCTGTATCGCCACGCTCGCCAGCGTGCGCCAGCCGTGCCTGATGCAGCGCATGCACGCTGGCGATGAAATCTTCTGCTCCCTCGATCGTTGCCAGCGGCTCACGCTCAAGATTTTCCAGCCCTCGCCTGAGCAGCTGCTCTGCGGTATGTAACAGTTCGGCCTCAGCCAGATCCATCTGTATCAGGTTGGCCTTGAATTCCTTGACCATTCTTTCCAATGGCGTGGCGATCTCCGCCATCGGAAGTATCCCGGCCATGTGCGCGCTCCCCTTGAGGGTATGTAGCGCGCGCTGCAAAGGGTCGGTAACTGGTTGCGGCAGGCGTTGCGCGCAATCGGCGAGAAAGTCAACGAGCGTGGCAAGATGCGCTTCTGCCTCGTTGCGGAATATCTCCAGCAACTGCGGATCCAGTACTTCGTCAATCACCTCTTCCTGGGCCGGCTGGTCAATCGCGACTCTGCCCTGAGGGTCAGGTTCAGGCAACTCACCTTTGGCCAAGGCGTGAGCGTTGGCTGCCAACCGATCGACATCGTCGCGCTGGCGTTGTGCCCTAGCTGCAAACTCTTCGACTAGGGTTGGCATCAGAGCCACTACGTCACGTACCAGTTGCTTGACAGGCTCGCCTACGTCAATGCTGCGATCAAGGACCCGATTGAGCAGGTTTTCGACTGACCAGGCGAGCTCGCCAATGATCAGTGCACGGACCATGCGCCCGCTGCCCTTGAGAGTATGGAAGGCGCGCCGCACCTCGCCGAGGAACCCCTTGTCAGAAGGATCCTCACACCAACGTGGCAGGTACTCGGCGATAGTTTCGAGCACCTCGGCGGCTTCCTCGATGAACACTTCGAGCAAATCATCATCGACCGCCTCCTCACCTTCAGGCGGAGGCAGAAGGCTCGGCGGAACATCCCGAGCTGGGGGGTTGACCGAGACGACAGGCGTAGCCATGACATCTTCCATGGTCATAGCCGACTCGTCAGAAGCTGAATCGACAATGGGGCCGGGCAGCACGACCTCAGGCATATCGAGCGCAGCCATCTCGGCTTCACTCCACTCCAGCTCGTAGGCCGGCGAATCATCCGCAGGCTGTCCTTCGGCAGCATGCGACGCATCGTCCGCCGCAGCAGCATCTGCCTGAAAAGACTCCAACTCGGTCGGTTCGAGAGTTTCGCCTGACCAATCGAACGAATCAGCCTCCGCCACACCGTCGACGCCCAATGCTTCTTCGTTGGCCCACTCGGTATCGGCTCCCAGATGCTGCTCGGAAGGCGGAAAATCTGATCGTATCGAGGCCTGCTCCTGCATTTCGGCAGTAGGCTCGGAGGCCAGCGCTGGCTCGGAAGGCAGCACTTCGATGTCATCGAGCGGATCCGACGATTCGACGCTCGCCTCAGGGCTGGCTTCTCCAAACTCGCTAGAAGGCTGCTCACTGAGCGGATAGCCCAACGCCTGCAGACTCTCTTCAGCGACATCCAGAATCAGGTCGCCCTGCGAGCCGCAGTCTTCGCTGAGACGCTCGAGGTAGTACTCGACGCTGGTTATTGCATCAGCCAGCGTATCCAGGCTTTGCCAATCTGGAATCGCCTGCTTCGCCAGCAATTGCTCTTGTATGTAGCGGTTGCAGGCATCCAGCAAGGCCGCAGCGCGGGCAAGGGGAACCATTGCGAGCCCGCCGCGGGATTGGGTCAGCAACTCCGGAACACGTGCCAGATGTTGATGATTCCATTGGGAGGCGATGAACTCGATAATCGCGTCTTTCGCCTGTTCCAGGCCCGTACGCGCCTCTCGGATAACCAGGCGATGGATCTGCCCGACGTCCGTGGTTGGGAGGTGACTCTCCTCGCCTCGATGCTCGGCTGCGGTACCCCCAACCATGCCAGCGAGCGTCGCCTCAACGTACAGCAGGGCGCCCGCGACATCCATCAAAGCAGCGTCGTCAGGCTGCTGCTGCCCATTGGCCAAGGCTTCGACCAGGCTGATCTGCTCTAGAATGATCCGGCGTGGTTGACCGAAACCGAGCACGGCGAGCGTATCGGCAATCTGCTTGAGCGGAGGCTGCAGCGCGCCAAGCTCAGTGAGTCCCAGACGGTCGCTACGTACAAAGAGGTCCAGGCTGTCCTTGACCCGAACCAGCTCCTCACACAATGCGGCCACAACCGAGCGCATGGCGCCGCGGTCCGGCCCGGCCAGCTGAGCCCGCTCTTCGTCGACTAGCGTGCTGTCGGGCAACGCATCATCCAGACTGTACTCAGCTTTCAAGGCCTGGATGCGGGGCGACTGAGCCGGCGCCTTGGCGATATAAAACAGCAGATTCTTGGTCAGCTCGTCAGGAGCGGCCTGATTGATGCCCTCTGCGCCCTGAGTGACCAGACGCTTCAGCTCTTTGTCTACCTGCCGTAACAGGTTCCGAACCGTGGTGCCATTAGCGACAGCGCCACTGGCGAGCCCCTCAACCACGCCGGATGCGATCTGCCACAGCGCGCCCAACGGCGCATCCTTACAGAGCATTTCCAGACGCGCGAAGACTCGCGCCATATAGCTTAGGTTGGTAGGTAGATCCTGGTTGCGAATGACCCCAACCAACGCGACCTGCAACATCTGCCGTAGCTTTCGTAGCAAACTCGGCAGATCGTCGGTCTGTCGCTGCGCCAAAAACTCGCCCGACAGGGCCGGCGCCCGCGCGGACATATTTGGCGAAAACAGGCTGGTTTCCGATAACAGCTTCTCGCCACGCGCCGCCCGAAGATCGTTAAGCAGCGGCAACACGACCATGGGTAGATCGCGCCGCGCACTCTGGATGCGATCCAGATAAACCGGCATCTGCAGAATCGCCTGCATGAGCACTTCAAGCGCCTCGGTCTGGCTGGCGACGCTTTCATCCAACAGCGCACGGGCGAGCTGCTCCATTTCCTCGGCAAGCAGTGCAGCGCCATAAAACTCAACCATCTGCAAGGTGCCGAGCACCTGATGCACGTAGGTCAGACAGAAGCGCATCCGCGTCGAGTCTTGCGGGTTTTCGACGAACGCTTCCAAGGCCTGCCGTGCCTGCTTCAGCGTTTCGGCAATTTCGCCTTTCACCCACTCCAGGGCGACATAATCGTGCCGATCACCCATAGCGACTCCGCTCATAAACATTTCCGGGTAAAGGCCAGAACCTGACTATCAGCCACCGGAACCAGATCCGGGTGCTGCCAACCGACAACCTCGCCCGCACCAATAACCAGCAATCCTCCCGGCGCCAGGCGCTCGACAAGACGATTGAGGATTTCGCGGCGGCGCCAGCGGCGGAAGTAAATCAACAGGTTCTGACAAAAAATGACGTCCACATCGGACATTGGCGCACCGGCCAGCTCCAGCACGTTAAGTCGGGCAAAGCACACCCGTGCTGCCAGGCTGGGCACTACTCGGAAACGATCACCCGCCAGTGGTTGGAAATACCGCTCGCGTAGGTCGGGGTCCAGCTGCTCGAGCCGACGAAGACCGTAAAGGCCCTCGCGAGAACGGCTCAACGCGCTGAGACTGATATCGGTTCCTATCACACCAAACTGTGTTTCGCCGCCAGCGCACGCAAGCGCCTCTGCGGTACAAATCGCCAAGGAGTATGTTTCCTCGCCGCTTGCGCAACCAACGCTCCACAGCGACCAGGGGTGAGCAGCGCTTCGCGACTCGACACGCCCCTTTATGTAATCGGAAAGCGCTGCAAACGACGGCGGGTGACGGAAAAAGCGAGTCTCCTGCACCGTCAGGCGGTCCATCAGGGTGGACCATTCCACAGCACCGCGGGGGCCGTCAGTGACCTGGCGGTAATAACTCGCGTAGTCCAGCGCCCCGACTTCGCGCATGCGGCTGCTCAGATTGGTCTGAAGAAAGGCCCGACGCTGCTCGGTCACGACCATACCGGAGCGCTCTTCGAGCAGGGCCTGCCAGTCATTGAATTCCGCCGCTGACATATCAGCCAAGGGTCTCAGTGACCAATCAACACCTGGCTGCATGCCCTGCCCCTTATCCATGAACTTCCACAGCGGGCCATCTCAGGCCGCCGCGTTCTCCAATCAGGCCTGATCCTGCGCTTCCGGCAGGGTAAAGCCGGACACCGAATGCCGCATTTCATTGGCCATCTTGGCGAGGTTACCAATGCTCCTCGCAGTAGCGGTGGTGCCCGAGGAGGTTTGCGAAGTAATTTCCTGAATCACGTTCATGGTGTTGGAAATATGACCAGCCGAAGACGCCTGCTGGCGAGCCGCGTTGGAAATGTTCTGTATAAGCGCCGCGAGGCTCTTGGATACCTTTTCGATTTCCTCCAGAGCAACCCCGGCGTCCTGGGCCAGACGTGCACCTCGAACCACTTCGGAAGTAGTCTGCTCCATCGAGATAACCGCTTCGTTCGTGTCGGTCTGAATCGTTTTCACCAGGGCTTCGATCTGCTTAGTTGCAGCAGAGGATCGCTCCGCAAGGCGCTGTACTTCGTCCGCAACTACTGCGAAGCCTCGACCGGCATCACCTGCCATGGAGGCCTGAATCGCAGCGTTCAATGCGAGGATGTTGGTCTGGTCTGCGATGTCGTTAATCAAGCTAACGATATCCCCGATCTCCTGGGAGGACTCACCGAGACGCTTGATTCGCTTGGAGGTGTCCTGAATCTGCTCCCGAATGTTATCCATGCCGGTGATGGTGTTATGCACCACCTCGTTGCCCTTGTTTGCGATCGCTACCGAGCGCTCGGCTACCGCCGAGGATTCGGCAGCGTTGGCCGATACCTGGTCAATCGACACCGCCATTTCGTTGATCGCTGCCGATGCACCGGCAATTTCCTGAGCCTGATGCTCGGATGCCTCGGCCAGATGCATTGCAGTCGCCTGGGTTTCCTGGGCCGCACCAGAGACCTGTACGGCGGTCTGGTTGATCGTCTCAACCAAGTCACGCAACTGGTCGATGGAATAGTTGATCGAGTCGGCGATGGCGCCGGTGAAGTCTTCGGTAACCGTGGCGGCTACCGTCAGGTCACCGTCAGCCAGATCGCCGATTTCGTCGAGCAGACGCAAAATCGCTGTCTGGTTGCGCTCGTTCTTTTCCGCGGTTTCGCTCAATCGACGACGCGTAACCTGGACCATGACCAGGCCGATCAACAGAATTGAAGCCAGTGCCAATGCACCAAGGACATAGCCTGCTAGTGTATTGACGTAACGGGCTTCGGCACGATTTTGAAGCCCTTGGGTCAGTTCGGACGTTTTGTCGAGCAGGGTCTGCGAGACCTCGAAAATACTGTTCGATGACTCACGCACCTGGAACAGTTCCGGTGAGGTTTCCAGAATCTCATCCACTGATCCGGACACGAACTGGAACAGCTCAGAGATCGCCGCCAGCCGATCCAATGCTTCGACGTCGCTCACCCGGGTGATCCCCATGGCTTCGTTGCCTTCGAGCATGGCGCTGAGGACGCGACCGAACAGGCTGGCGTCACGACCAAACATGTCTGCAGCCTGCACTGAGTCCTGGTCGCCGGAAAGTACCTTGTTGACCGAACCCAGAATACGTTCGGCGAGCAGCGATTGACGCTGCGCTACTGAAACCTGAGCGGCTGGGGCACCACTTTCGAGAAGGATGTCCACGACCTCCTCATACTCAACCTGAAGCTGGGGGATGGTTTCGGCGAGGGTCGCAGCAACCTGGTGCAAGGACAGTACGGTTTGTTCGCTCGCAAGAATCGCATCAGTATTCTGCCGCAGCGTATCCCAATCCTGCTGCACCGCCGTCACCTCAGACTGAAGCGACTCCGGCACCGCTGGTAGTCCAATGCGCTCATCACCAACGGACAAATAGCTCCAACGTTCGCTGAAGTCATTGCGAGCATCTTTCAGGGAGTCAAATGCTTCGGGAGTACCAGTGGCCGCCTCAACCGCGTTCTTCGCAATGCGCTGGGAGAGAACTCGCAGCTCACCTGCGTGTCCAACGTATTCGTTATCATAGTCGGCCTGTGTATTGATGTACGCAAAGTTCACGAACAGCAGCACCATCGACACGATCAAGAGGATAAACAGGCCAGCAATCAACGTATTGCTACGTACACCTGCCAACAATGCATTCGCGTTCATTTTTTTCATTTTTTCCGGCCCCCGCCTGGACCACCCGTACGTTTCCTTCCAAGAACCAAAAGGCCGGCATCAGCCGACCCCACCTAAATCAATACGCCACGTCCAGGAATTTCTGGTGCGCGGCAAGCGCGTGCGGACTGAAGACCAGCCAGGGCTGCTCACGCTGAAAAACACCGTGAATGAATGGTTGAATCGATGCCTCGACAGGAGGCAGCTGTTCGGAAAAAGCATCTACCGGAAAATGCTGCATGCCGAACACTTCATCGACCGTCAATCCCGCAAACACTTCCTGATGGTCCACCACCAGCACGCGCCGCTGCTTGCGTAGCGGCGATAACTCCAGTCCTAGATAACCGCACAGATCCATGATAGGCAAAAGCCTGCCGCGGACGTTGGCAACCCCTTTCACCCAGGCTTTCACTCCGGGGAGCAAGGTGTAGCGCGGCTCGTGGAGTATTTCGCCAACCTCCCCCATCGGGGCAACAAACAGTCGGCCACCCATCCGGAAACCTATACCCGCCCATGTCTGGACAGCTTCTTGCTGCGACGGCAGTCCGGCAGCCAAAGCCCTACAACGGCTGTCGATCTCCAAGAGTCGCTGAAAAGGCGAAGGCGTATCCGACATGCTGCAACTTCCTTTGTCCGAATCCCGAAATCGTCGATTAACCGGTAAGTACGGCGCTCAGGGTCTTCAGCAGTGTCGCTTCGTCCACCGGCTTGGTCAGGTAATCTTTGGCACCTTGACGCTTGCCCCAGACCTTATCGGTTTCCTGATCCTTGGTGGTCACAATGATCACCGGAATGTGACTGGTTTCAGCATCTTTGGTCAGTTGGCGAGTTGCCTGAAAACCGTTCAGGCCGGGCATTACGATATCCATCAAAACCGCGTCCGGTTTCTCCTGGCGCGCAAGCGCTACGCCATCGGCACCGTTTTCGGCCTTGAGCACGACGTGTCCATGCTTTTCCAGCATGGCTGTCAGCTTGTACATCTCGGTCGGCGAGTCATCAACAATCAGAACGCGAGCCATGGTTTCTCCGTGGGAAAGGCTTCAGCGGCACACAGGGCCGGACTTCAGGATACTTGCTCAACCGGTGCAAAATCCGGCACATGTGCCTTGATAGCACCGAGCAATTCTTCTTTGCTGAACGGCTTGGTGAGGTACTGGTCCGACCCCACGATCCGCCCCTTGGCCTTGTCAAACAAACCATCCTTCGAGGACAGCATGATCACCGGCGTGGACTTGAAAGAACTATTGTTCTTGATCAGCGCGCAGGTCTGATAACCATCCAGCCTGGGCATCATGATATCGACGAAGATGATGCGCGGGTGACTATCCGCGATCTTGGCGAGCGCATCGAAGCCATCCACCGCCGTGATCACATCACAACCTACTTTCTTCAGTAGCGTTTCGGCGGTGCGACGAATCGTTTTCGAATCGTCGATCACCATGACCTTCAAGCCCTCGGAGTGCTGTTCCATTTCGCCCTACCATCGCCTCGGTGAGTCGTAGTTTATCGTTATGTCAGTGCGCCGGAGGCCCTGTCATCGATGGGCTGCACCCAATCGCCGGACCTTTTTAGCACACTCCTCAAATGCAAGCTATCTGCCGCCGGAGCAGCGGGATTTTCCTTGACCCAGCGCACAACCGCGGCCAATCTGCGTCGGTATTTCAAGCCTCTGGCAGCTCCTGCTGCCCCTCGTTGGAGACCACCACATGACTGTTCGCGTCGGGATCATCATGGACCCAATCGCGCAGATCGCATTCAAGAAAGACAGCTCACTGGCCATGCTGCTGGCAGCCCAGGACCGCGGCTGGACGATCTATTACATGGAACAGCGCGATCTTTACCAGCTTGCCGGCGAGGCACGGGCCCGCATGCGCCCGATCCAGGTCTTCAACGACCCCCAGCGCTGGTACGAAACAGGGGAGGAGATCGACAGCGCTCTTGCCGATCTCAATGTCATCCTGATGCGCAAAGACCCGCCCTTCAATAGCGAGTATGTCTATGCCACCTACTTGCTGGAGCTTGCCGAGCAGGCCGGCACGCTGGTGGTGAATCGCCCGCAGAGCCTGCGCGATTGCAACGAGAAATTCTTTGCCACCCAGTTTCCGCAATGCACCCCACCGACCCTTGTCAGTCGGCGGTCCGACATTCTGCGGGAGTTTGCTCGCGAGCAGCGTGACATCATTCTCAAACCGCTGGATGAAATGGGTGGCGCATCGATTTTCCGCCACCGCGAAGGCGACCCGAACCTTTCCGTGATTCTCGAAGTACTGACCGAGCACGGTAGTCGCCAGATTATGGCGCAGCGTTACATACCGGCCATCAATGAGGGCGACAAGCGCATCTTGATGATTGATGGCGAGCCGGTGCCCTATTGCCTAGCGCGCATTCCAGCAGCGGGCGAAACACGGGGCAATCTTGCCGCCGGCGGACGCGGCGTCGCCCAGCCACTTTCTGAGCGTGACAAGGAGATCGCCGCGATTGTCGGGCCAGAGCTACGCAAACGCGGGCTGCTTTTCGTCGGACTGGACGTGATCGGTGATTTCCTTACCGAGATCAACATTACCAGCCCGACCTGCATTCGTGAGATCGACAATGCGTTCGATACCCGCATCGGCGAGCGCCTGATGGACGCTATCGCTGCAAAATTGAGCAGACCCAACGTTTAGTGGCAATGCGGTTGGCCTAGCCGACCGCCTCTCCACCGAACGCCCCCTGTGTTTGGGGCGACCCATCGCCACGCCTACCCACCAAAGCTGCCGCCTGGTTCATAGACTTTTACGGTCACGCTGGGCAGACTGCGCGCACTTCAAGCCGACTGAAATGCGATGAACGCCGCTACCCGCCAGCCCTCTCTTGCCGCTACCGGTGTCCGTCCGGCAGACCGTCTCGGCTTTACGATATTTCTCGCAGCCGCGCTTCATGGTGCCCTCATTCTAGGGCTCGGCTTCACGCTCTCCGAACCGAAGCAGACCAGCAAATCGCTGGAAATCACCTTGTCCACGTTTAAAAGCGAAGACAAGCCAAAGGAAGCAGATTTCCTGGCTCAGGACAATCAGCAAGGCAGCGGCACGCTGGAGCATAAGGCCTCGCCGAAAACAACCGAGCAAGCACCGTTCCAGGATACCCAGGTGCGCAAGGTGTCGCCCGCTTCGTCGCCACCGCCTAGCAGCCCTAGCGAGGCGCCAAAGACAGCCGTAGCAACCCGCGCACCCCAGCCGGACAAGACACCGGCAAAACCACAAAAGAACAAGCCGCAGCCGCAGGCGCAGCCGGCTCCCGTCTATGACAGTTCGCAGCTCAGCGCGGAAATCGCCAGCCTTGAAGCCGAACTCGCCCAACAGGTCGAGCAATATGCCAAGCGGCCTCGCGTCAGTCGTCAGAACAGTGCAGCCACCATGCGCGACATCAGCGCCTGGTACCGGGACGAATGGCGCAAGAAAGTCGAACGCATCGGCAATCTGAACTACCCCGACGAGGCGCGCCGTCAACGTATCTACGGCAGCCTGCGCATGCTGGTGGTCGTTGACCGAAACGGTGCGGTACAGGAGCTTCGAGTACTCGAATCGTCAGGCCAGCCGATGCTCGACCAGGCCGCTATGCGCATTGTCAGGCTTGCCGCACCTTTTGCCCCTTTTTCCGGTGAGCTGGCGCAGAACTTCGATCAGGTCGAGATCATCAGAACCTGGCGGTTCGAGCGCGGCGACCGTCTGTCAAGCCGCTGACAAGAGACGTCCGCGCCGCATCGGCCACGGTATCTAGCGCGGCTGCTTCACGGCCCAGCCCGCAACGCTTAAGCTAGCACCCATGAACGCGACCTCACCCAGCTACCTCAAGCATCACTTTCTGATCGCCATGCCGCATATGGCGGACCCCAATTTTGCCCAGACATTGATCTATCTGGTGGAGCACAACCGGGACGGCGCGATGGGGCTTATTGTTAATCGTCCGAGCGGATTGAACCTGACGGACATCCTTGAGCAACTCCGCCCGGATCAGCCAGGCGATGTCAGCACCCAGCATCTGACGATTTTTTCGGGCGGCCCGGTCCAGACCGATCGAGGCTTCGTGCTGCATCCGGCCGACGCCCAATTCCAGGCAACGCTCGATCTAGGCCCGCTCGGAGTGACGACGTCCCAGGACGTCCTCTTCGCCATCGCCGACGGCTACGGCCCCAAGCAGCATCTGATTGCCCTCGGCTATGCGGGCTGGGAACCTGGCCAACTGGAAGCGGAGCTGGCCGAAAACGCCTGGCTCAGCTGCCAGGCGCAGCCAGAGATTCTTTTCGACCTGCCCTATGATCAGCGTTTGACTGCCGCTGCCGCATCGCTAGGGGTCGACCTTAGATTGCTCAGCAGCCAGGTCGGCCACGCATGAGCGCGCTGCGTCTGCTGCTCGGCTTCGACTACGGCACCAAGCAGATCGGTGTCGCCGTTGGACAGGCGATCACCGGTCAGGCACGCGAGCTTTGCGTGCTCAAAGCGCAAAATGGCATACCCGACTGGTCACAAATCGAGGCACTGCTGCGTGAGTGGCAACCGGATGCACTAGTGGTCGGCCTGCCTTTAAACATGGACGGCAGTGCCAGTGAGATGAGCGCTCGTGCTGAGAAGTTTGCCCGCCGCCTCAACGGTCGCTTCAACCTGCCAGTGCATACCCATGACGAGCGCCTCACGACATACGAAGCCAAAGGCGAACGCCTGCGTGGCGGTCAGAGCGGCGGTTACCGTGAACGCCCTGTCGATGCGCTGGCCGCCGCTCTTTTACTCGAAGGCTGGCTGAGTGCCCAGCAAACCGCCTGAAGCGGTCCCAGGAGAAATCATGACCCTGCCCAACCCCGACCAGCTGCTCCCGGAAATGGCTTCCGCTCTGGACCGACACCTGAACAGCCGCGCCGTCAGCGAACCTCGCTTCATCGGCATCCGCACGGGCGGCGTCTGGGTCGCCCAGGCGCTGCTTGAACGGCGGAACAAGAACGAGGCGCTGGGAATTCTGGATGTCTCCTTCTACCGCGACGATTTCACCCAGAATGGCCTGCATCCCCAGGTCCGCCCCTCGGAGCTGCCGTTCGAAATCGAAGGGCAACATCTGGTACTGGTCGATGATGTACTGATGAGTGGTCGCACCATTCGCGCCGCGCTCAACGAGCTGTTCGATTATGGTCGACCCGCCAGCGTCAGCCTGGTATGCCTGCTCGACCTCAACGCCCGCGAGCTGCCAATCCGGCCAGACGTAGTTGGCGCGACACTCTCACTGGCGCCTGACCAACGGGTGAAATTGCTTGGCCCAACCCCGCTAACGCTCGAGTTCCAGACCCTCGCCTCCGCCAATTGAGACCCTCGCGATGACGCCAACCGACGCCAAGCGCCCACTCCAGCTGAACGACCATGGACAGTTGCGCCATTTTCTCTCGCTGGATGGACTACCCCGCGCGCTACTTACCGAAATCCTCGACACCGCCGACTCGTTCCTCGAGGTCGGCGCCAGAGCGGTGAAGAAAGTCCCGCTATTGCGAGGCAAAACCGTTTGCAACGTATTCTTCGAAAACTCCACACGCACTCGCACCACCTTCGAGCTGGCGGCCAAGCGGCTGTCGGCGGACGTGATCACCCTGAACGTCTCGACCTCCTCGACCAGTAAGGGCGAAACACTCACCGATACCCTGCGCAACCTCGAGGCGATGGCCGCCGACATGTTCGTCGTCCGTCACGCGGATTCCGGCGCCGCGCACTTCATTGCAGAACACGTCTGCCCGGATGTAGCGGTCATAAACGGCGGCGATGGGCGCCATGCGCACCCGACCCAGGGCATGCTCGACATGCTCACCATTCGCCGGCATAAGGGCGACTTCGAAAAGCTTTCAGTGGCCATCGTCGGCGACATTCTGCATTCGCGGGTAGCCCGCTCCAATATGCTCGCGCTGAAAACACTGGGCTGCCCGGACATTCGTGTCATCGGCCCAAAGACACTGCTACCCGTCGGCCTGGAGCAGTATGGCGTGAGCGTTTACCACGATATGAACGAAGGCCTGCGCGACGTCGACGTGGTGATCATGCTGCGCTTGCAACGTGAACGCATGCAGGGAGGGCTGCTGCCCAGCGAAGGCGAGTTCTATCGGCTCTATGGACTCACTACTCAGCGTATGGGGCTGGCCAAGCCGGACGCCATCGTCATGCATCCCGGCCCGATCAACCGCGGCGTTGAGATCGAGTCCGCGGTGGCGGATGGTGCCCAGTCGGTCATTCTCAACCAGGTCACCTATGGCATCGCGATTCGAATGGCGGTGCTGTCCATGGCGATGAGCGGACAGACCGCACAGCGGCAACTTGAACAGGAATATGCAGCCGAGGAGCAGAATTGATGCCTACCCACATCCTCGGTGCTCGCCTGATCGACCCGGCCAGCGGGCGCGACGAAGTCACTGATATTTACTGCCAGGACGGCAAGATTGCTGCGTTCGGCCAAGCCCCGGCAGGCTTCAACGCCGCCCAAACCATTGACGCACGAGGCCTGGTCGCAGCGCCTGGCCTGGTCGACCTATCGGTAGCGCTTCGTGAGCCTGGCTACAGCCGCAAGGGCAGCATCGCCAGCGAAACGCTCGCGGCAACGGCCGGCGGCATCACCAGCCTGTGCTGCCCACCGCAGACCAAGCCTGTACTGGACACTGCAGCAGTAGCTGAACTGATCCTCGATCGCGCCCGCGAGTCCGGTCATGCCAAGGTCTTTCCAGTCGGCGCGTTGACGCGCAATCTGGCCGGCGAGCAGCTGTCGGAACTGGTCGCGCTACGAGACGCGGGCTGCGTCGCCTTCGGCAACGGCCTGGCCAACTTCACCAGCAATCGCAACCTGGGCCGAGCACTGGAATACGCCGCCACATTTGACCTCACGGTCGTCATCCATTCACAGGACAGCGATCTGGCAGAGGGTGGTTTGGCCCATGAAGGCCCGGCGGCGGCCTTTCTCGGCCTGGCCGGAATTCCCGAAACAGCGGAAACCATTGCCCTGGCGCGTAACCTGCTGCTGGTGGAGCAAGCCGGTGTGCGTGCACACTTCAGCCAACTCACCACTGCCCGCGGCGCGCAGATGATTGCCGATGCGCAGGCTCGCGGCCTACCAGTCACCGCTGATGTGGCGATGTATCAGCTGATCCTCACCGACGAAGCGCTGCACGGCTTTTCCAGTCTCTACCATGTACAGCCGCCTCTGCGCAGTGCCGCTGACCGTGAAGGCCTTCGCCAGGCGGTCAAGAGTGGCGTCATCTCGGTGATCTCGAGCCACCATCAACCGCATGAAGCCGACGCCAAGCAGGCCCCTTTCGGCGAGACCGAGGCGGGCATCAGCAGCGCCGAAATTCTCCTGCCTCTCGCACTGACGCTGGTCGAAGATGGCCTACTGGATCTACCGACCCTGCTGGCTCGCCTGAGCAGCGGCCCGGCCACGGCGCTGCGGCTGCCAGCCGGCCGGCTGTCGATTGGCGGAGCCGCAGATCTGGTCCTTTTCGACCCGAGCAGTTCGACCCTGGCCGGCGAGCGCTGGCACTCTAAAGGCCGGAATTGCCCGTTCATCGGGCATTGCCTGCCCGGAGCTGTGCGCTACACCCTGGTTGACGGGCGAGTTGCCTTCCTCGGCTAGATCGCTCACCCAGCCTTTCGCAGCCGAGCAGGGCTGCGAACGGTCAGCGCACGATCTCAACGATCAAAGCGCTTTTCCATATTCTGCATCGACACCTGGCTATTGAGCGTCCAGAAGTCATAAAGGATGCCGATGAAAAACAGCCCACCCGTACAAAGATAGATCAGCCCGGTAATCCACTTGCCCTGGTACATCCGGTGTACGCCGAATACACCCAGGAATGTCAGCAGAATCCAGGCGACGGTGTAGTCGATCGGGCCAGGCTGAAAGCGCAGGTCGGCTTCACGGTCCATCGACGGGATCAGAAACAGGTCGATGATCCAACCGACGAAAAACAACCCGAGCGTGAAGAACCAGATGGTGCCGGTGATCGGCTTGCCGTAGTAGAAGCGGTGCGATCCTAGAAAGCCGAAAATCCACAGAAGATAGCCAATCAGGGTGCTATGGGTGTTTTGACGCATCTGAGCCTCGCTGTCCGATAGTGGAATTCCTTGAGCTTATCTGATTACCACTCATTGCAGCGCCTGCCGGGCGGACATGATTCAACTGAGTCACCATGATACTGTATATGCAACCAGCATCATGGTGATTGTTATGCAGTTGATCGAGAAGCTCAGCGTCCTGGCCGACGCCGCAAAATACGACGTGTCTTGTGCCAGCAGCGGTGCGCCCAAACGCAGTTCGAAGGGACGCAGTGGGCTCGGCGCCACGGATGGCATGGGCATCTGTCACAGCTTTACCCCGGATGGTCGCTGTGTGGCGCTGCTGAAAATCCTGTTGACCAACTTTTGCCTGTACGACTGCCAGTATTGTGTCAACCGGCGTTCCAGCGATGTTCCGCGCGCACGCTTCACCCCAGAAGAAGTGGTGACGCTGACACTGGACTTCTATCGCCGCAACTGCATCAGCGGCCTGTTTCTCAGCTCGGGAATTATCCGCTCGGCTGACTACACCATGGAGCAGCTTAATCGCGTGGCCAAGCTGCTACGCGAAGAGCACGAGTTTCGCGGTTACATTCATCTGAAGACGATCCCAGATGCCGACCCGCAACTCATTGCAGAGGCGGGGCGTTACGCCGACCGCCTCAGCGTCAACATCGAACTTCCGACCGAGGCCAGCCTGATTCGCCTGGCGCCGGAAAAACAGGTAGCGACCATCAAGCAAGCGATGCACGCCATTCATGAGGGCGAGACCGAAGCGAAAGCGGAACAGCGAGCGCCACGCTTCGCACCGGCAGGTCAGAGTACGCAGATGATCGTCGGGGCGGACGCCACCGATGACAGCACCATTCTGCATACCGCCCAATCACTGTATGGCGACTTCAGACTGCGCCGCGTCTATTACTCGGCATTCAGCCCCATTCCGCACAGTCCGAAGACAGTACCCTTCGAAGCACCGCCGCTGCTGCGCGAGCATCGCCTATACCAGGCCGACTTCCTGATGCGCAGCTATGGCTTCAAGGCGGGCGAATTGTTGACGGGCCCGGGCAACTTGCCGCTGGACATCGATCCGAAGCTGGCATGGGCACTGTCCAATCGCGAGCATTTCCCGGTTGATCTGAATAGCGCCGAACCTGCATTGATTGCGCGCATCCCCGGCATCGGCATTCTCAGCGCCAAACGGCTGGTCGCCCTGCGCCGACAGAAGCGAATCCGCTTTGAAGATCTAACCCGCCTTCGCTGCTCGCTGGAAAAAGCCAAGCCCTTCATCATCACTCAGGATTACCGCCCCAGCCTGGCCTACCGAGAATCGTCCGCCTTGCGCCAGCAGCTCAGCGAAGGCCCGGTGCAGATGGGGCTCTGGTAATGCTTCAGGTTCGTTTCGACGGTCGTTTCGATGGCTGGCGCCAGGCGGCTCGCGATTTGCTCCACCGCGGAATCGCCCCACATCACGTGGAATGGCTTGCTGGCGACGAGGCGGGTGGCTTGTTCGGCGGCCACGTTGCACCGGAGCCGATCGAGCCCAGCTCGCCGGTACGCATCCCTCGGCAGTTGCTCGCCGAACTGGAAACTGCGGCGCGCTTTCGAACAGCTGACCGCTGGAGCCTGCTGTATCGCATCCTTTGGCGGGTCGCGAAGGGCGACCAGACGGCCAGGCTGGTTGGCGATGCTGACGGCAGCGAACTGCACGCGCGAATCAAGACAATCCGCCGCGAAATGCACCATCTGCACGCCTTTCTCCGGTTCAGCCCGATTACGTGCCCGAGCGGCCCCGACTATGCGGCCTGGTTCGAGCCCGCGCACGACATCCTAACCGGCGCCGCGCCGCATTTCGCCGAGCGGATGGGCCTGCACTCTTGGTTGATCGCGACACCGGATGATGCAGTGTTGTGGGACGGGGACGTCATGCACTACGCCAATCCCTGTCCGGCCATCTGGCGCCGGTTGGCACAGACCGCCCAGGAGTCTGGCGCTGAGTTGTGGAAGACTTATTACGAAAGCACGTTCAACCCGGCGCGGCTCAACCGCGACGTGCTGCAGAACAATCTGCCGGTGCGCTTCTGGAAAAACCTGCCGGAAGGGCCGCTGATCCCGCAACTGATGAGCCATGCCCGGGCTGGAGCGCAACGTGACGGCCAGGCAGAGCGTGTCGCCACCCGTCCGGGCAAGCGCATCGAACGGACCGGACAGGCATGATCAGCGGAAGCTGCGACCCGTATCGTCGTCACTGACTTCCAGCGTCAACCCCTGAGATACGCTGGTGAGATGTTCACCGTCGGTTTCCGAACCCAGCTTGATCATCAACCGCAGATCGTTGGAGGAGTCGGCATGCGCCAGGGCGTCTTCATAAGTGATTTCGCCTTGCACGTAGAGGCTGTACAGCGCCTGGTCGAAGGTCTGCATGCCAAGGTCGGTGGAGCGCTTCATCAGCGATTTGAGCTCGTGAACCTCTCCTTTACGGATCAGATCAGCTGCAAGGGGGGTATTGATCAGCACTTCGATCACCGCGCGGCGGCCTTTGCCGTCGGGCGTCGGGATCAGCTGCTGAGCGACGATGGCTTTGAGGTTCAGCGACAGATCCATCCAGACCTGCTGGTGCCGATCAGCCGGGAAGAAGTTGATGATTCGGTCCAGCGCCTGGTTAGCGTTGTTGGCGTGAAGGGTCGCCAGGCATAGGTGGCCGGTTTCGGCGAATGCAACGGCGTAGTCCATGGTTTCCCGCGTCCGCACTTCACCGATGAGGATCACATCCGGCGCCTGGCGCAGGGTGTTTTTCAGCGCTACATCGAAGGAGTCCGTATCGATCCCGACTTCACGCTGGGTGACGATGCAGCTCTGATGCTGGTGAATGAACTCAATCGGATCTTCGATCGAGATGATATGGCCGCTGGAGTTCTTGTTGCGGTAGCCGATCATCGCAGCCAACGAGGTCGATTTGCCGGTACCGGTCGCACCGACGAACAGCACCAACCCCCGCTTGGTCATTGCCAGCTTTTTCAGCACTTCGGGGAGTTTCAGGTCTTCCAGCGTTGGTATGTTGGTCTCGATACGGCGCAATACCATGCCCGCGAGGTTGCGCTGATAGAAGGCGCTGACCCGAAAACGACCAATGCCGCGCGCGCTGATGGCGAAGTTGCATTCGTGGTTTTCCGTGAACTCGCGACGCTGCTGCTCGTTCATCACCGCGTGAACCGTTTCGCGGGTCATTTCCGGTGACATCGGTGTCTTGTTGACTGGCAGGATCTTGCCGTTGACCTTCATCGACGGCGGCACGCCAGCGGTAATGAACAGGTCGGAACCGCCTTTTTCCACCATCAGGCGCAACAGTTTCTCGAATTCCATCGTCGTTCTCGTAGTCCGGCGTAGCCGCGCTATAGCAAAGCGAAGAACCAGGCTTAGCGCCAGGCCCCGGTAGGTTTAGAAGTTTTCCGGCTGTTTGGCTTTTTCTTTGGCACTGTCACGCGAGACCAGCCCCTTGGCGAGCAGCCCTTTGAGGCAGGAATCGAGCGTTTGCATGCCCAGCGAACCGCCGGTCTGGATCGAGGAATACATCTGCGCCACCTTGTCCTCGCGGATCAGGTTACGGATCGCAGGGGTGCCAATCATGATCTCGTGCGCCGCCACCCGACCGCCACCGACCTTTTTCAACAGGGTCTGGGAAATCACAGCCTGCAGAGATTCGGACAGCATCGAGCGGACCATGGACTTCTCTTCAGCCGGGAACACGTCTACGACCCGGTCGATGGTCTTGGCCGCCGAGGTGGTGTGCAAGGTGCCAAACACCAGGTGGCCGGTTTCCGCGGCAGTCAGCGCCAGGCGGATGGTCTCCAAGTCGCGCATTTCGCCGACGAGAATGATGTCCGGGTCTTCACGCAGCGCCGAACGCAGTGCTTCGGAGAAGCCGAGCGTGTCTCGATGCACTTCACGCTGGTTGACCAGGCACTTCTTCGATTCATGAACGAATTCGATCGGGTCCTCGATGGTGAGGATGTGGTGGTACTTAGTGCTGTTCAGGTAGTCCAGCATCGCCGCCAGGGTGGTCGACTTGCCCGAACCGGTCGGCCCGGTCACCAGCACCAGCCCGCGAGGTACGTCGGTGATCTTGCGGAAGACCTCACCCATTCCAAGGTCTTCCATGGTCAGCACCTTGGACGGAATGGTCCGGAATACTGCACCAGCGCCGCGGTTCTGGTTGAAGGCGTTGACCCGGAAACGCGCCACGCCCGGTACTTCGAACGAGAAGTCAGTCTCGAGGAACTCTTCGAAATCCTTGCGCTGCTTGTCATTCATGATGTCGTAGATCAGCGCGTGTACCTGCTTGTGGTCCATCGCTGGGAGGTTGATCCGGCGCACGTCGCCATCAACGCGGATCATCGGCGGCAAGCCGGAAGACAGGTGCAAATCCGACGCACCCTGCTTGGCACTGAAGGCCAGCAGCTCTGTGATATCCATGGGACTCCCCAATTACAAGCAAGCAGGTAGAATGCCGCGCAGACCCTAAGGTGGCAGGCGCAGGTAATGTCCACGATAGCGACGAATATTGCAAAGGTCGGAACGCGCATCCGTGAGGCGGCGCAAGCTGCAGGGCGTGATCCCGACGGAGTGCTCCTACTTGCGGTGAGCAAGACCCAACCGGCCGAGGCCATCCGTGAGGCCAGCGAAGCAGGCCTGCGCGATTTCGGTGAAAACTATCTACAGGAAGCGCTGGAGAAACAGGCCAAACTCGCCGACCTTCCATTGGTCTGGCATTTCATTGGCCCCATCCAGTCGAACAAGACCAAGCTGATCGCCGAGCATTTCGACTGGGTGCACTCGGTGGACCGGTTGAAAATCGCTCAACGTCTTTCGGATCAGCGTCCCGAGCACCTGGCTCCGTTGAACCTCTGCCTGCAGGTCAACGTCAGCGGTGAGGCCAGCAAGTCCGGCTGCGAGCCGCAAGATGTTCACGAACTGGCTCAGGCCATCTCCGCATTGCCCCGTCTGCGTCTACGCGGCCTGATGGCGATACCCGAACCGACCGATGACCCAGCCGAGCAGCGCGCTGCCTTCGCCCGCCTGCGCCAGCTGCAAACCGAACTTCGGTTGAACCTGGACACTCTTTCCATGGGCATGAGCCAGGACCTCGAAGCTGCCATCGCCGAAGGGGCAACCTGGGTTCGGATCGGCACTGCACTGTTCGGTGCCCGCGCTTATCCTTCGAAAGCAGCCGCAGACGCCCCAACGCATGAATAAAGGAACCGTACTTTGAGCACTCCCCGTATCGCCTTCATCGGCGGCGGCAACATGGCCGCAAGCCTAATCGGCGGTTTACGCGCCCAGGGCGTTGCCGCCTCCTCGATTTGTGCCAGTGATCCCGGCGCGGATAAACGTAGCGAACTCGAAGCAGCCCATGGCATCGACGCTTTTGCCGACAACGCCCAGGCCATCGCAGGCGCAGACGTAGTCGTATTGGCAGTTAAGCCGCAGGTGATGCAAGCAGTCTGCCGTGATCTGGCCGCAAGCCTGCAAGCGAATCAGTTGGTTGTCTCGATCGCAGCGGGTATCGATTGCGCCAGTCTGCAGGCGTGGTTAGGTGAACAAACCCCGCGCGCGATCGTGCGCTGCATGCCTAATACCCCATCCTTGCTGCGCCAGGGTGTGAGCGGGCTGTTCGCCAACGATCAAGTGACCGACACGCAAAAACAGCAGGCCGAACAACTGCTTTCAGCGGTTGGGCTGGCGCTCTGGCTGGACAAGGAATCGCTGATTGATGCGGTGACCGCTGTGTCGGGCAGTGGCCCGGCGTATTTCTTCCTGATGATCGAAGCCATGACCGCGGCGGGTGAGCGAATGGGTTTGCCAGGTGACACCGCGGCACAACTGACCATGCACACCGCTTTGGGCGCCGCGCGAATGGCCTGCGAAAGCGATGTCGGCGCCGCTGAACTGCGACGCCGCGTCACCTCGCCGAACGGAACCACCGAAGCGGCGATCAAAGCCTTCCAGGCGGGCGGTTTCGAAAGCCTGGTCGAGCAAGCGATGGCTGCAGCCGCACGACGCTCGGCCGAACTCGCTGAACAATTGGGCAACTAAGGAGCCTTCATGTCGCAACTCTCGCAAGCCCTGATCCTGATCGTTCAAACGCTAGGCAGCCTGTACCTGCTGATCGTCTTGCTGCGCTTCATCCTGCAGCTGGTCCGGGCAGACTTTTACAACCCACTGAGCCAGTTCATCGTCCGCGCCACTCATCCGCTACTCAAACCATTGCGTCGCGTAATCCCCAGCATCGGCGGGCTCGACCTGTCGTCGTTGGTATTGGCGATCATCGTCCAGGTCCTGCTAATGGCAGCTATCCTGATGATCGCGTTCGGCACCATCGGCAATCCGCTGCAGCTGCTGGTCTGGGCGATCATTGGCGTGACCGGGCTGTTCATCAACATCTTTTTCTATGCGCTGATCATCAGCGTGATCCTGTCCTGGGTCGCACCTGGCAGCCACAACCCCGGCGCCCAATTGATCAGCCAGATTTGCGAACCGGCACTGGCACCGTTCCGCCGCCTGCTGCCGAACCTGGGTGGGTTGGATATCTCGCCGATTTTTGCGTTTCTGGCAATCAAACTGATCGACATGCTGGTCATCAACAACCTGGCGATGATGACGCACATGCCCAACATCCTGCGTTCGCTCATCTAAAACCGAAACCGCCCATAGCCTCGTTTAGCCTTTTGGGCGGTGGATCACAAAAGGCTCGATTGACCCGTACCCGGCGGCAGGGATAATCGCCCCCTACGCCATCAGGAAGCACCATGCTCATGGAACGACTCGACCGGCAGGTGGATGCCTATGTCTCCTGGAAACGCGACCTGATCCGCGAAATCACGCGTTATCGCAGCTGGCTGGCGCACAACCGACTGAACTCCGATGTGGTTGAAGCCAGACTGGACCGTGCACTCAAACTGTTGCGCACTGACCACATCACCCTTGCGTTTGTCGGCGAGTTTTCCCGCGGCAAGACGGAGCTGATCAACAGCTTGTTTTTCGCTGGCTATGGCCAGCGCATCCTGCCATCGCGTGCCGGCCGCACCACCATGTGCCCGACTGAGCTGTTCTTCGATCCACGTGCGGAACGTTCCTACATTCGCCTGCTGCCGATCGAGTCCCGCCTGGAAGACACCAGCATCGCGCAGCTCAAACGCACCCCGCACCTTTGGACCAACATTGCACTGGGTCCCGCTAACCCTGACGCCATGGTCGAAGCGTTCGGCCAGGTTGCCTCTACCCGGTCGCTGCCCGTGGAGCAAGCCATTCAGCTGGGCTTCCATCCCGACGCGCTGGAGGCGTCCGATGCCGACGGGGAAGTGATGGTGCCGGCCTGGCGACACGCCATGGTCAACTTCGATCATCCGCTGCTGCGCCAAGGCTTGCGCATTCTAGACACACCTGGCCTCAATGCCCTCGGCAGCGAGCCAGAGCTCACCCTGTCGATGCTGCCTAACGCCCAGGCGGTGATTTTTTTGCTGTCAGCCGATGCCGGGGTGACGGCAAGCGACATGGGCATCTGGGAACAGCACATTCGCCAACTCAACGACGGTGGACGAAACCGTCTGTTTGCCGTGTTGAACAAGATCGATGTTCTGTGGGACGACGTCTCCGGTGAGACCTTTGTCAGTGAGGCGATTCAACGGATGCAGGCCGCTACGGCGCAACAGTTGGGCATCGCCGTGGAGGATGTGCTTCCTCTCTCAGCCAAGCAGGCCCTACTGGCCAAGATTCGCGGCGATCAAAGCCTGCTTGAGCGCAGTCAACTGGTTGCACTGGAACATCTGCTCAGCGAGCGCATCCTTGCTCAGAAGGAGCATCTGCTGGAACAACAGGTGGTGCGCCAGGTACTCGCCTTGCTGCAAAACAGCCAGCACATCCTGACCCAGCGGCTGGCCAAGGTTCGCGAGCAATGCCAACTGCTCGATAGCCATCGCCAGGACAGCGGCCAGATGCTCCTCGAGCTGACGGCCCGTACCCGCCATGACCATAACCAGCACCACAAGCGCCTGCTGCAGCTGAAAACCAACCAGCGTCTACTGCAACGCCAGGGCGAGCTTCTGCGTTCGACGGTGCGCCCAGAACGTCTCGAGGAGCACCTTGCCCGACTGCGTCGCAGCCTCACAGGTAGCCTGACCACACTGGGCATCAACCTGAGCATCGTGCATTTCTTCCGCTCCGTAGAGCAGGATCTCGGTGCGCTTGAGCACGAGGCGGCATTGGCAAACAAGATGGTCTCGGCCATCTACCGGCGCCATAACGACGAAAACCCGCTGCACGGGGTAGACGCCCCGCTGTTCCGTCTGGCGCGATACCAGAACGAACTTAAAAGCCTGCAAAGCAAGGCCGACCAATTTCGCCTGCAGCTCAAGACTCTGCTCACCGAGCAGCGCACCTTGACCCGACGTTTCTTCGCCACCCTTGTACAAGAGGTGGTCATCATGCATCAACGGCTGCGCCAGGAAGCCGAGCATTGGGCCAACGAAGCGCTGCTTCCGCTGATGCAGCATTCGCTGGAACACAAGCAGCAGCTGGAAGCGCATATGCTGCGCCTCAAGAGCTTGGCGCAGGACAGTCAGCAAAGCAGCCAGCGCGGCCGCCTGCTGACGCGTTACAGCCTTGAGCTGGAGCAACAACTGGCCCAGGCCTGCGAAATGCTGCGACTGCTGCGAAAACCCGCACCGATCCGCCGCCAGGGCAAAGTCGTCAGTCTCACCAGGGCCAGCATCGGCTGACACCGAAGTTGCGATTGAGGATGAATTGAGGCGCGCTAACCTTTAGACTTTGCCGCCTTCTTCCAGTACGAGCCAGGGTCGATGCCCACAGCTATTCCAGCCGATTCCGTTGGTCTGGTGAGTCCGAAGGTCGCGCATTTCGCCGAGCCGCTGGCACTCGCCTGCGGCCGCACGCTGAACGCTTACCAGCTGATCTACGAAACCTACGGCGAGCTCAACGCCTCGTGCAGCAATGCCGTGCTCATCTGCCACGCACTTTCAGGCCATCATCATGCGGCCGGCTTCCATGACGCCGAAGACCGCAAGCCCGGCTGGTGGGATAGCTGCATCGGCCCGGGCAAAGCCATCGATACGAACCGCTTCTTTGTGGTCAGCCTGAACAATCTCGGCGGCTGCAATGGCTCGACCGGCCCCAGCAGCACCAATCCAGTAACGGGCAAGCCTTATGGCGCGGATTTCCCGGTCGTCACCGTGGAAGACTGGGTCAACAGCCAGGCACGCCTGGCCGACATGCTGGGCATCGAGCAGTGGGCCGCAGTGGTGGGCGGCAGCCTCGGTGGCATGCAGGCTATGCAATGGACCATGAGCTACCCGGAGCGCGTCCGCCATTGTGTGGCGATCGCCTCGGCACCCAAGCTGTCAGCCCAAAACATTGCGTTCAACGAGGTGGCGCGCCAGGCCATCTTGTCGGACCCGGAGTTTCACGGCGGGCATTTTCAAGAGAAGGGTGTAATCCCCAAGCGGGGCCTGATGCTGGCGCGGATGGTCGGGCACATCACCTACCTGTCCAACGACGCCATGGGCACCAAGTTCGGCCGTGGACTCAAGAGCGAAAAGCTGAATTACGATTTCAACAGCGTCGAATTTCAAGTCGAAAGCTATCTTCGCTACCAGGGCGAAGAGTTCTCCGGCCGCTTCGATGCCAATACCTATCTGCTGATGACCAAGGCGCTGGATTATTTCGACCCGGCGGCGACGCACGACGATGATCTGGCCAAGGCCCTGTCCACGGTGAAAGCGGACTTCTGCGTAATATCGTTCACAACCGACTGGCGCTTCTCACCGGAGCGCTCGCACGAAATCGTCGACGCGCTGATGGCGGCGCGCAAGAACGTTTGTTATCTGGAGATCGACGCCCCTCAAGGCCACGACGCCTTCCTGATTCCGATCCCTCGATATCTACAGGCCTTTCGCGGTTACATGAACCGCATCGCCGTATAAGGAACCTATATGCGCGCCGACCTGGAAATCATCCAAAACTGGATACCGGCGGGAAGCCGCGTGCTCGACCTGGGCTGCGGTAATGGTGACTTGCTGGCATGGCTGCGGGACAACAAGCAGGTGAGCGGCTATGGTCTGGAAATCGATCCAGACAACATTGCCGCCTGCGTCGAAAAAGGCGTCAACGTCATCGAGCAGGACCTCGACAAGGGCCTCGGCAACTTCGCCAGTGACAGTTTCGACATGGTGGTCATGACCCAGGCACTGCAAGCGGTCCACTACCCGGACAAGCTGCTCAAGGAGATGCTGCGAGTCGGACGCGAGTGCATCATCACTTTTCCCAATTTCGGTCATTGGCGCTGCCGCTGGTACCTGGCCAGCAAAGGCCGCATGCCGGTGTCGGATTTCTTGCCTTACACCTGGTACAACACGCCGAACATTCACTTCTGCACATTCGAGGATTTCGAGCGGTTGTCCCACGAACTTGGCGCCCGGGTGCTCGAGCGCCTAGCCGTGGACCGCCATCACAAGCACGGTGTGACGAGCCGCTTGTGGCCTAATCTGATTGGTGAAATTGGTATCTATCGTGTCACCGGAGCCGTCCGCTGACCGCTCATTGCTGGAGGTAATCCATGAGATCTCGTTTGATATGCCTGCTCGCCCTGCTCTTTGCGCTACCCGCCGTGGCTGAGCGCAAACATAGTGTCGGCGAATACGACGTGCACTACATTGCGTTCAATTCCGGCTTCCTGCAGCCTGACATCGCCGCCGCAGCTGGCCTCGTGCGCAGCAAGACTCAAGGCGTGGTCAACCTATCGGTGCTCAAGTCCGGCAAACCGACTGCAGCTCAGGTCAGTGGCACGGTGAAGAACCTGCTCGGTCAGGATTACCCGCTGGACTTCAAGCAACTAAAAGAAGGCGACCAGGCCATCTACTACTTGGCACAGTTCCCCTTCGGCTCGCGAGAAACCCTGCGCTTCAACCTGAATGTGCAGCCTGCCGGCGCCCCGGCGATCAATTTCGACTTCAGCCAAGAATTCTTCCCGGACGAATGATGCTCTTCAAAGAACTGGTGCTGGCCAGCCACAACGCCGGCAAGCTAAAGGAACTGCAGGCCATGCTTGGCGACGCCGTACGCGTACGTTCGATTGGCGAGTTCAGCGACATCGAACCGGAGGAAACCGGGCTTTCCTTTGTCGAGAACGCCATCCTCAAGGCACGCAATGCTGCGCGTATATCCGGCTTGCCTGCGCTGGCCGACGACTCGGGGCTGGCGGTTGATCACCTGGGTGGTGCGCCGGGCATCTACTCGGCGCGCTACGCAGGCGGCCAGGGCGACGCGGCGAACAATGCCAAACTGCTCGACGCCCTGAAGGACGTGCCGGACGCCGAGCGCGGCGCTCAGTTCGTCTGCGCCCTGGCATTACTGCGGCATGCCGACGATCCGCTGCCAATCCTCTGCGAAGGACTGTGGCAGGGCCGCATTCTGCACAGTGCTCAGGGGGAGCATGGCTTCGGCTACGACCCTCTGTTCTGGGTGCCGGAACGTGACTGCTCCAGCGCTGAGCTGGCGCCAAAGGACAAGAACCAGCTCAGCCACCGCGCCCGCGCCATGGCCTTGCTCAAGCAGCGCCTGGGGATCGCATGACCGCTGCTTCCAACGGCGGCGCTCCCGAGCCGCCTGCGGTATCGCGCCTGGAACTGCCGCCACTGGCGGCCTACGTTCATATCCCTTGGTGTGTGCGCAAATGCCCGTACTGCGACTTCAACTCCCATGCTGCCGGCGCCTCGCTACCCGAAGACGCTTATGTGCAAGCGCTGCTGGCGGATCTGGATGCCGATCGGGAGCAGATACAGAGCCGCAGGCTGACCTCCATCTTCTTCGGCGGCGGCACGCCGAGCCTGTTCTCCGCCAGTGCGTTGGAACGAATCCTCGAAGGCATGCGGCAGCGCGTCGGGTTCGCCGATGACATCGAAATCACCCTGGAAGCCAACCCTGGCACGTTCGAACAGGCGAAATTCCGCGACTACCGCAGCCTCGGCATCAACCGCTTGTCGATTGGCGTGCAAAGCTTCCAGCCCGCCAAGCTGAAGGCTCTTGGCCGCATTCACGATGGTGACGAAGCGATCCGGGCCGCCGATATGGCGCGCGCGGCGGGCTTCGATAATTTCAACCTCGACCTGATGCATGGTCTGCCTGAGCAGAGCCTGGAAGACGCGCTGAGTGATCTGCGCATCGCCATTGACCAGCAACCGACGCACCTATCTTGGTATCAGCTCACGGTCGAGCCGAACACCGAGTTCTGGAGCAAACCACCCCAGCTGCCGGAAGACGAGACCCTGTGGGACATTCAGGAAGCCGGACAGGCGCTGCTCGCCGCACACGGCTATGGTCAGTACGAAACCTCGGCTTATGCTCAACCCGGCAGGCAGGCGCGGCACAACCTCAATTACTGGACCTTTGGCGACTTCCTTGGGCTGGGCGCGGGTGCCCATGGCAAGTGGACCGCACCGAATGGCCAGATCCGCCGGCACTGGAAGACCCGCCTGCCGAAAGACTATCTCGATCCGGCGAAACGCTTCCGCGCGGGCAACAAGCAACTCGCGCGGGACGAATTGCCCTTCGAATTCCTGATGAACGTGCTGCGCCTCACCGACGGTGTCCCATCATTGTTGTTCACTCAGCGCACCGGTCTATCGTTGGACTTGCTGGCCGAGGGACGACGAGACGCGGAAGCACGCGGCTTGCTTGAACCCGACCCGCAGCGGCTGGTTGCGACCCCCAAAGGCCAGCTTTTTCTCAATGACCTGCTGCAACTCTTCCTGCCTTAAGGACCCTGCATGGATCTCGTACTCGACCTCATCGCCACCCTGTCGCGCTGGAGCCGCCACCACCTGTTCGATATTTCCCTGGCGATCATGGCGACCCTGTTTGTCCTGTTCGGCCCGGCATTGAACGCCTGGGTGCAGAAGAACATCGGCGGGCTCAATTTCGTCCTTCGCACCCTGGCGTTCGTGGTCTTCTGTGCACTGGTCTACGGCCTTGGCATCATCTATCTCAGCCCCTGGCTGGCCAAGGGGTTGGCGCAGTTCAACAACTACACCCTGGCGCCGGTACTTCTGCTCGTGCTGTTCATCATCGGCGTGGTCGCTGACCGAAACTGAACTAGTCTTCCCGCAAAAAACGGTCGAGGTCCACAGGCTCGCCGGGCATTCCGTGCAGCTGGTCGCGCAGATCCTCGAACATTGGATCGTAATCCGCGTGAAAGGCGAACAGCACATCCGTGTGCAAGTGCAAACCGCGCTTGCGCAGGCATTGACGGATGCGCTGCAGGAAATTGAAAGCCACGTCGCGGTGCATCTCAAACCGTTCGTCAATCGGTGTCTGATCGACCTTCCCATGCAGGTGGAACGAGGCCCATTCTGGCTTTTGCTGTGGCCCTTCGACGTGGTATTCGAGTATCAAGTGATACCCGGGAAAGCCGTCCGATGGCAATCGGCTGACTTCCACATGACCTGGTCTGAACACGACATCCCCCTTCATTCGATTCTTGACTCGCAACAGCTCTAGCTCGGCATCTTCCGTGCGTTATGCACAACCTTCACCGCCGAGCGCATCCTTGCACCCCCACCTCAGCGCTTTGTTGACCACTGTCATGACCATGTCGTGCAGATAGGCATTCAATGGCCTCGACTAAGCACGTTCCTTGAAGGAGACAGGTATGGTCACGGCCTCGAAACAATTGAAACTCAGTGCGCTGATCGCATTGGTGGTGGGCTCGATGATTGGCGGCGGAATCTTTTCGCTGCCGCAGAACATGGCCGCGAGCGCCAGCGCTGGCGCGATCCTCATCGGCTGGGGCATCACAGCCATCGGCATGCTCACCCTCGCCTTCGTCTTCCAGACTCTTGCCAACCGCAAGCCAGACCTTGATGCAGGCGTTTATGCCTACGCCAAGGCGGGCTTTGGCGACTATATGGGTTTCTCGTCGGCCTGGGGCTACTGGATCAGTGCCTGGATCGGCAACGTCAGCTATTTCGTCCTGCTGTTCAGCACCTTAGGCTATTTCTTCCCGATCTTTGGGGAGGGCAACACCTTGCCGGCTGTGATCGGCGCATCACTGGTGCTTTGGGGTGTGCACCTGTTGGTTCTACGTGGCATTCAGCAGGCCGCGTTCATCAATCTGGTCAGCACTATCGCCAAGATCGTGCCGCTGATCATGTTCATCGTCATTGCCGCCATCGCCTTTCGCCTGGAGGTATTCACGGCGGATTTCTGGGGCCGCGGCAATCTGGAGCTGGGCAGCGTCATGCAGCAGGTGCGCAACATGATGCTGGTGACCGTATGGGTCTTCATCGGCATCGAGGGCGCCAGCGTCTACTCTGCACGTGCCGAGCGACGCAGCGATGTCGGCAAGGCAACCGTGATCGGCTTCATTGGCGTGCTCGCGCTACTCGTGCTGGTCAACGTCCTGTCCATGGGAATCATGAGCCAGGCCGAGCTTGCGGGCTTGAAAAACCCTTCAATGGCCGGGGTACTGGAGCACGTAGTTGGACGCTGGGGCGCAGTGCTGATCAGTGTCGGGCTGGTGGTGTCACTGGCCGGTGCCCTGCTCTCCTGGACCCTGCTATGCGCGGAGATCCTCTTTGCCGGGGCACGCGACCACACCATGCCGAGCTTCCTGCGCAAGGAAAATGCGAATCACGTTCCCGTCAACGCGCTCTGGCTGTCCAACGGGCTGATTCAATTCTTTCTGATCATCACCCTGTTCAGCGCTTCGACCTATCTGAGCCTGCTCTACCTCGCCACTTCAATGATCCTTGTGCCCTATTTCTGGTCCGCGGCCTACGCGCTGCTGATCAGCATTCGGGGGGAAGGCTACGAGAATGCGCCTGGTGAGCGGCGGAAGGATCTGCTGGTGGCCGCCATTGCCACGCTGTATGCACTCTGGCTCGTTTACGCCGGTGGCGTGCAATACCTGCTGCTTTCTGCGCTGCTTTACGCGCCAGGCGCGCTGCTGTTCGCCAAAGCCAAGCATGAACGCGGCGAGCCGGTGTTCACCACGGTCGAGAAGCTGATATTCGCCGCGGTCGTGATAGGCGCGGGCATCGCGGCCTACGGTTTGTACGACGGTTTCCTTTCGCTTTAATCCTTTAGGCGCCAACTGCGCCTACTCCTCGACCATTGCCACGAGCGATGGCGAACCACTGAGCACCTACCGGTGCGAAGACCTGCAAGGAGAACTGCTATGACCCCGCAACCCCAGAAACTGGGTGTTCATTCCGAAGCCGGAAAACTGCGCAAGGTACTGGTCTGCTCACCAGGCCTGGCCCACCAGCGACTGACCCCAACCAACTGCGACGAATTGCTGTTCGATGATGTGATGTGGGTGAATCAGGCCAAGCGCGATCACTTCGATTTCGTCACCAAGATGCGTGAGCGAGGCGTTGAAGTCCTCGAAATGCATAACTTGCTGACCGAGACGGTAAGCAATCCTGAGGCGCTGAAATGGATCCTCGACCGCAAGATCACCGCCAACCAGGTCGGCATTGGCCTGCAGAATGAAGTACGCAGCTGGCTTGAGGAGCAACAGCCCCGGCTCCTCGCTGAGTACCTTATCGGCGGCGTCTCGGGCAGCGACCTGCCGGGCACGGAAAGCGGCGAAATCGTCAGCATGTTCCGCGACTATCTCGGCCATTCGAGCTTTATCCTGCCGCCGCTGCCCAACACGATATTCACCCGCGACACCAGTTGCTGGATCTACGGGGGCGTATCGCTCAACCCCATGCACTGGACAGCACGGCGTCAGGAAACCCTGCTCACCGCGGCGATCTATCGCTTCCACCCACAATTTGCCGACCAGGACTTCAAGGTCTGGTATGGCGGCCCGGAACTTGATCACGGCCTGGCCACATTGGAGGGCGGCGACGTGATGCCCATCGGCAATGGCGTGGTCCTGATCGGGATGGGTGAGCGCAGCTCCCGCCAGGCGATTGGCCAATTGGCCCAATCACTGTTTCGCGAGGGTGCAGCCGAACGAGTGATCGTCGCCGGCCTGCCTCGCTCGCGCTCGGCAATGCATCTGGACACGGTGTTCAGCTTCTGCGACCGGGATCTGGTCACCGTCTATCCCGACGTAGTGCAAGGCATCGTCGCCTTCAGCCTGCGCCCGGACGAAAGCAAGACCGGCGGCATTGATGTGCGCCGCGAAAGTTCGAGCTTTCTTCAGGTGGTGGCCGAGGCCCTCGGGTTACCCGCTCTACGCGTAGTCGAAACGGGCGGCGACAGCTATGAAGTCGAGCGCGAGCAATGGGACGACGGCAACAACGTCGTCGCGCTGGAGCCCGGCGTAGTCATCGGCTACGACCGCAACACCTTCACCAATACCATGCTGCGCAAAGCCGGTGTCGAAGTCATCACCATCAGCGCCAGCGAGCTGGGCCGAGGCCGCGGCGGTGGCCACTGCATGACCTGCCCGATCGTTCGCGACGCCATCGACTATTGATCACGGCGCCGGGCCTGGGCCCGGCAAGCCCCCGAAACACGAGGAATTCCACCATGCCCTTCAATATCCACAACCGTAGCCTGCTCAGCCTGATGCACCACAGCGAACGCGAGCTGCGCCACCTGCTCGACCTGTCCCGTGATCTGAAACGCGCCAAATACACAGGTACCGAGCGCCAGCATCTGAAAGGCAAGAACATCGCGCTGATCTTTGAAAAAACCTCTACCCGCACCCGTTGCGCCTTCGAGGTGGCGGCCTACGACCAGGGAGCGAACGTCACCTACATCGACCCCAACTCCTCGCAGATCGGCCACAAGGAAAGCATGAAGGACACCGCGCGCGTGCTGGGGCGCATGTATGACGCGATCGAGTACCGCGGCTTCAAGCAGGAGATCGTCGAAGAGCTGGCCCGCTATGCCGGTGTGCCGGTTTACAACGGCCTGACGGATGAATATCACCCCACCCAAATGATCGCCGACGTGATGACCATGCGCGAGCACAGCGACAAGGCGCTGCATCAGATCAGCTATGCCTACCTCGGCGATGCGCGCAACAACATGGGTAATTCCCTGCTGTTGATCGGTGCCAAGCTGGGCATGGACGTACGCATCGCTGCACCCCGCGCACTCTGGCCAAGCGAAGCGCACATCAAGGCCTGTCAGGATTTTGCCGCACAGAGTGGCGCGCGACTGACGCTTACCGAGGACCCGATCGCAGCCGTAGAAGGCGTCGACTTCGTGCACACCGATGTGTGGGTGTCCATGGGTGAGCCGGTCGAGGCCTGGGCCGAACGCATCGAGCAGCTGCTCCCCTATCAGGTGAACACCGCGCTGATGCAGGCCACCGGTAACCCGCGCAGCAAGTTCATGCACTGTCTGCCTGCGTTCCATAACAGCGAGACCAAGGTGGGCAAGGAGATTGCGGCCAAGTACCCGCACCTGGCCAACGGCATCGAGGTCACCGAGGACGTGTTCGAGTCGCCCTACAACATTGCCTTCGAGCAAGCGGAAAACCGCATGCACACCATCAAGGCAATCCTGGTTTCGACTCTGGCCGACGTCTGAACCTGCACCGCCCCTCTTCGACCGAAGAGGGGCCAAGGGCGAGGCGGTTCAGAGCCGCCTAACCCGTATGAGGAAGAACACACCATGCGACTAGTCATTGCTCTGGGCGGCAACGCCCTCCTGCGCCGCGGTGAGCCCATGACCGCGGAGAACCAGCGCGACAACGTCCGTATCGCTTGCGAACAGATAGCCAAGGTGGCGCCGGGAAACGAGTTGGTGATCGCCCACGGCAACGGCCCGCAAGTTGGGCTGCTGGCACTCCAGGGTGCAGCCTATGACGCGGGCAACCCTTTCCCCCTGGACGTGCTCGGCGCCGAAACCGAAGGCATGATCGGCTACATCATCGAGCAAGAGCTGGGCAATCTGCTGCCGTTCGAGGTGCCCTTCGCGACCTTGCTGACTCAGGTCGAGGTAGACGCTGCCGATCCAGCATTCAAGCACCCGAGCAAACCGATCGGCCCCGTCTACAGCCGCGAAGACGCCGACCGCCTGGCGCGGGAAAAAGGCTGGCATATCGCTGCCGATGGCGAACGTTTCCGCCGAGTTGTTCCAAGTCCGCGACCGAAACGAATTTTCGAGATCCGGCCGATCCGCTGGCTGCTGGAAAAAGGCAGCGTGGTGATCTGCGCCGGCGGAGGCGGCATTCCCACGGTTTACAAACAGGGGGGTCGGCTTGAGGGCGTCGAGGCAGTGATCGACAAGGACCTCTGCTCGGCGCTACTGGCCGAGCAGCTCGAAGCCGATCTGCTGGTGATCGCCACGGATGTCGACGGGGTCTACCTGGACTGGGGCACGCCGCAGCAGCACCGCATCAACGAGGCCCATCCCGACCAGCTGGAACTGTTGGGCTTTGCCGCAGGGTCGATGGGGCCGAAGGTTCAGGCAGCATGTGAGTTTGCCCGCAACACCGGAAAAGCTGCGGTGATCGGCTCGCTAGCCGACATCGAAGCGATCGTGCAGGGCCGCGCCGGAAGCCGCGTCAGCCTGTCGGCACAAGGCGTGTCATAGCCAAAAACCACAAGGGCGCCCGCGGGCGCCCTTGCTGCTCTCAGCCAGTGCTGCTTAGTTGCCGCGACGCAGCGCTGCCGGTGAGAAGTCACGCGGGCCGAGCCGGGCACTGAAGTCATACATCGGCTCGTTGTTATCCAGACCGTCAACAAAGTAGTTGTCGTCTTTCAGGTGATAGAGCGTTTCGACGGTGCTGTTGAACATCGGCACGTCGTAATAGCTGATTGGATGGCTTTCCTGCAGCCCGATCAGCTCGCCCTTTTCATCAAACAGGTCCACAGCCAAAATTGACCAGCTGTCCTCATCGACATAGAACCGGCGCTTGTCGTAGGGGTGACTGAAGCCCTTGCGCAGTGTGGCGTCGACGACCCAGACCCGATGCAACTCATAACGCAACAGGTCCGGATTCAAGGTTCGCGGACCGACGATTTTATCGTAGGGAATGCCCTTCTGATGCACCGCGTAGCTGTTGTAGGGCACCAGCATTTCGCGCTTGGCGACCAGCTGCCACTCATAGCGATCCGGTGCGCCATTGAAGGAGTCCACCACGTCCGCGGTGGCCAGGCCGCTGGTGTCGGGCTGCAGCGAATCGTAGGCGAGCGACGGCAAACGACGTACGCGGCGATCAGCCGGGCTGTAGCGCCAGGCCTTGCGTACCGCCAGCACTTGGTCGAGCGGATCCTGGACCACCAGGGCGGTACCTGACAGTTTGGCCGGCGCAGTGACACGGTACTTGTAGTACAGCGAGGTGTTGTCCAGGTCGGCCTGGCTCATGCCCTCACGGTTATAAACGTAATAGATCTGCCGATCCCGTTTGATATAGCTCGGGTTGCCGTTGATCACCACGGCCTGATTGTTCACGAAGTGAGTCTGGTCGCCCTTGTAATGCAGAACATGGTTCCAGATCACCTCCATCCCGTCCTGCGGGATGGAAAATGGAATACCCGCTGAGGCGCCCTTGATCCCGTTGCCATTGGCGATCAGCTCGGCATTGACCGCGTTCAGCCGCGTGGCGTCATAGATGCGCTGTGGGTTGCTGGCGCTGCGACGGGTTGGAAATACCCGCATATGAAAGTCAGGATGCCGCTCGACCAGCGCTCGCAGCCCCTCCGGTAACAACGCGGCGTACTGGGCCACATTGCTCTGGTCCACCCGGTAGAGCATCGGGTCGGCCGCGAAAGGGTCCGGATGGTGCATGCCGGCTTCGTAGCCTGCAGGTGGTTGCACACCTCCGGTCCAAGCGGGAATGGTTCCGGCGGCGTTACCGGCGCGCTCGGCACCCAGCGGGGTCAGGTCCTGACCCAGGCGCACGGCCTGTATCTCGTCGACCTTGGCATGAGCCTGGCTGGCACAGGCCGCCAGCAGCAGAATTCCAAATTTCCTGTACATCTGTTTGCTCCTTGCAGCGCGGCTGGCGCGGCAGATGACGGCTCTTGCCCGCAGGCAGAGCGCTCGTTGATGCGTTGGGATCGTGCCGTCCTGGCATTTTTCGTTATTGGATCGTCCCTGGGCCGCTTGGTCGCGGCTTTGGTGGATGTAGCGGTGGCACGTATTTCTTTTCAGCGAGTCAGTCGATGCGTTCGAACTTAAGGTCCCAGACGCCGTGGCCGAGGCGCTCACCGCGCCGTTCGAACTTGGTGGTCGGGCGCTCCTGCGGACGATCAACGTACTGCCCGTTTACGGCCTGGTTACGGTAACCAGGTGCGACGTTCATAACCTCGACCATGTGCTCGGCATAGGCCTCCCAGTCGGTCGCCATATGCAACACGCCGCCAACCTTGAGCTTCTGCCGGACCAACTCGGCGAATGCCGGTTGGACGATGCGCCGTTTGTGATGACGACTCTTGTGCCAGGGATCAGGGAAAAACAGCAGGACCCGGTCCAGGCTCGCATCGGGGACGCATTCACGCAGCACTTCGAGCGCATCGCAACTGTAGATCCGCACGTTATTCAGATTTTGTGACAGAAGTCCGTTTAACAGGGCCCCGACGCCCGGCGAGTGCACTTCGACCGCTATGAAGTCCTGTTCGGGAGCCGCCGCGGCCATTTCCAGGGTGGAGTGGCCCATGCCAAAGCCGATCTCGAACGTGCGTGGTGCCTGCCGAGCAAAGACCTGATCGAAATCGCGCAACCCATCTGCCAGTTCCAGGCCGAACCGGGGCCAGCCCTGATCCAGACCTCGCTGCTGTCCTTCGGTCATGCGACCGGCACGCATCACAAAGCTTTTGATGGTGCGCATGCGCCGTTGGCCCTCGGCCGGGATTGGAGTGTCACTCATGAACGAACCTACAGATAAAAGGGACCGGCCGCGCGATCGAGCACGCGGCCTGCGACGGGAGGAGAAGGATTAGCGGATCAGGCCTTCCAGAGGCGAGGAGGCGCTGGCATAGAGTTTTTTCGGCATGCGGCCGGCCAGGTAGGCTAAGCGGCCGGCGTCGATCGCATACTTCATGGCCTCAGCCATCAGCACGGGGTTCTGCGCATGAGCGATGGCGCTGTTCATCAGCACCGCCTCACAGCCCAGCTCCATCGCGATGGTTGCGTCGGATGCCGTGCCGACGCCTGCGTCCACAAGTACCGGCACCTTGGCCTCCTCGAGGATGATGCGTAGGTTGTATGGGTTGCAGATACCCAAACCCGTGCCGATCAGGCCGGCCAACGGCATCACCGCAATGCAGCCCATGTCGGCCAGCTGGCGGGCAATGATCGGATCGTCGCTGGTGTACACCATCACGTCGAAGCCATCCTTGACCAATACTTCAGCGGCCTTGAGGGTTTCGATGACATTGGGAAACAGGGTTTTCTGGTCGGCCAGTACCTCCAGCTTGACCAGTTTGTGCCCATCGAGCAGCTCGCGGGCCAGGCGGCAGGTGCGCACGGCCTCATCGGCGTCAAAGCAGCCCGCAGTGTTCGGCAGGATCGTGTAGCGGTCCGGCGAGATCACATCCAGCAGGTTAGGCTCGCCCGGGTTCTGGCCGATGTTGGTACGGCGCACTGCAACGGTGACGATCTCCGCGCCAGAGGCCTCGATGGCCGCGCGGGTTTCCTCGATATCCTTGTATTTACCGGTGCCCACCAGCAGACGCGATTGATAGGTGCGGCCGGCAAGCGTGAAGGGTTTGTCGTGCGGAACTGGGCTCATGCGACCATCCTGTTCAGACCTAATGAAGCGAGAAGTACGCCGCTGCACGGGCGGCGACCGGGAATATCGATGCGGCGAGTGGCTCAGCCACCGCCAATGGCATGCACGATTTCGATCTGATCGCCTTCGACCAGAACCGTCGCGGCATGCTGGCTGCGTGGCACAATGTCGCGATTGAGTTCGACCGCTAGCCGGCGCCCGGTCAGCTCCAAGCGCTGCAGCAGATCAGCCACCGACTGGCCGTCCGGGAGCTCGTAGCGCTCACCGTTCAACTGGATATGCATAGTGATCGCCACCATTGCAAAAGGGCCAGCATTCTAGCCCGATCGACTCGGTCCACCAAGGCAACAGCTGTCACCATTCATCTCCACCCGAACCGCTCCGTCAATCAGCCACGCAGATTCCAGGCGGCCAGCATCAGACAGATCCAGCCGGCCAGGAACGCCGTGCCGCCAATCGGAGTGATGATGCCGAGCTTGCCGACACCGGTCAGGGTCAGCAGGTAGAGACTGCCGGAGAACAGCAGGACACCCAGCGTAAACAAGCTGCCTGCTGCGACCAGCAGACGGCTCGGCGCATGCAACGCCAGCAAGGCGATGCCGAATAATGCCAGCGCGTGAATCAGTTGATAGTGCACGCCGGTCTGAAACACAGCGAGATAGTCGGCAGCCAGGCGGCTCTTCAAACCATGGGCTGCGAACGCGCCGAGGGCGACGCCGGTCAAGCCGAAGAATCCGGCGAGCATAAGAAACGGGCGAATCATTCGGGGGCCTTCCGGTCAGGGACTGTATGCACCGTTATAATGCCCGTTCTCCCCGGTTGCGACCACGCCCCATGCTTCGAGCCCTGCTACGCCGACTGACCAAACTGCTGCTATGGCTGACGGCACTGTCCGTGTTGCTGGTGCTGGTACTGCGCTGGGTGCCGCCACCCGTCACTGCGCTGATGACCGAACGCAAGGTCGAATCCTGGACCGGTGGTGAAAGCATTGACCTGCAACGTAGCTGGCGGCCTTGGAAACAACTGCCGGACGACTTGAAGATGTCCGTCATTGCAGCCGAAGACCAGAAGTTCGCCGATCATTGGGGTTTCGATATTGCGGCAATTCGAGCCGCATTCGAACATAACGAACGCGGCGGCTCGCTGCGTGGCGCCAGCACTCTGAGCCAACAAGTGGCGAAGAACCTGTTTCTCTGGTCGGGGCGTAGCTGGCTGCGCAAGGGCCTTGAAGTCTGGTTCACCGGCTGGATCGAGCTGCTCTGGCCGAAACAACGGATTCTGGAGGTCTACCTGAACAGTGTCGAATGGGGCAGTGGGATATTCGGTGCCGAAGCAGCTGCACAACATCACTTCGGGATTGGCGCGCCCTACCTATCTGTCAATCAGGCTAGCCAGCTGGCCGCTGTACTGCCCAACCCACGGGAGTGGGATGCGGGCCAACCCGGTCCGCACGTGCGCAGTCGCGCCGCCTGGATTCGAAAGCAGGTGAGGCAATTGGGCGGCAGCGGTTACCTGAACAAACTACAGGCGAGCGAGGCACGCTGAAGGCAAACCGGAATGATACGGCGACGGGTCGGCTCCAGCGCCTCAGCGCCCTCTCACGCGCAAGATCACTAGCCGGTACGCTCTGTCGGGGCGTTATGGCAGTGCGCCATCTCAGCGAGTAAGCTGCGATGAATATGTGGCGAATGCCGGGCCACGACCCGCATGTAAGAGCGGTCGCCAGACAGGCGTCCGATATTCTCGCCACTCGTCACTAACGCACGGCAGACAGCATGAGCGAAACCAGTGCACCTTTCGGCAAGGTGCGGCAGTTCTTTCACTGGCGTAACAGCATCGCCTGGCTTGTACTGGCGTTAGCGCTGTTGGTACAGCTTGCGCTCCTCAATCATCTTCAGATGAAAGAAGAGCGGGCCGCGCTCAAGCAATTCGACTTGCTGGTGAACACGACCATTGAAGCCATTCAAAAACGCATGACCGACCACGAGCAGATTCTGCTCGGAGCGGCCGGGCTGTTCGATGCCGCTGGTGACGTGTCACGAGAACAGTGGCGTGAATACAACGACCGGCTGCAACTGGCCGAACGCTACCCAGGCATTCAAGGTGTCGGTTTTGCCAAGGCCCTATTGCCGTCGGACCTCGAAGCGCATGTGCAGAACGTTCGGGCTGAGGGATATAGCGACTACGATGTTTACCCGCAAGCGGCGGACCGCTCGCTCTATACGCCAATCGTCTTCCTCGAGCCCTTCCGCGATCGCAACCTGGCCGCTTTCGGCTTTGACATGTTCTCCGAGCCGGTTCGCCGACAGGCCATGCTCAGCGCTGCCGAGACTGGGAAAACCCAGATTACCGGGAAAGTGACCTTACGCCAGGAAACCCACGGCAAAGTACAAGCAGGCGTCCTCATGTACGTGCCGCTGTACAGTGATGGGGAGCCGTTAACTGCCGTGACACAACGCCTGCAAGCGCTAAAGGGCTTCGTCTACAGTCCTTATCGGCTCGACGACCTGATGCGAGGCATTCTCGGCGCAGCTAATCCGAACCTCAGCTTGCGCATTTACGCAGGCGATACCGAGCAAACCGAGCAGCTTATCTTTGCCAGTCGAGATGCACCTATGACCGGGCAAGCCCAGTACAGCAAGGAGCTGCAGCTGGGTCTATATGGCCAGACTTGGACGCTGCGCCTGGAGAGTCGGCCGGCCTTCGAGCAGTTCTTTCACACCAACAAAGGGCTGATAGCGGGCCTTGGTACCGGCCTGAGCGCACTATTGTTTCTCCTGACGTTTTCGTTATCGCTCAGACGCCGCCGTGCTGAGGCGCTGGCCCAGCAGATGACCGAAGACATCCGGGAAAACAAACGCGCCCTTCAGCTCAGTGAAGAGCGCCTAAGCCTTGCGCTCAAAGGCAGCAATGACGGGCTGTGGGACATGAACCTGGATGCCGGGACCTTCTATGCATCGCCGCGAGCCTGGCACATGCTCGGCTACCGTCCCGGCGAGCTCAGTTCGGATCTCAAGCTCTGGGAGCGACTCGTCGTATCCGAGGACCTGCCTCAAGCGCGGACTCAGCTGGCCCGGACCATGCTTTCCCCAGTCGATCACTTCACCACCGAGCTACGCCTGCAGCACAAAAGCGGCAAAATCACGCCTGTGCTGATCCGCGGCTACATCCAGCGCGACCGCAACGGCCAGCCGCTGCGCATCAGCGGCACCAGCATGGACCTGACCGAACACAAGCGCATCGAACAGATGAAAGACGAGTTCGTCTCGACGGTAAGCCATGAGCTGCGCACCCCGCTGACATCCATCAGCGGCGCCCTGGGGCTGATCACCGGCGGCGCTCTGGGCGAGGCACCTCCCGCCATCCAGCAGATGCTCGAAATCGCGCACCGCAACAGCTTGCGGTTGGGTTACTTGATCAATGACCTGTTGGACATGGAAAAAATCACCGCAGGCAAGATGACCTTCGATATGCGCGAGCACTCGCTGCGCCAACTGCTGGATGAGGCGCTGACCAGCAACCAGGCTTTCGCCTCGCATTTCGGGGTGAGCTGCATACTCCGCGACCCGATCAATGTGCACGTATGGGTCGACGGGTTGCGTCTGCAGCAGGTGTTGAGCAACTTTCTATCGAACGCCATCAAGTACACGCCGGAAGGTGGTCAGGTCACGCTGCATTGCAGCCAGCCCAATGCCGGCCATGTCCGCATCAGCGTCACCGATCAGGGGCCGGGCATCCCGCCAAGCTTCCAGAACCGTGTATTCGAAAAATTTGCTCAAGCGGATGCGTCTGACAGTCGCCAGAAAGGGGGCACCGGCCTGGGGCTTGCCATCACCAAGGAATTCATCGAGAGGATGGGCGGTCGTGTCGGCTTTGATACAGCCGAGGGCCAAGGTACAACGTTCTGGTGTGAGCTGCCCATAGTCGAATCGGCCACTGTGGCACCAGACCAGGGCCAGCCTCGCCTGCTGGTAATCGAAGACGAGCCGGACACCGGCCGGTTACTGTTGCTGATGCTACGCGATGCCGGTTACGCGGTTGACCGCGTTCAAAGTCTGCACGCGGCACGAGGCAAGCTTGCCAGTACCCGTTACGAGGCGATGACACTCGATTTGCATCTGCCCGACGGCAGCGGACGTGAGCTGATTGACGAAGTACGCAGCAACCCTGACACGCGAGATCTACCGATCATCGTGATATCTGCCGCCAGCCATTTCGAGCAGAACGCTGAAGACACGAGCATCACCTGGCTACACAAACCCATCAGCGCGGCACAACTGCTGATCGCTCTGACCGACACCTTGGAACACTCCAGGCATTGCCGCTAATCCCGGCGACCATCCAGCTGCAGTCACCCTTCGCCGGCCAACGGCATAAAAAAAGGCGCTGCAGTTGCAGCGCCTTTGGGCTCTGGACTAGAAAGCTCAGGCTTCGGCTATCAAGCCTGGATTGAACCCTTGAGCTTGTTCATCGCATTCTTTTCAAGCTGACGAATCCGCTCCGCAGAAACCCCATACTTGGCGGCGAGATCATGCAGCGTCGCTTTGGTATCACTCAGCCAACGCTGCTGGAGGATATCGCGGCTACGCTCATCCAGCGTGTCCAGCGCCTCGTGCAGATTCGTATTTGAGTTATCGCTCCAGTCGGCATCTTCGAGCTGCCGCGCCGGGTCGTAACGATGATCTTCGAGATAATGCGCTGGTGACTGATAGGCGCTGTCATCATCCGCGTCGGCAGATGGATCGAAAGCCATGTCATGCCCGGTGAGACGGCTTTCCATCTCGCGGACTTCGCGGGCTTCAACGCCGAGGCTGTCGGCAACCCGCTCGACCTCGTCATTGTTCAGCCAGGCCAGACGCTTCTTCTGACTACGCAGATTGAAGAACAGCTTGCGTTGCGCTTTGGTCGTGGCAACTTTTACGATGCGCCAGTTGCGCAGGATGAACTCGTGGATTTCGGCCTTGATCCAATGCACGGCAAAGGAAACCAAGCGCACGCCCATTTCAGGGTTGAAGCGTTTAACCGCCTTCATCAGGCCGACATTGCCTTCCTGGATCAGATCGGCCTGTGCCAGACCGTAGCCGGAATAGCTACGGGCGATATGTACAACGAAACGCAGGTGGGCCAACACCATCTGACGGGCGGCCTCAAGGTCCTGTTGGTAGAACAGACGTCCAGCCAAGTCGCGTTCCTGCTCGACCGTGAGCAGCGGAATGCTGTTGACCGTCTGCACGTAGGCCTCGAGATTGCCTCCCGGGACCAGGGCTTGAACAGGTTGGAGATTAGATGTCATGCAGGTCCTCCAAAAATGAAGCTGCAGCAGTTTAGCACTGCCGCATGAGACTGCAAGCCTGTGGAAAAGTTTCCTTACAGCAATCGAAAACCATATAAATCAATAAGTTAGCGCGGAGAAAGCTCGCTCAAATGCCTAGCAACCGCAAGCCAAGCGCCTATGTAACCCAGCAGCACGGCTCCTAGCACAAGTGACAGCCCATCGTCGGCTGGTACGCCCGCCAAACCGAAATCACTGCCATACAAGCCAGCCAATCCAATGACCGCCTCGTTCAACCAGGCGAGCCCATAGGCGAGCAAACCCCAGGCAATCAGGCCCGCCCCCAGCCCGTACAAAGCACCCATGTAGAGAAACGGACGCCGCACGTAGCCGTCGGTTCCGCCGACTAGTTTGACCACCTCAATCTCGGTGCGGCGGTTTTCGATGTGCAGGCGAATGGTATTGCCAATCACCAGTAGCAGCGTGGCGATCAGCAACAGGCTAAGGCCGAACACGAACCGATCACCCAGTTTGAGAATGGCGGTTAACCGTTCGACCCATAGCAGGTCCAACTGGGCCTGCTCGACCTCGGGCAACTCCGACAAGCGTTGGCGCAGCGCCTCGAGGTTATCGCGATCAACTTCGTTAGGCGTCACCAGGATCACACCGGGCAACGGGTTTTCCGGCAGTTCTCGCAAGGCCTCGCCAAGCCCCGACAGCTGCTGAAATTCCTCCAGCGCCTGTTCTCGGCTGATCCAGCTGGCTTCGGACACGTCCGGCATCGCCAGGATCTGCTCGCGAAGCGCTTGCCCCTGCGTCGCATCCACATCCAGCTGCATGAACAGCGAAATCTGGGCTGCCCGCTGCCAGGAGCCACCGAGCCGCTCGACATTGTCCAGCAACAGCGCCAAGCCCATCGGCAAGCTCAACGCGACCGCCATGACCAGACAGGTAAAAAAGCTACCGATCGGTTGTTTGATCAGCCTGCCGACACTATCGACCACGCTGGCCCGGTGGCTTTCCACCCAGGCATGAAACAAGGCTTTGAAGTCCGGTTCGTCGCTTCTGGGCTGCTCGGGCTTGTTGCGTACACCGCCCGCGCGTTCAGCTGGGTTCGGATTCTGCTCGGGTGCGCTCATCGGGTGGCCTCTCCATCGCCGATCAATCGACCACGCTGCAGTGTGAGCATGCGATGACGCATACGGGCGATCAGCGCCAGATCGTGACTGGCAATCAGCACGGTGGTACCGAGACGGTTGATGTCTTCGAATACGCCCATGATTTCGGCTGCCAGCCGCGGATCGAGGTTACCGGTCGGCTCGTCGGCCAGCAGCAACGCCGGGCGGTGCACCACGGCGCGGGCGATACCGACGCGCTGCTGCTGGCCCGTAGAGAGATCGGAAGGGTACTGCAGTGCTTTGTCCTTGAGACTGACACGCTCCAGCGCGGTCATTACGCGTTGGCCAATTTCGCGCTTGTTCAACCCGAGGATTTGCAAGGGCAATGCGGCGTTGTCGAAAACGGTGCGATCAAACAGCAGCTGATGGTTCTGAAATACCACACCGATCTGCCGGCGGAGAAAGGGAATCTGCGCATTGCTGATTCGCGAAAGGTCCTGGCCGGCCAACAGCAGCTTGCCACTGCTAGGTCTTTCCATCGCCAGCAGCAAGCGCAACAAGGTGCTCTTGCCAGCTCCGGAGTGACCGGTGACGAAGAGGAACTCACCGCGCTTCACGTGAAAGGAAAGTTCGTGCAATCCGACGTGGCCGTTGGGATAGCGCTTGCCCACCTGTTCAAAACGAATCATGACGAGGCTCCGCCCGTCCCTTTCTCGGCGAACAAGGCATTGACGAAGGCATCCGCCTCGAAGGTCCGCAGATCATCAATGCCTTCGCCGACGCCGATATAGCGGATAGGGGTGCCGAACTGCTTGGCCAACGCAAAGATCACACCACCTTTGGCGGTACCGTCGAGTTTGGTCAGCGCCAGGCCTGTCAGCTCGACCGACTGATTGAACTGTTTGGTCTGATTGATAGCGTTCTGACCGGTTCCGGCGTCGAGCACCAGCAGCACTTCGTGCGGCGCAGAATCGTCAAGCTTGCCCATCACGCGACGGACCTTTTTCAGCTCCTCCATCAAATTGTCCTTGGTATGCAGGCGCCCGGCGGTATCCGCGATGAGCACGTCAATGCCTCGGGCCTTGGCAGCCTGCACTGCGTCGAAGATCACCGAAGCGGAATCCGCACCCGTGTGCTGAGCAATCACCGCAATGTTGTTGCGCTCACCCCAAATCTGCAGCTGCTCGACTGCCGCCGCACGGAAGGTATCGCCTGCGGCCAGCATGACTTTCTTGCCTTCCAGCTGCAGTTTCTTCGCCAACTTGCCAATGGTCGTGGTCTTGCCAACGCCGTTTACACCTACCACCAGGATCACGAACGGCTGCTTGCTGCTGTCGATCAGCAACGGTTGCTCGACAGGCTTGAGCAAGCTGGCCAGTTCTTCCTGCAAAGCCTTGTACAACGCGCCGCTGTCGGCCAGCTCCTTACGCGAGACTCGGCGCGCCAGGTTCTGCATGATGGCAGTGGTGGCCTCTACGCCGACATCCGCAGTCAGCAGGCGAGTTTCCAGCTCGTCGAGCAGGTCATCATCGATGGCCTTCTTGCCCAGAAACAGACTGGCCATGCCTTCGCCAATGCTGGCGCTGGTCTTCGACAAGCCTTGTTTGAGCCGGGCAAAGAAGCCCAATTTGGCGGGCGCTTCTTGTGCGGCTGGTGCAGGTGCAGGTGCAGGTGCAGGTTCGACGGCAATCTCAGCGAGGATTGGCGACTCGGGCACTTCTTCAGGATGGACAAGCTCCGGCGCAGGCTCGGGCTCTGCCTCCGGCTCAATCTGCAATTCAACGTCCGGTTTAACGTGCGCAGGCTCGGGCTCCGCTTCGGTAGCCTCAGGCTCAGAACGCAAGGGCTCTTCGGCCGTCTCTACCTCGTCGGGCAAGGCAGTATCGGGCTCATCGGCGAACGGCTGGCTGTCTTCCAGCGGCTCGGCAGGCGGCGGTTCGGCCCCTGGGGTCTGCGGTTTCTTGCGAAACCAGCCAAACAAGCCTTTTTTCTCGCCAGCCTCGGCCGGCGCCTTCTTATCGTCGTTGGAACCAAACATGGAGAAGATTTTCTCAAGAGGGCGATACGCCGGCGGCCATGCCACCAGCCAGACGGGCGCTATCCTAGCACTGCGCATCGGCCTGCGCTAAGCGTGGCCATCCGCCCAGTCTTCTGCGTTGGCAAAGCGAGCTTTATATGCCTTTGCCCTGACACAAGGGCACCAGTACCATGGCCCGCGTGTCCTCACCAGCCGGCATTATCGCGGGCGGGATCGATCACTGAACGAGCCTTTCTCCTATGCCTTTGATGCTACGCCGCGCCGCAGCCCTGCTACTCGGCACTTTATACCTTCCGCTGGTGATGGCTGCCGAAGCCCAGCCCACCCACGAATTCTTTCTGGATAACGGCCTTAAAGTGATCGTGCGCGAGGACCACCGGGCGCCGATTGTGGTCTCCCAGCTCTGGTACAAGGTCGGCTCCAGCTATGAGTCACCGGGGCAGACAGGCCTGTCCCACGCGCTCGAACACATGATGTTCAAGGGTAGCCGCAAGCTTGGCCCAGGCGAGGCCTCTCGCATCCTTCGCGAACTGGGTGCCGAGGAAAACGCTTTTACCAGCGACGATTACACCGCTTATTACCAGGTCCTGGCGCGCGATCGCCTGGCCGTGGCGTTCGAATTGGAAGCCGATCGTCTGGCGAGCCTCAAGTTACCGCCTGAAGAATTCGAGCGCGAAATCGAAGTGATCATGGAAGAACGCCGGCTGCGCACCGATGACAAGCCTAGCGCGCTGGCCTTCGAGCGCTTCGAGGCCATGGCCTACCCTGCCAGCGGCTATCACATCCCGACCATTGGCTGGATGGCCGACCTCAAGCGGATGACCATCGAAGATCTGCGCACTTGGTACGAGCGCTGGTATGCGCCCAACAATGCGACCCTGGTGGTGGTCGGTGACGTCACGGTGGACGAAGTCAGGACCTTGGCCGAACGCTACTTCGGGCCGATCGAGAAACAGGACGTGCCGAACGCTAAACGTCCCCTGGAACTGGACGAGCCCGGCGAGCGCCGGCTGCGCCTGCATGTGCAGACTCAGGTACCCAGCCTGATCATGGCCTTCAACACACCGAGTCTGGCCACCAGCGAGGAGCCGAGTCAGATCCATGCGCTGCGGCTGATCAGCGCGCTGCTCGACGGCGGCTACAGCGCACGTCTTCCCCAGCAGCTTGAGCGCGGCGAGGAGCTGGTGACCAGCGCCTCGGCTTGGTACAACGCCTACGCCCGCGGCGACACACTGTTTGTTCTGAGTGCTGCACCAAACATGCAGAAAGGCCGAACGCTGGAAGAAGTCGAGGCGGGCCTCTGGAAGCAGCTGGAACAGCTCAAGCAAACCGCGCCGTCCACCGAAGAGCTGGAGCGGGTCCGCGCGCAGGTCATCGCCGGATTGGTCTACGAGCGCGACTCCATTACCCAGCAAGCCACCACCATTGGCCAATTGGAAACCGTTGGCCTCTCCTGGCGGCTGATGGACGAAGAGCTCAGCGCTCTGGAAGCCGTTACCCCAGAGGACATTCAGGAAGCCGCCCGTACCTATTTCACCCGCTCTCGCCTGAGCGTTGCCCATGTTCTACCCGAGGAGTCCAGCGATGAGTGATCGCCACCTGTTGCGTCGCGGCCTGCTCGGCCTGGCGCTGGCGTCCTGCCTCGGCCTGGCCGCCTGCACCGAAGAAGCCAGCCACGCCGCCGCATCGATCCCGGTTCCCACCGAGGAAACCGTCGCCACACCGTCCGAATCCGGACAGGCGATCGCCAAAGAGGCTGAAGAAGCTGAAGAAGCTGAAGCAGCCAGCACTCAGCTCGAGTCCTTGGCCGAGCTCGGCGACAAACCCTTGGCCCGGCGCGAATTGGACATCCAGAGCTGGCAGACCGATGGTGGCGCCAAGGTGCTGTTCGTCGAGGCGCACCAGCTGCCCATGTTCGACCTGCGTCTGACCTTTGCCGCCGGCAGCAGCCATGATGATGGGGTGCCCGGCCTGGCAATGCTGACCAATGCCATGCTCAATGAGGGCGTCGAGGGCAAGGATGTCAGCGCTATCGCCGAGGGCTTCGAAGGCCTTGGCGCGAATTTTGGCAACGGTTCATACCGCGACATGGCGGTCGCCAGCCTGCGCAGCCTCAGCGAGCCGGCCAAGCGCGAGCAAGCGCTACGTCTGTTCAGCCAGGTCGTGGGCAAACCGACCTTTCCCGAAGACTCGTTGCAGCGAATCAAGAACCAGGTCCTGGCCGGCTTCGAATTCCAGAAACAGAACCCAGGCAAGCTGGCCAGCATCGAACTATTCGAACAGCTGTATGGCGATCATCCCTATGCCCACTCCAGCGAAGGTACGCCCGAGTCGATCCCAGGCATCAGCGTTGCGGAGCTGCGCGCGTTCCATCAACAGGGTTATACGGCCGGTAATGCAATAATCGCGCTGGTTGGCGACCTCAGCCGCGAGGAGGCCGAAGCCATCGCCGCGCAGGTTTCCGCAGCGTTGCCTCAGGGCCCGGCCCTGCCGCCTCCGCCCTCGCCAAGCGAGCCAACCGCCGGCACCCAGCACATCGAGTTCCCCTCCAACCAGACTCATCTGATGCTGGCGCAGCTGGGGATTCCGCGTGGCCATCCGGATTACGCCGCGCTGTATCTAGGTAACCAAATCCTCGGCGGCGGTGGCTTCGGCACTCGCCTGATGGAGGAAATCCGCGAAAAGCGCGGCCTGACCTACGGTATCTATTCAGGCTTCAGCCCGATGCAAGTCGCTGGTCCCTTCATGATCAACCTGCAGACCCGCGCTGAGCTGGCTGAAGGTACGCTGGAGCTGGTTCAGCGACTGGTTGCCGACTTCCTGCAGAACGGCCCGACCAGCGCTGAGCTTGAGCGCAGCAAACGCGAAGTCGCCGGCAGCTTCCCGCTGTCCACAGCCAGCAACAGTGACATCGTCGGCCAGCTGGGCAGCATCGGCTTCTATGGCCTGCCGCTGACCTACCTTGAAGACTTCATGCAACAGGTCCAGGCGTTGTCGGTCGAAGACGTCAAGGCTGCGATGAACAAGCATCTGAGCCCGAACGACTTCGTGATCGTCACCGCGGGCCCGCAGGTTGAGCAGAAGCCGCTGCCACCGCCCAGCACGAAGCCCCTCGAACAACCCAGCAGCGTTCCGGAGCATTGATGGCCAATCCACCCCTCCGTCCCTCCGCCCATGGGGGCCAGGGCCAGCTGCGTATCATCGGCGGTGAGTGGCGCAGCCGACGCTTCGCTTTCCCCGACGCCGAAGGCCTGCGACCGACCCCTGATCGCGTCCGCGAAACGCTGTTCAACTGGCTCGCACCTTATCTTTCAGGCGCACGGGTATTCGACCCCTACACCGGAAGTGGCGCACTTTATCTTGAGGCCCTGTCGCGCGGTGCCAGCATGGCCCTCGCGCTGGATGTAAACGCCAATGCCATCGCCAATCTGCGCAAGCACCTGGACACGCTCAAGTGCGGCCAGGGCCAGTTGCTGCAAAGCGACGCCCTGCGCTATCTGGAAACCCAGAACCCGACCCCATTCGACTTGGTGTTCCTGGACCCGCCGTTCAACAAGAACCTGTTGCAGCCCACCTGCGAGCTGCTTGAAAACAGGGGCTGGCTGGCCAAGCATGCCTGGGTCTATACCGAGAGCGAAGCCGCCCCCTCCAGTCTTGGCCTACCTTGCAACTGGCGCCTGCACCGTGAAAAGCAGGCGGGCAAAGTGAACTATGCGTTGTGGGAGCGCAGCGGCGCAGACTAAGCCTCAGAGCAGCGCTCTTCTGGCCGGGCAAAGCCGGCCAATGATACGGACCCGCATTGCAATCGAGCCTGGGTGACCATGCCCACCATTCCTGATACCAGCGCCGCACTCGAAATGGATCGCCCCTTCGCCCCGGCCAGGTGGCTGCCCGGCGGCCATCTGCAAACGCTATGGAACCCGTTCTGCCGCCGTACGCCTCTGCTGCAACGCCGCCGTGAGCGGCTGTGGCTCGCTGACGGCGATTTCATCGATCTCGATTGGCATGGGCCGCATGAAGCGGACGCACCGCTCGTACTGGTATTGCACGGCCTGACCGGCTCATCGAGCTCACTCTACGTGCTCGGCCTGCAACAGGAGCTGGCGAACCGGAACTGGGCAAGCATCGCGATCAACTGGCGAGGCTGCTCGGGCGAGCCAAACCTGCTGCCGCGCGCCTATCACTCCGGTGCAAGCGATGATCTGAGCGAAGTCATAGCTCATCTACAAGCCTCGCGGCCACTGGCCCCGCTGTATGCCGTGGGCTACTCGCTCGGTGGCAACGTGCTGCTCAAATACCTCGGCGAAACCGGCCAGGCAGCACCGCTGCAAAAAGCCGTGGCGGTGTCCGTGCCGTTTCGCCTGGACCAGTGCGCCGACCGTATCGGCGTCGGCTTTTCGCGGGTGTACCAGGCGCACTTCATGCGCGAGATGGTGGCCTACGTGAAAGACAAGCAGCGCCTCTTCGCGAGCAACGGCGATGATCTCCATCTCTCGGCACTGCAGCGTCTGGGCTCGTTGGAAGGCATGCGAACCTTCTGGGATTTCGACGGCCGCTTCACCGCCCCACTGCATGGCTATGCCGATGCAACCGATTACTACCGCCGCGCCTCAAGCCGCTACTTCCTGCCCGACATCCGCATCCCAACGCTGCTGATCCAGGCCGAAGACGACCCCTTCGTCTTCCGCCACAGCGTGCCCGAGCCTGATGTGCTATCCGCAACCACCATTCTGGAACTGCACAGGACCGGCGGGCACGTTGGCTTCGTCGAAGGCTCGCCGCTCAAACCTTGCTATTACCTGGAGCGGCGAATACCGGAGTGGCTGGCAGGCGCTACCGGCTAGCCCTTGGGAAAGCAGCGCCCCACGGCATATAGCGCAACGAAAAAACTGCTGACGGGTGGCACGACGAATAACGCTGTGGATCAGCCGGAACGGCTGTAAACGGCTCATTACCGACACTAGTTCGTCTGAACGCTTCACTAACGATTCCCGTCTCGCAGGACAAGGCCTGCACGTACGCCGTTCTCACCAGCGTTGGCAATTCCGCGACCCCAACGCCATCCTGCCACCAGACCATCGCTCCGACGCTATGCAGCTCATCCAACCACCGGGCGTTTGCGGCAGGGGCCAGCTGGCCGGTGCTATATGCGCTTAGTTGTAACGGCTGCTGCAGGTGCTGCATTAGGCCGTTTAGTTGTTCGAGTAGATCCTTGCGACGATCCTGATCGTTAAACGTCCGGTCAGACAGTTCGGCAGGGAGGTACCACGCATCGGCGACCACGCCCTCGCTTAACAATAGACGCTGCTGTAAAAGTACTTGATCGAACAGCTCTATCCAGTAGCGCGATAGCCCAGAGAGGTCGTTGAGGCGAGAAAAATAGTCAGGGTCTTGATAGAGCCCCACCACAAGCCCAAGCCCTGCCTGTCGTGCCTGGCGCAACGCGTTGCGCAGCCAACCATGATCACCACCGAAATCCTCGTCGCCATAACGAGTCCATTGAACGATAACTCGATCAAATCCGTGCGCTTTGCTCTGCCGCCAGATTTCAGTCCACTGATCCGGCTCAACAACCGCATCGTTGGTCTGGGGTTGGTAGAAAAGTGCATCAGCAGCCACGCCGCGCATTACACAACTCAGCAGAATGCCAATGAGCAACCGCCTCACAATGCCAGCTCGATGCCGATCTGCAGGCCGTTGGCACGCTCGTATAGGTTCCCGCCCAGAGCCTGCTGATACTCCACGCTCATGCTCAGCCGGCGACGGTAGGCGTTATAGCGGTCATCATCGAACCAAAGCTGCCAACGCAGGCCCGCGCCGACTCGCAGATCCTGTTGGCGGTCCTGCTCGGTGCCTTGGCCGACCAAATAGGGGCCAAGCGTCTGGGCTGAGGAGGTGGGCAACTTGAATGCATGACCACGAGTGAACCTCGTGACCAGCAAGCGCTCCGACTCGTCCACCCACCAAGCGGCGTCCATGTACAACGAACGCTCCGGCCAGTGGCTCTGGTCCACGCGCCAATCATTGCGATACTCACCCTCATCGAGGAAGGAAGCACTGGCGCGAAGCATCAGATCATTGTCAGCCACGCGTTTGTCTTCCCTAAAGAGTTCGCCGTAGAGATTCAGATTGATCGACTGGAACGGCATATAGCGCAACCCTACCCCTCCGCCAATCGTATCCAGCGCATCACCGTCCTTCCCGGCCCCCATGATTCGACCGTAAGCCGAGAGCCTATTCGCAAACGGGCTGTCTAGGGGGTGATCCAGAAGGACGCCATGGGAAAACTCATCGTTCCGACGCTGTCCTGCGCTGCGTCTTACGCCATCTGGCGACCAGCTGGTAGCGAGACTGATGCGATTGCGGCGCTCCAGGCTCTCGTGTTGCCGCCGCGCTGCGAAACGCTGAGTTTCCTCTGAAGCCTCGACAGACAACAAGTCGATGCTACGGCGCAGTTGCGCGCGCGCTTCTTCGAGTTCTCCCGTCTCGATGAGGCGAAAGGCAAGCGCCTGCGCCAGATCGGTATTCTCCGGCAACAACATGGCAGCCTTGCTAAGCGGAGCAACCGCCTGGGCACGTTCCGCGGGTGTAGCTGCGGCGGCCAGGCGCATCCCATATTCCTGCAGAAACAGGCCGTTCTCCGGGGCGAGTTCGGTCTCGCGACGCAGCCATTGCATCCCGAGCTCTTCCCGGCCAGCGCGGAATGCAACCACAGCACCCTGATAGTAATCTGCTGGCTGCTCACCCAACGCCTGCGCCTGACGGTATCGCTCCAGAGCTTGGTCGTCACGTCCACGGGCTTCGGAGATCAAAGCGCCCATTCTCCAGCCTTCCAACGTGCGCGATCGCGCGTCTTGCCAATGCTGCTCCGCGGCATCCAGATGACCGAGTGTCAAAGCGACACGAGACAACGCGAGACGCGCTTCGATGTCGAGTTCGTCAGCCGGCATGGAGCTCCACTGAGCATAGGCATCCTCAGGAAGCCCAGCCGCGGCTAACGCATAGGCCAGTTGTCCCCGGCTCTGAATGTCCCCTGCGCCGGCCGCGAGCTGGAGATAGACCACAGCCTGCCCAGGCTGCTGGGGAAGCGAACAAACACCCAGCGCACGCAATTCTTCGACGTCGGTCGGCGCGTTGACCGTCAACTGCGCAAGAACGCCACAACGCGCTTGCGCCGCAAGCGCCCCGTACAGTCGACCACGAGCCGAAGGCGGCAACTGCCTGGCGAACTCATCGAGCTGCGAAACTTTCAGATCGGGGGCCTGCACGTAGAGGTCAACCAAGCGACTCAACAGGGGCTCCGGCAATTCGCCGCGACGCTGCCAAACATCCGCGAGAAAAGCACGTGCTTCTGCCGGTCGATCCGCCTGCAGCCACAGGAAACTGGCCAGATCGGCCGAACGGATCTCTCCTGTCGCGCGGTAGTGCTCTCGCCATTCGCTTGCCGCGGCATTCTTGTCACCGATGGACTGAGCAATCTGCGCCAGTCGAGCAGTGCGTCGTGGTGACGGTGCCTGCTGCTGCAACCAGTCGCGGGCCTTCGCAAACTCGTTACGGGCCAGCCACCGTGCCAGCAGGTAGTCCTGCCGCTGCGTGTTCCACGGCTCGGGCAGGATCGCCGACATCAGTGTATGTTCCGCCTCAAGGCGCTGAGCCAGAATGAGCCAATGGCGCGGATCTATTGCTGGGGAACAGTCACCAAGCGCCTCGCGGGCCAGCTGTGGCGCCGCAACCGATAGCCACTCGATCGATTCCAGACATGGCCGATCCAAACGGACGGCCAGCTCCGTGGCCAAGGCCACGTCACCGTCGTCACGAGCAGCCTGTAGCAGCAGCGCCCGCTGCGGCATCGAGAGTGCTTGGGCTCTTTCCAATGGCAGGAGCAGCTGTTTGGCCTGCTTGGCCTGGCCTTGCCCTATCGCCCGCTCGGCAGCCGATACCCTTAGGCCAGCTTCATCCTCGCTCGACGGAGCGGACTGCAGATAAGCGGGCAATCTGTCGTTGTCGGTCAATACATAGGCGAGGCCAAGACGACGCCAGCTTTCGGCCGGCAACACCCCATCCGCAGCCAACGGCTCCAAGTCGCTAATTACCGCCATCCATTGCTCTGCCTGCTCGGCGAAGACCGATCTCTCTAGCAGAGCGGTAACGGTCAGCTCGCTGGCCGGTCGCCCCTGCAGCCAACGAAGGGCAGCAATGGGACCGTGCAGTTCATGCAACCGCTGTGCATAGCTTCGCAACACCTGCTCGCGCTGAGCTGCATCTGCTCCCTCAGCCAACCACCCTTCCACAATCGCGGCCGAGAGATCTCCCTGGTTGATCCAGTTCAAACGCAATGACTGCACAAGCGCAGCCTGATCCCCTGGTGGCAAGGAAGCCGCCATATCCAGCGCTTCTTTGTACAGCCCTTGCTGGTCAAGCGCTTGCACAACTATCACACGCGCTTCGATGACATGCGGAGAGATCTCATCGAGTACGTGGCGCGAAAGCTTCTCTGCCTCGACAGGCTCATCGTTACGAAGCGCCTGATAGGCCTTGTCGATGAACGGGTAGCTGCGAAAGCGCTGAACCTCGCTAACCAAATTGCCTTGCCCAGCTAGAGCTGAAATCGGCCCGAGCAGCAGCGCCATCGCAATACTCTTCACTACTGATTGAGATACCCTCATCACGCATGCTCCATCAGCAATTCAAACCCGGCCCGCTGCTCCGCCCGCTGCTCTTTCAGAGCGCTCTGGATTACCGCCTCGCTGACCAGACCACGTCGGACAAGAGAAGCGCCCAAGCTCTCCTCCTCCGGTTCGAAGTCGATCAGCGCTTGAGCCATAAGCGTACTCGACAGCATGCCTACTTCTTGGATCACGTCACCGAGCAGGACTTGATGTCGACATACTTGCTCGATGAGCTCCGGGTCGTTGCGGCGTTCGGCGAGCTGTTCGATCAGCTCGCGAGAGCTGTCCGTTGTATGGCGCAAGTACCAATAGCGCAGCCCGACGGTCACCCTTCCCTGGGGAGCAATCTTGCAGATGATCTTCCGGCCCAGCTGGCGTGACATGGCGCCGAGGCTCACCTGACTCAGCTCGCGCTCGGAGGCGATGACAAGCTTTCCATCAAGCTCCGCGATCGGTAGAACCGAGTAGCGCAACGCTAATCTTGCAGGCAGCTGCTCGATGAGTTGCGCGTCGATAGTGAAAGGGTTTAGCGGTATCCATTCAAGATCAGCCTGCGCGGCCAGGGCCTGCGCAAGTTGGAGGCTATCAATCCATCCGCGCGCCAGCAGCTCCCGGCCGATTCGCCGATGCCGGGTAGATATCAATGCCTCCTCAAGCTGCTCGGCCGTGATAGCGCCAGCACTGAGCAAGCGACGACCGATAGGCTCGCGGCGCGGCGAGTCCACCAATGCGGGGAACTCATGCAACGTTTTGTCCCAGGCGACTCTCCTGGAATCGCCCATCGCCAGCACCTGCTTGAGCGCTCGAAGGTTGGCAAAGAAGTTGACCCAATTACTCCAAAGCGTCCTTGGCGCTGCGAGCGCGCCTTGCATAACCCCATAGAACGATCCTGCGAAGTAGCAACGCTGGATCAGCCGATTGAGCAGCAGTACGCCATTGACCACAAGGAGCACATGCAAGGCGGCGCTATCCCCCAAAACCGAAGGGAAATGCCACGCGTCCGGCAACATCAGGCTCACAGACCAAACAAGCAGCAGTTGCACAAAGACCAGCGAGCCCAGCAGGCCGACCGCGTTGCTGATCGCACCGCGACGGTCTCGCCACAGGAAATAATTGAGGAAAGGATGGCTGCTCCAACCCAGCGTGCGGGTTCCCTGATAAACGATACCGGTTATCCAGCGGGCTTTTTGCCGTATGGCAGTCTCCATGGTTTCCGGAAAGTGCTCTCGAACACAGATGACGCCTGCTGATCGCTTGCTAACGCCGATGTTGCGTTCGCCCAGCGGCGATAGGCGCTCATCCCGGACACTGAAGCGCGCAAATATCTCGGTCATCCCCTTGTTCTTGAGACGAAAACCGATGTCATAGTCCTCTGTCAGACTCTGTACGTCGAAGGCAATACCGTCGCCGTCCTCAAGCAACGCAACGACAGCCCGACGACTGAAGCAGGTTCCCACCCCAGCGCTCGGCACCTGGCCGACCAGCGCCTCACGCACAACAACATCCTTGCCATGGAGTTCGGCAAACTCGTCCGCATAGTGGCCAGTGGTGAAATTCCACCACCGTTTGACGTATGGATAGACCGGGACCTGGATGAGATCTTTGCGCGGTAGCAGGTAATTGAACAAACGCAGCTCGAGCGGAGAGATGACGTCTTCTGCGTCGTGCAGGATAAAACCGGCGAAATTGAGCTTGGCCTGGTTTTCAAAGCGCAATATCGCGTCGATGATGTTGTTAAGGCAATCGGCCTTGCTGGTGGGGCCAGGTCGTGCGCAGACAACCTTGTGCACGTTGGGGTAACGCATGCACACCGCGTCCACATCGGCCTGGGTTTCGGGATCGTTGGGGTAAGTACCAACGAATATCTGGTAGTTCTCGTAATCCAGTGTAGAAGCCGCCAGATGGGCCATGGCTCCAACTACTCCCACCTCGCGCCAGGCGGGAACCATGATCGCCAGCGGCTTCTCAGGTACCGAATAGAGCAGAGACTCGTCCGCTCGCTCGACGCGGCGGAAAAGACCAAGATTGCGCCACGTGGTGCGGCCCCAGTAAACGAGGTCGATGAACAGGTCATCCAGCCCCAGCACAAGCATCAAGGAGGCCAGAACCAGCGTGACCCATTTCAATGCATACAAGTAATAAGAAACAGCTTCGATTAGCAGATAGACGTAATCCGGCGTCATTCTGCGCATCCTGAGATAAGCCGCTTCCGCAACCGATCAAGGATACGTGCGCAAGCGTTGCCATCCCCATAGGGATTGTGGGCGTGCTGCATCTTTGCGTATGCCGCAGGGTCAAGCAGCAGACGCGACACTTCCTCGACTATCCGGCCCTCATCCGTACCGACGAGCCGCACAGTCCCTGCGGCCACGGCTTCGGGCCGCTCCGTGGTATCCCTCATTACCAATACGGGCTTGCCAAGTGAGGGTGCTTCCTCCTGCACGCCTCCCGAGTCGGTCAGGATTACTGCCGCCCGATCCATCAGATAAACGAACGCCTGATAGCCCAGCGGGGGAACCAGAATCAGGTTGGGCAGCCCATCCAATAGCCGATAGACCGGTTCTTGAACGTTCGGATTGAGATGCACGGGATAGATGAAGCGAACACTCGGATGACGCAGAGCAAGGTCACGAAGCGCACTACAAATACGCAAAAAGCCGTCACCAAAATTCTCCCTCCGATGGCCGGTGATCAGGACGATCCGGGCACCTTCGGGCAATGCCGCCAGTACAGGGTCTTCGGGCTTCCAGGCATGTTCACGAAGCGTCTGCCGCATCCAGAGCAGCGCATCGATCACCGTGTTGCCGGTAACGTCAACCCGAAGCGCCGATACTCCCTCGCCAAGCAGGTTATCGCGTGAAGTGGCGGTGGGGGCAAAGTGCAGCTCTGCAAGAACGCTGGTCAGTCGTCGATTGGCTTCTTCCGGCCAGGGCGCGTAGAGATTGCCGGTGCGTAGTCCTGCTTCCACATGCCCTATTGGTATCGAGCGATGGAATGCGGCCAGCGCCGCGGCGAACGAGGTCGTGGTGTCACCGTGCACGAGCACCATGTTGGGCTGTTCCGCCTCGAGTACCGGATCGAGCCGGGAAACTATTGCAGCACTCAAACCATTAAGAGTTTGCCCTGGCGTCATGACGTCAAGGTCATGATCAGGCGTGAGTGCAAACAGGCGCAGCACATCATCGAGCATCTGCCGATGCTGCCCGGTAACGCACAGACAAAGCTCAAGATCCTCTGCATCACGCAGCGCCTGCGCCAGGGGTGCCATCTTGATTGCCTCGGGCCTTGTGCCAAACACCAGCATGACTTTTGGTCGAAAGGGAGGCCTAGACGGGACCTCGCTAGACACGATCAACGAATTGATGCTCATGGTTTTCTCAGTTGTGCTTGTCTTGCGCGTATTCGGGACGAACGCAGGGAGGGGACGAAGCTCAGCAAATCCTTCGCGACTGCTTGTGACATCACCACGATATCAAACAGCCATCACAAGTGCCAATATATTGGATCTGAGGCGACGAAAGGAATAAGCAGTCAATTAACTGTCACTTGAGGGCGTGCCAGGAAGCTGCCAGCAAGCATTGTCACCTGGCCTTTCACGTCGTCCGCGAGATATCCAAACTCCAACGCGAGCAACTGATAAACACCTTGGCGCAACGCGACGAGATCGAAGTCACGTTCGCCGTTTGTACCGAGAAAGCGAACCCAAGACGTTGCTACGATCCAGGCATTTAAGGTGAGCGCCTCAATCTCCTTTGCTCCCATGCGCAAGATACCCGCATCAACAAATCCTTGATAAATCGCTTGGGCATTTTTCAGACAACGCGCTGAGAACAATCGATAACGCCCGGCCAGTGCCTCGTCACCGCCGAGAAGATGCTCCAGGTCCCGATGTAAAAACCGGTAGTCCCACATTGCCGACAGCAGCGACTCGAGATAGACGGTTTTGTCGTCCATGGTCACGGCCCGCCCTTCGGGGACCTGTAAAAAACCGTCGACCGCCACCTCATAGCGATCAAACAGCTCGGCGATGATCGCCTGCTTGTTACGAAAGTAGTAATAGAGGTTACCCGGCGATATCTCCAGGTGTGCAGCGATGTGGTTGGTGGTCACGCTGCGCTCGCCTTGAGCATTGAACAGCTCCAGGCTCGCTTGCAGGATACGCTCGCGGGTGCTCGGTTTGGGTGACATGCAGAAAGCTACTTTCGTCGTGCTAAAGCCGGAACGCAAAGGTAACCCGGCCATCGTGCTGCGCACAGGTTTGACACTTTAGAGTTTTTACTCTAGAAATCGTCGATCTGTCGCCTTTCCGGAGCGTCTCTAGTGCTTGCCGACGCCGTGTATCCGCATCCCAGCCACTTCGAAGCCGAACATCTGCAGGCGTTATTCGAGCGTCAACGCAGCGCTTTTCAGGCCTATCCCAGCCCTACTGCCGCTGATCGTCTGCAGTGGCTGGAGGCGCTCCACGATTTGCTCGCCAGTCATCAGCAGCCGGTGATCGATGCCATCAGTGAGGATTTCGGTAACCGCTCGGCAGACGAGACGCGGCTAGCCGAGATCATGCCCAGCCTGGATGGCATTCGACACGCCAAACGCCACCTGACGCGCTGGATGAAGCCCTCTAGGCGTCGTGTGGGCATGGCTTTTCAGCCCGCCAGCGCCCGCGTCGTCTACCAGCCACTCGGGTTGGTCGGCATCATCGTGCCGTGGAATTACCCGTTGTATCTGGCCATCGGCCCGCTGATCGGCGCGCTGGCTGCCGGCAACCGGGTGATGCTGAAGATGAGCGAGTCCACGCCAGCCACTGGCCAGCTGCTCAAGGATCTGCTCGCACAAATCTTTCCTGACGATCAGGTCGCGGTTGTCCTCGGCGAGGCAGATGTGGGTATCGCCTTTTCAAAGCTGCCCTTCGATCACCTGTTGTTCACCGGCAGCACCAGCGTTGGCCGGCACGTCATGCGAGCGGCCGCGGAAAACCTGACGCCAGTGACGCTCGAGCTGGGCGGTAAGTCGCCCGCGATCGTCTCGACCGACGTGCCGCTCGCCGATGCGGCCGAGCGGATCGCGTTTGGCAAGACGCTCAATGCCGGGCAAACCTGCGTCGCGCCGGATTACGTGCTGGTACCCCGGCCACGCATCGATGAATTCGTGGAGGCCTATCGAAAGGTGGTTCGACGCTTTTACCCACAGCTGGCAGACAATCCCGACTACACCTCCATCATTAACCGGCGCCAGCATGCCCGGCTGCAGGGCTACCTGGACGACGCCCAGGCCAAGGGCGCACGCCTGCTGCCGCTGTTCGAGCAAGGCCAGGAACGGCGAATGCCGCACTGCCTCCTGCTCGATGTCACCGATGAGATGAAGGTCATGCAGGACGAGATCTTCGGACCGCTGCTGCCGGTGGTGCCTTATGACGACATCGGTCAGGCCCTCGCCTATGTCAACGCACGGCCCCGGCCGCTGGCGCTGTACTACTTCGGGTATGACCGAGCCGAGCAGCGCCATGTGCTGCGCCACACCCATTCCGGTGGGGTCTGCCTCAACGATACGCTGCTGCATGTCGCCCAAGATGACCTGCCATTCGGGGGCGTTGGTCCGTCGGGAATGGGCCATTACCACGGGCACGATGGATTCCTCACCTTCAGCAAGGCCAAAGGCGTCTTTATCAAACAACGTTTCAATGCCGCGCGGATGATTTACCCCCCTTACGGCAAGGCGCTGCAGAAGCTGGTCTACAAGCTCTTCGTGCGCTGAAAAGCGCAGCCGGTGACAACAACAATGATCAATACCGAGCGACCATTTTCCCGCCGCAGCCTTCTCAGGGTCGGCCTGTTTGGCAGCGCGGCCCTCGCCGGCGCTGGCCTGATCGGCAGTTTGTCCGGTTGCAGTGCCGAGCATTCTGCTGCTGGCTTCGTACAGTTGCGCGAAAGCGACCTGCCGGTGCTGCGTCGCCTGACGCCAATCATCCTGAAAGGCGCCGTCCCGGAATCGAGCATGCCCGACGCCGTACGGGGCACCCTGACCAGCCTTGACGAGGGGCTCGCCCACTTGCCACCCGCCGTGTCAAAACAAGTTTCGCAGCTGTTCGATCTGCTGAGCCTGCCGCTCACCCGCGGCCCGCTGACCGGTGTCTGGGGCGGCTGGGAGCAGGCGCAGGACGGCGAGATTCAGGCGTTGCTGCAGCGCTGGGAAAACAGCCCGATTGCATTATTGCGGCAGGGTCATGCCTCGCTTCAGCAGATGATCCTGATGGCGTGGTATGGCCGACCGGAATCCTGGCGCCACTGCGGGTATCCCGGCCCACCGGTCATCTAGCGATGAACACGAAGACCGCTCGCCCGACCTGAGGAACCGAAATGCCTGTCACCGACCCCTTTGCCGAAGGTATCGCCCGCGGCTGGAAAACCCATGACGGTTCACGGCTCGAGAAGGACATCACGCTCGACGCCGATATCGCCATCGTTGGCAGCGGGGCCGGTGGTGCCACCAGCGCCGAGTTCCTCAGCGCGGCCGGTTACAAGGTGCTGTTGATCGAGGAAGGCCCGTTGCGCAGCAGCCAAGACTTCGACATGCAAGAACCCGCCGCCTACGCCTCGCTCTACCAGGAAGCGATCGGACGAACCAGCAAGGACGGCGCCATCACCATTCTGCAAGGCCGCGCTGTCGGCGGCTCGACCCTGGTGAATTGGACGTCGAGCTTTCGCACGCCAGCCGCCACACTGGAGCACTGGGCCGACGAGCACGACGTCCAGAACCTCTCCGAACAGAGCATGGCGCCCTGGTTCGAGCGCATGGAGCAGCGGCTGGGCATCGAGCCCTGGCCGCTCCCACCCAACGCCAACAATCAGGTGATCCGCGACGGCTGCGCCGCACTCGGCTACAGCTGGGCGGTGATCCCGCGCAACGTGCGAGGCTGCTGGAATCTGGGCTATTGCGGCATGGGCTGCCCGACCAATGCCAAGCAATCAATGCTGGTGACAACCATCCCGGCCACACTGGATGCCGGCGGCGAGCTGCTCTACCTCGCCCGCGCCGACCGTCTTGTGGTGGACAAGGGGCGCGTCACCGCACTGGAGTGCCTCGCCATGGATGCGCGCAGCGTTGCGCCGACCGGGCACAAGATTCGGGTGCGTGCTCGTCACTACATCCTCGCCGGCGGCGGTATCAACACGCCCGCCATCCTGCTGCGCTCCGATGCACCCGACCCACACCAGCGCGTCGGAAAACGCACCTTTCTTCATCTGGTGAATTTTTCCGCCGCCCAGTTTGAGCAGGTGATCAACCCGTTCTACGGCGCGCCCCAGTCGATCTATTCCGACCATTTCCAATGGGACGATGGCACCCGCGGGCGTATGTCCTACAAGCTTGAAGTACCGCCCATCCATCCGGCCCTGGCCGCGACGCTGCTTGGCCGCGCCGGTATCGACAACGCCAGGCGCATGGAGCAGCTGCCACATACCAACGCGATGATTGCGCTGATGCGCGACGGTTTTCACCCGGAGAGCGCCGAAGGGCAGGTCCAGCTGCGCAGCGACGGCACGCCCACACTCGACTACCGGATGACTCCCTACACCTGGGATGGCATTCGCCGTGCCTACCACAGCATGGCGGAAATCCAGTTTGCCGCCGGCGCCAGAACGGTCCTGCCACTGCACAACGACGCCAGCCATGCGACCAGCCTCGGACAAGCGCGCCAGATGATCGACGGGCTGAATCTCGCGCTATATCGCACCCGGCTCGGCAGTGCTCACGTGATGGGCGGTTGCGCCATGGGCGAAGACCCGCGTCAGGCGGTCACCGACAGCCTTGGCCGGCACCATCAGTTGGAAAACCTGTCGATCCACGACGGCTCGCTGTTTCCCACCAGCATCGGGGCCAATCCGCAGTTATCCATCTACAGCCTCGCCGCGAAACTCTCGAGTCAATTGGCCGAACGATTGAAAAATGCGTGAACGGCTTCGTTGTGCTGACATTCGGCAGCCATCCGCTTTGATGCTTTACGCTGCCGACGCCGAGCCGCTACCATCCACCCCCCACGCATGCGTCAGGACGCCGCGATGAATCGAGTGCTGTATCCGGGTACCTTCGACCCGATCACCATGGGCCACACCGACCTGGTCGAGCGCGCCTCGCGCCTGTTCGACGAAGTCATCATTGCCGTCGCTGCCAGCCCCAACAAGAATCCATTGTTCCCGCTCGAGCAGCGCGTCGCATTGGCCAAGGAAGTGACCTCGCATCTGCCGAACGTCAAGGTCATGGGCTTCTCCACGCTGCTGGCGCACTTCGTCACCGAGCAGAAGGCCAACGTGCTGCTGCGCGGCCTGCGGGCAGTATCGGACTTCGAATACGAATTCCAGCTGGCCAACATGAACCGCCAGCTCGTCCCGGACGTGGAAAGCCTGTTTCTGACCCCGTCTGAAAAGTTCTCTTATATTTCCTCGACCCTGGTCCGCGAAATCGCCCGTCTTGGTGGCGATGTCAGCAAATTCGTCCACCCCTCGGTGATGAAGGCGCTGACCGAGCGCTACGCCTCGCGCTGAAGCACCCAGCCTTCGCGCGGCGGATGATTGCCGACAGAAGGGTGAGCACTGCCGCGTGCACCGGGCGAGTCGATGCGGCAAAATTGGCGCGTCGTTTTTACCTGTGCTGCGGTCGATGCTGCAGCTGGAGTTAGCTGGATGTCCCTGATAATCACCGATGACTGCATCAACTGCGACGTGTGCGAGCCCGAGTGCCCGAACAGCGCGATTTCCCAGGGTGAGGAAATCTACGTCATCGATCCCAACCTCTGCACCGAGTGCGTCGGCCATTACGACGAGCCGCAGTGCCAACAGGTCTGCCCGGTGGATTGCATCCCGCTCGATGAAAGCAATGTCGAGAGCAAGGATGAGCTGATGCAGAAGTACATGATCATCACTGGCAAAGCCTGATCGACCTTCCGACCTCGCCCTGAAGGTGAGGTCCGCCCCCAAACAGACGCCCGTTTTTCCACGCCGTTGCAAGAGCCGCCTAACCACCATGGGTGAGGCTTCAAGTCGACCACGACTGCTGAGCTGTTGCTGCCACAACGTGGCTGCTGGCTGCGCAGCACGTTAGATACACAACAGCCGAAAACGACACGGCCCCGCACGCGATGAAGCGGCGAGGCCGTAGAGCGAGTCGGATAAACCGCCGACCCGGTAAAGCTGAACCGCTGGGATCAATCCTGGCGGTTGTAACCGACGCGGGTGCAGCCCAGGCAGCGAGCAAAGGCCGCAGCACCGGGCTCAACAACCAGCGCATGCCCCGTCTCCTTGATGCCGCCGCCCATGGCGCTGAACGGCAGGCTCACGACGAACAGGCCGGCTCCGACGACAGTGGCCGCGATCAGCAGCGGACGGGCAATCAGCAAATCGCCAACGATGGAAAAGGCTTTTGGGGCCTCGACGGTGTACATCGGATCGCCGCTGGCGTTCTGCTGTACCGATTGCGCCTGCACAGGCATCGTCAGCAGACCTGTGGTCAGGGCCAAGACAACAGCAGTGGAGCGAAACAGATTCATGGTGTGGTCCTTCAGCTGGGCGAAACGAGGCAGATGATTGTAGTGAGCGTCACTATAGCAGTGGCCGCCGGTTGTTGATCGTGAACACCGTCAATGCCTGCGCAGTGCATGGCTGATCGGTTTTTCATCGCTGGCAGCGTCCGCAATAGACACTGGCACGCTGGCCGAGGCGAATTTCTCGCAGGGTCGAACCACAGGTTTTGCAAAAATCCCCGCCCCGACCGTAGACGAACAGCTCTTGCTGGAAGTAACCCGGCTTGCCATCGCCCCCCACGAAGTCGCGAAGCGTGGTGCCGCCGCGCTCGATGGCATAGGCCAGGATCCGTTTGATCTCGACGGCCAGCTTCAGGTACCGCGCCCGCGACACCGCGCCGGCCGCTCGCCGCGGATCGATTCCGGCAGCGAACAGCGCCTCGCTCGCATAAATATTACCGACGCCGACCACCACCGCGTTATCCATGATGAACGGCTTGATCGCCATGCTGCGTCCACGTGACATCTGATACAGACGCTCTCCGTCGAACCCATCGCTGAGCGGCTCCGGGCCCAGGCTGGCGAGCAGTACATGGCTCAGCGGATCATCGCTCCACAGCAGGGCGCCGAAGCGGCGAGGGTCGGTGTAACGCAGCGCCATGCCGGATTCCAGCACGATGTCGACATGTTCGTGCTTACCCACCGGAAGATCAGCCGGCACCAGCCGCAGACTGCCGGACATTCCCAGGTGCGCGATCAGGGTGCCGACCTCGGCCTTGATCAGCAGGTACTTGGCGCGCCGGTCGACCGACTCGATCAGCTGACCGGACAGCCGTACGTCCAGATCCTCTGGAATCGGCCAGCGCAACCGTCGCTCGCGCACGATGACCTGGCGGACACGTTGGCCGACAAGATGCGGAGCGATGCCGCGGCGGGTGGTTTCGACTTCTGGGAGTTCGGGCATACAGGCAAATCGAGAAGGGAACGGCAGGCGACCTTAGCAGCTAACGCACGGCCCGGTCAGCCAACACCCAGCTCACGAATGATGTCGCGCTGGCATTCGAAATCGTATTCCGAGAGGCCAACGTATTCGAGCACCAGCTGCGCCACGGCATCCCACTCATGGTCCTCCGGCTGATCGCCCAGTACACGATGGCAGGCGCAGATGTGCTCAGCCATCTTCAGGATCGCCAGCAACGTTTTGACTTGAGGGTCGCTCCATTCATCGTTGAACAGCGCCAGCGCGTTATGGTGATTGGCGATGGCCTCGCAAAGATGTTGCGGCAGCTTCCACGAGCGTGCGACGAAATACCCGACCACCGCATGATTGGTGTTGAGCACCCGATTTTCGACATCGGTGATGCGCGTTTCGGCACCGACACTGGCGTAGGCCTCCTCCAGCACCCTCATATAGCCAGGAAAGCGGGTCAGCATCAGCGGGATGCCACAGTTGTGGAACAGTCCGAGGGTATAGGCCTCGTCAGGCGCCGGATGACCGATGCGCTTGGCCAACGCCAGACAGGTGCTGGCCACATCCTGCGCCGAATCCCAGAAACGGTTGAGCGTGACGATCGCCGCATCGGTCAGCTCGCCGCGGATCGATTGCGCATTGATCAGATTGATCACTGAACGGCAACCTAGCAGGTTGACGGCCTGCTGGATCGAGGCGATGCGGTTGGCGAGGCCGAAGAACGGAGAGTTAACCGTTTTCAGCAAGGCGCCGGACAACCCTGGATCCTGGCTGATCAGGCGGGCAATGGCGCGCAAGTCAGGATCAGGCATGACCTGTTCCATCTGCAGGTCGACCATGATCTGGGGCTGCGGCGGCACGCTGATCCCCTGCAGCACGCTGCGGATCTGCTCGTCGGTGAGTTCAATGGACATAGAAAGCGGCTCGACCTTGTCGATAGCACAAGGCCACCAAGGAAAGAGTGCGAACTTTGGCTGAGATGGCGGTCGGATTTCAAGTAGATCAATTTGAAATCCGACGAGGAGGAAAACGAAATGGCCGATTCCCTGAAAGGCAAACGCATCGCGATCCTGGTGACAGACGGTTTCGAGCAGGTCGAGCTGACTGGGCCAAAGGAGGCGCTGGAAAAAGCCGGCGCGACCGCTGAGATCATTTCGTCATCGAACGGTGAAGTGACCGGCTGGAACCACACCACGCCCGCCACCAAGTTTCACGTCGATAAGACGTTCGACACCATTCACATGGAAGACTACGACGCCGTATTGCTTCCAGGCGGCGTAGTGAATTCCGACACCATCCGCACCGACGAGATGGCCCAGGAGCTGGTTCGCGATGCGGCCCGCACCAACAAGACCATAGCCGTGATCTGTCATGGCGCCTGGTTGCTGGCCTCCGCTGACCTGGTCAAAGGCAAGAAGATGACCAGCTGGCCGTCGCTGACCGACGATTTGAAGAATGCTGGCGCCCAGTGGGTCAACGAGCAGGTCGTAGTCGACGGCCATCTGATCAGCAGCCGCAAGCCGGACGACATTCCGGCGTTCAACGAAGCGCTGATCAAAGCCCTCGCGGCCTGACGCCAGCTAGGTAACGCCGAGGCATCGCGAATACCGGTCGACCGCGACAGGCCGATGCCTCTTCTGAGCCGCCTGCTGGGGCAACTGCTCCCAGCAGCGATGGCTAACCCCAACTCCCCTCCTCCATCCAGCCAGCGCTTTTGTCAGCCCTCTGGCCTATAATCGCGCCCTTTTCCCGGAGCCCTCCCGATGAGCCTGCCCAGCCTGCGCCTCAAAGCCAACGCCGACCGCCGCCTGCGCGCCGGCCATCTGTGGGTCTATAGCAATGAGGTGGACACCGCAGCCACGCCGCTGAGCGGTTTTGCCGCTGGTGATCAGGCCGTCCTCGAAGCGGCGGGAGGCAAGCCCCTGGGCATTGTCGGCGTCTCGCCGAACAACCTGATCTGCGCGCGCCTGCTGTCGCGCGACCTCAAGCACAGCCTGGATAAATCACTGCTGGTGCATCGCATTCAGGTCGCTCTGTCGCTGCGCGATCGCCTGTTCGATCAACCTTGCTACCGCCTGATCTACGGTGACTCGGACCTGCTGCCGGGGCTGGTGGTGGACCGCTTCCATGACCATCTGGTGGTGCAGCTGGCTTCAGCCACCATGGAGCGCAACAAGGATGCCGTGCTCGAAGCGCTGGTTCAGGTGCTCAAGCCGCGCGGTGTGCTGTGGAAGAACGACTCCAGTGCCCGCGATGCCGAAGGGCTGGAGCGCTACGTCGATACCGCGTTCGGTGTAGTACCGGAATGGGTTGCGCTGGAAGAGAACGGCGTCAAGTTCGAAGCACCCGTGTTGCAGGGCCAGAAGACCGGCTGGTTCTACGACCACCGCATGAACCGCGCACGCTTGGCGCCCTACGTCAAAGGCAAGCGCGTGCTCGACCTGTTTAGCTACATCGGCGGCTGGGGCGTACAGGCCGCCGCCTTCGGTGCCAGTGAAGTGTTCTGCGTGGACGCTTCGGCGTTTGCATTGGATGGTGTGGAGCGCAATGCGGCCCTCAATGGTGTTGCCGAGAAGATGACCTGCGTAGAAGGCGATGCCTTCGAAGCGATGAGAGAGCTGAAGAACGCCGAAGAGCGCTTCGACGTGGTCATCACCGACCCGCCCGCCTTCATCAAACGCAAGAAAGACATCAAGAACGGTGAAGCCGCCTACCGCCGCCTCAACGAAACCGCGATGCGTCTACTGAACAAGGACGGCATCCTCGTCAGCGCCAGCTGCTCGATGCACCTTGAGGAAGACAACCTGCAGAACATCCTGCTCGGCAGCGCCCGGCATCTGGATCGCAATATCCAGCTGCTCGAGCGGGGATCGCAGGGCCCGGATCACCCGGTGCATCCGGCGATTCCCGAGACGCGCTACATCAAGAGCATCACCAGTCGCATCCTCCCTAACAGCTGATAGCTGTCGCCAGACGAACGAAGCCCCACGTCAAAACGCATGCGGGGCTTCGTTAACCGCCTTACTCGATTCCCTTGCGCTGCTCCGTCCAAAGGACACTGGTGCACAACCCGCAGAAGCGACCATAGAAGGTGCTGCGCGCCGTCTCATCCTCCATCAGGTGATAGCGGAACCAGGCGGTCGACGGGCCGCGGTAGGCGCCACCGTCACCGACTGGCTCGAAGTGGCTGACATAGCGCCGCTCCCCCCAAAACACCGGCACGTTGGTTCGCGTATAAACCGGCTGCGCGTTCAGGTAGGGGAACGCGATGGTGTCGCCCCCGCCTGACATCAGGAACATCGGTCCCTTCTGATTTCGCTGGGAAGACGGGTCATGACCCAGCCCGATGGTGTAGGGCTGGATGGGCGCGGTCACGCTTACCCGATCATCCTGCCCAGCCATGATCGATCCACCGCCGCCCTGGGAATGACCTGACGTGCCGACCCGACCGGTGTTGAGCACGCCAACGTAAGTGCCATAGGTGCGATTGCTTTCTTGTACCAGATAGTCGAGGCAGGCCAGCATGTCCCGTCCAGTCCCGGCGTTGGACGTCTCCGCCGCTGCGACAACGAATCCATGGCTGGCCCAGTGCGATAACAGTCCCGAATACGCGGTCGGCCCTGTCCCGGTACCGTTACCCCAGAGAATCACCGGATGCCGGACGCCGTTCTGCCCCAAGCTACTGGGACGGTAGACGCGGCAGTTCGGGCCTTCGCTGCGACTGGTTGTGGCATAGGGGCCGGAGCGCTCGAAGTTCGATACCGCAGGAAAGGGCGCGCCGGGCGTATCCGGCAGCGGCGCAGCCAAGGCAGACCCGCAGATCGCAAGGCCCAGCGCAGCGGCAATGCCGCTAAGTTTGATGTCCAGCATGTGTGTTTCCTCTTGTTGTTCTGATCATGTGTATGGACGTTCGCACCAGCTCGCGATGTGAGTCGAACGCACTGCACCTCCTATGTTTCCCGCGTAACCATCGGCAGAGCGGGTGGCCAGTTGGCCCGAATCAACCCTAGCCAGCTGAAACCACCACGCCACCTGATGCGCCCTTGCAGCGGACGAACGGCCGCGCTTCGCCCCGGCTGAATAATTCATCATTAGCTTCGGTGTTGATGCGCCTGACTCACCGTAGGATGAGCGCCGGTAATCGTGCCGTTTGGCTCGCCAGAGGGAACGGGCGTAGAATCGGCGCATTCCTCGCCATTATCCCCCGGCGGGCCATGAGCCCAGGCCGCCCGAGCGATACCCCGCCTCGATCCGGCCCCTCCGCACGCACGGTCACCTGCCGTTGCACGCGGCACAGGTGACGCTCACCATAAGCACTATTCGAACCGCTGATTAGCCGCAGGAACCGTCATGCCCGATTACCGCTCGAAAACTTCCACGCACGGCCGCAACATGGCCGGTGCCCGCGCGCTGTGGCGTGCCACCGGCATGAAGGACGAAGACTTCAAGAAGCCGATTATCGCCATCTCCAACTCCTTCACCCAGTTCGTGCCCGGTCACGTGCACCTGAAGGACCTGGGCCAGCTGGTCGCCCGTGAGATTGAAAAGCACGGCGGCGTCGCCAAGGAATTCAACACCATCGCGGTCGACGACGGCATCGCCATGGGCCACGACGGCATGCTCTATTCGCTGCCCTCGCGCGAAATCATTGCCGACTCGGTGGAGTACATGGTCAACGCGCATTGCGCCGACGCCATCGTCTGCATCTCCAACTGCGACAAGATCACCCCCGGCATGCTGATGGCCGCCCTGCGCTTGAACATCCCGGTGGTGTTCGTTTCCGGCGGCCCGATGGAAGCCGGCAAGACCAAGCTGGCCAGTCACGGCCTGGACCTTGTCGACGCCATGGTCATCGCTGCCGATGAAAGCGCCTCGGACGAGAAGGTCGCCGAATACGAGCGCAGCGCCTGCCCGACCTGTGGCAGCTGCTCCGGCATGTTCACTGCAAACTCGATGAACTGCCTGGCCGAAGCCTTAGGGCTAGCCCTGCCCGGCAACGGCTCGACACTCGCCACGCACAGCGACCGCGAGCAGCTGTTCCTGCGCGCCGGGCGCACCATCGTAGAGCTGTGCCAGCGATATTACGGCGAGGGCGACGAATCCGTTCTGCCGCGCAACATCGCCAACCGTCGCGCCTTTGAAAATGCCATGACCCTGGATATCGCCATGGGTGGCTCTACCAACACCATCCTGCACCTGCTGGCTGCGGCTCAAGAAGCCGAGGTGGACTTCGACCTGCGCGCCATCGATGCGCTGTCACGCAAAGTGCCGCAGCTGTGCAAGGTTGCGCCGAACATCCAGAAGTACCACATGGAAGACGTGCACCGCGCCGGCGGCATTTTCTCCATTCTCGGCGAGCTGGCCCGTGGCGGCCTGCTGCACACCGATGTGCCCACCGTGCACAGCCGAACGCTGGCTGAAGGCATCGCTAAATGGGACATCACCCAGACCCAGGACGAAGCGGTACACACCTTCTTCAAGGCAGGCCCGGGCGGTATCCCAACGCAGACGGCGTTCAGCCAGTCGACCCGTTGGGACACCCTGGATCTGGACCGCGCCGAAGGCTGCATCCGCAGCGTCGAGCACGCCTATTCGCAGGAAGGTGGCCTCGCTGTGCTCTACGGCAACATCGCCCTGGATGGCTGCGTGGTGAAGACCGCGGGCGTGGATGAATCCATCCATGTCTTCGAAGGCACCGCCAAGATCTTCGAAAGCCAGGACAGCGCCGTGAAGGGCATCCTCAATGACGAAGTAAAGGCCGGCGACATCGTCATCATTCGCTACGAAGGCCCGAAAGGCGGACCGGGCATGCAGGAAATGCTCTACCCGACCTCGTACCTGAAGTCCAAGGGACTGGGCAAGGACTGCGCCCTGCTCACCGACGGCCGCTTCTCCGGTGGCACCTCGGGTCTGTCCATCGGCCACGCTTCGCCAGAAGCCGCTGCGGGCGGCGCCATCGGCCTGGTACGTGACGGTGACAAGGTGCTGATCGACATCCCCAACCGCAGCATCCAGCTGCAGGTCAGCGATGAAGAACTGTCCCACCGTCGCATCGAGCAGGACAAGAAAGGCTGGAAGCCTGCCGCTCCACGCCCGCGCAAGGTGACAACAGCGCTCAAGGCCTACGCCCTGCTCGCCACCAGCGCCGACAAGGGCGCGGTGCGCAACAAGGCGATGCTGGACGGCTGATCAGCGTCGAAGAAAGAGCCCGGCTTCCCGCCGGGCTTTTTCATGGTTCGCCGATGGCCGGTTCCAGGCGAGCACCATCGATCTCGATTGCACTGAATCGGGGCGCGACCAATTCAAATTCACCACGCTCCAGAAGCCCATCAAGCGCCTCGCCGTCCGGCAGCGCGCCTGCGGTGACGCGCAGCTGGCCGAGCCAATGCCACCCTCCTGCCGCGCCACGCCCCAGAACTGGAACAACCCTGGGTTCACCGCGAAGCAGCAGCACTTCGGATTGGCCGTCCCGGTCCAGATCCACCGCAAACAACCGGCACTCTGCTAAGCATCCCTGATTGCTGACGGCACGTGCCAATGAGCCATCTTCATCCGTTACAGGTTCGCCAATCCAGGGCACTGGCGGCGCGGTCGCGACCTCCTGCTCGCGTTTCCACGCCCAATAGTGGTCAGCCTTATCAAGCCGTTGCAGATCGGCTTGCAGACCCGTGCGCCTAGCCTCGTCTTCCCAAGGCTCGTCTAGTTGCTGACGCAGCGCTTGCAGGTATCGCCGTCCCGGCTCGCCCAGCTGAAAGCGAAGCGCGCCCATGTCGGTTCGTTCGACTGGCACTTCGTCACTCAGCAAACGCTGATACTGACTGGCCGCGCTCAGTTGCAGCGGGCTCAGCGCCGGCACATGCATGAGCACCAACAGGCAGGCGGCGAACAGTGCCAGAGGCGGGTTGCTCTGTCGGAGCCCGCTCAGCCAGGCGGCATCACGCCGGATCACTGCTCTCACCAGTGCCAGGCCGTGCACCATTGCTACGAGCGCCAGGAGCGCAGCCAACACGCGATCCGGCGTCAGCCCGTACTGGTCGATCCGCAGCCACAACGCATGCATCGCGAGGCCAGCCAGTAACGGCAGGCACAGCGAACTGGCATCCGCCAGCAACCGTAAGGGTCGCGGGTAGTGGGACCTCTGCAGCCCGTCCTGCACCACCCCGTTGAGCAGTGCGATATGCGCGAACACCAATGCCAGCAAGATCGGCGTCGCGTGGCGTGTCGCCCAGAGCGGAGCAAGGCCGGTGAAAGGCAGGAAGACCACGAACAGCAGCAGGATCACCACCGTCAACGGCAGCAGAAAACGACACATGGCCTGCAGCACGTTGCGCAACGCATCGATGACCTGGCCACGTTCCTGCCCAATGCGCAGCCCAGCAGCGACAACAGTCGCGCTGGCGACCCAGACGAAGCCGGACGAATTGAAGAGCCGCTTGAACTGATCGACCCCAAGCATGCTAAACAGGCCCGCCCAGAGCCAGATCAACAGCCAGAACACCCCGAGCATCACGAGCGCCATGAACAGCAGCAAACCGTTGTTCCAGGCGTGACGGTAGAGCGCGCTGTAGTCGAAGCGCCAGCGATGCGCAGGGTCACGAGCCTGGATGAAGGGTGTGAGGATGTAAGCCAGTGCCAGATGACTCCACAGCAGAAGCGTGCCGGTCGTTTCATCGAAGTAGTACCAGCGCGGCTGGTCGAACTGAACCCCAAGCCACGCCGCCAGCGTCGCGGGCAAAAGAATCGCCGGGAGCAGCAGCTTCCAGCGATCCGCCTCGCACAACTGCCCCCATAGCATCTGCAGCTGCCAGCCCCCCACCACGACCAACACAATCAGGGCCGAACAGAGGGACCGCCAGACAGACCCGTGCGGCCAGCTCTCGCTGGCCATCCATAGCGTCAGGCCCTGCAACAGACCCACCGCCAGATAAACCATCAGGGGTCGATGCTCACTTGCTGGTTGCATGGTTGTTCCTTCAGGAAGTCGTGACAGCGCGATCAGGCGCAGGTTATGCGGTTGGAACGTCAGAATCTCAACATACCGCGCTGCGCCCGTGAGGCTGGCAGGTAATTCAGCCGTCAGCCACTGGCCGTCCCGCTTTTCGTAGGAACGTGCTTGCTCGCGATCAGGCCTGCTGCATCAGTCGACGGGTTCAGCTGTGCTCCGTCGACGTCGCCACGTAGAATCGCGCTCTTTTTTGGAGCATGCCATGAGCGCGCTGAAGTCCTCCCCCGAAGAGCCTCGTAACGATCTGGTCTACGGCCTCGACGATCGGCCCCGCCCCTGGATCGCCTTTCTCGCCGCGCTGCAGCATCTGCTGGCGATCATCGTGCCGATCGTTACGCCTGGTCTGCTGATCTGTCAGGCGATCGGTGTATCGCCCCGTGACACCAACATCATCGTCTCCATGTCGCTGGTGATTTCCGGCATCGCCACCTTCGTCCAGTGCAAACGCTTTGGCCCGCTCGGTGCGGGACTGTTGATCGTGCAAGGCACCAGCTTCAACTTCGTTGGCCCGCTGATAGCTGGCGGCGTGTTGATGGTCAAGCAGGGCACGCCGGTCGAAGCTGTGATGGCAGCGATTTTCGGCGTGGTGATTGCCGGATCCTTTATCGAAATGGGCGTCTCACGCGTGCTGCCGTTCATCAAGCGGCTGATCACACCACTGGTGACCGGCATCGTGGTGCTGATGATCGGCCTGACGCTGATCAAAGTCGGGCTGATCAGCATGGGCGGTGGCTACGCGGCCATGGGCGATGGCACCTTCGCCAGCCGCGAGAACCTGCTGCTCTCAGGCGTGGTGCTGGCCGCCATCGTCGTGCTCAACCGGCTGCCGGTCCAGTGGATGCGCAGCTGCGCCATCATCATCGCGCTGGGCATCGGTTATGCGCTGTCCGCTTATCTGGGCCGCCTGGATTTCACCGGCATGCGCGAAGCCGAGCTGTTCGAGGTGCCGATGCCATTGCACTTCGGCCTAGGCTTCTCCTGGAGCCTGTTCATTCCGATGGTGGTGATCTATCTGGTCACCTCGCTCGAAGCCATCGGTGACATCACCGCCACCAGCAAACTTTCACGCCAGCCGGTGGAAGGTCCGCTGTGGATGCAGCGCATCAAGGGTGGCGTGCTGGTCAACGGTGCCAACTCGCTGCTGGCGGGTTTCTTCAATACCTTCCCAAGCTCGGTGTTCGCGCAGAACAACGGCATCATCCAGCTCACCGGCATCGCCAGCCGCTACGTCGGCATGTGGATCGCCGTGATGCTGGTGATTCTCGGGCTGTTCCCAGCCGTCGCAGGCGTGCTGCAGGCCGTGCCCGAGCCCGTACTGGGCGGCGCCGCGATCGTGATGTTCGGTGCGGTGGCGGCTGCGGGCATCAACATTCTCGCGGGCATCCAGCTGGATCGCCGCGCGCTGCTGATCATCTCGGTCTCGCTGGCGCTGGGCCTGGGCTTTTCTCAGGTGCCGGAGTTCCTGGCAAACCTGCCGGGCGAGCTGCGCAACGTGCTGGAATCCGGGGTTGCAACCGGCGGCATTTGCGCCCTGGTGATGAACTGGTTCCTACCCGAGTCGCCGGCAACAGAACAAGACCCGGTCTGATCAACTGGTACGCGCCTCCTGAGCGAGGCGCTGGCAGACCTCATCGGCGATCGCCAGGGCCGCGGTAAGCCCGGGCGATTCGATGCCGAACAGGTTCACCAGCCCCGCAACGCCATGCTCGGCAGGCCCGTCGATACGGAAATCCGCAGCCGGTTCGCCGGGTCCACTGATCTTCGGGCGAATGCCGGTGTACGCCGGTTGCAACGCACCATCGGGCAATCCCGGCCAGTAACGGCGGATCGTGGCGTAGAAACGATCCGCGCGGCTTTCATCCATCGTGTAATCGAGGCCGTCAACCCACTCAACGTCCGGGCCGAAACGCGCCTGACCACCGAGATCCAGGGTCAGGTGCACGCCCAGCCCGCCAGGTTCGGGCAACGGATAGACCAGATGGTGGAAAGGCGTTGCAGACGCCAGGCTGAAATAGCTGCCCTTGGCGAAGTAGCGCGCCGGCACCGATTCGGCGGCAAGCCCCGCCGTGCGCGCGGCGATCTCAGGCGCGGCATGACCGGCGCAGTTGATGACGCTGGCGGCAAGCAGCGTCATGGCCGCGTCGCCGCCGACTTCGACGCGCAACCCCGCGTCCATCACCGCCATTGCCGTGACCGGTGCATGCAGCGCCAACAGCGCGCCCGCGGCTTCAGCATCGCCTTGCAGCGCCAGCATCAATGCGTGACTGTCGACGATTCCAGTGCTCGGCGAGAGCAATCCAGCCACGGCATTGAGCTGCGGCTCCAGCGTCTTCACCTCGTCCGCATGGAGTCTGCGCAAATCGTCGACGCCGTTGGCCAGGGCATGAGCCTGTAGCGCATCGAGCCCCGCCAATTGGGATGCGTTGGTGGCGACGATCAGCTTGCCGCAGCTTCGGTAAGGGACGCCGTGACTGTCACAGAACGCATACAGCGCATCGCGCCCGGCCACGCACAGCCGCGCCTTCAACGAGCCCTGCGGATAATAGATGCCGGCATGAATGACCTCGCTGTTACGCGAACTGGTGCCCGTGCCGATGGCGGCTTCGGCTTCCAGTATCAGGACCTCGCGTCCGGCCTGGGCCAGTGCCCGCGCGACCGCCAGCCCCACCACGCCAGCACCGATGACCACGCAATCGACCTGTTCCATTCCCGCTCCCCTGCAATTAAGCGAGCGCCAGACTGCCGCAAGATCGAACCGCGGCCAAGCCTCGCTTGCCCAACATCCATACACTCATGAAAAAGGGAGCCACCATGCGCATAGGCGTCATCTCCGACACCCATGGCCTGCTGCGCCCTGAAGCCATCGCTGCGCTGCAGGGTTGCGAGCGCATCATCCATGCCGGTGACATCGGCAAACCAGAGGTGCTGGACAGGTTGCGTGAGCTCGCGCCACTGGACGTCATTCGTGGCAACGTCGACAGCGGTGATTGGGCTACAGCGGTTCCGGAGCACCTGAATATGGAAATCGGCGGGCTGCGCATCCACGTCACCCATGACGTCAAGACGATGGGGATCGACCCGGTCGCCGAGCGGGTCGACGTGGTCATCGCCGGGCATTCGCACCAGCCCAAGATCGAGCAGATCAACGGCGTGCTCTACCTCAACCCGGGGAGCGCCGGGCGTCGCCGCTTCACACTGCCGATCAGCCTGGCCCTGCTGGACATCGAGGACGGCCAGCCGCGTGCGCAGCTAGTGACGCTGGGTTAATCGCTCAGCTGACGCCCATATAGCGATCGCTGCGGTGATTGATTGCCAGCACCAGATTCAGTGCCACCGCACCCAGCACCGAGAGCGCAACCTTATCCAGCGGCACGATGAACACCGCCGCCAGCACGATCAGCGCATCGATGCCCATCTGAAAGGTCCCAGCACGCACGCCGAACCGCTCCTGCAGGAACAGCGCAAGGATGTTCACGCCCCCGAGGCTGGCGCGGTGGCGGAACAGCATCAGCAGCCCGACGCCCATGGCGAAGCCGCCGAACAACGCGGCGTAATAGATGTTCAGCTCGGCAAAGCGAATCCAGTTCGGTGTCAGTTCGGCCAGCAGCGACACCAGACCCACCGCAATGACGGTGCGCAGCGTAAAGCTCCAGCCCATGCGCCAGATCGCCAACAGGTAGAACGGGATATTGAGGGTGAAGAACACCAGACCGAAGGGCCAGCCGGCGAAATACTTGAGCAGAAAGGCCAGACCGACCGTGCCGCCAGTCAAGAGCCCGGCATGGCTGTAGAAGGCAATGCCCAACGCCACCATCGCGGTGCCCAGCAGTAGCGCCAGCGCATCCTCCCAGAGCGGATGGCGGACGAAGATCGCGGCGATGGTTTCCGCCTGCTCCGCGTCCTCGCGTTCAGCGTCACGCTGGTTGACGTCCGCGTCCGCTACACCACGTTGCACTGCGCCACGTTGCACTGCGCCCTGTTTGTCGTTCTGCATGAAAGGTGTCTCGTGAGAAGCGGAGGGAAAGCATAGAAGCTGACGCCAGGCGAGGACTTGGCGTCAGTCAAGGAAGTCTGGGGATGCCTCGGGTCAGCGACGCTGCCAGGTCTCGAAGCGATAGCCGGGCGCCTCGCCCTCGGCCGGATGTGACTGGCTCTCGGTACGCTGCCATTCGGCTTCTTCGAAGGCGGGGAAAAAGGCGTCACCTTCAGGGGCCGCATCGATTCGGGTGAGGTACAGGCGCTGAGCCTGCCCCAATGCCTGGGCGTAGAGTTGCGCGCCGCCAATCAGCATCAGCTCCTCGACACCCTGCTCGCGCGCCCACTGCTCCGCGCGAACCAGCGCAGCGTCGAGCGTAGTAAAGGTTTCGGCACCGTCGAGCTGAAGGTCCTGCTGGCGGCTGACCACCAGATTCAGCCGACCCGGCAATGGGCGGCCAAGGGAATCCCAGGTCTTGCGCCCCATGATGATCGGCTTGCCAAGGGTCATCGCCTTGAAGTGTTTGAGGTCGGCCGGCAGGTGCCAAGGCATCGTGTTGTCGAGGCCGATGACGCGGTTGTCCGCCATGGCCGCGATCATAGCGAGGGGAAGTGAGGTCTGATTCATGGCGGCGAGAATAACAGAGCGCCCGCGGAGCAGTCAGCGCCGTCAGATACACGTCAACAACATCGAACGGTCATCTTCGCTTTACCAAAGCGTCAAGCTATCGTCATTGTCACGCTTCAGGCTTACCGCTCCCCTTCCACGGAGACGCCCACAATGGCCCGCCACAGCCGCCCTACCTTGCGCCACCTGTTTGCCGCCTGCAGCCTGCTGCTGCCGATCGCCGCGTTTGCCGCCACGCCCGACGCCTCGGTCGCTGCCAAGAACGGCCGCGACGAGCCCCATCCGCTGGTCATTGCCCACCGCGGCGCCAGTGGCTACGTGCCCGAGCACACCCTTGCCTCTTACGCGCTGGCCATTCTGCAGGGCGCCGACTATGTCGAGCCGGACCTCGTCATGACCCGCGACGGCGAGCTGGTCGCCCGTCACGACAACGAGTTGGGGTTGACCACCGATGTGTCACAGCACCCCGAATTCGCCGACCGCAAGCGCACGCAAATGGTTGACGGTGTGAAGCTCACCGGCTGGTTCAGCGAGGACTTCACCCTGGCCGAGCTGAAAACCCTGCGCGCCATCGAGCGCATCCCGACGATCCGTCCCGGTAACGCGCGGCTCGACGGCAGCCTGGAAATCCCGACGCTGCAGGAGATCATCGATCTGGTGAAAACCATGCAGCTGAGCGAGCGCCGCCGCATCGGTCTGTACCCAGAAACCAAGCACCCGACGCACTTCCAGAAGCTTGGCCTGGCTATGGAAAAACCACTGGTGCGCGTCCTCCACCGCAACGGCTATGCAGGCCGCAGCGCGCCGGTCTACATCCAGTCCTTCGAAGTGGAAAACCTCAAAACCCTCAGCGGCTTGACGCAGCTGCGCCTAGTCCAGCTGTTTGGCGGTGGACAGCCCTACGATCAGAAAGTACGCGGCAGCAAACTGACCTACGCGCAGATGGCAACCGCAGAAGGCCTGAAGGCCATCTCGCGCTACGCCGCGGGCGTCGGCCCGGAAAAGAGCTACATCATTCCGCGTGACGCCAACGGCAATCTCGGCCAGCCCACCGACTTCGTGCCGAACGCCCACGCCGCTGGCCTGAAGGTGCACCCGTACACCTTCCGCGCCGAGAACGTGTTCCTTCCGGCCAATCTGCGCAAAGGCGACTCCCCAACCGAGCGCGGCAATATCGAAGCTGACATACAGGCCTTCCTCGACGCTGGCATCGACGGGCTGTTCATCGATCAGCCGGATATCGCGGTAAAAGTGCGCGGGCAGTAATACCCAGCGCTACCCCGCCCGGCCAGGATGGCCGGGCACTCCTACGTCCGGGTTGTCATGCCAAGTGATCGGCGCTGAGCGAGCGAGTCAGCCGATCACGCCCGCTTGATGCAGCTCGGCCAGTTCCGCCTCGCTTTTGCCGAGCACACGGGTGAGCACGCTATCGGTGTGCTGACCGTGCAGCGGCGGCGCCTTGGCGACAACCGTTGGCGTACGCGAGAAGCGCAGCGGGCTGCGCACCATGCGCACCTCCCCGGCGACCGGATGCTCGGCGCTGATGACGAGTTCGCGATAGCCTGCCGTTTCCGACTCCAGCGCCTGAGCGACATCCTTCACTTCACCGACCGGAATCGCCTGCGCGCGCAATGCACCGATCAACGCCTCGTTGTTCCAACCCGCAAAGGCGTCCTGAAGTATCGGGAGCAACACCTCACGGTTCTCGGTGCGGCCCTTGTTCTGGGTGAAGCGCGGGTCGCTGTACAGCTCCGGACGCTTGAGCACGTCCAGACACAGGCGGCGATACTGCTCGTCGTTGCCCACGGCCAAGGCGACGCTGCCATCGGCGGTGTTGAACAGCTGGTAGGGCACGATGCTGGCGTGGGCATTGCCGTAGCGTTGCGGCACCTTACCCGTGTTGAGGTAGCCGGACGCGACATTGGCCAAAAAGTGCAGCGCACTGTCGGATAGCGCGATATCCACCGACTGACCGAGCCCGGACTTCTCGCGCTCGAACAGCGCCGCCAGGATGCCCTGAACCGCATTCATGCCGGTGACCAGATCGATGAAAGCCACGCCCAGGCGCATGGGCTCGCCCTCCTTATCGCCCGTGATCGACATGAAGCCGCTTTCGGCCTGGATGATGAAGTCGTAGCCAGGCCGGTTTTCCATCGGGTTGCCGCGCCCGTATCCGGTAATCGAGCAATGGATGAGCCGAGGATTGACCGCTGCCAGCGTTTCGTAATCCAACCCGAGGCGCTTGAGGCTCGCCGGCAGGAAGTTTTCGACCACGACGTCGGCCTGCGCGGCCAGATCAAGGATCAGCTGACGCCCCTCGGGTTTACGCAAGTCCACCGCCAGGCTCTGCTTGTTGCGATTGGCGCTGAGGTAGTAGGTGGAGATGCCGGCCTTGGCCGGCGGCATCCAGCTGCGGGTGTCATCACCCTCCAGGCTTTCGATCTTCCACACCTCGGCGCCGAGGTCCGCCAGGGCCATGGTCGACCAGGGCCCGGCGAGGATGCGTGTCAGATCCAGTACCTTGATGCCTTGCAGAACGCTCATCGACTCTCCTTCTAATCTGAACGGGCAGTGGAGTCGAAACTGGCGCAAGCGGGTCGAAACCACAACAGATGACCTGCAAACATCTGTGCGATTACCGAACCGTTTTGCGTTCATCGGACTCCCGTCAGGGTTCGATCCTTTTAAGGTGACAGCGTCGCCTGATCGCCACCCGCGCAGTCTTACAACAACTACAAGAAGAGAACACCACCATGCCCCTGACTATGAAGCGCACCCTGAGCCTGTTCCTCCTGGCCGCCACGCTCCCCCTCGCCTCGCTGGCCCAGGCCGCCGAATGGCCGACCGACACCGTCCGTCTGGTGGTGCCCTATGCACCGGGCGGGACCACGGACGTCCTGTCGCGCAAGGTTGCCGACCTGCTGCAGCAACAGATCGGCACGGTCGTCGTGGAAAACCGTCCGGGCGCTGGCTCGACTATGGCCACCGGACAACTGGCCCGCGGCGGGCGGGGCGCCGACCACACCATTCTGATGGCGTCTCCCGGGCATACCATCGGTCCGGTGATCTACAAGAAGTTGCCTTACGAGCCAGTGAAAGACTTCAAATTCATCCGCAACATCATCGAAATCCCCAACGTGATGGTGGTTCCGGCTGACAGCCCGTACAACTCGGTAGAAGAATTCATCGAGGCGGCCAAGACCAAAGAGATGACCTTCAGCTCCGCCGGCATTGGCAGCTCGATCCACATGTCCGGCGAGTTGTTCAAGACCATGACCGGCACCCAGATGACCCACGTGCCCTTCCGTGGTAGCGGTGAGGCACTGCCTGCGTTGCTCAGCGGCGACGTAGACGTCTCCTTCGAAAACATGCCGACCGTGCTCTCGCACATCCAGTCCGGCAAGCTCAAGGCCCTGGCCGTCACCTCGAAGGAGGCATCCCCCTACCTTCCGGATGTCGAGCCGCTGTCCAAAATCGGCGCGGACCTGGGCCTGGGCGAATTCGTCACGACCGCCTGGTTCGGGCTGATCGCCGATGATCAAATGTCCGACCAGGCTGTCCAGACGCTGCAGACCGCACTGGACAAAGTCATGGACGATCAGGGCTTCAAGGATTTCGCCGCACAGATCGGTGGCGAGCCGGCGTCCGAGGAAGGCGATGATTTCCGTGACTACGTCGCCGAGGACGTTCAGCGCTGGCAGCGTGTAGCTGGTCAGGCCGAGCTGAACTGATCGGAGGCCCGTGATGACCACCGATGCTGCGGTGAGCCGCCCGCCCTGGGCCAATCTCAACACATGGCTGGGCGTGTTCTGGTTGATCGCGGCGCTGGTGTTTCTGTTCTACCTGGTGCCGAACCATATCGACGAAGCCCCCATGGTCGACAACCCCATGCAGTCGCCACGCTGGCTGCCCAGCGTGGCGGGCTGGCTGATCGCGGCGTTGTCGCTGGCATTGATCGTTGAAGGCTGTTTGCGACCGCCGGCCCGGACCGCAGCCGTCGAATCCGAGCGTGCGCCGGCCCGGCGCTGGCTGCTGATGCTCGCCGGGCTGGGCGCCTATTGGCTGCTGTTCGATCTGCTCGGCGCCATCGTCGCCGGTATTCTCGGCACGCTGCTGCTGTTTGCCGCTCATCCGGTTCGCAAGCCCTGGCTGTATCTGCTGGCGATCGCATTGCCGTGGCTGGTAAGCCTGCTGTTCATCCACGTACTGAATGTCCCGCTGCCCTCCGGCACGCTATGGAACTGACAGCGCCCTTACGCGAGTAACCGAATGGAAGGTTTTTCCGAAGTCCTGGACTTGTTTCTCAGCGTTGACAATTTCATCGCCATCTTCATCGGCGTGTTGATTGGGGTGGTCATCGGCGCGATTCCTGGCCTTACCGCGACCATGGCCGTTGCGCTAGCCCTGCCTTTCACCTTTTCGCTGGAGCCGGTGACGGCGATCCTGCTGCTAGTGGGCATCTACAAGGGCGGCATGTACGGCGGTTCGATCACCGCCATTCTGATCCACACGCCCGGTTCGCCGGCCGCCGCCTGCACGTTGCTCGACGGCTATCCGTTGACGCAGCAGGGCAAGGCGAAGAAGGCGCTGCAGATGGCGCTCTACTCGTCATGCATCGCCGATGTGTTATCGAACCTGGCGCTGATCCTGTTCGCCTCCTACCTGGCCAAGGTCGCGCTTAATTTCGGGCCGCCAGAGTTCTTTTGGCTGATCTGCTTTTCGCTGACCATCATCGTCTCCATCGCAGGCGACTCGCCGGTCAAGGGTCTGATCGCGGCCAGCTTCGGCGTCATCGTGTCCATGATCGGCATGGATGCGGTGTACGGCAGCCAACGCCTGACGTTCGATAACTACAACCTGATGGACCGGGTCTCTTTCGTGCCGTTACTGATCGGCCTGTTCGCTATCCCCGAAGTGATCGATTTCTATCTGAAGAAGGCCGGCCCGCATCTCCGCGCTGCCTCCAGCGGGGCTGGCCTGACGCTTGCCGAACTCAAGTCCAGCCTGGTCACCATCGTGCGCGGCTCCTTCATCGGCGTGATCATCGGCGCCATTCCAGGCGCCGGCGCCACCGCGGCGTCTTTTATCTCCTATAGCGAAGCCAAACGGCGCTCGGCCAACCGGGCGAACTTCGGCAAAGGCGAACTCGAAGGCGTCGCCGCGGCCGAGTCAGGCAACAATGGCGTGGCCGGCGCAACCCTCATTCCGCTGCTGTCGCTAGGCATCCCGGGCGATGTCATCACTGCGATCATCCTCGGCGCTTTCATGATCCATGGGCTGACGCCCGGCCCGGTGCTGTTTCAGGAAAACCTGACGCTGGTCTACGCGTTGTTTTGCGGGATCATGCTGAGCTCGGCGGTGCTGCTGTTCGTCGGTCACGGCGTGATCAATTATTTCTCACTGATCGCCGAGATCCCCAAGGCCATCCTGCTGCCCATCGTGCTGATGTTCTGCGTTTACGGTGCCTTTGCGGTGAACAACAGCCTGTTCGACATCGGCCTGATGCTGCTCTTCGGCGTGATTGGCTATCTGTTCAACCGTACCGGGTTCGCGACAGCGCCCTTTCTTCTAGGCTTTATCCTCGGGCCAATGTTCGAGGACAACCTCAGGCGCACGCTGTTGATCGGCCGCGGCGACCCGATGATCTTCTTCCGCGGGCCGATTACCTGGATCTTCATCGTGCTCACCGGCTTGTCGCTTTTCTTCGCCGTTCGGCGTTATTGGCAGGAGCGAATCCGGGCTCGTTGACCATTTCACCCTTGTGACCGGCAACGGTTATCCTCAGGGCCGAGCCCTTCTACGAGAAACCGTGTGCCTGCACCTCTCCCAGCCTCACCGAATCCCCTCGACCGCCTCTGGCTGACCGAAGCCGTGCGCCTGCGGGAAGAACATGCCGGCCCGCTCGATGATGCCGAGGCCAACCGGCAAGCCCGTGCGCAAGGTGGGGCACTGCCAGACCTGATCGAGCACCGGGCGCTGTGGCTGGCGCGCCGCGACGGACTGGTCGACGCGCTGCATCATTGGCGGCAGGGCGCGCGGCTGGCCGGGTATGCGCTGATGCTACTGGCGTTGGTTACCGGGGCCGGATTGGCGCTTGCGGCGCTGGGCGACGGAATACGGCCGGTCAATGTGTTCTGGGCACTGGGCAGCCTGCTCGGCCTGAATCTACTGACGCTGCTGGGCTGGTTGCTGGGCTTTCTCTTCGCGGGCGACGCTGGCGGTGCATTGGGTCGGTTGTGGCTCTGGCTCAGCGAAAAACTGGCCCGCGACGCCCGCGCGGTGCAGTTGGCGCCGGCCCTGCTGACGGTGCTGGAACAGCGACGGCTCGGGCGTTGGCTCTTGGGGCTTGGCGTGCACGGCTTATGGCTGGTTGCCATGAGCAGCGCCCTGGTAACGCTGCTCGCGCTGCTCGCCACGCGGCGTTACGGCTTTGTCTGGGAAACCACCATCCTTGGCGAAGGCGCATTCGTCGGTCTGACGCAGGCGCTCGGCGTGCTGCCGTCGCTGCTGGGTTTCAGCGTGCCGGACATCGAACAGATCCGCGCCAGCGGTGATCTGGCCAACGGTGTAGAAAGCGCGCGTCAAAGCTGGGCGGGCTGGCTGGTTGGCGTGGTGCTGATCTATGGCCTGCTGCCGCGCCTGCTGCTGGCATTGCTCTGCCTGTGGCGTTGGCGACGTGGACGGGCACAGCTGCGGCTCGACCTGCAACTACCGGCCTACCGGCTGCTGCGTGAGCGCCTTCAGCCGCCCAGCGAACACCTTGGCATCACTGACGCGGCGCCGGCAAAGTTGCATGCACCGAATGCCGGTGCGCAACTGGACGGCAGCGAGGGCGCGGTGCTGGTCGGCATCGAGCTGGACCAGAGCCAAGCGTGGCCGCCAAAGCTGCCAACGTCCGTGGCTGATGCGGGCGTGCTGGATGACCGCGAGCAACGTCGGCGATTGCTCGAGCAGCTGACCCGCTTCCCACCGCAACGCCTGGCCATCGCCTGCGATCCGCGTCGCTCGCCGGACCGTGGCACCCTGGCGTTGATCGGTGAGCTAAGCCGTTGCGCGGCCCAGAGCCGTGTCTGGTTGCTGCAACCGCCCGCTGGCGAAGCGCTGGATAGCCATCGGTTGCATGATTGGCATCAGGCGCTCGATAGCCTCGGTCTGCCTCATTCGGGCAGCGCGCCCATGACTTGGTTGGAGACTGGCCATGATTGAGTACGCGGGCAACACGCTCCAGACCGTGAGCTGCATGGGAATTATCCGTAGGGTGGATGACGCTCTTTTCATCCACCGAAATGGCGGCCTGCCCGAAGGTGGATGGGTAAAGCGCCATCCACCCTACGCCACCGGAGCGACCCCTGCGGAGCAAATCCGCTCACCCATCGCAGGGCGGGTGAAATTCGCTGATCGGGAGCTTTCGCTAGACAATCCTGGCGAGGAGCACTCGCTCCACTGCCGTGCAAACCATTACGCAGGTTGCAACCGCAGGGTGGCGGAAAACCAGACGAGACTCATCAAAACGCCCGGAAGACCACGCCCATGAGCGCACCTCTAAAACTCGCGCTGGTCGGACACACCAATGTCGGCAAGACCTCGCTGCTGCGCACCCTGACCCGCGACGTCAGCTTTGGCGAGGTCTCGCATCGGCCGAGCACCACCCGCCACGTCGAAGGTGCACGACTGTCCGTCGACGGCGAACCGCTACTGGAGCTCTACGACACGCCCGGTCTGGAGGACGCCATCGCTCTGCTCGATCATCTCGAGCGCATCGAACGCCCCGGCGAGCGCCTCGACGGGCCGGCCCGCACCGCCCGTTTCCTCGACGGCAGCGAGGCGCGCCAGCGCTTCGAACAGGAGGCCAAGGTATTGCGCCAGCTGCTGGCCAGCGATGCCGGGCTCTATGTGATCGATGCCCGCGAACCGGTGCTCGCGAAATACAAGGATGAGCTGGCGGTGCTGGCCGGCTGTGGCAAGCCGCTGTTGCCGGTGCTCAACTTCGTCGCGCAAACCGGACACCGCGAAGAGCAATGGCGCGAAGCGCTGGCGCGGCTGGGCCTGCATGCGCTGGTGCGCTTCGACAGCGTGGCACCACCGATCGATGGCGAGCGCCGACTTTATGAAAGTCTGGCGCTGCTACTGGAACAATCGCGGCCCAAACTGCAGCGGCTGATCGATGACCACGAGGCCCAGGCAGCCGCGCGGCTGAGCGAAGGTAACCGGTTGATCGCCGAACTGCTGGTCGATGTGGCCGCCTGCCGCCGCAGCGTTGCGGCGCAGCCAGACCTGGAGCGCGGCGCCCTCCGTGAATTGCACGACGCCGTGCGTTCCAGCGAGCAACGCTGCGTCGAAGCATTACTGCGGCTATACGGGTTCCGCCCACAGGATGCGGCGGCTGCCGATTTGCCTCTACTCGACGGCCGCTGGGGTGATGACCTGTTCAATCCCGAAACACTCAAGGAGCTGGGGGTCAAGATCGGCGGCGGGATGGCGGCCGGCGCGGCCGCCGGTGCTGGGGTCGACCTCATGGTTGGCGGTATCACTATGGGCGCGGCCGCACTGCTGGGAGCGCTTGCTGGCGGCGGAGCGCAAACGGCAAGACACTATGGCAATCGCCTGCTGGGCAAGCTCAAGGGACAACGCGAACTCACCGTCGATGATGCCGTGCTGCGCCTGCTCGCTGTACGGCAACGCCAGCTGCTCGTCGCCCTCGCCGCTCGTGGGCATGCCGCAATGGAGGCAATCCGTCTCGATGCACCGGACGACAAGACGTGGCGCGAAGGCAAGCTGCCCGAGGCCTTGCATCGTTGCCGCGCACACCCGCAATGGTCATCGCTGAACCCCGGTGCGCGGCTGGAGCAGGCCGAACGGCAGCAGCAACTGATGGAACTGGTGCGGACTCTGCAGCGCAGCTAAGCCGTTGCGGCAGTCCCTGATGTGCGGAGGAGCCCTGGGATTCTGGTGGGCTGAAGCCCACCCTACATGAAGAGAAGACACCACACTCGGCCGTAGGGTGGGCTTCAGCCCACCGTAGCGCTACCGCATAAGTGTTTCACTTCCCCTAATTCACGGACGCGCCTGGATGGGCGGTCTGCGCTTTGCCCTCGCCCACGACTGGCGCCGCCACGCTACCGAAACGCAACGTGCCCAGCGTCGCCAGCATGATCAGCAGCCCGCCGGACCATTCCGTCAGCGTCAACCGCTCCCCCAGCCAGAGCCCGGCGATAATCGCGCCGAACAGCGGCTCGGACCCCATCAGCAGGGACACTCGCGTCGCGCTGGTCCGGCCAAGCGCCAGGTTCTGTGCATAGAGCGCAAACAACGTGGCGAAGACCACCAGGTACAAGGTCGCGGCCCAGAATGCCGGACTCTGCGGCAACGTCGGCAAGCCACCCGGCAGTGATAGGCCCAGCAGCAGGCAACCAGACATCACGACCCCGCTTTGCACCGCCGTCAGAGCGAGCGGCGGCACCTGCTGATCAGCTGTCAGCCGTCGCGTCAGGCACACCAGCACGGCGCGCAACACTGCGGCGGCTAGCATCAGTCCATCTCCCGAATTGAGCGAGATTGCCATGCCTCCGGTCAGCAGCCAGACGCCGACCAACGACAGGGCACAAGCCACAAACAACAGAGTGCTCGGGCGCTTGCGTAACATCGCCCATTCCACGAAGGGCGTGAACACCACGCACAGGCTGATGAGAAAGGCAGCGTTACTGGCACTGGTCAGCATCACGCCCCAGGTTTCGCAAAGGAAGATCCCGAGCATGACCAGCCCCAGCGGCAGGCCCGGACGAATCGCCCGCCGCCCCTCTCCGCGCAGCTGCGGCAGCAGCAGGATGAACGTCAGTCCGAAGCGAATTGCCAGAAATCCCAGCACCGGATAAAACCATAGCGCCTGCTTGGCTACCGCATAGCTGCTGCCCCAGATGATCGCGACGACCAGCAGCATGGCATCGGCCAGCCAGAGATTGCGTTGTGTGACACCGCGCCAGTCGTGCATGCCCATCACCCCTCTTCTCAGATCGAGGCGATTGTCCATTGATACGCTGAGGTCGATAATCCAGTGATTCAGCAAAGGACTTGTTCGCCATGAGAACGAATGACAAGACAACGCTGTTACCGGGAATGGCGGTTTTCGTGCGCGTGGTGGAGGCTGGCAGCTTTTCCGCGGCAGCCCGGCAGCTCGGCACCACCGCATCGGCAGTGAGCCGCCAGATCGCGCGGCTGGAGCAGGAGTTGTCGTTGCGTCTGCTGGAGCGCACCACACGGCAGCTGCGATTGAACGAAGCCGGCAGTGAGTTCTACGCCCATTGTCGGGCGATGCTCGACGCTGCCGAGCAGGCGCTGGCCATCGGCGAACGCCTGATGAGCCGGCCCCACGGGCTGGTGCGACTGAGCGTGCCAAAAGCCTATGGAAAGTTCGTCATCAGTCCGCTGATGCCGGATTTCCTGCGCCGTTACGCCGATGTCGACGTGCAGCTGCACATCAGCGACCAGAGCCCGGACCTGATCGAGGATGGCTTCGACGTGCTGGTGAAGGTCACTGATCAACCACCCGAAGGCCTGGCCGGCAAGCCACTCGGACCAGTCCGTCAATTGCTATGCGCCAGCCCGGCCTACCTGCAACAGCACGGCACGCCGCAACACCCACAGGAGCTGCTGCGCCACAGCTGTATGTATCTCGGCGAGAACGCGGGCGATAACCGCTGGCATTTCAGCAACGATGAACAGCAGGAAGTGGTGATGGTGCGCGGTCGCTATATCAGCAACCACAGCGAAGCGCGGCTGGAGGCAGCGCTTGGCGATATCGGAATCACGGTGCTGCCGCAATTCACCGCAGCGCACGCATTGACAGAGGGGCGCTTGCGCGAGGTGCTGCCGCAATGGCGCTACACCGGTTCCTATCAGGGTGCAGCCTGGCTGCTGTGGCGGCAGAATTTGCACCTGCCACCCAAGCTGCGGGTGCTGATCGATTACCTGAGCGAGACCTTGGCGCCCCGCTGAGCACACGACAGCGGGCATGCCCTCGGTGGGCTGAAGCCCACCCTACCGGCGGGGCGTTCGGACTAACAGATAGAATGAAGCCGAGCGCCGCGCCCCATCTTTCTTTCTGCAGTCGATACGCAACCAGCCACTGGCTCAAACTCCATGTAGGGTGGGCTTCAGCCCACCCGCCAGGGCCGTCGAGCAATCGAATCAGCTGCGCGTGTTGGCCACTTCCTCGGCCATGCGCGTAAGGCCCAGGTGACGTACGTCGGTGCCGCGCACCAGGTAGATCACCATTTCAGCAATGTTGCGCGCGTGGTCGCCGATACGTTCCAGCGAGCGCAGCACCCAGATCACGCTGAGCACGCGAGAAATCGAGCGCGGGTCTTCCATCATGTAGGTGACCAATTCGCGCAGCGCGGTCTTGTATTCGCGGTCGACCGTCTTGTCGTACTGCGCCACCGACAGCGCCAGCTCGGCGTCGAACCGGGCGAAGGCATCTAGCGACTCCTGCACCATCCGACGTACCTGATCACCGATGTGGCGGACCTCGACATAGCCGCGTGGCGACTCGCCGTCTTCGCACAGTTCGATGGCACGACGGGCGATCTTGGTCGCTTCGTCACCGATGCGCTCCAGGTCGATGACCGACTTGGAAATGCTGATGATCAGGCGCAGGTCGGAGGCGGCCGGCTGACGACGGGCAAGAATGCGAATGCACTCTTCGTCGATGTCGCGCTCCATGTGGTTGATCTGGTCATCCACATCGCGCACCTGCTGCGCGAGCCCGGAATCGGCATCGATTAGCGCAGTAACCGCATCGTTGACCTGCTTTTCCACCAGGCCACCCATGGCCAGGAGATGACTGCGCACCTCTTCCAGCTCGGCGTTGAACTGCTGGGAGATGTGTTGGGTGTGGCTGTCTTTACTGATCATCTTTTCGCTCCGAGGAGGCTGCCGCTAGGCGGCTCTGGTGCGCAGCGCACCTGAAAAATTGTCGAGTTAACGTTGAGGCCCTTGGGAAATCTTCACTGGTGCGGAGGGCGCGCGCTGACAGTACGAGTAGTACGGCAAGCGCGCCCGACAAAGCCAGAGGAGATTTCCCATGGCATCAACCGTAGCGGCCGGTGATGTAGTCTTCGGTCTGCTTCTTTTCGGGATTGGTGAAAAGCGTATCGGTGTCGCCGTACTCGATCAGCTTGCCCATGTACATGAACGCGGTGTAGTCGGACACCCGCGCGGCCTGCTGCATGTTGTGGGTGACGATAACGATGGTGTACTTGGCCTTGAGCTCGTAGATCAGCTCTTCGACTTTCAACGAGGAAATCGGGTCGAGCGCCGAGCTCGGCTCGTCCAGCAGCAGCACTTCAGGTTGCACGGCGATGGTCCGGGCGATGACCAGACGCTGCTGCTGACCACCGGAAAGGCCGAGGGCCGATTCGTGCAGGCGGTCCTTCACTTCTTCCCACAGCGCGGCGCCTTTGAGCGCCCATTCGACGGTCTCATCCAGCACGCGCTTCTGCTTGATGCCCTGGATGCGCAGGCCGTAGACGACGTTCTCGTAGATGCTCTTAGGGAACGGGTTGGGCTTCTGGAACACCATGCCGACGCGACGACGCAGGTCGGCGACGTCCTCACCCTTGCGGTAGATGTTGTGGCCATCGAGGTTGATGGCGCCTTCGATACGACAGCCGTCGACCAGATCATTCATGCGGTTGAAGCAGCGCAGCAGAGTCGACTTGCCGCAACCGGACGGGCCGATAAAGGCCGTCACACGTTGGCGCGGGATGTTCATGCTGACGTTATACAGCGCCTGCTTCTCGCCGTAGTAAAGGCTGAGGTCAGGCACTTCGATGGCCACGGCTTCGTTAGCCAGGCTCAGCGCGCGCTTGTCGCGACCCAGCGCCGAGATGTCGATGGAATGCGTCTTTGCTTGTGACATGGTTGTCTCCGTATCGCTGGAGGCTAGAAGCTCGGGCTGCGATCGTTGCAGCGCCGGGCCACCAGCGGGTCTGTCGGCTATTAGTGGTCGAGCGCTTTGTATTTTTCGCGCAGATGGTTACGGAGCACGACGGCCGAGAGGTTCAGCGTCGCGATCACCAGCACCAGCAGCAGCGCCGTTGCATAGACCAGCGGCCGCGCCGCCTCGACATTAGGGCTCTGGAAGCCGACGTCATAGATATGAAAGCCCAGGTGCATGATCTTCTGATCCAGGTGCAGGTAGGGGTAGTTACCGTTGAGCGGCAGGCTCGGCGCCAGCTTGACCACCCCGACCAGCATCAAGGGTGCTACCTCGCCGGCGGCACGGGCCACGGCAAGAATCAGGCCGGTCATCATCGCCGGGCTGGCCATCGGCAGGACCACTTTCCACAGCGTCTCGGACTTGGTCGCACCCAGCGCCAGCGAGCCTTCACGGAGGATCCGCGGAATGCGCGCCAGGCCTTCCTCGGTGGCCACGATGACCACCGGCAGCGTGAGGATCGCCAGGGTCAATGATGCCCACATCAGGCCTGGAGTGCCGAACACCGGCGCTGGTGCGGCTTCGGGGTAGAAGATCCGATCAAGCGAACCACCCAGGACGTAGACGAAGAAGCCCAGGCCGAACACGCCGTAGACGATCGAGGGAACCCCGGCGAGGTTGTTGACCGCGATGCGGATGATGCGGGTCAACACACCTTGCTTGGCATATTCACGCAGGTAGACCGCAGCGATCACGCCGAACGGGGTGACGATCACCGCCATGATGATGGTCATCAGCACGGTGCCGAAAATCGCAGGGAAGATGCCGCCTTCGGTGTTCGCCTCGCGTGGTTCGTCGCTGACGAACTCCCACACCTTGGCAGAGTAGAAACCTAGCTTGTCGAGCGTCGACATGGCGTTCGGGCGGTAGGCACGGACGATCTTGCCGAGGCTGATCTCCTTTTCCTGACCGTCCATGGTGCGCATGGTGATGCTGTCGCGATTGAAGCCTGTGTAGAGCGCGACCAGCTCGCTCTCGAGCGCTTTGTATTCGGCGTCCCACTGCGCCCGCTCGGCATCGAGTTCGGCCTGTGCGGCCGCATCGAGCTTATCGTCCAGCTCCAGCTTGCGGGCCTTCAGACGCAGGCGTTCCAGGCCATGGTTGATGCGACCGATGTCGACCTTTTCCAGCTTGGCGATACCGGCATGCAGGTCGTCGATGCGGTCAATCCGCTTTTGCAGCTCTGGCCATGCGGCATCGCCCTCGGCCACCGGCTGACCGCTTTCTTTGACGTTCAACAGCTCGCCATAGAAGTTGCCCCACTCGCGGCGCTCCAGCGCCACCAGATCGGCCGGCTTGCGCGGATTGCTCAGCCACTCGCCGACAACCCAGGAAAAGTCCGCACCGTAGACCTCGCGGTTACCGACCTTGAGCAGCTCACGGGTCATGAACTCGCCGCCTTCGACGTCCACCGGCAGGCCACTGGCCGCCAGACGTGCACGCGGCACCTCTTCAGCCTGCACCACCTCGCCAGCCATCACCCGCGGCTGCGATCCCGGCACTTGGTAATCGGCCACGATCACGTCGTCCGGCCAGAAATGCTCGAGGCCGCGTACGGCGATTACCGCCAGCAGGCCGAGTGTCATGATCACGGCGATCGCCACGGCGCCCGCGTTCATCCAGACCCAGGGGCTGCCGCTCTTGATCCAGGTTTTCAGCGAATCCTTTTTCACGGATCGATACCTTTGTCGAAAACTTGTCGCAGCCGTCGCCGGCTGCGTTCTTTATTACAGGCTGGCGTACTTGCGGCGCAGGCGCTGGCGGATCAACTCGGCCAGGGTGTTCATCACGAAGGTGAACATCAGCAGCACCATCGCGGCGAGAAACAGCACGCGATAGTGAGTGCTGCCCACTTCCGATTCGGGCATCTCCACTGCGACGTTGGCCGCCAGGGTGCGCATGCCTTCGAAGATGTTGGCTTCCATGATCGGCGTGTTGCCGGTGGCCATCAGCACGATCATGGTTTCACCCACGGCGCGGCCCATACCGATCATCAGTGCGGAGAAGATGCCTGGGCTGGCGGTCAGCAGCACCACGCGGGTCAGCGTCTGCCAGGGCGTTGCGCCGAGTGCCAGTGAGCCTAGCGTGAGGCTGCGCGGCACACTGAACACGGCATCTTCGGCGATCGAGTAGATCGTCGGGATCACCGCGAAGCCCATCGCGATACCAATCACCAGCGCGTTGCGCTGATCGAACGGAATGCCCATGTCGTTGGACAGCCACAGGCGCATGTCACCACCGAAGAACCAGTTTTCCAGGTATCCGCTGATGGCCAGGGAGCCCCAGCCCACCGCAAGGATCACGGGTATCAGCAGCAGCGCTTCCCAACCATCCGGCACGCTCAGGCGAATGTTTTCCGGCAGCCGGCTCCAGAACCAACCGGCCAAGAGAATGCCCACCGGCATCAGCAACAGCAGGCTGAAGATGCCGGGCAGGTGGTTTTCCAGGTAGGGCGCAAGGAACAGGCCGGCAAAGAAACCCAGGATGACCGTTGGCAGCGCCTCCATCAGCTCGATCACCGGCTTGACCTTGCGGCGTAGCGCCGGCGCCATGAAATAAGCGGTATACAGCGCGGCGCAGATCGCCAGCGGAGCGGCCAGCAGCATCGCGTAGAACGCCGCCTTGAGCGTACCGAACGCCAGGGGTGAAAGACTCAGCTTGGGTTCGAAGTCACCGGTAGCCGACGTGGACTGCCAAACGTAGTCCGGCTCAGGGTAACTTTCGTACCAGACCTTGCCCCAGAGCGCGCTCCAGGAAATCTCCGGGTGCGGATTGTCGATGACGAAGCGCTGGAGCTGATCACCCGACTCCACCAGCAAGCGGGTGGCGCGAGGCGACATGGCGGCAACGGCAGCGCCCTCGGCGACCTGCTCGGTCAGCAGGGTACGGTGAGCGGTGCTGTGGAAAATGCCGAGCGTGCCGTCGCTGTCCAGCGCCAGAAAGCCTTTGCGGCGCTGTTCTGGAATAATCTGAGTGATCGGCTGGCCGTCCAACTGAAAGTTGCGCACGTTTTTCAGCTCGGACTGACCGTCGTCGCTGCGCACCATGAACCACTGACCAATGCCACCGGTCGAGTCGCCAACCATCAATGAGATGCCGCCAAGCAGCGAGGCGACGGTCGTGATTTCGCCTTTGCCGCCCAGCAACTTGTAACGGCCGTTGAGCTGATTACGACGCAGATCGAAAACATCCACGTTCGCCCGGCCGCTCACCGCGAACAACCACATGTGCCGCGGGTCGACGAGCAACGCCTTGATCGGATCGGACAGTTGAGGCAGCGCAACGCGCTCCTCCTCCAGGCTGGTTTCGCCCGTCATCAGGTTTTCGGTGGCGGCGATTTTCAGCGCATGCAGCTCGCCGTTCGTGGCGCCGGCAACCATCAGGGTCGAACCATTTAGGCTGATCGCGGCGTTCTCGATCGGACGCCCTTGCGGGTCGAGGCTCAGCGGCTCCTCACCGAAGGGGTAGTCCAGCTGCGGCGTGATGGTCTTCTTGCCTTCCGGGTAGCTGACTTTGTAATTGTGCTCTGCAACCAACACTTGGCCGTTGCTCAGCCCCAGCACCATGCGGCGATTGCCAGGCGTGTCCTGGCCGACCGAGACGATCTGGCTGCCAGCCGGCAGCGGCAACTCTACGGTACGCAGCAGGTCGCCAGTGGGTACGCTGAAGAAACGAACGGCTCCGTCGCTGCCCAGACGCATCGCCACCTTGTTCTGCTCTTCCACGGCCAGCAACAGCGGCTCGCCGGCATCGGCCAGCCAGGCCGGCTGCTGCACTTCACGCGCCTCCAGTTCGGCGCCCTGGAACATGGGCGCTACGACCTGCGCGAGATAGAAGAAAATCAGGGTGATGGCGCCAAGCACGGCGAGGCCGCCAATGGAGACATACCAGCGCGCCAGCTTGTCTTTTAACGCGCGGATACGGCGCTTGCGCTGCAGGGCCGGGGTGTTGAAATCCAGCCGTTGCACATCGGAATTCGCGCTCATGGTCTCGATATCGTTCATGCGAAGGTTCCTGGCCACTCAGGCCGCTTAAACTGCTGCGCCGTTGGCGCGAGTCGTTTCCTGGCTTGATGGCCGGTCGGGCGCCTAATTTAATGCAGCTGTGTGACAGAAAAATTACAGCGAGGTGACGTGACAACGCCCACCGGCGCAAGAAGCGTGGCGGGCGTCGTACTCAAGCCTTGCAGCGATCGCTGCAGGCCTGAACGCTGCTGGGTTTAGTCGTTCTGCAGACCCAGGTCGCTGAGAGTCTTGTCGACGACTTTCTTCGGCAGCGGGATGTAGCCGTCCTTGACCACGACTTCCTGGCCCTGCTTCGACAGCACAAGCTTGAGGAACTCGGCGTCGATCGGGCTCAGCGGCTTGTTCGGAGCCTTGTTGACGTAGACGTAGAAGAAGCGTGCCAGCGGGAACTTGCCAGCCAGAGCGTTCTCTTCGTTGGCTTCAAAGGCTTCGCCACCCTTGGACAGGGGCACAGCGCGGACGCTGGAAGTCTTGTAGCCGATGCCTGAGTAACCGATCGCGTTCAGGGTGCTGGAGATCGACTGCACCACCGAAGCGGAGCCCGGCTGCTCGTTGACGTTAGGCTTGAAGTCACCCTTGCACAGCGCTTCTTCCTTGAAGTAGCCATAGGTGCCGGAAACCGAGTTACGACCGAACAGCTGGATCGGCTTGCTCGCCCACTCGCCAGTCAGGCCGACGTCACCCCAGGTAGTGATGTCCTTTTCGCCACCGCACAGGCGGGTGCTGGAGAAGATCGCGTCGACCTGCTCGATGTCCAGGCTCTTGATCGGGTTGTCCTTGTGGACGAACACGGCCAGGGCGTCGATAGCGACCGGCACGGCAGTCGGCTTGTAGCCGTATTTCTCTTCGAAGGCCTGGATTTCGTTGTCCTTCATCGGACGGCTCATCGGGCCGAGGTTGGCCGTGCCTTCGGTCAGCGCGGGCGGTGCAGTGGAGGAGCCGGCGGCCTGAATCTGGATGTTGACGTTCGGGTAGGCACGCTTGAAGTCTTCGGCCCACAGCGTCATCAGGTTGGCCAGGGAGTCGGAACCGACGCTGGACAGGTTGCCGGATACGCCGGAGGTCTTCTCATAGGTCGGCAGTGCTGGATCAACCGCGGCCACTGCGTTGGCAGCGCCTACACCAGCGGCAACAAAGGTCAAGGCCGCCATCAAACGATTCAGTTTCATTCCATGCTCCTAGCAGGGGTGTGTCAGTGTTTGGAACGGGGGCCATTGTCTGCAGGCCGTGTGAACACTCTATGAACTGAATATGACAATCTGGTGACGATACTGAACTTTAGGCCTGCCCGGTCGCTGTCACTATCTACAGCCGCTATACTCGCCCCCGCCCGCACTGCTGCGAGCTTTTCGCGCAAGAAAAACAAACGCGCCGCGAGTCCGACCGATGAACGAATACGAACAGGAAGATCCAATCCCGCAGGGCGACCTGGCCTTGCAGCTGACCGCCCTGCCGCGTGAGACCAACGGTTTCGGCGATATTTTCGGGGGCTGGCTGGTATCACAGATGGATCTGGCCGGCACCGCCATGGCCAGCCGCGTTGCCGCCGGCCGAGTGGCAACGGTGTCCATCGACCGCATGGCCTTCATGGTGCCGGTGGCAGTCGGCGCGCAGCTTTCGTTCTACACCCAGACGCTGGATGTCGGCCGCAGCTCGATCCGCATGCTGGTGGAAGTGTGGAGTGATGACCCGCTGTCCAGCGAATGGCGCAAGGTCACCGAGGCGGTATTCGTCTTTGTGGCCATTGATGGCAGCGGCCGCACCCGCCCGGTCACGCCACGCCGCTAAAAGCCGTTCAGCGCACCACGTAGCGGTTCTTTCCAGCCTGCTTGGCCTGGTACAACGCCGCATCGGCGGCCTGATAGAGTTGTTCGGCGGTCTGCCCTGGCTTCCACATCGCAATGCCAATACTCGTTGTGGCGCATGCGCTCTGGGCCGATGCCGGATGAGGGATGGCACGCTCAGCGAGTGCAGACAGAAGCTGCGCCGCGATGGCCTGCGCTGAGCTCTCGTCGCAATTGAGCAGCAACAACGCAAACTCTTCCCCCCCTACCCGGGCCGCCAGATCCATCGGCCGCCGGGAGAAACGGCCCAGCAAGTCGCCGAAATCGCGGATCAGCGCATCGCCAGCCGGGTGCCCCAGGCTGTCGTTGTAGGCCTTGAAGTTATCTAGATCCAGGAGTAGCAGCGCGAGCGGCTGGCGGTCCCGACGGGCTTGTAACAGCGTCTGCCGCAGTGCTGCATCAAAGCTACGGCGATTGGCCAGTCCAGTCAGCGAGTCGTGCTGCGCGACCCAACCGAGCAGCTGGCGTACCAGGAATTGCTCACGCTGCGAGTATTCATGGATGTAGCGGCTGATCGCTCCGATCGTCAACAGCAACACGTAATAGCTGACCGAGATCCAATGCACCTGCATTTCGCTGGAGGAGAGGATGAGCGCCGCCATCAGGATATCGATCAGGATGATCGACGCCGCACTGATCAGCGCACGCCAGAAGGTGATGCCGAGAAAGAAGAATGAACAGACGATCAACAGCCCAGCACCGTAGCGGAACGCCAGCTCTGTCTGGGAGACCTCGTAATGGATATCGATGCGCGCCGCAACGATCCCAACCAGCACCAGCAGCAACGGAAACAGTCGGTTGGCAACCAGCCGGACCCGCCGATGAAAGACCGACATGACCAGGATCGCTAAACCCGGCGCCATTTCCACCAAACGCAGCAGGGTCAACTCGCGCAGCCACCTCGGGTCAGACCCGGCATACAGTTGCCGTTCGGCATAGTGATAACCGGCCACCACCACCAGCAAAAGGCAGGCACCCAGCACTTGCGCAAAGCGCGCCTGACGCCCCAAATAACGGCGAAATTCGCGCTCCAAGTCAGGCGCAAACAGCAGGCCCCGAAAGCCTGTCAGCAGTTGTCTGCCATGCGGGGTATCGCGGAAATCTTCGGCAGACTGCTGTTCTAGGGGTTGCATCGACGTTGCTCAGGTCATGGCGCGGGCAATGATATCACTTAGACATTATCCCGACGGCTTTCCCGATGAACGTGCTGCAACCGCTCTGGGGCAGAGCAATCCGCATCGCTCGTCTCTTGCCGACGCCTTCACGAGCCTCCACTATCGAGTCACCTGCACTGTTGGATGTATCGCGTGACCAGCCTTCTGCTCGCCCTATGGCCTCTGTTTGCCCTGATCATTGCCGGCTACTTTCTGCGCCTGCGCGACTTCCCCAACGAGGCCTTCTGGCCTGGCGCCGAGCGCATCAACTACTTCGTGCTGTTCCCGGCCCTGCTGTTCAGCAGTCTGGCCACCGCACCTTTGGACAACCCGGCGCTGCCCCGCTTGGCTGCTGCCGTGTTGCTGGCCCTGGGATTGGCGTGGATCGTACTGCTGATCATGAAGCGCCTGCGCGGCTGGTCGGCGGCGCGCTTCGGCGCCTTTGCCCAGGGTGCCCTACGTTTCAACACCTATCTGGGCCTTGCGGCTGTCGGCAGTCTGTTCGGCAAGGAGGGCCTGGCCATGGCCGCGCTAATGCTGGCGCTGATGGTGCCAACCGTTAATGTGATGTCAGTCTGGGCGCTGACCGCTGAGCGCGGCGTCAGCGCGCGCGCCCTGCTGCTGCCGATCGCGAAAAACCCCTTGATCGTCGCCTGCGTCACGGGCGCCCTGGTCAACCTGTCCGGGCTCGGCCTGCCTGGCGGCACTGACCGGCTGCTGGGTCTGCTGGCCGCAGCCAGTTTGCCCTTGGGCTTGCTCTGTGTCGGCGCCGCCCTGAAGCCGAAGGAACTCGGAGGCGAAATTCCCGCGTTGGGCTGGAACAGTGCTGTGCGCCTTCTGGCAGTGCCGCTACTGGCCTACGCCGTCGCTCGCCTGCTCCAACTGCCTGCCATGGAAACCACCATCATCGTCCTGTTCTTTGCCCTGCCCACAGCGCCTACCGCGTACGTGCTAACCCGGCAGCTCGGTGGTGACAGCCACCTGATGGCCGGCATCATCACCCTACAAACACTGCTCGCTGCGGCCAGCTTGCCACTGGTGCTGACACTGCTCGAACGCTGAAAACCGTGACCGACACCAGCCATCGCGGCCGTTATCGCCCTGTCGTGGGGCGGCGTTCCATTGGAACGCTGTCGGCAGCGAACGACTCGATCAAGCGCTGATAATCGCCACTGTCCTGAAGGGTTCTGAGTCCCCGATCGAACCGCTCGATCAGCTGTCCGGCGTCCGGTCGGCTGCGCGGGACGATGAGGTGAATCGTCTGACGGCTCAACACCGAATCGGAAACATGAAAACGTCGCCGATCCACTTCGGTTGATTGCACGGCGTGGACGCCCAGCAGACGATCAGCCAGAAACACATCATCTCGGCCAAGCAGTAGCAACAACGCACACTCGCTCAGGCTCGGCGGCGAATGTCGAACCAGTACACCCCGATCAACCAGTGCCTGGACTCCAGCAGGCAGCTGCCAGCCCAGCGGGTGGCACAGCCGCCTGCCGCTGAAGCCCGCGAGGTCACTGACTTCGAATGCATCCGTGGCGCGACTGAACAGGTGTTGCTCGGAAACATAGAGCGGCGCCGAGTAAAGGAAATCATGCTCGCGCTGCTCCGCACGGATGTACGGAAAAGTCGCGTCGTATTCGCCGCGAAGGGTCATCAGATAGCCCCGATTCCAGGGCTGCCAGGCAAGCGACGACGCTAATCCGCTGCGCTCGAGCGCAGCCTGTGCGACCGCCGAGAGCATGCCGCCCCGAGGCAGTGCGCGATCAGTGAGCGGGGCGTAGTCATCGCCCGTCACCAGGCGCACATCCGCGGCATGTGCCCCAAGACTGACCGCCAGGCTCAGCAGAGCGCCCCGGCTACAAAAACCTTTCATCACCACCTTTGCCATCCTTGCGAAAACGAGTGAAGCGCAACCTAGCGAATACCAAAGCCAGCAACCATCAACGCATCGGGTGCCGCTAGCGGACGACTTGGCCGCGCGACAAGCGCAACAGCAGCAGTGCCATGCCCACTCCAGCGGCGATCAACACCAGCGTCGGGCCCAGATAGCCGACCAGCTCCTGCAGCCAGGCGAGCAGTTGGCGAACGATCAGCAGGTTCAGGCTTGGCCCCGCAGCGTCCGCATCAAGCCGATAGGCGCCCGCTAGCCAGATGTCGTAGGCGGACCTCAGCGGCAGCAGCGCAAGTGGCAGCAACACCAGGCACACCCAGTAGCCGCTGCGCCGCCTTGGCCCCAACAGCCCCCAGGGCCGGTAGGCCGCGCGGATCAGCTGGAAGAAACAGAAGCTGTAATAGGCGATTAGCAACAAGACGAACGCGCCACTCCAGGATGGGGCAATCCAGAGTTCACGCACCATGACTCCAGTGAGCGACAAGCTGAGCAGGCCCCAGACCAGAAGAAAGAAGATTTTCATCGCATGTTCCGGTTGTCGGTTATCGGTTGACGGCGAAGCCACATCGGAACAGAAACCGTTAGTGGATACGCGCAACCGTTTCACGAAACTGGCTGCGATGCGCAGCGATCATGCCCGCTACGAGCAGCGGCGCACGCATCAGAACAGGCTGAGCTGATCGCCCACCGGCTCGCTGGCCGGCTTCGGCAGGCCATCCCCCTCGCCTGTGCGATTCGTGTTGCCTAGGCTCAGCCTTTCAGCAAGTCCGGCCGCACGCTCGGCGCGGGTGCTTACGGCCTCGCCCAGACGCACCGGCAGCGCCCAAATCTCCACCTTGCGCTTGGCACGGGTGATGCCGGTGTAGAACAGCGAGCGGGTCAGCAGCGGGCTGGGCTGCTCGGGCAGCGCCAGCAGCACTTCACTGAATTCCGAGCCCTGGCTCTTGTGCACGGTCATGGCGAAGGCGCTGTCATGGCTCGGCAGGCGCGCCGGGGCAAAGCCGCGATAGCCCTCGTCGCCCTCGAAGAACACCCGCAGGCCCTGCTCGGTTTTAAGGCACAGGCCAATATCGCCGTTGAACAGGCCCAGGGCGTAGTCGTTCTGCCGGACCATCACCGCGCGGCCGGAGTACCAGCGTTCGCGCGCCGGCACGCCGAGGCGACGCTTGAAGCGCGCTTCCAGTGCCTCGTTGATGCCGGTCACGCCGAAAGGCCCTTCGCGCTGGGCGGTCAGCGCGCGGAAGCCGTTGAAGGCCTCGAAGGCGGCGGCTGGATCGGCCTGGCGTGCGCCCTGCAGATAGGGCGAATAGCCCTGCTCCAATCGTTCGATCAGTGCGGCGGACGTTGGCGTGCCATTCCAGGCAAGATCGGCGCGCCCTTCCTGCAGCAGTGCAATCGTGCCCTTGGCGTCGCCGCCATTGATTCGCCGCGCCAGCTCACCGATGCCGCTGTCGCCGGCGAAGCGGTGGCTGTAGGTGAGCAGCACAACCGCATCGCCGAGGCGCGAGCGCGGCGGTTCGACCGATACGTGCTGCCCGGTAATGCGTTGCAGATCGGCCGCGGCCTGGCTATCGAACCCTCGGCCTTCACAGAGTTCGGCGAACACCGCGCCGGCTTCCACGGCGGCCAATTGGTCTTTGTCGCCGAGCAGAATCAGCCGCGCTTTGGGCGGCAGCGCAGCGACCAGCTTGGCCATCAGCGCCAGGTCGACCATGGATGCCTCGTCCACCACCAGGACGTCCAGCGCCAACGGGTTGGCCGCATCGTGGCGCACCTTTGGGCTGTCGCCGCGGCTACCGAGCAGACGATGCAGGGTGCGCGCCTCGTCCGGCAGGGCGTCCTTGACGGCATCGCTGACCGGCAGCTCGGCTTTGGCATTACGGATCGCCTCGGCCATGCGCGCCGCCGCCTTGCCGGTGGGGGCCGCAAGGCCGATGGCCAGGCGTTCGCCGCCGGGCTGCTCCAGCAATGCCGCCAGCAGGCGCACCACAGTGGTGGTCTTGCCGGTGCCGGGACCACCGGAGATCACAGCCAGTCGCCGGCGTACCGCCTGTGCTGCCGCGAGGCGCTGCCAGTCGGGGCTTTGCTGATTGAAGGCGAACAACCGCGCCAGGCTGTCGCTCAGCTGAGTTTCATCGACATCCGGTGCGTCCGCTGCGCGAGTCAGCAGCTGTTCGGCCAGTTGCTCCTCGTAGGCTTGGTAACGGGCCAGGTAGAGGCGGTCACCGACAAGAGTCAGTGGCGCGTAATCGTCCGGTCCGCCGATCAGTGGCGAGGCCTCAAGTTGCGTCCGCCATTGCGCCAGCGACGGCAAAGCCAGGTCGACTTCAGGCCAAGGTCGCTTGCCGGCGAATCGCTGAAGCGGCAGGCAGACATCCCCTGACGCCAGGGCTTCACAGCAGAGTGCAGCGGCGAGCAGCACCGGCTCGGGCGCATCCGGTTCGAGGCGTTGCAGGCTGGCGACGAAGGCGCGCTCCAGGGGGCCGAGGGGTAACTCTGAACGAAGCGTCATCGGATTGGCCTCGATACAGAAGGTGCCAGACGACGATCCCGACGGTGGGCTGAAGCCCACCCTACGAGCGGTGCGCCCGGATATCTCCGTAGGGTGGGCTTCAGCCCACCGATATGCCCGGCAGGATAAGCGCGTTCAACGGACGCAAGCTGCCTTTCTACAAACTCCACGTGCATCACTTGCCCTCCTCGAACAATCGATCCAACGCATCGAGCAGCGCATCGTCCGGCCGCGCGAAGTAGACACCGGCATCGGGCATGCCGCGCAAGAACAGGTAGAAGGCGCCGCCGAGCTGCTCGTCTTGAAAGTCCGCCAGCCGCTGGCGCAGGAAGCGGCGCAGCGCCACCAGGTAGATCAGGTATTGCAGGTAGTAATGCTCGCCTGCCAGCGCTTGCAACAGCCGTTCGCCGCCGTAGTAACTCGCGTCAGGTCCGAGCCAGTTGGATTTGTAGTCGGCGATGTACCAGCGGCCGTCGTGCTCAAAGGTCAGGTCGATAAAGCCCTTGAGAAAGCCCTTGAGGCTGTCGAATTCCAGCCGCCCCGCCGCTTCGCGCAGAGGGGCAGCCAAGCCGTTGGCCGGATCGACCAATAGGCTGCGCAGCCGCGCCACGTCGAGTTCCTGTACCGGGAAGGTGAAGCCCAGCTCGGGCAGGCGCCTGGCCGATTGCAATGCAGCGAGCGTCAGGCCGGAGCCATTCATATCGGTGTCGAGCACCTTTTGCAGATGGCTGGTGGCGATTTCGTTCCACTCCAACGGCAGGCCATAGGCTTGCAGCGCAGGTTCGACCAGCGCTTCTAGTTCGCCTTTGCCCCGCGCCCAGTCTTCGAGGATGGCGTGCAAGCATGTCCCGGCACGGGCTCCTCGGGGAAAGGCGAAAAAGCCGCTGCCCGGTTCGCCAGCATCGGGGATGGCCAGGGCGTCGCGGTCGGGTGCTTCCATGTGCATGCCGGCCGCAAGGCCGGAAAAGCTGCCGATCCGCCAGGCGCTGTGCAGGCTGCGATTGAGCTGCGACAACTGCTGAGGCGCCGCCGCACGGCCGGGCCCTTGGGCACTGGCTTCACGCAGCTCCAGCGGCACGCAGGCCATATGACCGTCGCTCCCCTGCACCAGCCGCTCGATGGCCAGGCGCAGGCTGCCGCCGTTAAGGTCGGCCAGATGATTGCCCAGCTCGGTCAGCGGATGCTCGCCAGGCAGTTCGCGGCCGTGTAGCAGCCAGGCCAGGGCGCTGCTGTGCAGACCCTCGTCCGCTAGGCTGCCATCCTTTTTTGGTTTGCAGAGATTCACAGGCCCCCAGTGCAACCAGAGACGATCGCGGGCGCGGGTCAGGGCCACATAGGCCAGGCGTAGCTGCTCGGCGAAGACTTCCTGGCGGGCGCGTTCGAGGTTGTCCTCCAGCTCGCCGCTGCCCAGGTCCAGCAGCGGTTGGCCGCTGGCATCGTGGCAGCGGGCGCTGTCGCGGTTCTTGCCGAGCAGCTTGCCGTCCCAGAGGAAGGGGCAAAACACCAGTGGGTATTCCAAGCCCTTGCTGGTGTGGATGGTGACGATCTGCACCCGCTCGGCATCGCTTTCCAGGCGCAGCAGGGCTTCCTCGCCGGCGCCTTCGCTGCCGCGCTGCAGGCTGAACCAGGCGAGCAGCGGCTCAAGACCCGGGCGCAGCAGGCTTTCGGCTTGCAACAGTTCACCCAGGTGCAGGAGGTTGGTCAGACGACGTTCGCCATCGACACGCGCCAGCAGCCGTTCGGCCACCGCCTGCTCGTCGAGCCAGGCCCGGAACACGCGCATGAACCCCTGCTGCTGCCAGAGCTGGTGATAGCGCTCGGCGGCTTCGCGCTCGGCGTCCCACTGCTGCTGATCGTCCTGGCAGCGGGCGAGATCGGCAGCGCTGCGGCCCAGTAGGCGCGTGGCCAGCGCATAGCGCAGCAACCCTTCGCGACCGGGCTCGGCGTAGGCGGCGAGCACCGCGGCCAGCTCAGCCGCCTCCTCACTGCGCCAGACGCTGTCACGCCCGCGGCGCACGCTGGGCACACCGCGCGCCGCCAGCTCGTCGGCGATCATCCCGGCCTGGCGGTGATTGGCGACCAGCACGGCAATGTCACCACCCTTGAGCGGTGTGAACTCGCCGTCCTTGTCGAAACCAGCACGGCCCTCTGCGGCGCCCGCCAGTTGCAGGGCGATACGACGGGCGGTGTCGCTGGCCGCCAGTTGCGCGGCCTCGCCCTTGCCCAGCGGATCGTCGCCGAGCCAAACCAGCGAAAGCGGCGCGGCGCGGCCTTCTTCAACCAGACGCAGGCTGGCCCGTGGCTTGTCGGCGGCACCCACCGGTGGATAGCGCAGATCAGGTTGGGCGAACGGCTGCGGATGGTCGAACAGCTGGTTCAGCGCGGCAATCAGCTCGGGCGTCGAGCGGTAGTTGGTGGGCAGGTTGAAGGGTTCGCGATCGGCCTGCTGCTTGGCCGTCATATAGGTCGCAAGGTCCGCCCCGCGGAAGGCGTAGATCGCCTGTTTGGGATCGCCGACAAAACACAGCGACGCCTCGCCCGCCTTGGCATAGATGCGGTTGAAGATGGCGTACTGGATCGGATCGGTGTCCTGGAATTCGTCGATCAGCGCCAGCGGGTACGTGGCGCGAAGCGAAGCAGCCAAGTCCTCGCCGACAGGGCCTTTCAGCGCCAGATCCAGCCGGTTCAGCAGATCATCGAAGGCCAACAGCCGCTGCGCCGCCTTGCGTTCCGGCAGCTCACGGTTGAGCCGCTCCAGCAGCGCGACCTGCAGGGCGATCAACCGCTGCTTGCCCGCTGGCAGCGCCTCGGCGACCTGATCGGCCAGTTCATCCAGCGCATGGGCCAGTTCGCAGACGGGCGCGTCATGGCCCTTCTTGCAGGCCTTGCTCAACGCTCTGACACCGAACTTGGCCGCGCCCTCGGGTAGATCGAACATCACAGCCGGGTCGGCAAAATAGGCGTCGAGCTCGCTCCGCCAGGGCTCAAACTTGATCCCTTTGTGGGTACTTTGGCTGAGCCCACCGTGGGCCTGGAGCTCGGCGATCCAGGCGGTACCCGCTTCCCTCCACAGATCGGCGGCGCGTTGCCAAGCGGCCTCGACCGGACGCAGGTCCGCGGCGACCGGCGCACCCTGCGGTTCGACCCGCAAGTACGGCTTGCCCAGATGACTGCGCAGCCGCTGGCGCAGCCACACCGGCGTTATCCGGCTCTTGGCCAGGAAGCGCGCCCAGGCCGGATCGGCATCGGCCAGCTCGCTGCGCCAGGCGTCGGCGAGCAGCGCATCGATGATCTCGCGGTCATCGGCGGTCAGCTCGCTGTCGAAATCACCACCGGCCTCGAACGCGGCATCCTGCAGGGCGCGCTGGCAAAAGCCGTGGATGGTGAAAATGGCCGCCTCGTCAAAACCGTGCACGGCCAGCAACAGGCGCCGCCGCGAGGCTTCGTCGGGATAGCGGGCGTGTAGGCGGTTGAGGAAATCGTCGCTGCTCGGGGTGCCGTCGTAGACCGCCAGCAGGTCGGCCAGCCGCGCCCGGATGCGCTCGCGCAGCTCGGCGGTGGCGGCGGTGGTATAGGTGACCACGAGGATCTGCCCCACCGACAGCTGCCGCTCCAGCAGCAGACGCGCATACAGCGCGGTGAGCGTCCAGGTCTTGCCGGTGCCGGCGCTGGCCTCGATCAGAGAGCGGCCGTCGAAGGGCGAATCGAGCAGGTCGAGTTTCATGGCTTGATCCTCAGAGCCGGAGTTAACGTTGCTTTGCTGGCTATACCCTTCGATGCCTGATACCAGCTGCAGTTGAAAATCAGGAAGCCAATGCCAACGCCGAACGCACGGATAAGCAGATAAGCTAGCGCCGCGGACCGGGGCCCCTCAGGAGGCCGAGCGGAATTGATGCGCAGGGGGTTGAGCGGCATGGATGCCGCGAGAGCAGCGATGGGCCAGGGATGGCCCTTCGCTGCGTGCCCCCGGAGCGTCGATGGAGCGAGGGAACCCCGGCGCAGCCGGGGCCGGATGCGGGGTGTGCTTTCTCTTTGGTTACTTTCTCTTTGCACACGCAAAGAGAAAGTAACTCGCCCGTCAGGGGCGAAATCCTGGCCGTCGAACAGGCATGGCACCATGTGCAGACACAGTGCTTCAGACGTCATCACTCTGCTCCTTCTCATCCTCCAACGCTTCCAGCGCCGGGCCTATAAGCTGTTGGGCCAGTGCCTCAAACCGCTCATCCAGCGGATCACGATCACGATACGCCAATGCATTCCACGCATCCTCGCACTCGGCAGCTATAGGGCTGAACTCGGCGCCGAGCCAGGCTTCGCGGGCGCGCTTGCGGCCGCAATCGATTGGTTCACTGCCGCGGGCCGGCTTGCGGTAGCCCTTGGCGAACGCATGGCTGCTACGCGGCAGCAATGGCAGCGGCTCACGAATCGCACAGCGATAGGCGTCGAGCCAGGGTTCGAGCAGCTGCGCGGCGTTGGCCAGCGGCCCAAGTTGCCAGTCACCAGCTGGCGACAGCATCAGGCTGTGGCGCTCGATTCCCGGCGAGGCGGACAGGTTGAGCAGCAGATGGCGCAGCCAGAACGGCGGCAGGTCCCATTCGCCGAGTTTGCCAAGCTTCCAGCCGAACAGCCCGGCCGGGGTTACGCCGTCGAGCCAGCCATGCACGCGCACGCCGCCCAGGGTGATATCCACCGGCAGCGGCTCGGGCACCGCGTCCGGGCGCAGTTCGAACAGGCGCGGCGCGAAGGCACGCACCGGCCCGCGCAGCTTGCCCCACAGCGCCTGGCCCAGCTCGCCCGTCGGCAACCATCCGGCGGCGCAGGCCATGCGCCGTTCATCTTCGTCACTCCAGCCGTGCTCCATGGCCTGCAGTGACAGCCGACGCAGGCCATTCCAGGCCGGCATCTCCAGGTCGAACGGCTCGTCACTGGCGAGCGATTCCTGATCGTCAGCCAGACGCAAACCGAGGCGCTGTTCGAGTAGGAAGCGCGCCGGGTGGCGGAAACACTGCAACAGCTGCGACGGCTCGATGGTCAGCCAGGCCTCATCGGGCTCTGCAAGCAGACTGGCGAACGGCTGCGGCTGGGTCTGTGGTGGCTCGGCCAGACGCCCGGCGGCCCGAAACCAGGGCGAGGAAAAACCGGCGCACAGCCCGTCGCCGAAATTACGCGGTGAGAACGGCTGCAGCGGGTGGGCGACGAGAATTTTCTGGCTGGCCGTCTTGGGTGCGGACTCGCCTGTATGCTCGGAAGCCTGCGCGGTAGGCGGCAGCACGGCGGTCATGTCCATTGCCTCCAGCACTTCGCTGAGCAGCACCGAAGGCGGCAGCACGGCGTTGTCGCGCGGGTCGCGGCCGACATAGGACAGGTACAACGCCTCGCGCGCCGAAAGCAGGGTTTCCAGCAGCAGGTAGCGATCATCCAGCCGCCGGGCACGGTCGCCGCGGCGTGGATGGCGACCGATCAGATCGAAACCCGAGGGCGGCGTACGCCGGGGAAAGGCCCCATCGTCCAGCCCAAGCAGGCAGACCACGCGGAACGGCAAGCTGCGCATCGGCACCATGGTGCAGAAGGTCACCGCACCGGTAAGAAAGCCCGAGGCGCCGCCGCCCTGCTGCAAGGCGGCGCTGAGCTGCTGGTGCACCAGTTCCAGTTCGATGGGGCGTGTCAGGTCCGCGGCCTGGGCCTGATCGCGCAACGCCGCGCAGGCTTGGGACAACAAGAGCAGCGTGTCGCCGGCTTCGCGCTCATCGAACAGGGTGTCGATCAGCACCTGCAGGTCATCGGCCCATTCGGCCAGCGGACGCGGCCGGGCCAGCTGATCGGCCAGGCTGCCGAGCCGCTCGACAAACTCCACCAGCCGTCCCAGCAGTTGCGCTCGGGCACCTTCGAGCGCATCCAGCGGCCAGTGCTCGCCGAGCAGCGGTGCGTTGTGGCCAGCCAGTTGCGGCGGTGCGGCAAAGCCCAGCAGCAGCCGGTCCAGCCCCTGGCGCCAGGTAAAGGCCGACTCGTCGGGCAAGCCCAAGCGAACACGCTGGCTGCCGTCGCGCCCCCAGCGCACGCCGGCTTCGCGCAGCCAGTCGCGCAGCAGCGGCAGGTCTTCGCTTTCGATTCCGGCGCGGCGGGCGATGGCCGGCTGCTCCAGCCAGGCGAGGATTTCCTCGGCGGCGAAACGGCTCTGCGCCAGCATCAGCAATTCGAGGAACGCCTCGATCAGCGGCATCTCGGCGCGCAGGCTGCGGTCGGCCAGGCTGTAGGGTATCCGCGGGCTGCCCTCGCGCGGCGCGAATACGGCTTCGATAAAGGGCGCGTAGCGCTCGATATCCGGGGTCAGCACCACCACCTGATCGGGTGTCAGGCCCGGATTGGCAGCGAAGCGCGCCAGCAGCTGGTCATGGAGAATCTCCACCTCACGCAGCGGGGAATGGGCGATGTGCACTTCAAGCGAGCGGTCGCCCTCGGCCAGGGTGATGCGCTCATTGGGCTGGCGGGTGCGCAGGCGCAGGATGTCGTTCTGCAGCGCATGCAGCAGGCTGTCATCGCGCAGGTCTTCGTCCTCGGAATACAGACCGAATTCCTGGCTTCCTTCGCTGGCGGTCAGGCTGAACAGCGAGTCGAAGAAGTCGCGGCCCTGCTTGCCGAGACTGGCCAGCAACGGATGGCCTACGTCCAGATACCAATCATCGGCGCCACTCTCCGGCTGGCGCGCCAGCTCACGGATATCTCGAATTTCGCCCCAGGCCTCGCGGCTCGGGTTGAGCGCGCAGACCACCACATCGATATGCCGCGCCAGCCCGTCGAGCACGCGCAGGTGGTGCGGCGGCAGGCTGCTGATGCCGAACACCAGCAGGCGCTCGGGCAGGCCGGGCAAGGGTTCGTCGCTGTAGAGGCGTTGCAGCAGATCGCCTAGTAGGCGCGCGCGGTGCGGGTGGCCATCCTTGGTCAGCTCGCGCCACAGCAATGCCTGCCAGGCCTCGTCCGGGCCGAGATCGAAGGTTTCGCCACGCTCCCAGGCGGCCAGCCAGTCGTCGCGATAAAGCAGGTACTGGTCGAAGACATCAGCAATCTTGGCCGCCAGACTTAGCCGCCGGCGCTCGTCACCGCCGTCCAGATACTGCGCCAGACGCGGTGCGAGTTCGAGGTTGCCCGGATCGCAGAGCCAGCCGTACAAGCGCCAAGTCAGGGTGGTCGGGGAGAACGCCGATTGTTCGGGCAGGCTGCCGAGCACAGTGCGGCTCAGGTCCCAGACGAACTTTGCCGGCAACTGCATCTCCAGCTGCATGGCGATGCCCTGCTTGCGCGCCAGCTCCAGGGTCAGCCAGCGCCCCATGCCCTGGCTCGGCACCATCACCAGTGCCGGGGCGAAGGGGTCGCTGAGCGGCTGTGCGAGCAGGCGCGTGGCCAGTTCGCCGAGGGTTTCGAGGTCAGGGGCGTGGTAGAGGCTGAGCATGGCGGCGGCTTCGACTGGATCAGCGGCCAAGGGTAACAAGTTCCGGTTGCGCAGCGGTGCTGCAAAGGCATGCGTAGATAGCCGGTGCGGCGTTCCTTCCTACTCCTTTCGCAGGAACTCAACGGTTCTTGTGTTCAATATCAATCCCCTACCCGCCATAGGATATTCCATGACAGGCAGTCCCAATGCCCCCAGCAACCTGTCGCCTGCCTCAGGCTAGGAGCAATCGATGAAATTGAACAACCGGAACCTGCTGACTCTCATGTTGGGCGCGGCCATCAGCGCGAGCCCGCTGGCCTACGCAGTGACCGACAACGCGCCTGCCAAAGGCTCAGTGGAGCGCAGCCATGCGCGCCAGGCCAGTGCGCTGCTTGAGCGCGCCACCGCTCACCTGAAGGCGAACGGACCCGAGCAGGCGCTGGCCGCGTTCAATGACCGCCAGGGCAGCTTCGTCGATGGCCAGCACTATGTGTTCGTCCTGGACCCGAGCGGCACGATGCTGGCCAGCAACGGTGCGTCGCGCGCGCTGGTTGGGCTCAACGTGATGGACCTCAAGGACGCCGCCGGTAAACCCTTCATCCGCCAGATCGTCGACGGTGCCCGCACCGCTGACAGCGGCCAGGTGGACTACCACTGGCTGAACCCGGCCGACAATAAGGTCGAGAACAAGACCAGTCTGTACCGCAAGGTCGGCGATCAAATCCTCGCGGTGGGGTATTACATCCCGCGCTCTTCCGCCGAGCACGCGCAGAAAATGCTGGATGAAGCCGTAGCGCTGATGAAACGTTCGGGTGGCGAGGCTGCGTTCAAGGCCTTCAACGACCCCCAGGGCGGCTTCGTGATGAATGACGAGTATGTATTCGTTATCGGCCTGGAAGACGGCCAGTACCGCGCCAGCGGCGCTTCCCCCAACCTGGTGGGTGTCGATGTTCGCGAAGTCACCGATGCCGCCGGTACGCCGCTGTTCAAGCAGATGATCGAACTGGCCAAGAACAAGGGCAGCGGAACCGTCGACTATGTCTGGCGCAATCCGGCGACCAATGCGGTGGAGAAAAAGCACTCGCTGATCCGTCGGGTCGACGACGTGCTGCTAGGCGTGGGCTACTACTCGCCCAACTGATGCAAGCGCAGCGGTTCATGACGATTTCGTGAACGGGCGGCTGCCGACCATGGTCAACCGGATATAACCCACAGCGGAACTCCCGCCTTTGGCGAGACTGGCTGTGTCTGTTGATCATTCTGTCGCCGGAGACCCTGCCCGATGTTGACGCTGCTGCATCTGCTGTCCTCCATCGCGCTGCTGGTCTGGGGCACGCACATCGTGCGCACCGGAATCATGCGGGTGTATGGCTCGCACTTGCGCAGGTTGCTCGGCCACAGCATGGCCAACGCGCCCATGGCATTCACGGCTGGAATCGGCGTCACCGCGCTGGTACAGAGCAGCAACGCCACGGCCCTACTGGCCATCTCGTTCGTGGCGCAGGGCTTGATGGCGCTGCCGACCGCCTTGGCGATCATGCTTGGTGCCGACGTCGGCACCGCATTGATGGCCCGCGTGCTGACCCTGGACCTGTCGTGGCTATCTCCGCTGTTCACCCTGGTCGGGGTCAGCCTGTTCCTCTCGCGCAAACAGACCCGTGCCGGCCAGCTCGGTCGCGTGCTGATCGGCCTTGGCCTGATCATTCTGGCGCTGCAGCTGATCGTTGCGGCCGCCGAACCTATCACCGAAGCGCGCGGAATGCGCGTGCTGTTCTCCTCTCTGGCCGGCGACACCCTGCTGGCCGTGGTGGTCGGCGCGTTGTTCGCGGTGCTGTCGTATTCCAGCCTTGCCGCCGTTCTGCTCACCGCAACGCTGGCCAGTGCCGGGCTGATCAGCCTGCCGGTGGCGCTGGGTGTGGTCATTGGTGCTAACGTCGGTAGCGGTGTGCTGGCCTGGCTCAATGCGACGCCGCAACCGGTGCCGGCCCGTCGGGTAGCGCTGGGCAATCTGCTGTACAAGCTCGCAGGCCTTGTGGTGCTGCCGTTCCTGCCGATGGCGGTGGAATGGATGGCGACGCTCGGCTTCAGTGCGCAAACCCAAGTCATCGCCTTCCACCTGGCGTACAACTCGCTACGTTGCCTGGTGCTACTGCCAACGGTCGGCCTGATGGCCAGGCTCTGCGAGCGGGTGCTGACGGAACGGCCTCTGGATAACGGCATTGCGCAGCCGCGCCATCTCGATCCCACTGCGCTGGACACCCCCTCGCTGGCCCTGGCCAACGCCACACGCGAGACGCTGCGCATCGGCGATCTGGTGGAAACCATGCTGGTACACCTGCTCGAAGCCCTGCGTGAAGACCGGCCGGAGCCGGGCGAGGACATCCGCCGCCTGGACGACGATGTCGACGCGCTCTACAGCGGCGTCAAGCTCTACCTGGCGCGAATGCCGCGCGAGGACCTGACCGAACAGGAAAGCCGGCGCTGGGCCGAAATCATCGAGTTGGCAATCAACCTGGAGCAGGCCGGCGACATCATCGAACACATGCTGGGCAAGGTGCAGAACCTGAAGATTTCCAAGCGGCGCTCGTTTTCCGACAGCGGGCTGGACGAGCTCGGTCAGCTGCACAGCCTGCTCAGCGCCAATCTGAGCCTGGGTCTGTCGGTGTTTCTCTCCGGTGATTCCCACAGTGCGCGCCAGTTGCTGCAGCAGAAGCGTCAATTCCGCAAGCGTGAGCGCGAACTGGCCCACGCCCATGTCCATCGGCTGCACCAGCAGGTGGTGGAGAGCATCGAGACCAGCGCCGCCCATTTGGAGCTGATTGCCGACATGAAGCGGCTGAACTCGTTGTTCTGCAGCGCGGCCTACCCGGCACTGGAGGGCTCCGGCAGCGGAAAGCCGCGCGTCTCGGGCGAAAGCCAGGCAGTGCGAGAAGCGCGGATCAAGCAGCAGCTGCCGCCGGGCAAGCCGGCCTGATCCCGACGGGTCCGATGGTCGGTGCGGGCAAGAAAAACCCCGGCGATGCAGAGCATGGCCGGGGTTGAAGTCAGCGTCGCGAACGGGTCAGTCCCGCTGCCGACGCCGCTGCATCCACACCACCAGTCCGAACAGCAACAGAGCGGGTAGCCACATCCACTCCTTGGCCCAGCGGTCGGTCGGCGCGCGCACGGCCAGAATTTCCTGATCGAACTGCAACCCGAGCTCGGCGGCAGGGCTGCCGAAGGTCACGCTGTCGATCAGCACCTTGCCGTCTTCCTCATAGGTCATCACGCCCAGCTTCTCCAGCTTTTCCGCCCCGGTCTCGCCGTTCGGGATGGCTATCAGCAGGCTGAACTCACGCATGTCACCCACGGCGTCTTCACCCCGGATGCGCAGGCGCAGCTGGCTGTCTTCCTCGACTGCTTCCAGCGCCTGGACCAACTGCGTAGGCGGAATGTCACGGTAGGGGTCATGCACGATGTCCATCCAGAAACCCGGACGGAACAGCGTGAAGGCGATCAACAGCAGCAGCACGTTTTCGTACCAGCGGCTGCGCACCAGGAAGTAGCCCTGGGTACCGGCTGCGAATATCAGCATGGCCAGTGTCGCGATGACGAAAATCACCATTCCGTGCCAGAACGACACATCGATCAGCAACAAGTCGGTGTTGAAGATGAACAGGAATGGCAGCGCGGCAGTACGCAGGCTGTAGTAGAAGGCCACCACACCCGTCTTGATCGGGTCACCCTTGGACACGGCAGCCGCAGCGAATGAGGCCAGCCCCACCGGCGGCGTGACGTCAGCCATGATGCCGAAGTAGAAGACGAACAGATGCACCGCGATCAGCGGCACGATCAACCCGCTCTGCGCCCCCAGCGCCACGATCACCGGCGCCAGCAGACTGGACACCACGATGTAGTTGGCAGTGGTCGGCAGGCCCATGCCGAGGATCAGGCTGAGGAATGCCGTGAGCAGCAGCATCAACATCAGGTTGCCCATGGACAGCAGCTCGACCAAATCGGCCAGCACCAAGCCCACGCCCGTTTGCGAGACGGCGCCGACGATGATCCCTGCCGCTGCGGTGGCGATGCCGATTCCGATCATGTTGCGTGCACCGGCGATCAGCCCTTCGCGCAGGTCGATCACGCCGTCCATGAAGTTGCCGTGCGCGTGAGTACCGTCGCGGCGCATCCAGGTCAGAAGCGGTCGCTGGGTCAACAGGATGATGACCAGGATGACCGACCCCCAGAATGCCGACAGGCCAGGCGACAGGCGCTCGATCATCAGGCACCAGACCAGCACCACCACCGGCAGCAGAAAGTGCAGGCCGGACAGCAGCACCGGCCGAGTCTGTGGCAGTTTTTCCAGCGGCGCGTCGGGGTCTTCGGCCGGCAGCGGCGGATTGCTTGCGGCGATTTTCAGCAGGCCCAGATAGACCGCCACCAGCAGTGCTCCGACCACCCAGATCGCTGCGTCGCCCAGCGCAGGCTTGAGCCAGCCAAGGCCGTAGTAGACGGCGAGCGAAACGCCGGAAATCAGCGCAACGCCAAAGGCAAAGCCGATCAGCCGCTGCATCCAGGGCTTGGCTACGTTGGCCCGAGGCAGCGCCGTGAGACCGAGCTTGAGCGACTCCAGATGAACGATGTAGACCAGTGCGATATAGGAGATCAACGCCGGCAGAAAGGCGTGCTTGATCACTTCGACGTAGGGGATGCCTACGTACTCGACCATCAGAAATGCCGCCGCGCCCATCACCGGAGGCATGATCTGCCCGTTGACAGATGAGGCCACTTCCACCGCGCCGGCCTTCTCGGCGGAAAACCCGGTGCGTTTCATCATCGGGATGGTGAAGGTCCCGGTGGTCACCACGTTGGCAATGGACGAGCCCGAGATCAGGCCGGTCATGCCGGACGCAACCACCGCCGCCTTGGCCGGGCCACCGCGGAAATGACCAAGCATGCTGAACGCCAGCTGGATGAAGTAATGCCCGGCGCCCGCACGCTCAAGCAGCGCGCCAAAGAGGACGAAGAGAAACACGAAGCTGGTGGAGACACCCAGGGCGATGCCGAACACACCCTCGGTGGTGATCCACTGGTGATTGGCGAGCGCAGTGAAACTCACCCCACGGTGGGCTAGCAGGCCTGGCATGTATGGGCCGGCCAGGCTATAGCCGAGGAAGATCAGGGCAATCACCGCCAAGGCAGGGCCGAGTGCGCGGCGCGTCGCTTCCAGCAACAGCGGAATGCCGATGCACGCCGTGATCAGGTCCATGGTGGTGAGGTTGCCGGGACGCTGGGCCAGCTGCTCATAAACGATGAACAGGTAGCCTGCGCTCGCGGCGGCAATCAATCCGAGCGCGATGTCGATCAGTGGCACCCGGTCGCGCGGCGAGCGCTTGAATGCGGGATAAACGAGGAACGCCAACAGCAGGGCGAACGCCAGGTGAATCGAACGCGCCTCGGTGTTATTGAACACGCCGATGCGCAGCATGAAGGGCAACGGCGAGGCGATCCACAGCTGGAACAGTGACCAGAGCAGCGCAAGGCTGGCGATCAGCTTGGCCATTGCGCCGCTGGGCAGCCGAGCACCGACGTCCTTGGCAATCTGCTCTTCAGTAGAAGGATGGTTGTCTTGCATGAAATCTGGCCTGTTTTTTCAGGGAACGGAAACCGCGAAAACCCGCGGCACGAAGCACACGGGTTTTCAGGCAAATGCTGTGGACGGACCGTCCACAGCGATGCAACGAGCCGTAAAGGCCGTTACATCCAGCCTCGTTCCTTGTAGTAACGCACGGCACCGTCATGCAGCGGCGCAGACAGACCGACCTTGATCATGTCTTCCGGCTTCAGATCCTTGAATGCAGGATGCAGGCGCTGGAAGCGCTCGATGTTCTCGAAGACCGACTTGACCAGCTTGTAGACCACTTCGTCATCGACCTTGGACGTAGTTGAAAGCACGGCCTTGCCGCCAATCGACTGAGTGGCGCTGTCGTTGCCCTTGTACATGCCACCTGGGATTTCAGCCTTGGTGTAGTAGCTCTTCTCGGACAACAGCTTGTCGATCTCAGGACCGGTGATCGGTACCAGAACAGCGTCGACAGTAGTGGTGGCTTCCTGAATCGCGCCATTGGGGTGACCGACGAAGTAGGTCATGGCATCGATGTTGTTGTCGCCCAGGGCGCTGGCCTGCTCGGCCGGCTTGAGTTCGGCGGCGAGGCTGAAAGCCGACTTGTCCCAGCCCTTTTCCTTCATGATCTCTTCAAGAGTGTCACGCTGACCGGAACCTGGGTTGCCGATGTTGACGCGTTTGCCTTTCAGATCATCCAGGCTCTTGATGTTGGCATCACGGCGCGCCAGGACGGTGAACACCTCGCTCTGCAGCGAGAACACGGCACGGATGTCTTCCATGGCGCCTTCGCTCTTGAACGGCTCCAGGCCTTTCATCGCCTTGTACTGGTGGTCCGACTGCATGATGCCGAAATTGAATTCGCCGCTGCGCAGGCCGTTGACGTTCGCCACGCCGCCGCCACTGGCCGGCGCGTTGCACTTCAGGTCCTCGGCGTTACGGTTGACGAAGCGGCAGATTGACTGACCGGCAACGTAGTAGACGCCCGTCTGGCCGCCGGTACCGATAGTGACGAATTGCTCTTGCGCCTGAGCCATACCGCTCAGACCAGTCCCCGCCAATGCGGCGGAAAATATCCATGCCAAGGATTTGCCTTTCATGGATCCACTCCTTATTGGTTGTTTTGGAATTGTCCTGCAGGCCTCGTGAGCCACGCGGGAAGTTTGGAGTCTAGCAGGCCGCTGCCTCGGTAACAGCTCGGACCTCAACCTCACGGCTATGGGCGCCCTGTGACCATGGCTATGACCCATTTAGGGATGGGGGGTTGCTCATCTGCGGAATAAACCTGAAATACCTATACAAATATCTGTACATAAATATTTATATGTATAAGATCGCCTCATAGCACAGAGCCATTACCCGACTAAAGGGTAGGTCTTTTGGTCGGATTGCTGACCAGCAGCCGATATAACAATGACGTCACTCGGTGTAGTGCGAGTGCGCCCTACAAGCAGAGCAATGTGCAGGCCGAAGCACCAACAAGGTCGTTTAAAGGCTCGGTTTAGCAAGCCCGAATAGGAACCGTTTGGAAGTCCGAGGATTTCACCGCAAGGTGGATAGCAGGGTTGCGCGATGTCCAGTCTGGGCATCGGTCAAGACGTCCGTGGCGGAAAAATAATCTAGTTTCAGAGAATTCCACCATGCGCTTGAACGTACCGGTCACCGGACGCGACGTGTCCTTCAGTGAGACAGCCAACATACTGTCCACCACCGACCTCAACGGCGACATCACCTATGTAAACCCCGATTTCATTAAGATCAGCGGTTTCGAAGAGCGTGAGTTGCTCGGTCAGCATCACAACATAGTCCGCCATCCCGACATGCCCCCCGAAGCATTCGGTGACCTCTGGTCCAGCGTTCGTGCTGGCAGGTCATGGATGGGAATGGTGAAGAACCGTTGCAAGAACGGGGATCACTACTGGGTCAGCGCCTTTGTCACCCCCATCAGCCGCAACGGGAAAGTGGTCGAGTACCAATCGGTGCGGACCAAGCCGCAGGCCGCACAGGTAGCGGCAGCCGAAACGTTGTATGCGCAACTGCGCGAAAAGCGGCCACCTGCCGCTCTGCGCCGCTCCCCCTTGGGCGTGCGTAGCCGCGTCGCCCTACTCGTCGCCCTGGGTGCTGCTTCCTGCGCTATCGGAGGGGCACTGTTAGGCGGAGCAAGCCTCGTGGCGGCGGTAGCGGCTGCAGCTGCGGCTACCCTGGGCGCGAGCGTCTTTGCACACATGGCGCTTGCGCCTCTGCAGCGTCTTGCTGCACAGGCCCGGCAGGTGGGGGATGATGCGGTCGGTCAGCTGGTCTACACGGGGCGCCGCGACGAGTTCGGCCAGATTAGCTACGCCATGAAACTGCTCGAAACCGAAGCCGGGGCCATGGTGGGCCGAATCGGCGATGCCTCACGCCAGCTGAGCATGCATGCACGGGAGCTGGTGGGTGCCATGGACAGCAGCGCACAGAGCGCATCGCGTCAGCAGAGCGAAACCGATCAGGTTGCCACCGCGATCAACCAGATGGCGGCGAGCGTGCAGGAAGTCGCCAACAACGCCCAGCGCACCGCCGAGGCAGCCAGCCGAGCCAACAGCGAAGCTGCAACCGGTACGGATGTTGTCAATAAGACCGGGGCGGCTATCGGCCGGTTAGCTCAGGATATTCAGCACGCCGGTGATGTCATTCTCGAACTGGAAGCGCACAGCAACGACATAACCAAGGTGCTGGATGTCATCCGCGGCATCGCCGAGCAGACCAACCTGCTCGCCCTTAACGCTGCCATCGAAGCCGCCCGCGCCGGCGAACAGGGGCGTGGCTTCGCTGTAGTTGCAGACGAGGTTCGTAGCCTGGCGTCTCGAACCCAGCAGTCCACCCAGGAAATCAACTCGATGATCGCGGCTTTGCAGGGCGGAGCACGTCAAGCGGTGCAAGTGATGCAACGTAGCCGAGATCAGGCCATGGAAAGTGTCGAGCAGGCTGAGCAAGCGGCACGCTCGCTCCAGGACATCAACAATCGAGTGAACGAGATCAGCGACATGAGCATGCAGATTGCCTCGGCCGTCGAGCAGCAAAGTGCCGTCAGCGAGAACATCAATCAGAACATCGTGAGCATTCGTAGCGGCTCCGATCAGCATGTAGAAAGTGGGCTGCGCAGCCGGGAGACCGCTTCGGGTGTCGCTCAGTTGGCTGACAGCATGGAAATGCTGGCGCAGCAATTCTGGACACGGCGACGCGGTTAGCCGGTCAAGAAGGCTCCGATTGACGTTCCGATGGATGGGCGAGCCGTTAGTAGCCTAGCAGTGGTATCAAAACGACATTAGCCGTATCGTTTCGATGGCCAAACCACTGCCTGACCCTCACGGCTGCCTATGCGTCGCGACGGGTCGTTAGACGAGACCTCTCACCTGATGCGATTCCGCCGGCTCTTGCTCTGCTGCCTGTTAACCGCCTTTGCCGGCCTCATGTCGGGCCAGGCCATCGCGGCTTTTGTTCCAAGCGTCGTCAGCAAAAGCGGTGCGGAACTCCACATGGGCCCGGTGGAGTGGCTACCCGGACATCCCGATGCCGACTTCACAGCCGCTCACACTGCCCCTTGGCAGTGGCAGCCGCTAGCCAAGCCCAATCTCAAGAAACAGCGGGACGGCGCATGGGTGCGCTTCGAAGTTGATAGCAATGCCACAAGCGCCGAGCGCTGGTACCTGAGCCTGAAATGGCCTGTCCTGGATAAGGTGCGTGTACGTCTGTTCTACCCGGCCGAAGGCGAGTGGGGTCCCTTGATGCAGGCTGGCGATCACATTCCCAAGCGTGATCAACCGCTAGCAGACCACAACCTGGTCTTCCCGCTGGAGTTGCGTGGCAATGAACGCGCCGTGGTGTACATGCAGGTACAAGCCCATGAACTCATGGCGTTGCCGTTGAGCATTTACGATGAAACGGCGTTCGCAGCCGAAAAAATTACTGACGTCGCGATGATCAGCCTGTTTTTCGGCGGCATGCTGGTGATTCTTCTCTACAACAGCAGCCTGTTCGTGTTCACCCGGGACGTGGCCTATCTGCTCTATGTTGCCTATCTTCTCAGCGCGCTGTTTTACGTCCTCACGATAACCGGCTTCGGCCAGTTATTCCTGTGGCCCGACACGCCTGTTTTCGCCCGCCGCTTCTATGCGCTGTCGGCAGCCTTGTGTTTTTTCACCCCGTTGCTGTTCGCCAGTCGCTTTCTCAGGGTCCGAAGTTATGGCGGCTGGCCCTGGCTGGTCACCTGGGTGCTGATGGGCTACTGGGGCGGGGTGATTCTGGTCACCTTGTTCGCACCCTCGCTGGGTCGTTACTTGATGGCCGAACCGGTCGCCCTGGTTCACTGCATCCTGACGATGGCCGCCGTCATCAACCTATGGATTCGAGGCAACCGTTCAGCACGCCTGTTCACCATCGCCTGGTCGACATTGTTGGTCGCCACCATCGCCCACCTGCTGGCGCTGGAGGGACTGCTGCCGCTGAATGCACTGACCCTGCATGGCCAGCTGATCGGTATGTTCGCTGAGTTCGTGCTGCTGTCGATGGCATTGGCCGAGCGCATCAATCACGAGCGTGACCGACGGATCCTGGCGCAGCAGAGTGCATTGCAGGCCTCCGATGCATTGGCGCAGGAGCGCGAGTCACGCCTCCAGGCGCAACAGCAGGCGCTAGAGATGCAGATCCGCAACAACGAGGCGCTCGAGGCGCGGGTCTACGAACGGACTCGGGCGCTGGAAGAAGCCAAGCGCGGCCTGGAGAGGGTCAACGAGCAACTGACCCGTATGAGTGTTACCGATGCGCTGACCCAGCTGTCGAACCGGGGGCATTTCGACCTGATGATCGACGAAGAGATCCGCCGCGCCCAACGCACCGAGACGCCATTGTCGGTACTGCTGCTGGACATCGATCATTTCAAGCGGGTCAACGACACCTACGGGCACGCGTTCGGTGACGACTGCCTGCGGCTGGTAGCCGATACGCTCAAGCAACACGGCCAACGGGCCGGCGACGTGGTTGCGCGCTATGGCGGCGAAGAGTTCGTCATCGCGCTGCCAGGCATGAACAGCCGCGAAGCCGGCGAACAGGCCGAACGAGTCCGCGCAGCCGTGGCAGCGCTACGGCCCGCTCATGGCGAGCAGCGGCTGGAACTGACCATCAGCATCGGCGTGGCGACCCTGCAGCCGCCTGCGAACTGCGCCCCTTCACACTTGCTGGCGTGTGCCGATGCGGCGCTCTATCGGGCCAAACACAACGGTCGCAATCAGGTGGCAATTGCCGAGGCCGATGAGGCTCTCGAGCCGTCAACTAGCTGAGTCGGGAGCCGGTGGCGGGAAGCGCACCTTTACCAGCAGCCCGCCCAAGGCGCCCTGATCCAGCTCGATAGTCGCCCGGTGGGCACGAACAATTTCGCCAACGATGGCAAGGCCAAGCCCGGCGCCCCGCCCTTGCTGGTGCACACGATAGAAACGGGCGAAGACCTTGGCGCGCTCCGCCTCGGGAATCCCCGGACCGTCGTCTTCCACTTCCAGCACAGCCTGGTCCGTCACCCGCAGCACCACATTGCCGTCACTTGGCGTATGCGCCAGTGCATTGTCGAGCAAATTGCTGAGCAGCTCAGTCAACAGTGTCGGCTCGCCGTCGATCCATACCGGCTGCTCGGCTTCCAACGCCAACGCGACGCCCCGTTTGTGGGCCAGCGCAGCCATGGCAAGGCCCAGTTCCCGCGCTAACTGGCTGAGGTCCAGGCGCTGGGCACCGCCTTCGGCAATCGACTGCGCGCCGGTTTCGATACGCGCCAGCGACAACAACTGGTTGGCCAGATGAATCACCCGGTCGGTATGGGCTCCGGCTTCTTCAAGCGTCTCCTGCCAACGCTGCGGCTGCTGTTCACGCTGGCCGAGTTCGATACGCGCCTTGAGCGCCGCCAATGGCGTGCGCAGTTCGTGAGCGGCGTCGGCAATGAACTGGGCCTGCCGCTCGAATTGCCCGCGCAGCCGCTCGGTGAAGTGATTGAGCGCTGCCACCAGAGGTTTCAGCTCGCGTTGCACGGCCACCAGCGGTAGCGGCCGCAGATCGTCAGGCTGGCGCTGTTCGACCGCCTCGCTGAGTTTGCCCAGGGGACGCAACGCCGCGCTGACCGCCAGCCACACCAGCACCAGCGCAGCAATGGCCAGTGATCCGACACGCCACAGCGTATCCACCAGCAGGCTGCGGGCCATGCGCTCACGAGCGCCCAGCGTTTCGGCGACGCGGATTTCAGCAATGCCGTTGAGCTCCGGCTCGCTCACCGGCTGCAAAAGGCTCACCAGCCGCACACCTTCGCCCCGGAATTCCCCGTCGTAAAAGCGCGCCAGCGCGGGATAGTCATCGGTGCGACGGATGTCAGCGCCAGGCGCTGGCAGATGCTCATAGCCGCTGACCAGCCGGCCTTCGGTATCCAGCACCTGGTAGTAGATGCGCCCGGCGCTGTCGTAGGCAAAGGTGTCCAACGCTACGTAGGGCACATTGGCGCGGAGCTGCCCATCATTGGCAACCAGGCCATCGGCAATGGCGCGGGCCGAAGCCAGCAACGTCCGGTCGTAGGCAGTGTCGGCGGCGGCGCGCCCGTTCCAGTAGGCGCTCCAGCCACTGAACAGCATCAGCAGGGTCAGCAGCATCGCCAGCCTGCGCAGCAACCCACCGCGCAAACTGCCAGCGCGCGGCTGTATCGCTTCAGGCATCCGCTGCCTCCAGCAGATAGCCCAAGCCACGGAACGTGACGATACGCACCGCGCTGCCTTCGAGTTTCTTGCGCAGCCGGTGGATGTAGATTTCGATGGCGTCGGCACTGGCGTCCTCGTCGAGGCCGAATACCTGCGCCGCCAGTTGATCCTTGCTCATGACCCGACCGGGCCGAGTGATCAATGCCTCGAGAACCGCCTGCTCCCGTGACGTCAGGTTGAGCGGCTGCCCCTGGAGGCTGAAGCGCCGCGCATCCAGGTCATACACCAGCGAACCGCAGCGCTGCTGGCGCTCGCCAGCAGCCACGCTGCGCCGCAACAACGCTTTGACGCGCGCCTCTAGCTCTGAAAGCTCGAACGGCTTGGCCAAGTAATCATCAGCGCCAAGATTGAGCCCATGGACCCGATCAGTGACCTCGCTGCGGGCGGTGAGCATGAGCACCGGCAGCGTCTTGCCCCGTTCACGCAGCCGCGACAACACCTGAAAGCCGTCAAGCCTGGGCAGGCCTACATCGAGAATCGCCAACGCGTAGTCCTCGGTCGACAACGCCAGGTCGGCGGCGACGCCATCGGTGAGCAGGTCGACCGTCCATCCAGCCGCGCGCAACGCCTGCGCCACACTTTCAGCCAGCTGGGGGTGGTCCTCGACCAGGAGAATCCGCATAGCCTGTCCTCTGCCACACACGGAACGGGCCGCCAGTGTAGCGGCAAGGCACATCACACGCCGCTTTCGCCGGTGAAAGCCTGGCGAAAGTTTCGCCGCCTAGGATCGGGATCAGGTGGCTCGATCCACCTGGCGCGGCATAACGCCGCCACAACAAAAACAATAGTGGAGATTGAAGGATGCTGACTGCCGTCAGAATTAAACCCGCCCCTGCTCGTCTTGCCCTCGCCGTCGCGGCTGCCTCCCTGGCGCCCATAGTCCAGGCCGATTTCATCGAAGACAGCAGCGCGACCCTGCAAACCCAGAACATCTATCTCAATCGCGATTACCGCGAGGGCACCGGCCAGTCCAAACGCGAAGAATGGGCGCAAGGCTTCCTGCTCAACATCGAATCAGGCTTTACCGAAGGCACTGTGGGCTTCGGCCTAGATGCCATGGGGATGCTCGGCGTCAAACTGGATTCCGGCGGTGGCCGCACCAACACCGATCTGCTGCCAGTGCGCGACGATGGCAGCACGCCGGACGAGTTCAGCCGCCTCGGTCTGACGGCCAAGGCGAAGTTCTCGGAAACCGAACTGCGTTACGGCAGCCACATCCCGGAAACGCCGGTGGTTACCGCCAGCGACAGCCGAACCCTCCCCCAGGTATTCGAAGGCACCCTGGTGGTGTCTCAGGACGTGACCGGTCTGACCCTGACCGGCGGGCGTCTGGACAAGGTCATCGACCGTGCTTCGACCAACTCTCAGGAGCTGCAGGTCAACAACAAGAACGGTCGTTTCGACAGCGCTGCCGAGGCCGATCACCTGACCTTTGCCGGCGCGCGCTATGACTTCACGGAAAAGCTGATCGGCACCTACTACGCCGCCGAGCTGGACGACATCTATCGTCAACACTTCTTCAATCTGCAGGCTGTGCAGCCGTTGAGCGAGAATTCGTCGCTGACCGCCGACCTGCGCCTGATGATCAGTGATGACACCGGCGCAGCCAATGCCGGCAAGATCGACAACCAGGCCTGGAACGGCATGGTGGGCTACAGCCTGGGTGGCCACAAGGTCAGCCTCGCCTATCAGCAAATGAACGGTGACACCGGCTATGCCTACGTCGACGGCAGCAACCCTTACCTGGTCAACTTCGTCCAGATCAACGATTTCGCCAACGCTGACGAGCGCTCCTGGCAAGCGCGTTACGACTACAACTTCGCCTCGATCGGCGTCCCCGGCTTGACCTTCCTGACGCGCTATATCTCCGGTGATAACGCCGAGTACAGCGGCGGCAGCAATGGCAGCGAGTGGGAGCGCGACATCGAACTCAAGTACGTCGTACAAACCGGTCCACTGAAGAACGTCGCTGTGCGCATGCGCAACGCCATGTTCCGTTCCGATTTCGCCCGTGACGCTGACGAAAACCGCCTGATCGTCAGCTACAGCCTGCCCATCTGGTAAAGCCGTCCACAATAAGAATCAGAGGAGACACCCATGAAGACAGCAATCCGTCGTATCGCCCTGCTCTCGTCCTGCCTGGTCCTGTCCAGCCAGCTGTTCGCCGAGCCCAAGCGTCCCGAGTGCATCGCCCCGGCCAAGCCCGGCGGTGGCTTCGACCTGACCTGCAAGCTGGCCCAGAGCGGCCTGAAAGACGAAGGCCTGCTCGAATCGCCCATGCGCGTCACCTACATGCCTGGCGGAGTCGGCGCGGTGGCTTACAACGCTGTGATCGCTCAACGTGCCGACGACCCGGCGACCATTACCGCGTTTTCCAGCGGCTCGCTGTTGAATCTGGCGCAGGGCAAGTTCGGTCGCTATGACGAGAGCGACGTGCGCTGGTTGGCCGGCATCGGCACCGACTACGGCGCCATTTCGGTACGCGCCGATGCGCCCTACCAGAACCTGGACGACCTGATCGCCGCAGTGAAGAAAGACCCCGCCAGCGTTGTCTTTGGTGCGGGTGCCACCATTGGCGGGCAGGACTGGATGCAGACCGCGCTGATCGCCCGCGCCGCGGGCGTGGATCCGAAAAAACTGCGTTACGTCGCGTTCGAAGGCGGCGGCGAAACCCTCACCGCCATGCTTGGCGGGCACGTGCAGGTCACCAGCAGCGGCCTGGGCGAGGTCGCCCCGCAGCTCGAAGCCGGCAAGATTCGCGTCCTCGCTGTGCTGTCCGATGATCGCCTACCAGGCAAGCTGTCAGACCTGCCGACCGCCAAGGAACAGGGCTATGACATCAGCTGGCCGGTAATCCGCGGCTTCTACATGGGCCCGGAAGTCAGCGATGAAGACTTCAACTGGTGGAAGACACAGTTCGACACCCTGCTGGCCGATGAAGACTTCGCCAAGCTGCGCGAGCAACGCGATCTGTTCCCGCTGTCGATGACCGGCGATGAGCTCACCGAGTTCGTCAACAAGCAGGTCGCCGACTACAAGGAACTCGCCGGCGAGTTCGGCCTGGTCAAGTAACACCCTGCCGGTAGCGGCTTCCCAAGGGCTGCCGCTACCCGCTCCTCCCGAGGTAACCACCATGTACGTTCGTGTCTTTGCCGCGGCCTGGCTGCTCGCCTGCGCCGGACTGGCGCTGCTCGCCTGGGGTTTCGAGGCGCCCTTCGCCTACGACCCGGTCGGCCCGCGCGCCTACCCGTTATTGCTGCTGTTCCTGATGGCTTGCGGCGCGCTCTGGCTGCTCTGCAAACCACACGGTGACCCGACGCCCCCGTTCGATTGGTCCATGGCCCGGCGCGCCCTGTACTGCGTCCTGGTCCTGCTGGCGTACGCATTGCTGTTCGAGCAGCTTGGCTTCGTCATCACCACCGCGCTGGCCACCTTCGCCCTGGGCCTGCTGTTCAACGGGCGTTTGTTGCCAAGCCTGATCAGCGGCGTGCTGATGGGCGTGCTGCTCTTTGGCCTGTTCGACCTGTTGCTTGATGTGCCGCTGCCGCTTGGCGTGCTGCGCTTGCTGGAGAGCTGAAAATGGAAACCTTGAATTTCTTGTGGCAAGGCTTCGACGTCGCCACACGCCCCATGAACCTGCTCGTGGCGCTGTTCGGCGCCTTTGTTGGCACCGTTGTCGGGCTGCTGCCTGGGCTCGGCCCGATCAACGGCGTCGCCCTGCTGCTGCCTCTCGCCTTTGCGCTAGGCCTGCCGCCGGAGACCGCGCTGATCCTGCTGGCCGCTGTGTACCTGGGCTGCGAGTACGGTGGTCGGATCTCGGCGATTCTGCTCAACGTACCTGGCGACGCTGCGGCTGTGATGACCACCCTCGACGGCTATCCCCTGGCGCGCCAGGGCAAGGCGGGCATCGCCCTGTCGCTGTCAGCGGTCAGCTCGTTCATCGGCAGCATCATCGCCACCTGCGGTGTGGTGCTGTTCGCGCCGCTGTTGGCGAAATGGGCGGTGGCCTTCGGCCCGGCGGAATACTTCGTACTGATGATCTTCGCCATCGCCTGTCTGGGCGGCATGGTCGGTGACAAGCCGGTCAAAACCCTGATGGCGGCATTGATCGGCCTGGGTCTGGCAACCGTTGGCGTGGACTCCACGACCGGCGTCTACCGTTTCACCTTTGGCAGCGTGAGCCTGTCCGATGGCATTCAGTTCGTGATCGTGGTGATCGGTTTCTTCAGCGTCAGCGAAGTCTTGCTGATGCTGGAAAAGACCCACAGCGGCCAGAAAGCGGTCAAGGCCAGCGGACGCCTGCTGTTCAACTTCAAGGAGTTCTGCTTCACCTTCTGGACCATGGTGCGCAGCGCCCTGGCCGGCTTTGTTATCGGCACCCTGCCCGGTGCCGGCGCGACCATCGCCAGCGCCATGACCTACATGAGCGAAAAACGCATGGCAGGCGACAGCGGCAAGTTCGGCGAGGGCGACCTGCGTGGTCTGGCCGCACCGGAAGCGGCTAACAACGCCTCCGCCTGCGGCTCGCTGATCCCGATGCTGACCTTGGGTGTGCCGGGTTCTGGCACTACCGCGGTGATGATCGGCGCACTGACGCTGTACAACATCACCCCCGGCCCGCTGCTGTTCGAGCAGCAGCCCGATGTGGTCTGGGGCCTGATCGCCTCGCTGTTCATCGGTAACGTCATCCTGCTGGTGATGAACATCCCGCTGGTCGGCCTGTTCTCGAAGATGCTCAGCGTGCCCAACTGGGTATTGGTCCCGGCCATCACCGCGATCAGCGTGGTCGGCGTCTACTCGGTACACAGCACGACGTTTGACCTGGTGCTGATGGTGGGCCTTGGCGTGTTTGGATACCTGCTGCGCAAGCTGGAATTCCCGCTGTCATCGCTGATCCTCGGCTTCGTGCTTGGCGAGATGATGGAAGACAACCTGCGCCGCGCATTGTCGATCTCGGCAGGCGATCTGGGCATCCTCTGGGGTAGCCCGATCACGCTGGTGCTCTGGGCGATGGCCGCGCTGATGCTGGCCATGCCGGGCCTGCGCTGGTGGCGCCAGCGCCGTCGCGGCAAGCTGAACGAGGCGAATGCCTAAAATGCCGCGCCAGCTGCCGGGATGGTGGGCGACGCCTCTGGTCGGCGCCCTCGGCGGCTGGCTGGCAAGCCTGGCGAACTGGCCGCTGCCGTGGATGGTCGGTTCGCTGCTGGCAGTCATTGCGGTTCGCTGCAGTGGCTGGCTGGTAAGGGAAGTTCCCCGGGGTCGGCAGGTCGGGCAATGGTTGATCGCGAGCGCCATCGGACTGCATTTCACCAGCGAGGTCATGCAGCAGGTAATGGAGCACTTCGGCGTGATTCTCGCCGGTGCGCTATGCACGCTGCTGCTGAGCCTGATCGGCATCTTCATTCTCCTGCGCAGCGGCACGGACCGCGCCACGGCGTTCTTCTCCAGCATGCCGGGTGGCGCGAGCGAGATGGTCAACCTGGCCGGACGTCACGACGCGCAACCGGCTATGGTCGCCGCAGCCCACAGCATGCGACTGCTGCTGGTGGTGCTGATCATCCCCGCCCTGTTTACCTGGAGTCTGCCGCCTGTGGATGCCCCGCCACCGGCGCCGGTGAGCTGGCCTTGGTTGGCGGTGTTGTTGCCGGCGGGCGGGCTGCTGGCGTTGCTGTGGAAGCGGCTCGGCCAACCCAACCCCTGGATGCTGGGCCCGCTCACGGTCTGTGCCGTTGCCAGCGCCGCTTTCGATCTGCATCTGGGTATGCCTGAGGGCGTCGGTCAGTTCGGCCAATGGCTGATCGGCTGCTCGCTGGGCTGTCATTTCGATCGGCCGTTCTTCCGCAGCGCACCGCGATTCATGCTGCGCATCCTGCTGTTTACGGTGCTGGCTATGCTCGCTGCGGCGGGCCTCGCCGAAGTGCTGGGTTGGGCGGCCACGCTGAACCAGACGTCGCTGATGCTAGGGATGATGCCCGGCGGCATCACCGAGCTGTGCCTGACGGCCGAAGCACTACAGCTGTCGGTCGCCTTGGTCACTGCACTGCAGGTGCTGCGATTGTTCCTCGTAATGTTCCTCGCCGAACCGTTATTCAGGTTCTGGCAACGAGCCACGCTTTAACCCGCCTACTGGCGGGTTCTTTTTTAGCGCCTGCGTCTTGCTGGCGGTCTGGCGACACCTTGCGAAATACCGATTCAGCCAAAGAACCAATAGCAGACCAGAATCGCCGCGACGATTCCCGCTGCATCCGCCGCCAGAGCGCAGCCCACCGCATGCCGCGCCCGCTGGATGCCCACCGCGCCAAAGTAAACGGCCAATACATAGAAGGTCGTCTCGGTGCTGCCCTGCACTGTCGCCGCAACCAATGCTGGAAAGCTGTCGACACCCTGGCTCTGCATCGTCTCGATCAGCATCGCGCGCGCGGCACTGCCAGAAAACGGCTTGACCAGCGCGGTGGGTAACGCATCGACGAAACGAGTGTCCCAGCCCAGCGCGTCTACCAGCCAGCGAATCCCGTCGAGTCCGAAATCCAGTGCGCCGGATGCGCGGAACACGCCAATCGCACAGAGCATGGCGATCAGATACGGCAGCAAGCTCTTGGCGACGTCGAATCCTTCCTGGGCACCTTCGACGAAGCTTTCATAGACCGGAACCTTGCGCAGCGCCCCAATGACCAGAAAGGCAATGATCAGGCCGAACAGCGTGAGATTGCCGAGCAACGACGAAAGAGAAGAAAGTGCAGTGGCCGATAGCCCTGCGAGCAACGCCATGAAACCACCCAGCAGCAGCGCACCGGGTATCAGGTAGGCAAGGACCACCGGGTCCCACAGGCGCAGACGTTGCACCAGCGCCACGGCGAGCAGTCCCGCCAGCGACGAAGCGCTGGTCGCCAGCAATATCGGCAAAAAGACCAGCGTGGGGTCCTCTGCGCCTTGCTGCACGCGATACATGAAAATGGTCACCGGCAGCAGAGTCAGGCCTGATGTGTTGAGCACCAGGAAAAGGATTTGGGCGTTACTGGCGATGTGAGGCGTGAGGTTGAGCTCCTGCAATGCCCGCATCGCCTTCAAGCCGATCGGCGTAGCAGCATTGTCGAGGCCCAGCCCATTGGCAGCGAAGTTGAGCGTGATAAGCCCTAATGCAGGGTGCCCGGCGGGCACTTCAGGCATTAACCGACTGAACAGCGGACCCAGCAGGCGCGCTAGCTTTTCGATCATGCCGGCCTTTTCCGCGATGCGAAGGAAGCCGAGCCACAAGGTAAGCGTACCGAACAGCACGATCATGATTTCCACGGCCAGCTTGGCCATGGCGAAAAGGCTCTCGACCAGCGCGGCAAACACAGCCGGATCGTCGCCGAGCAACCAGCGCGCCAGCGCCGCAACTGCAGCGATCAGAAAAAAGCCCAGCCAGAGGCCGTTGAGCATGGGGTTCTCCAACGAATGACTGCGGGCGATGATAGCGGTGCGGCTGGAGAACGGCCATGAACCAAACAGGGCGAAGCTATGGAAGGTGCAGCGAATCTGACTGGGGCGCTGCACTAGATCGTGCAGTAACCGCTATTGCCAGCGGCCGGTACGCCAATGAGAGGGCGAGATTCCCGCTCGGAGTGCTCTGCTGTGGAGAAATCGCAAGCCGAAGGTGGCATCCCACCTTCGGTTGCCTTTCGCCGAGCCCGGCCCATGTCGGAGGCACTCCCTGTACCCCTAGGTCGCTCCGTTAAGAGCGTCCCGACCCCTTGGCTCCCCCGCTGTAGGGGCTGATGGGTAATCACCAGAAGGATGATTGACCTCAGTACCAGCACTTCGCTTTAGCGAAGTGCTTTGAAAAAAGGCATCCAGCCACTGTTACTTCCCTAATCTTGCAGCCGCCCTGACGAGCGGCGTTCCGCATCAGGCTCGTGGGCCGCGGCCTCGTCCGAAAATCAGCGAAGCAACAAACAACACCAGGAATACTACGAACAGGATCTTGGCGATACCTGTTGCAGTGCCCGCGATACCACCGAAGCCCAGTACTGCAGCGATGATGGCAATGATCAGAAACGTAATAGCCCAACTCAGCATGGTGTAACTCCTCTTCGGTTCAGGACATCTTCAGCGGACCGATCCGCAAGGATCGGGTCGCCTATCTCCAACTAGAAAACCCAACGTTGTTCCGACCGCTCCTGCAAATAATCAATCGTCTGCTGGGCAGGTCCGGTTTGCACAATCCCTACAGGTTGAGCGTCATACATGCGGATTCGTTCCGCTGACTCATGCTGTGTCTGGCTGAGCGGTTCCGACATTGGCTGTTCGGCTCCGATGATCAACGTGACCACAGCGGCGGTAAGAAAACCTTTTCCAACCAGTAGGAAACGTGCTTGACGATTCATCCTCAACTCCTTCTAAGCATGCGGGGCATGTCTGTCTTAGCGGTTATGTTGCAGGGCTCGTGCCATCCGTTAGACTTCCTATTAATCCTTTACTTTCAACAACTTAGATTCACCAAACATCGCTGCGCCAATTTATATTGCACGATGCCCATGCATGGCGCCGGGCGATTTGCACGACGGACTAATCCCTGCGGTTCCTGTCACTGTGATTGAGGGTATGAATGCGCTCATGACAGGCACGGATTTTCGGCAGCTCAATGGCTAGCAATGCCTTCACATCAGGGTCAGCTGTTTTCAGCGCATCCTCGAAGGCCGCCAGGATGCGCTCTTCGGTCTGGTCAAGCTGGTCGATGTAAACCGCGTCGCTGTCGCCGAGCCTCGCCTTGGTGTCGGCATACATCTCGCGCAGCTTGCCTGCGGTAGTGCCGCCTTGTGCGGGTTGCTGCTGGTTGGCCGCAACCTTTACCGACAGCGCTTGGATGATATGCGTCTTGGCTTGCGCCATATCGCGGAACAGATGCTGCAATTCGACGTCTTTCACCTCGTCAATCGCGTGCTGATAGAAATGCTGACCGTCGCGGGTGATCTCGATGAGCTCGTTGAGTTGGGTCATGTTCTGGTTCATGGGGCCTCCAAATACAGATTGCGATGCGCCTCGACCGCTGTCGACCACGCGCGTGCCGGTAACACCGCAAGCCCCATGCCAGCGCCAAAAACCTCCCGGCGCCTTTATAATCAACAGCTTGCATCGCCGTTGCGCTTGAAGCGCGATTGCAGTCTGCAGGAAAGACCCGTGTATACCGTGCAACTTGCAAGGCTTTGCGTAGACTAAAGCAGGCGCTGAACTACCGCGCGCCACTGCAGCACCCAGGTTCCACCCCAACGACTCGCCAAACATTCACCGCTTTTGCCTGACTGGAGCATTCATGGACCAAACGACCGACACCGGCGGCCGCATCCTACTGGTGGACGACGAGGCAGCGATTCTGCGCACGTTCCGCTACTGCCTCGAGGACCGCGGTTATACGGTGGTCACGGCGGCCAGCGCTTCACAGGCCGAAGCGATCCTACAGCGGCAGGTGTTCGATCTGTGCTTTCTGGACCTGCGCCTCGGTGAAGACAACGGTCTCGATGTTCTGCAGCAGATGCGCGTACTTGCGCCGTGGATGCGTGTAGTAATCGTCACCGCCCATTCGGCGGTAGACACCGCGGTGGACGCGATGCAAGCGGGCGCTGCGGATTACCTAGTCAAGCCATGCAGCCCCGAGCAGCTGCGCCTGTCGGCCGCCAAGCAGCTGGAAGTCCGTCAGATGGCGGCGCGCCTGGAGGCCCTGGAAGGCGAGGTGCAAAAACGCAGCGATGCGCTGGGCTCGTACAGCCCGGCGATGATGAGCGTGCTCGAGACCGCCCGCCAAGTGGCCGATACCGACGCGAACATCCTCATCCTCGGTGAGTCAGGCACGGGCAAAGGCGAGCTGGCGCGTGCAATTCACAACTGGAGCCGACGCTCTAAAAAAGCCTTCATCACCATCAACTGTCCGTCGCTGTCGGCTGATCTGATGGAAAGCGAGCTATTCGGACACAATCGTGGCGCTTTCACCGGGGCTACCGAAAGCACCCTGGGGCGCGTCAATCAAGCTGACGGCGGCACACTGTTTCTCGACGAAATCGGCGATTTTCCCCTCGCTTTGCAGCCGAAACTGCTGCGTTTCATCCAAGACAAGGAATACGAGCGCGTCGGAGACCCTGTCACCCGAAGGGCCGACGTGCGCATTCTCGCCGCCACCAATTTGAATCTCGAGGAAATGGTCCGCGAAGGGCGTTTCCGTGAAGACCTGCTCTACCGTCTGAATGTCATCACCCTGAACCTTCCGCCCATGCGCGAGCGCCCGGAAGATGTGCTGACCCTCGCCGAACGCTTCCTGGCATTCTTCGTAAAAAGCTATGGCCGACCAGCGCGCGGCTTCAGCGACAACGCGGTTGCCGCACTGAAGGCCTATCGCTGGCCAGGCAACGTCCGTGAATTGCGCAACGTGGTCGAGCGCGCCAGCATTATCTGCCCGCAGGACATGATCGAAGTCAGCCATCTTGGCCTGGCCGATCAAGCCGTCAGCAACGCCCCACGGATCGGTGAGCCGCTCAGTCTGGAAGCGCTGGAAAAAGCACATATCTCGGGCGTATTGAGCACCAGCGACACACTTGAGCAAGCCGCCCGAATTCTAGGCATCGACGCATCGACGCTTTATCGAAAACGTAAGCAATACGGCCTATGAAAATCCAGATGAAGCTGAGAACCCGGCTGTTCCTGGGTTTCTCGGCATTGATGACGGTGGCCTTGCTTGGGCTACTGCTGGCGCTGGTCAGCGTCGTGCAAATGGCGAAGAGCCAGGAAAATCTCATTCGCGATAACTTCGGTGTCATCGAGGTCAACCAGCAGCTGCGCCAGGCGCTGGGAAACCAGCTACTGCTGCTGGTCCGCGAAGAGCGCGACGTTGAAGCCCTGAACGAATATCGAGAAGTCTTTCTGGGCGCTCTGGCGCGAGGCATGGCGGACGCCAACGACGAGCAGGACCGCAAGGCTTATGAAGCCATCGGCGACGCCTATACTCGCTTTGCCGTGGAGCTGGAAACACCCTCCAACCTGAACGCGACACTGCTCGAGGATAATCCCCTCAGTCAATCCTTCAACCGCGTTCGCGAGTTGATGGTGGACATGCAACAGTCCGCCTACAACCAGATTCGTGACACCGAGATTCGCAGCCGCGAACGGGCACAATTGCTCGCCGGGCTGCTCGGGTTGACCGGTATTGCGGTGCTGCTGATCGGCTTCGTCACCGCACACAGCTTCGCCCGTCGCTTCGGTGACCCCATCGAGCAGCTGTCCAGCGTGGCTGACCAGATCGGCCGCGGCGACTTCAATATCAATCTGCCCACCTCACCCATCGCTGAGCTGTCTTCGCTGATTCGTCGCTTCGGTCTGATGGCGCAGGCCCTGCACCAGTTCAAGCAAACCAATGTCGAAGCGCTGGTCGATGGCCAGCAACGGCTGCAGGCATTGCTCGACAGCATCGATGACGGCCTGCTGATCATCGACCGCCAGGGCCGTCTGGAGCATGCCAACCCGGTCGCGCAGCGCCAATTGGCCTGGGAGACAGAGCATCTGGGGTCGACGCTTGGCCAAGCCCTCGGCTATCCGGAGCTGGACGAGGCTGCTCAGCAAGTGCTGGCCGATACGCCGCTATCCGGGCCGCCGGAAGATCTGGTGATCGAGGCCGACGGCGAGCGCCGCCTGTTGTCATGGCGCATGAGCCCAGTGAACCATCACGACGGCCGCATCAGCGGCGCGGTGATGGTGCTTCACGACGTGACCGACCAGCGAACTTTCGAACGGGTGCGCAACGAGTTCGTGTTGCGTGCGTCGCATGAGCTGCGCACTCCTGTGACAGGCATGCAAATGGCCTTCAGCCTGCTGCGCGAACGAACGCACTATCCGGACAATAGCCGCGAAGCCGACCTGTTCACCACCGTGCATGAAGAGATGCAGCGTTTGGTCACGCTGATCAACGATCTACTGAACTTCTCGCGCTACCAGAGCGGTCAGCAAAAACTCGAACGCGTGCCGTGCGACCCGGCGGCGCTCCTCGAGCAAGCACGGCAGCGTTTCCAGGCGAGTGCTGCGCAGAACCATATCGAAATCAAGCTTGAACTACAGACGTCACTGCCAAGCCTGTTGCTGGACCAGCAGCAGATGGACCGAACGCTCGACAACCTGCTCAGCAATGCACTGCGGCACACACCTGACGGCGGTGAAATCCGCCTACTGGCGCGGCATCACGGCGAACGGGTCATTCTCAGTGTCGAGGACAATGGCGAGGGCATCCCCTATAGCCAGCAAGCGCGCATCTTCGAACCCTTCGTGCAAATTGGGCGTCGACGCGGTGGCGCCGGACTGGGCCTTGCCTTATGCAAAGAGATCGCTCAGCTGCATGGTGGTCGTATCGGCGTGCATTCGCGGATCGGTCACGGCACCATCTTCTATATCGCCCTGCCCATCTAAGCCAGGCAGGGCGGGAAGAATAAAAAGGAGCCGCCATGCCCAGCCTCAATCCCAGCCAGGACCAACTGAAGCGCTTCGCCGAGCAGATGCCTGCCGGCGAGCCGATCCTCATGCTCAACTTGCTGCGCTTTAACGATCAAGCCGTCTATCCTGCCGAGAGCGGTCACCCGCCTTGTTCCGGCAGGGAAGCCTATGGAGTCTACAGCCGCACCGCCATCAAGAAGGTACGCTCAGCCGGTGGCGACGTGGAGATCATGGCCAACGCCCGTGTCGCGCTGATTGCGCCGGAGCAGGAACATTGGGACGAGGTGCTGCTGGTGCGCTACCCCTCGCCTGAAGCCTTTCTGGCAATGCTGGCGGACCCGGAATACCGCGCCGCCACGATCCACCGCACCGCGGCACTCGCCGACTCGAGGCTGATCGGCTGTAACCCGCGCAGCTGAGCCGAAGCCTCAGCCTGCTGCGTTCAGCACCGCGAGCAGCGCTGCGGTTTCAGCGTCCGGTTCGCCATCGAAGCGTGCCGGGCGATATTTCATCTGGAACGCCGCAATGACGTTTCGGGTTTCCAGATCGAGATAGCCGTGCTCGGGCACCTTGTATCCCTGCTCCGCCAACTGCGCTTGAAACCAGGCCACATCCGGTATTGCCGTCGCAAACAGGCTGCGCTGGCGCGCTACGGCTTGGGCGTCAGGCCAGGGCACCAGACCGGCGTCCGCCAGCCGCTTCCAGGGAAACAGCGGGCCCGGATCGACCTTGCGCTGCGGAGCAATGTCACTGTGCCCGATGATCGCGCCAGGCTTCAAACCGCGGCGCTGCATGATGTCCTTGAGCAGCACGATCAGAGCGTCAATCTGCTCATCGGAGTAGGGATACCAGAGACGCCCCTCGGCGCTTTCGATATAACCGCGGTTAACCAGCTCGATGCCAATGGAGCTGGAGTTAAGCCAGGTACGTCCGTTCCATTGGCTTTCGCCAGCGTGCCAGGCACGACGATCTTCATCGACCAGACGGTAGATGGTCGCGGGCGCTTCGCCGATTAGGTAGTGGCTGCTGACGCCGTCGCCCTTGAGAATGTCGAGCGAACGCTGCAGGTCACTTGAGGTGTAATGCAGAACGATAAACTGCGCCCGACTGTCCTGCCCCAGCGATGTATGACGGGTATCGATACGCGGACCGCTGGCGCAGCCGGCGAGCAACAGGCCAAACAAGGCGAGGATCAAACTTTTCATACGCGGCCTCTGGTCTACAGCGTGATGACGCGGACTCGGGACATTCGATCGGACCGAGCAGCGGCCCGCAGAGAAACGCCGAAGAGAGTCGGCGCCAGAGCATAGAAGGCAATTGTACCGGGGTGACCCCTGGACTCACAGCGCGGTCGGTCAGTCCGCTTCGATACGGTTGCGACCGGAATCCTTCGCCCGGTATAGGGCTCGGTCGGCGCGCTCGAACACCTGCTCGGCTCGATCGGATGCAGCGAAGCTTGCAAGCCCCCCTGACAGGGTCACCTGGATACGAGCGCCCTTGAAGTGAAAAGGACAGTTCTCGATACCTGTACGCAGGTTATCGAGCAGCTTAAGCCCTGCCGCGGCGGGCGTCTCGGGCAGCAACAGCGCGAATTCTTCGCCACCGAAACGGGCGATAAAATCGGTCTTGCGCAGCCGCTTGCGCAGCTCGTTGGCAATGATCTTGAGCACTCGATCACCAGCCAGATGGCCGAAACTGTCGTTGATACGCTTGAAATGATCGACGTCCAGAACCGCGAGCAGCAGCTGACCACCGTAGCGTTGCTGACGTGCGACTTCGAGCTCCAGGCGCTCATCCCAGGCGGCTCGGTTAGGCAAGCTGGTAAGCGGATCCTGCAGGGCCTTCTGCCGCTGCTCTTCGAGGTGCTCGCGCATTCCCGTTGCCGCTTGCTCAAGGCTTGCCACCCGCTCGACCAGAGTGCTTAGGCGATCGCTCAAGGCCTGCTCATGGTCGCTACGTTGACACTGATACGCGTCGACGGTTTCGAGTAGCCCATCCAACCGCGACTGAACAGTCTGCTTCAGGCTCGGCAGGTCTTTGGCACCGAGCATGCTGTTTTGCAGACCTCCGACTTGCTGGCGCAGCTCTTCGTCAAGCGCCTGGGCGGTTTCCTTGCTCTGCACGTGCCCTTCGCGGGCCGCGCCGAGACTGTCCTGCATGGTGGCCAGCCGCTCGTTGAGCAGACTCAGGTAGAGTTCGAATTCTCGCTGCCCTTGATCAGCCACGGCCAGCATCAACTGAGCCAGGTCATCAAGCACCGGTACGAGTTCATACCAATTCAGCCCTTGCTGAATCCGCTCGCGCATAGCCTGCACCTGCACCTGCTGGTGCTCTGGCAGGCGCAGATTCTCGAGAAGACCGAGCAGTGTCGACTCGACACGCTCGGCAATGGCACTGTAGGCCTGCTCCGGCGAAGGCGGTAACTGATACGGATCGGCCGGCTGGCTCTCCGGCGTCGATGCTGGCGGTATCACGTCGGCTATCGCATCGCTATGCGGCGCCGCGACGTCGATCACAGCCAGCGGTGCGTCCGCCGCCTGAGGGCCAGAATCCAGAGCGGACGAGCCTTGCAATGATTCAGCCGTTTCAGCCTGTTCAAAAAGCGGCTGGCCTGGCAGCGATTGCATCGGGTCAGCCGTAACCAATGGCGAATCGTTGTCGGGCTGTGCCAAGGCCTCAATGTTGTTGTCGCGCTGGCCGAACAAGCGGCCAAGCAATCCCACCGAATTGGAGGTGCCGGATGGTCGCTGAGCCGCCAGCGCCTGGCTCTGTAACTCACCCAGCTCGCTCAACAGCGTGGGCAGCTCGCGCGATTGGGCTGCTCGCTTAGCAAGCTGCCGTGAAAACTGCTTCAATGGCTTGCGGATTTCGTTGGGCAGCCGCAGCTCGAGCAATTGCGAGGCCAGTCGGTCGAGCGCCTCGGTCAATCGCTCGAGGCGCTCCTGTTTAGTGCGCTCAGTGTCGAGGACCGCGCGCTCGAGCCGCGGGACCAGCGCACCCAGACGGTCATCCTGCACATCGTCGCGCAGCACATCACGTAGCTCACGCATGCAGCGCTCAACCGCCGGATCGGCATCGTCCACCGCAAAACTGCTGCGCACCAGACTGCGCCGCAGCAGATCCAGCCGCGTGTTCCAGCGCCCTTCGAGCTGCTCCTGCTGTTCCAACTGATGCAGGTATTTGCCTTTCCAGCGTTGCGCGTCGTCGCTCATCAGGTCCTATCCGTAGGTACAGGCAATGCGTCAGCATCGTGCAGCGCGTCAGGTAGGCGGATCTCCACCGCGACCGGTAGGTGGTCCGAAGTTGCCTGGGCCAGTACATCGACGCGCTCGAGCGTCAGGCTGGGGCTCAGCAGAATGTGGTCTAGGCAGCGTTGCGGACGCCAGCTGGGAAACGTCGCCTCGATTTGTGGTGCTTGCAGGCCAAGATCACGCAGGGGTGAGTGCTCCAGCAGATCGCTGGCATGGGTATTCATGTCGCCCATCAGAATCTGATGGCGGTAGCCACCTATCAGGTCGCGGATATACGCCAGTTGGCGAGTGCGTGCGCCACCGCCTAGAGCCAGATGCATCACCACCACGACAAGCGCGTTCTCACCCTGGCCAAAGCGGAGCAGAATCGCGCCGCGGCCGGATGGTCCTGGCAACGGATGGTCTTCCAGCCCTTGCGGCTCCAGTCGACTCAGCACGCCGTTGCTGTGCTGAGCAAAGCGTCCCAGGTTGCGGTTGAGCTGCTGGTACCAGTACGGAAAAGCGCCGAGCTGCGCCAGATGCTCGACCTGATTGACATAGCCCGATCGCATACTGCCGCCGTCCGCTTCTTGCAGCGCCACGAGATCGTAGTTGGCTAGCAAGTCGCCGATTCGCTGTAAGTTCCGCGCCCGTCCGGTGTGTGGCAACAAGTGCTGCCAGCTACGGGTGAGGTAATGGTGATAGCGCTCGGTGCTGATCCCCACCTGAATGTTGAAACTCAGCAGACGCAACCGGCCGTTACAGGGCAGGCCGCTGGAATCCAGGCAAAGGGGATTGACCCGCGCCTGGCCGGGGCCGGCCAGGCGTGGTGAGCTCCAGCGACGAAGCACCTGTGCTTACCGGGCCGCGCGTTCTTTTTCGATGAGGAAGTCAGCAACTTCCAGTGCCCGCTCCGGGCCACCAGCGGAGCCGATGTCGAAACGGTACTTTCCGTTGACGATCATCACCGGAACGCCAGTGATCTGATAGGCCATCGCCAACTTCTTCGCCTGCTCGGCACGGCTCTTCACGCCAAAGGAGTTATAAGCCTTGAGGAAAGCTTGCTTGTCGACACCCTGCCCCTCGAGGAGCTCCGCCATCTTTTCCGGCGTGTCGAGCTTGTTACCGTCTCGATGATAAGCGTTGAACACGGCGTCATGGACTTTCTGCTCGACCCCCATGGACTCCAGCGCGAGGAACATCTGCCCGTGCGTGTTCCAGACGCCACCAAACATCGCCGGGATGCGCTTGAAATCGACATCGTCAGGCAGTTGCTTGATCCATGGATTGATCACCGGCTCGAACTGGTAGCAATGCGGGCAGCCATACCAGAACAGCTCGACCACCTCGATCTTGTCCGGCTCGGCAACCGGTACCGGATTCTTCAGCTCGACGTATTCCTTTCCTGCTTGGAAATCTGCCGCATTGGCTGAAAAGCCGAACAGACTGGCGGTAACGAGAAGGGCACTGAGGACGAGTTTACGCATAATGACTCCCTTGTAATGAACGGCTAACCGATAGCGCCACAGGCTGCAGCAATTCATGTTTGCTCGCCAGCGCTTTCCGCCGCTTTTCAATATCTTGACAATCATTATAGCGAGGCCGAAAACAAAAAAAGGCGTTCAGGCTCATGCCCTGAACGCCCCTTTTAGGCTGATCGGGAAAACGATCAGTGCAGGCCTTGGATGTAGCTCGACAGTGCCTGGATATCTTTGTTGCTCAACTTCGAGGCGATGGTGCGCATGATGGCCGCATCGCCGTCATTGGTGCGATCGCCTTCACGGAAATCGGTGAGCTGCTTGGCCGTATAGGCTGCGTGCTGACCGCCCAGACGTGGGAAACGCGCCAGGTTGTTGCCTACGCCGTCCGGTGCATGACAACCAGAGCAAGCCGGCATGCCCTGTTCCAGCTTGCCACCGCGGAAAAGCTGCTCACCCTGAGCGACCAGAGCTGGGTCGGCCGTGCCGATGGTCATCTTCTGGCTGGCGAAATAGGCGGCCATGTCCTGGAGGTCCTGATCGCTGTAGGGATCGAGAATACCGGTCATTTCCAGCACCTTGCGACCGACGCCCGGCTCCGCCGTGGGACTGCTGCCTACCTTGATATCCTGCAGCTGCTTGAACAGATAGTTCGGGCCCTGGCCTGCGAGTTTCGGGAAGTTCGGTGCGGCACTGTTTCCGTCGGCACCGTGGCAAGCACCACAGACGGCGACCTTTTCTTTTCCTGCTTCTGCATTTCCAGCCGCGTGGGCGATACCGGTGATGCCAAGGGTCAACAGCAGACTCACGAGTACTTTGTTCATCAGCTCATCCAACTACGGCTAAGGGTTTAAAGAAATCTTATTCGGCAGTCCGACCGCTTAGGGCCATGGCGACGCTCGTTATATACAGGGTGACGTCTAACCTGGCGCTTGAGCAACGCCTTGCTCGCTTCCGGTCGGTCGCCGCAAGCGGCAGCAGAGCGGCTACTCGGCCTCGTTTTTAGACCAAAGCGCACACAAAATCTGCGGCATTATATACTGGCGCTCCTGAAACGGAAATGAACCATTGCCGCACCCCGCGCACTCACCGGAAAGCCCATGCTCCCAAAAAACCCGATTCTAGGCCTCTGCCAGCAAGCCACGTTCATGACCAGTGCCGCCAAGGTCGATCAATGCCCGGCTGACGAGGGCCTGGAAGTCGCTTTCGCCGGCCGCTCGAACGCGGGCAAGTCCAGTGCGCTGAACACGCTCACCCATGCCAGTCTCGCCCGCACATCGAAGACACCCGGGCGCACCCAACTGCTGAACTTCTTCAGCCTCGATGAACACCATCGCCTGGTCGATCTTCCCGGCTACGGCTATGCAAAAGTACCGATTCCCCTGAAGCAGCATTGGCAGCGTCATTTGGAAGCCTACCTGAGCAGCCGCGAGAGTCTCGCTGGGGTGTTCTTGATGATGGACATCCGCCATCCGCTGACCGAATTCGACCGCATGATGCTCGACTGGTCCAACGCGAGCGAGATGCCGCTACACATCTTGCTGACCAAGTCAGACAAGCTTGCCTTCGGCGCAGCCAAAAACGCGTTGCTGGCGATACAGCGTGACATCCGCAAGGGGTGGGGAGACGGTGCCAGCGTCCAACTGTTCTCGGCGCCGAAGCGGCAGGGTGTGGAAGAAGCCCAGCTGGTGCTGGCGCAACTGCTGGGGATGATTGGCGAAGATAGCGATGAGGCTCTCGACGAGCCTTCGCAAGAGGGCTGAAGTTTTCGGTAGAGACTCCGCCCGGTCTCACTCAAGGATCAGAACGGGCGGAACAGCACTACTCGCGGTAATCCTCGACCGGCACGCAGGCACAGAACAGGTTGCGGTCCCCAAATACGTTATCCACCCGGTTCACCGCGGGCCAATATTTGTGCGCTTGGGTATGTGCGCTCGGCGTCACGCCTTCAGCGATGCTGTATGGACGATCCCACAGGTTGGTGACGTCGGCCAGTGTATGCGGAGCGCGTACCAGCGGGTTGTCCTCGGCAGGCCATCCGCCGCTTTCCACCCTGTCGATCTCAGCACGAATGCTCAGCATCGCTTCGACGAAACGATCCAGCTCGGCTTTCGACTCGCTCTCGGTAGGCTCGATCATCAACGTGCCGGGCACCGGGAAAGACATGGTCGGCGCGTGAAAGCCGTAATCGATCAGCCGCTTGGCGACGTCCTCCTCGGTGATGCCGGTCTGCGCCTTGAGCGGTCGCAGATCGATGATGCATTCGTGTGCTACACGACCGTTACGCCCGCTGTAGAGGACCGGAAAGGCCTCGCCAAGACGCATCGCCAGGTAGTTAGCACTGAGAATCGCAACCTCGGTGGCGTCGCGCAGCTGCGGTCCCATCATGGCGATGTACATCCAGCTGATCGGCAGGATACTGGCGCTTCCCCAAGGCGCGGCGCTAATCGCACCGTTTTCCGGATTCGGGCCTTGCAACTCGATCACCGGATGGTTGGCAACGAAAGGCTGCAGGTGCGCCTTGATACCGATCGGCCCCATACCTGGGCCGCCACCGCCATGCGGGATGCAGAACGTTTTATGCAAGTTCATGTGCGAAACGTCTGCGCCGATATCGGCTGGACGCGCCAGCCCGACCTGAGCGTTGAGGTTGGCGCCGTCCATGTACACCTGGCCGCCCTGCGCATGAATCGCTTCGCAGATCTCCCGAACGCCTTCTTCGTAGACACCATGGGTCGACGGATAGGTGATCATCAGACAGGACAACTTATTCCCCGCGTCGGCCGCCTTGCGCTTGAGGTCCTGGAGATCGACGTTCCCCGCCTTGTCGCAATCGACGATCACCACACGCATGCTGACCATCTGCGCTGACGCTGGGTTGGTGCCGTGGGCCGAAGATGGAATCAAGCAGATGTCACGCTGGCCCTCGCCGCGGCTCTCGTGATATTTGCGGATCGCGACCAGGCCGGCGTATTCGCCCTGGGCGCCGGAGTTGGGTTGCATCGAGATCGCGTCGAAGCCAGTGATCGCACAGAGCCAAGCTTCCAGTTCATCGATCATGAGCTTGTAGCCTTGAGCCTGCTCCTGCGGTGCGAACGGATGCAGGTTGGCGAACTCCGGCCATGTAATCGGGATCATTTCGCTAGTCGCGTTCAGCTTCATGGTGCAGGAACCGAGCGGGATCATCGCCTGGTTCAATGCCAGATCCTTATTCTCCAGCTGCTTAAGGTAACGCAGCATCTCGGTTTCGCTGTGGTGGGTGTTGAACACCGGGTGAGTCAGATAAGCGCTGCTGCGCTGAAGTTCGTTCGGGATGCCGCTGACGATTTCACCCGCGTCCAGCGTCGTGATGCTCAGTCCGTGATCGGCACCGAGGAACACCGCCAGTAGCTCTTCCACGGTCTGCTCGTTACAGGTCTCGTCGAGGCTGACACCTAGCTTGCCGCGACCGAGGATGCGCAGATTGATCCGCGCCGCGCGAGCACTTTCGAGAATCGCCGTCTGTGCGCCGCCCACCTCAAGCGTCAGCGTGTCGAAGAAATACTGGTTGGTGCGCTTGATGCCTTTCATTTCCAGCGCGCTGGCCAGGATCGAGGTCAGCCGATGGGTGCGCTGAGCGATGCGCTTGAGCCCGTCTGGACCGTGGTAGACGGCATAACAGCTGGCGATGTTGGCTAGAAGCACCTGCGCGGTACAGATGTTGGAATTGGCCTTCTCGCGACGGATATGCTGTTCGCGCGTTTGCAGCGCCATGCGCAGCGCCGTGTTGCCGCGCGCATCCTTGGAAACGCCGATAATACGGCCGGGCATGGCGCGCTTGAAGGCGTCGCGGGTAGCGAAATAGGCGGCGTGGGGACCACCGTAGCCCATCGGTACGCCAAATCGCTGGGTTGAACCGAGCACCACATCCGCGCCAAGTTCGCCAGGCGGCGTCAGCAGCAGCAGGCTGAGCAGGTCTGCCGCGACGCAGGCCAGGGCTTGCTTGGCGTGGAGCGCCTCGATCGCCGGTCGCAGATCGCGGATCTCGCCATGAGTGTCGGGGTATTGAAGCAGCGCACCGAAGACTTCCTGCCCAACGATATCCTCAAGCGCACCGACCACCAGTTCAAAGCCAAAGGCTTCGGCACGCGTCTGCACCACTGAGAGCGTCTGCGGATGACAGTTTTCATCGACGAAGAAGCAGTTGCTCTTGCTCTTGGCCATTCGCCTCGCCAGGGTCATGGCTTCCGCTGCGGCTGTGGCTTCGTCGAGTAGCGAGGCGTTGGCCAGATCGAGTCCGGTGAGGTCGATGGTCAGTTGCTGGAAATTCAGCAGCGCCTCCAGACGACCTTGGGCAATCTCCGGTTGATAAGGCGTGTAAGCGGTATACCAGCCGGGGTTTTCCAAGACGTTGCGCAAAATTACCGGCGGCGTGATGGTGCCGTGGTAGCCCATTCCGATCAGGCTGGTCCAGAGCTGGTTCTGTTCCGCGTAGCCTCGCAAACGCGCCAGTGCTTCCTGCTCATCCAGCGCGGCCGGCAGCGCCAGGTCACCTTGCAGGCGAATCGCCGGCGGCACGGTCTGCTTGACCAACTCTTCACGGCTGGACAAGCCGAGCGCATCGAGCATGGCCTGTTGTTCACTCGCATCAGGGCCAAGATGGCGACGCAAAAAGGCGTCAGGTTGCTGGAGCTGGGAAAGGCGCGGCACTTGAGACATCACTGCTTCTCTCGAAAAAGGAAAGCCCCGATACGCGGACTGCTATGAAAATCCGACTTCGCTCGGTTTTCACACGCCTGCATTGCGGGGCTTTTGGATTTGATCGCTTAGGCTTCGGCGTCGCAGGAGGCCTTGTAACCCTCTGCGTCGAGCAGCTTCTCCAGTTGCGAGGCATCGCTCGGCTGAATCCGGAAGAACCAGCTGCCATAGGGCTCGCTGTTGACGTTTTCCGGCGAATCGGTGAGTTGCTCGTTGATCGAGACCACCTCCCCGGAAATTGGCGCGTAAATGTCCGAAGCGGCCTTTACCGACTCCACCACACCCGCTTGTTGCCCTGCAGTCAGCTGCTGGCCGATCTCCGGCAGCTCCACATACACCACATCGCCCAGCGCTTCCTGGGCATGGTCAGAGATACCGACGCTAACACTACCGTCGGCTTCGAGACGGGCCCACTCGTGGCTCGCGGCGTATCGCAGATCGCTGGGGATGTCGCTCATTCGTAGGTCCTCAAAAAAGCTGTCGGTTGCGGGCACGAAGCAGGCTCTGCGGCCCGTTGCAAAATTGCAGTTGGCCGAATTTACACCAGTACTTTGCCGTGACGCACGAAAGTCGGCTGCACCACGCGCACGGGATACCACTTGCCACGGATTTCTACTTCGGCACGATCAGCCGTCCCGGCCGGAACACGCGCGAGCGCGATGGCTTTGCCAAGCGTAGGCGAAAAACTACCGCTGGTGATCTCTCCTTCGCCCATGCCGTTGACGCGCACGATCTGATGGGCTCGCAGCACGCCACGCTCCTCGAGCACCAGCCCTACCAGTTTCGGCAGATCAGTTTTTGCCTTCTGTGCCTCGAGCGCGCTGCGGCCAATGAAATCACGCTCGACCGGCTGCCACGCCACGGTCCAGCCCATATTGGCCTGCAGCGGCGAGACATCCTCGGTCATATCCTGGCCGTAGAGATTCAGGCCCGCCTCGAGCCGCAAGGTGTCACGCGCACCCAGCCCGATCGGCGGGATGCCGGCGCCGACCAGCTCGCTGAGGAAATCGGGAGCCTGCTCGGCCGGCAGGATGATTTCCAGGCCGTCCTCACCGGTATAGCCGGTGCGGCCAATGAACCAATCCCCTGTGGCACGGCCGTTGAACGGCTTGAGCTCGTGGATCAATGCCGCTCGAGCCTGACTGACCAATTCAGCGGTGCGCGCCCGCGCATGGGGGCCCTGGACGGCCAACATCGCCAGCTCGGGCCGCTCGGTCACTTCAACCGTGAACCCCTCAGCCTGCGCCTGCATCCACGCCAGATCCTTGTCGCGGGTGCTGGCGTTGACCACAAGCCGATAACCCTCTTCGGCGAGATAAACGATGAGGTCGTCCACGACGCCGCCACGCTCGTTGAGCATGGCCGTATAGAGTGCTTTGCCGACCTGCCCGAGACGATCTACGTCGTTGGCCAGCAGGCGCTGCAGATAGGCCTTCGCATCCGCCCCCCGGACGTCCACCACCGTCATGTGGGAGACGTCGAACACCCCGCAATCGCGGCGCACCTGATGATGTTCTTCTACCTGGGAGCCGTAATGCAGCGGCATGTCCCAGCCGCCGAAATCGACCATCTTGGCGCCGAGTGCGAGGTGCTGATCGTAGAGGGGAGTACGCTGACCCATGGGTTTCTCCTTCCGGGCAGGTCGCCGAAGCGGCGTGGGTAGAGCTTATTAGAGCCGGGCAATAGGCCCGACGATTTTTGGATGGCGCGCATTGTAGCCTCAAGGTCGTGACAGGTCACTGCGAGGCGATGGAGCGCTCAGCCGACTCGCCGGGCTGAGCGACGGATCAGCAAGATGACCGGCAACAGCCCGACCAGCACCAACGTCAGCGCAGGCAGCGCGGCACGCGCCCACTCGCCTTCGCTGGTCATCTCGAAGATCCTCACCGACAGCGTGTCCCAACCGAACGGTCTCATAAGGAGCGTGGCAGGCATTTCTTTCAGCACATCGACGAACACCAGCAATGCGGCACTCAGCGTTCCAGGCAACAACAACGGCAGGTAGACCCGGAAGAACAGTGCCGGCCCGCCCACGCCAAGGCTGCGCGAGGCCTGCGGCAGAGAAGGCCGAATCCGCGCCAGCGCGCTTTCCAGCGGCCCGAACGCCACCGCCATGAACCGAATCAGGTAAGCCAGAAGCAATGCGCCGAGGCTTCCCAACAGGATCGGTTTGCCAGCGCCGCCGAGCCACCCGGACAGCGGCACAACCAATTCGCGGTCGAGGTAGCTGAACGCAAGCATGATCGACACGGCCAGCACCGACCCCGGCAGCGCGTAACCGAGATTCGCCAACCCAACTGCCATCTTTATCGGACGCAGCGGTGCCTGACGTCGGGCGAAAGCCAGCAATAGCGCCACAGTCACTGTGATCAGCGCCGCCAGGCCGCCCAGATAAAGGGTATGCAGGATCAAGCCGGTGTATCGCTCATCGAGATCGAAGCGCCCACGCTGCCAGAGCCAGGCCAGCAACTGCAGTACGGGTATGACGAAGGCACAAAGAAACACCAGGCCACACCAACTACTGGCGGCCAGGGCCTTGACGCCACGAAGCCGATAAAGCACCGCCGAGCGCGCCCGATCATTCGCGGGCCGGGCTGCCCCTCGCGCACGGCGCTCGCCATAGAGCACCAGCATCACGGCCAACAACAACAAGCTGGCCAGCTGAGTGGCACTGGTGAGACTGAAGAACCCATACCAGGTCTTGTATATCGCGGTGGTAAAGGTATCGAAATTGAAAACCGCCACGGCGCCGAAATCGGCAAGTGTTTCCATCAATGCCAAAGCCAGCCCGGCACCGATTGCCGGTCGCGCCATTGGTAACGCGACGGTCCAGAACGCTTTCCAGGGCGACTTGCCTAGAACCCTCGCGGCCTCCATCAGCCCTTTGCCTTGAGCAATGAAGGCTGAGCGAGCAAGCAGATAGACATAAGGATAGAAAACCAGCACCAGCACGGTGATGACACCGCCGGTGGACCGGACCCGAGGAAAGCGCACCCCACTGCCGAACCACTCCCGAGCCAGTGTCTGCACCGGCCCGGCGAAATCGAGCAGCCCGATGAACACGAACGCCAGCACATAGGCGGGAATGGCAAAAGGCAGCATCAGCGCCCAATCCAGCCAGCGCCGCCCCGGGAACTCACACAACGAAGTCAACCAGGCCAGGCTGACCCCGAGCACGGTCACCCCCACCGAAACACCTAGAACCAGCGTTAACGTATTGCCCAACAAACGCGGCAGCTGGGTCTGCCAAAGATGTGACCAGATGCTGGTGTCGATATCGCTCCAACTGAACAGCAGGACGCTCAGCGGCAGCAATACCAGCGCGGCAACTGCGAAAGTGATGGGATACCAGCGGCGCTCGACGGGGTGGGACACGCAAGCCTCAAAAGCAGAAAAGACGACGCCCCCGGCATGCGGGGGCGTCGATTATAGCCGTAGCTGCAAACTGCAAACTGCAAACTGCAAACCAGGCATTCAGATATGAACGGAGCCTGGCTGGCCGCCTAGGCGTCCAGCCGATCACTGCTTATCGCCAACCAGCGCGGTCCATCAGCATGATCGCTTCAGCCTGGCGCTTGCCGGCAACTTCGACCGGGATAGTGTCAGCCTTGAAATCACCCCAAGCAGAGACCTCAGCCGAAGACTTCACCTCGGGATTCGCCGGAAACTCCATGTTGATATCGGCAAAGATGCTTTGCGCTTCGGGGGTGGTCATCCACTCGACCAGCTTGCGTGCAGCCTCGGGGTGCGGCGCATGCTTGGTCAGGCCGATGCCCGACAGGTTGACGTGTACACCGCGACCGTCCTGATTCGGCCAGAAAAGCTTGGCTTTCAGATCCGGGTTTTGCGCATGCAAGCGGCCGTAGTAGTAGGTGTTGACGATACCTACATCACACTGACCGGCATCGATTGCCTGGACCAACGCGGTGTCATCGGCGAACACGTCTGTCGCAAGGTTATTGACCCAACCCTTGATGATTTCTTCGGTCTTCTCGGCACCGTGGGTTTCGATCAGGGTAGCGGTCAGGGACTGGTTATAAACCTTCTTGCTGGTCCGCAGGCACAGACGGCCTTCCCAATTCTTGTCGGCCAGGGCTTCGTAGGTCGTCAGCTCACCCTCTTCCACACGCTCGGGTGAATAAACGATGGTCCGCGCCCGCAGCGACAAACCCGTCCAGCCATCAGTTGAGGAGCGGTACTGCGAAGGGATGTTGTCATTAACTACCGCCGAGTTCAGCGGCTGCAGGATGCCCATTTGCTCGGCCTGCCAGAGGTTGCCACCATCTACCGTCAAGAGCAGATCCGCCGGCGTGTTTTCGCCTTCGGCCTTGATGCGGGCCATCAGCGGAGCTTCTTTGTCCGTTATGAACTTGACGTCGACGCCAGTCTTGGCCGTGTAGGCATCGAAAACCGGCTTGATCAGCTCATCGATCCGCGAAGAGTAGACCACTACTTCTTCGGCAGCCTGTACAGCACTCGACAGCGCGGTGAGCGCGAGAACGGCGAGTAAACCTTTGCGTGCCTGCATGGATCAGCCTCTTATGATTTGTTCAAGAAGCTGAATAGTAGTGAATGTCATTTACTTTCTCAACGCGACAATTCGCGCATCCAGCGGCAGGCCCTAACCGATCAGAGCCTAGCCAGCTCCGGCATATCTCCGCTCAAGCCCAGCGCTTGGCGAACGAACAGCGCTTTGGCTGCGGGCAGAGCCTGAACACCTTTCAACCCGGCATTACGCAACCAACGCAGCGGCAGTGGGTCGGCTTGGAACAAGCGCTCGAACCCCTCCATTGCCGCCATCATGGCCAGGTTGTGGGGCATCCGACGCCGCTCGAAACGCCCCAACACCCGCGGGTCACCGAGCCGAACACCACGCGATACCGCGCCTTGGATCACTTCTGCAAGCACCGCTGCGTCGAGCAACCCCAGGTTGACGCCCTGCCCGGCCAACGGATGAATGGTGTGAGCAGCGTCGCCAATCAATGCCAACCCGGGCTGTACGTAACGCTTTGCATGGCGTTGGCGCAGCGGGATGCATAAGCGCGGATCAGCCTCGACTATCTCACCCAAGCGATATTCGAAGGCGCGACCAAGCGCCTGACAGAACGCATCATCGTCCAGCGCCATCAGCCGCTGCGCCTCGGCCTCCGTGACAGACCAGACGATGGAGCACCAATGGGTGTCGCCCTCCCGCTGCAAGGGCAGGAATGCCAGCGGTCCTTCGTCGGTGAAGCGCTGCCACGCAGCCTGCTGGTTCGACTCAACACAGCGCACGCTGGTAACTATGGCGTGATGCAGATAATCCCACTCGCGGGTTTCGCAGCCGGCCAGTTGGCGGACCGTAGAATTGGCACCGTCGGCAGCGACTATAAGTCCGGCGCTCAGCTGCTGACCGTCATCCATCGTCAGCGTCCAACCGTTATCGTTCTGCTGCAGCTGCTCAAGACGGGCGTTGCCCTTGAGCTCCACCGAACCACGGCTCTTCAGCGCCTCCAACAGAGCATCCTGCACGACACGATTCTCGACGATGTGACCCAGCACATCGGCATGTACTGCGGCGGCGGAGAAATCGATATGGCCAGTGCCGGAGCCATCCCACACGTGCATGTCCAGATAGGGACTAGCGCGTCGACTGACAATCCCCTGCCAGGCGCCCACGCGCTGGAGAATCCGCTGACTGGCAGCTGACAGAGCGCTGACGCGAGGCTCAAAGGAGTCCGAGGGTTTGAACGGCTGCACTTCCAGCGGGCCGCCGTCGACCAGTTTGATGGTGAGGCCGGTATCCTGCAGGGCCAGGGCCAAGGTACTGCCAACCATCCCAGCGCCAACGATGATGAGGTCCGCTTGCATTACTGCTCTCTCCTGTTCGCCTAGCCTGCAAATTTGGCAGGTCCGCTCGACTGCGCTAACGCTCGATCGAGCATTCCGCACGCCCCTAACGCTCGCGTACGCCCATTCCCATTGCCTGTCTCGCGAACCAGGCTTTGGCGGGCGGCAGCAGATCCAGCCCCAGCAATCCAAGATTTCGCCCGGCGATGGAAAGGCGCCCCGAATCGCCGAACAACTGGGTCAGTTGATCGGAAAAACCCACAGTGACGCGCTGGTCCGAGCGCTGCTTCCGATGGTAAGCCTGCAATACGCCCAGGTCGCCCGGCGGCGCCGAACTGCCCAAGAGCGCGACCGCAAGAGCCTCGGTGTCACGGAGGGAAAGGTTGTAACCCTGCCCGGCGATAGGGTGCAAGCTGTGCGCAGCATTACCCAGTACGACCAGGCCAGAGCGAACCTGCTCTTCAGCTTCGATCAGCACAAGCGGATAGAGGTGCCGCGCGCCAACCTGCTGAAAACCACCAAGCCGATAGCCGAACGCCTGCTGGAGCTCCTCGAGGAACTCCGCTTCAGGGAGCGCGGCCAGACGCGCTGCATCCAGCTCCGGCCGAGTCCAGACCAGAGCGCAGCGGTTATCCGGCAGCGGCAGCAACGCCATCGGCCCTTCATCGGTGAAGCGCTCGAACGCGCGACCACCGTGCGGCATACCGGGCGTAACATTGGCGATCAGCGCCGTCTGCCCATAGGGCGATTGCTTGATTTTGATGCCGAGCTGCTCACGCAACCCTGAGCGACCACCATCGGCCAGAACCGCGAGATCACAGTCGAGCATCTGACTGTCAGTCAATGTCAGGTGATAGCCGCCCGGCACGGCTCGCATCTGCTCGACTTCAGCAGGGCAATGGCGAACCACTACGTCGTCATCGAGTGCTTGCCAGAGACAATGGCCGATCCAGGCGTTTTCCACGACATAACCCAGCGCCGGGACACGCTGACTACTGGCGTCAAGCCTGGTGACACCTGCACGACCGCGGTCGGATACATGGATATCGGTGATTGGCTCTGCACGTTCGGCGATCTGATCCCATATACCCAGGCGCTGGTAAATAAGCCGGGTCCCGTAGGACAACGCGGTAGAACGCGCGTCATAGCTGGGCTGGTAGTGATTGCCCGGCTCGAACGGCTCGATCAGCTCGATCGTCCAGCCACGCTGTTTCGCTCCACTTTGCAGTGCCAACGCTAAACTCGCGCCGACCAGCCCACCTCCGATGATCGCCAACGTTGCCATCTACGCGACCTCGGCGGAAACCGCCATCAGTGCCTCGATCTCGTCAACGGACTTAGGCACACCGCCAGTAAGAATTTCGCAACCGTTGCGGGTGACCACTACATCATCTTCGATGCGTACGCCGATGCCGCGCCACTTCTTTGCCACGTCCTGATTGTCAGCCGCAACATAGATGCCCGGCTCGACGGTCATCGCCATGCCGGGTTCCAGCACGCGCCATTCGCCGCCGACCTTGTAATCACCGACATCATGCACGTCCATGCCCAGCCAGTGACCGGCGCGGTGCATGTAGAAGGGTTTGTAGGCTTCGGCGGCAATCAGCTCATCGATGTCACCCTGAAGTAATCCCAGTTCGACCAATCCGGCGGTGATTACCCGAACGGTCGCCTCGTGGGCCTCGTTCCAATGCCTGCCGGGCGCGATATGCTTGAAGGCTTCTTCGTTGGCAGCCAGGACCAGTTCATAAATAGCTTTCTGCTCGGGCGAAAAGCGGCCGCTGACCGGAAAGGTGCGGGTGATGTCGCTGGCGTAGCAATCAATTTCACAGCCGGCGTCTATCAGCACCAGGTCGCCATCCTTGAGCAGCGCGTCATTCTCGCGGTAGTGCAAGATGCAAGCATTCTTTCCGGCCGCGACGATGGAACCGTAAGCCGGCATCTTCGCCCCCCCTTTGCGGAACTCGTAATCCAACTCGGCTTCGAGATGGTATTCGTAGAGTCCAGCACGGCTGGCCTGCATGGCACGGATATGGGCGCGCGCGGAGATTTCCGCAGCGTGCTTCATCACCTTTATTTCGTTCGCCGACTTGTATAGGCGCTGGTCGTGCAGCAGATGGTCAAGGGCGACGAATTCGTTCGGCGGCTGCGCCCCCTGACGGGCCTTGGAGCGGATCGTGTTGATCCACTCCATCAAGCGATGATCGAATTCTTGGTTGGTGCCGATCGCGTAGTACACGCGTGAACGTCCTTCGATCAGACCGGGAAGGATGTCGTCTATATCGCCGATGGGGAAGGCATCATCAGCGCCGTAGTCCGAAATCGCGCCATCCTGACCCGCGCGCAGACCATCCCATAACTCGCGAGCCGGATCGCGTTCGCGACAGAACAGCACATACTCGCCGTGCTCTCGACCCGGGATCAGCGCAATCACTGCCTCTGGCTCGGGAAATCCGGAGAGATATTGAAAATCACTGTCCTGACGGTAGATGTGTTCGACGTCGCGGTTGCGAATGTACATCGGCGCGGCCGGCAGGATGGCGATGCTGTTAGGTTCCATCTCAGCCATCAGCGCCTTGCGCCGGCGGACATATTCCGACTTCGGGATACGGGTCATGGACGAGCGGTCCTCAATGCAGGGAAGGCTTGGGCGTGGGCGGTACCGGCTTGGCGCACTCAGTGAATAACAGCAGGGGCGCTACGCGCAGGTATTCCGTGACCTCCATGTAGTCATTCTCGCCATCTTCGGACTCATCCAGCGAGTCCTGGATCTGCGCGATGGCCGCCAGATCCTGGAGCACTTCCATCGCTTCGCCGCTCAGCGCACGATTGCCGGCGACCAGGCCGAATCCGGTCAGGAAACTCTGGCACCACTGACCCAGAGCCAGTGCACGCTCGGTCAACGATGCTTCATCGCTCGGCAGCAGCAGGACGATGGTGATGTCATCGCCGGCGAGTTCGCCTTTGACCATTTCCTGCAGTCCGATAAGTGCTTGGCGCACCGGCTCGTCAGGTTCAGCACCAAGCAGCTCGATAGCATCGCTCAGCCAGGTTTCGGCATCGAAGCCAGCGCCTGCGCAGCTGCGCCCGAGCAACAGTCCATGTAGCTCGGCGGGTGTGACGGGTTGGGCACTGCTGGCCAACAATGTAGCGAAAGCAGCGTAAGGCGAGTTCTGAATGGGCATTGGCAGCTAGGCGCGCAGAGGCGCTAATGTCTAGAATGAAGGCCTTGTATCCTAGCATCGGCATACGAGCCAAGACCATCGAAGCCGGCCCACCCAGCGCTCGCGCCACTGACCCGGGAATCCCATGGAAGACGCCGACCTGCAATTGCTGACTGCCAAGCTGGAGCAGCTGATTCAGCGTACCGAACAACTCAAGGCGCAGAATCGACTCCTGCGCCAGAGTGAGCAGGCGTGGCGCGAGGAGCGCGCTCATCTGATCGAAAAGAACGAAATGGCCCGCGTGAAGGTCGAATCAATGATTTCGCGCCTGAAAGCTCTGGAGCAGGACTCATGACCCAGCCGAACACCGTTACCGTGCACATCATGGACAAGGAATATTGCATCTCCTGCCCACCCGAAGAACGCAGCAATCTGGAAGGCGCCGCCCATTACCTGGACCGCAAAATGCGTGAGATCCGCAGCAGCGGCAAAGTCATCGGCGCTGATCGCGTTGCAGTCATGGCCGCGCTGAACATCACCCACGAGCTGCTTCATAAGCACGACCGACTGGATGCCGAGGCCAACAGCGCACGGGAGCATGTACGTTCCCTGCTGGAACGGGTCGACAGCGCACTGGCCGTCGATCCAAACCCAACCGGCAACTGATGAACGGCAGCCAGATTGCGTTATAATCCCGCCCACTCCCTGGCATGTTCGCCAGTCGGCGATGACCCTCTCCCGATAAGCAACACCATGGAGGCTACACGTAGTGCCGGTGTGCATGTCCGCCTGACGGAAAGCCTTAAGGTACTCTGTAGTCGCCACCTTGAACTCTCGGGTTCAAGGGCCTACGCGGGCAGCGGCATGCTGGGGAGCCTCATTTCATGATCGTAGCCGAAGGCCTTTCTCGCCCGGCGCTGCGACGCCAGTTGCGCCAAGCGCGGCGCCAGCTTTCCCCGACTCAACAACGACGGGCAGCACAAAATCTCTATCGACAACTGGCCCAGCACCCGATTTTCCGCCGGGCTCGTCACGTCGCCCTGTACTTGCCTAATGACGGAGAGATCGACCCACGCCCGCTTCTGCGAGAAGCACAACGACGGGGCAAAGCGACCTACCTACCCGTGCTAAACGCCTGGCCGCGGACGCGCATGGTGTTTCAGCGAATCATGCCCAACGAGCATCTGAAACCAAATCGCTTTGGCATCCCAGAGCCCGCGTTTCGCCCGACAAGGCAACGACGTATCTGGACGCTCGATCTGGTGCTGATGCCCTTGGTGGGGTTCGACGAAAACGGCGGGCGCCTGGGCATGGGCGGCGGCTTTTACGATCGCAGCCTTGCGTATCGCGACAGGCGCAAAAATGGTCACAAACCGACACTTCTCGGGCTCGCACATGAGTGCCAGAAGGTGGACAGACTACCGCTAGGACCCTGGGATGTGAGCTTGCAGGCTACCGTGACGGACCAGAATTGGTACGGGGAATGAGGCAGGTGATGCGGAGAGTGTCGCTAGCCGCATCCATGCGGCGGACTCGATCAGCGTTGAAGCTGCTGAGAGTGACTGATCGGAACCATCGAAGACGAATCTCCTGATTGCTCCCAAAGGCCCTGCGTATAGCCGGTAGTGACGACACCGAGGCCAAAGATCAGCACCAATATCCAAAGAATATCTGGCTTGCGTTTCATAGTTTTCGCCTCCCCCTGCCAGGCGAATAGTTTCATTCGAGTCAGTATCGTTTTAGTTTTTTAGACTCGACAATGCCAACCTCAAGCGCGGCATTCTCCGCTATGCACCGATGCCGCGCAAACAGGCGTTGCGACCGGTTGTCGGGGAGTTTCGCTTGAGAGCCCAAGACGCAGATAGCAGCGAGCAAAGACCATGCCGTACTGGCTCATGAAGTCCGAACCCGACGAGTTTTCAATCGCAAACCTACAGCAACTAGGAACCGGTCGTTGGGACGGTGTGCGCAATTATCAAGCGCGCAACTTCCTACGAAACATGATCGAGGGGGACCTGTTCTTCTTCTATCACTCTAGCTGCGCAGTACCGGGCATCGCCGGCATCGGAAAAATTACCCGCAGCGCTTATCAGGACCCAACTGCACTGGATCCCGATAGCCCGTATTACGATGCGAAGGCAACTACGTCCAAAAATCCTTGGGATGCTGTGGACGTAGGCTTCGTCGAGCGTTTTTCAGTGACATTGACACTGCCTCAACTGAAGGCGCAGCCGGCGCTTTCGCAGATGCCGCTCGTCAAGAAAGGTAGCCGGCTCTCGGTCATGCCTGTTACCGAGACGGAATGGCAGGCCGTGCTTTCGCTCCTTTGACTCAGCAAGCCTCCCGCAGGAGCCACGGCTACTGAATGATCAGATTGTTGAACAGCAGGTCGTCGACCAAGGGCTTGCCTTCTTCTTGCGTCAACACCGCCTGTACCTGTTTGAGCGCTTCCTGACGTAACGCTTCCTTGGCTTCGACCGAGCCGAGGCTGGCGTCCGTTTGCTGGGAAAACAGTATGACCAGCTGATTCCGAATGAGCGGCTCATGGTGCTTGACCTTGGCCTCGGCTTCGCTGCCGGTCACTCGCAGCGCGATATCTGCCTTGTAGTATTTGAGCTTACCGTCGGAACCATAGTTGCCGACCAATGCTGGTACCAGCCCGTAGTAAATGGTCTTTGAAGCTGCACCCTCCTCGGGCTCGGGGGAGTTGGCGAGTACGGGCAGCGCGAGGCCCAGGGCCAGACATAGAAGAAAGATACGTTTCACAGAACTGCTCCTAAGGCTATTGGCGCCAGCATACCCAGTGATAAGCACGGACCCAAGCCCGGCCTTATGAATCGCCATCAGAGCCGAACATGCTCGTTGCGTCGACCGAGCAGCCTCCTAGACTGAGGCCATCAATGCCATCAGTCCAGATACGACAATAAAAGGAAACTCGATGAAAGCTGTCCTGTGCAAAGAATTTGGCCCAGCCGAAAACCTCGTCGTCGAAGACGTTGACAGCCCGCAGATCAAAAAGGGCGAAGTGCTGCTCGACGTACATGCAGCCGGTGTCAACTTTCCAGATACGTTGATGATCGAAGGGAAATATCAGTTCAAGCCGCCCTTCCCGTTCTCCCCAGGCGGTGAAGCCGCAGGCGTCGTTGCCGCAGTTGGCGAAAAGGTTACCCATCTGAAGGTCGGTGACAGGGTGATGGGGCTGACCGGCTGGGGCAGCTTTGCCGAACAAGTTGCGGTGCCAGGGGACAGCGTTCTGCCGATTCCACCAACGATGGATTTCGATACGGCTGCGGCGTTCAGCATGACCTACGGCACTTCGATGCATGCCCTGAAACAACGCGCCAACCTGCAGCCGGGTGAGACATTACTGGTGCTTGGCGCCTCCGGCGGCGTTGGTCTGGCTGCAGTGGAAATAGGCAAAGCCATGGGTGCGAAGGTGATCGCCGCAGCCTCTACAGCTGAAAAGCTTGAGGTTGCCAAACAGGCCGGCGCCGATGAGCTGATCAACTACACCGAGACCAGCCTCAAGGAGCGCCTGAAGGAACTGACTGCAGGTCAGGGCGTAGACGTGATCTACGACCCGGTCGGTGGCCAGCTGTTCGAAGAAGCGTTCCGCAGCATTGCTTGGAACGGCCGCATGCTGGTGGTCGGTTTCGCCGCTGGAGATATCCCATCCCTTCCCGCCAACCTGCCGCTGCTCAAGGGCGCCGCCTTGATAGGGGTTTTCTGGGGCAGCTTCGCGCGGCGCCAGCCGCACGACAACGCAGCCAACTTCAAGCAGCTATTCGCCTGGCATGCCGAAGGCAAACTGAAACCCCTGGTGTCGCAAACCTTCGCGCTTGAAAAGACGGCTGACGCAATCAATACGCTGGCCCAGCGCAGAGCAGTCGGCAAGCTAGTCGTGAAGGTACGCTAGTTGAGCGGGGCAATTTAGAAGCAAGGGTGGATAAGGCTTCTTAAATCCTATCCACCCCTGGCTTCTGTAGCAGTTTGAAAGCGAAGAGCTATCAGTGAGCAGTGGCCGGCGTTTCGCCGCCCTGTTGCATGCGCGCCATTTCCTGAGCGTAGAGCGCATCGAAGTTCACTGGCGCCAGCATCAACGCCGGGAAGGAACCGCGCGTGACGAGGCTGTCCAGCGTTTCCCGAGCGTAGGGGAACAGAATGTTCGGGCAGAACGCGCCAAGCGTATGGCTCATGGCCTGCGCTTCGAGGCCCTTGATCAGGAAGATACCGGCCTGCTGCACTTCAGCAATGAAGGCCACTTCCTCACCGGTCTTGACCGTTACGGAAAGCGTCAGCACCACCTCATGGAAATCACCTTCCAGTGACTTCTGCTTGGTGTTCAGGTCCAGCGCAACGCTCGGATTCCATTCTTGGCGGAAGATTTCCGGGCTTTTCGGGGCTTCGAAAGAGAGGTCACGGACATATATCCGCTGCAGGGAAAACTGCGCGCCCTGCTCTTCCTGACCTGCGGCGGCACCATTGTTTGCTTGTTCAGTCATGTGAAGCCTTCTTGTTTGTGCATGTCGAGTTTGGGTCGCGCCGCCCGTGGCGGGGTTTCATCCGCTACCGACAGGCCGTTTATTCGAGTCAAGCCTGAAGCATCGCGTCCAGGCGGCCAGCCCGCTCCAAAGCGTGCAGCTCGTCGCAGCCACCGACGTGTTCGTCACCAATCCATATCTGCGGGACAGATGTTCGCCCAGCCTTTGCTGCCATTTCCGAACGCAACGCAGGCTTACCGTCGACGGGGATTTCCTCGTAGCTGACGCCCTTGCGATCAAGCAGGCTCTTGGCCCTGATGCAAAACGGGCACCAGGCGGTGGTGTACATGACGACTTTGGACATAGTTATTTAACCACTGGCAGATTTTCGCCGCGCCAGCTGGAAATCCCTCCGGACAGCTTCGCGGCAGTGAAGCCCGCCTTCTGCAGTTCACGGCAGGCCGTTCCGGCGTGCTGGCCCATGGCATCAACGACCACGATGGTCTTGCCCTTGTGCTTTTCCAGCTCGCCCAGTCGGCTGACCAGCTTCTCGTGGGGAATGTTCAATGAGTCGACAATATGGCCCGCGTCGAACTCCTTCTTCGCGCGCACGTCCAACACCACGCCTTCGTCGCGGTTGACCAGACCGGTCAGCTCGCGGTTGCTCAGGCTCTTGCCGCCCTTGCGTGCCTCGGTAATGGCGAGAAGCACAAGCAACACCAAGAAAATGCTGACAAGAACATAGTGGTTAGAGACAAATTCAATCAGGTTAGCGACCATCTAAAGGGTACCCGGGGGATAAAATGCGGGCCAGTATACACAGCCCCCCCACCAGGCTGAACCCTGCGAATCGTGACGCCCAACCGGCCAACTATTAGACTGGCCGCCTTTTTTCGCGACCCCGTGCAAGGAGCCAGACACATGCCCGCCGCGCCCAAACCCCTGGTATTGATCATTCTCGACGGCTTCGGACACAGCGACAGTCCTGAATTCAATGCCATCCACGCCGCTAACAAGCCCGTCTATGACCGCCTGCTGGCCAGCCAACCGCACGGACTGATCTCTGGCAGCGGCATGGATGTGGGTCTGCCGGACGGGCAGATGGGCAATTCCGAAGTGGGCCACATGAACCTGGGTGCCGGCCGCGTGGTGTATCAGGACTTCACGAAGGTCACCAAATCCATCCGCGACGGCGAGTTCTTCGAGAACCCCACCATCTGCACCGCCGTCGATAAGGCAGTAGCTGCAGGCAAAGCAGTGCATATCCTCGGCCTGCTTTCCGACGGAGGCGTTCACAGCCACCAGGATCATCTGGTCGCCATGGCTGAACTGGCTGCCAAGCGCGGCGCCGAAAAAATCTACCTGCATGCCTTTCTTGATGGCCGCGACACGCCACCGAAGAGCGCACAGCACTCCATCGAACTGATGCAAGCCACCTTCACCCGCCTGGGCAAAGGCCGCGTTGCAAGCCTGATTGGCCGCTACTTCGCCATGGATCGTGACAACCGCTGGGACCGGGTCGAGCAGGCATACAGTCTGATTGTTGACGGCAAAGCCGACTACCACTCCGATTATGCTGTTGACGGTTTGATTGCCGCCTATGAGCGTGGCGAGAGCGACGAATTCGTCAAGGCCACCACCATTGGCGAGCCGGTTCGTGTCGAGGACGGCGATGCCGTGGTGTTCATGAACTTCCGCGCCGACCGAGCTCGTGAACTGACGCGCTGCTTTGTCGAGCCTGGTTTCAGCGAATTCCAGCGCGCCCGGGTACCGCAACTGGCTGGCTTCGTCATGCTGACGCAATATGCAGCAAGCATCCCGGCGCCCAGCGCGTTTGCCCCGGAAGGCCTGACCAACGTGCTCGGCGAATATCTCGCCAACAACGGCAAGACCCAGCTGCGCATTGCCGAGACCGAGAAGTACGCTCACGTCACCTTCTTCTTCTCCGGCGGTCGCGAGGCCCCCTTTACGGGCGAAGAGCGCATCTTGATTCCGTCTCCGCAAGTCGCCACGTACGACATGCAGCCTGAAATGAGCGCGCCCGAAGTGACTGATCGCATCGTCGAGGCCATCGAGAGCCAGCGTTACGATGTGATCATCGTCAACTACGCCAACGGCGACATGGTTGGCCATACCGGCGTGTTCGAGGCCGCGGTCAAGGCCGTGGAATGCCTGGACAAGTGTGTCGGTCGGATCGTTGAAGCGCTGGAAAAGGTCGGAGGCGAAGCGTTGATCACCGCCGATCACGGCAACGTCGAGCAGATGGAGGACGTCATGACTGGCCAGGCGCACACCGCCCATACTTGCGAGCCGGTTCCCTTCATCTATGTTGGCAAGCGTAACCTGACCATCCGCAAAGGCGGCGTCCTCGCCGATGTGGCACCGACCATGCTGACGCTGCTGGGCATGCCGGTACCGGCGGAAATGACCGGCCACTCAATTGTCGAGCTGAGCTGATAGCTGATAGCTGGAAGCTGGAAGCTGGAAGCTGGAAGCTGGAAGCCAGGCTGTTACCTCCAGCTCTGGGGTTCAAGCTTCCAGCTTGGTTTTTAGGCATACTACGGCAGTCGTTGAACTCACGGTTACGCCCTCTCATGCCCCGTATTCTTGTTGTATTAGCGCTTTTTTGTCTGCTTGGCCCAGCCATGGCCGACGAGCGCGCCGATGCGCGCAAGCAGATCGAAGCGGCGCGCCAGGACGTCGCGGAATTGCAGAAGCTGCTCAAGCAGATCGAACAGGAGAAATCCGCGGTCCAGAAGCAACTGCAGACTACCGAAAGCGAGATGGGCCAGTTGGAGAAACAGGTCGACTCTTTGCAGCAGGAAATCGATCGCAGCGAAGCCGAGCTGGATCGCCTCAACGACGAGAAAGCCACGCTTGAAGGTGCGCGCCTCGAACAACAGCGCCTGATTGGCATTCAGGCACGCGCGGCTTATCAGAGCGGCCGCCAGGAATACCTGAAGCTGCTGCTCAACCAACAGAATCCAGAAAAATTCAGCCGCACGCTGACCTACTATGACTATCTCAGCAAAGCACGCTTCGAGCAGCTCGAAAGCTTTAACGAGACGCTACGCCAACTGGCCGGCGTAGAAGCCGGCATTCAGAAGCAGCAGGCAACACTAGCCGAACAGCAGGACGGCCTCAAACAACGGCGCGAGCAACTGGCCGAAGTCCGCAAGGAGCGCCAGGTAACGCTGGCAAAACTTGATAAAGACTTGTCCAGCCGCGACCAGAAGCTCAAAGCACGCAAGCAGGAGCAGGCGCAGCTGGAGCGGGTGCTCAAAACCATCGAAGAAACCCTTGCTCGCCAGGCGCGTGAAGCCGAGCAGGCGCGTCAACGCGCGTTGGCCGAGGCCCGCGAAGAGCAGGCACGCCAGCAACAGCCCGGCCGCACCCCAGCAGCATCGGACGGTCCAGTTGTCTCAAGCGCTGGCGGGAATTTTGGCGGCCCTTTCGCCAAGGCTAAGGGCAAGCTGCCCTGGCCGGTAGACGGAAGATTGGTGGCACGCTATGGCACTCCCCGCGGTGGCGACGCTCGAACCAAGTGGGACGGCGTGCTGATCGGCGCCGACGTTGGTACCCAGGTCCGAGCCGTGCACGGGGGCCGGGTGGTATTCGCTGATTGGTTGCGTGGCGCCGGCCTGTTGGTGATCCTTGATCACGGCAACGGCTACCTTAGCCTTTACGGGCACAACCAGAGCCTGCTGCGTGACGCAGGAGACATCGTCAAGGCGGGCGATCCGATCGCCACCGTAGGAACCAGTGGCGGGCAAGAAGCTGCCGCACTGTATTTCGCCATTCGCCAACAGGGTCGCCCGAGCGATCCGGCACAATGGTGTCGTGCGCAGGGATAAGCCGAGCCGGCTGTTAGCGCGCCTCTCACAACTGGAGTCAAACATGCTGCACCTGTGCCGTTTCGCCCAACCCTCCACCCTAGCCCTGACCGTCATGCTAGGGATGTACGGTAGCGCCTGGGCGCAGCAATCGCCCGCAGAGATCGCGCCAGAACCGCTCCAGCTGAACGCCGCGACCCAAAAAGCGCCGCTGCCGCTGGAGGAGCTGAGGACCTTTGCCGAAGTGCTGGACCGGATCAAGGCCGCGTACGTGGAGCCGGTCGACGACAAGACACTTCTGGAAAATGCCATCAAGGGCATGCTCAGCAACCTCGACCCCCATTCCGCCTACCTCGAACCTGATGCCTTTGCCGAACTGCAGGAGAGCACCAGCGGTGAGTTCGGCGGCCTGGGGATCGAAGTTGGGATCGAGGACGGATTCATCAAGGTGGTATCGCCAATCGACGATACCCCGGCATCCAAGGCCGGCATTGAGGCTGGCGATCTGATCGTCAAGATCGACGGCAAGCCGACCAAGGGCATGTCCATGATGGATGCGGTTGGCATGATGCGCGGCAAACCAGGCAGCGATATATCGCTGTCACTGGTGCGAGAGGGGGGCAAGCCGTTCACCGTCAAGCTCAACCGCGCGGTGATCAAGGTCAACAGCGTCAAGAGTCAGCTGCTTGAGCCCGGCTATGGCTACCTGCGCGTAACGCAGTTTCAGATCAATACCGGCGAGGAAGTCGGTAAGGCCTTGGCGAGCTTGCGCAAGGAAAATGGCAAGAAGCTCAACGGGCTGGTGCTCGACCTGCGCAACAACCCCGGCGGGGTGCTCCAGGCTGCGGTGGAAGTGTCCGACCATTTCCTGACTGATGGCTTGATCGTTTACACCAAAGGCCGCATCGCCAACTCCGAGCTGCGCTTCAACGCAGACGCGGCCGATGCCAGCGAAGGCGTTTCGCTGGTTGTGCTGATCAATGGTGGTAGCGCCTCGGCGTCGGAAATCGTCGCCGGGGCCTTGCAGGATCAGAAGCGTGGCGTGGTCATGGGGACCGACAGCTTCGGAAAAGGCTCGGTGCAGACGGTACTTCCACTGAACAACGACCGTGCATTGAAGCTCACCACCGCGCTCTATTACACACCCAACGGACGCTCAATTCAGGCACAGGGAATCGAGCCGGATATCCGGGTCACCCGTGCCAAACTGACGCGGGAACAAGCTGCGGAAGGCATCCGCGAGGCCGACCTGGCCGGGCACCTCGGCAATGGCAACGGCGGCGCGGAACGCCCCACTACGGCACCGATCGTCAACGACTCTCCACGCCCTCAGGATGAGGACTACCAACTCGGTCAGGCACTGAATCTGCTCAAGGGGTTGAACCTCACCCGCGGTCAGTAGCGGATGCCTTGGGCTCTAGCTCTGTTAGTAGGGGTTTTGGTCCCTCTGTCGGCAATCGGCGGGGCTACGATTGGCGACAGTAAAACAGCCGCAGCAGATCACCTGGCAACCGTCTCGCGAATGCCGAAACTGGTGCTGGTAATCGATGACCTTGGGCAGAACGCAGCACGGGATGCACGCGTTCTGGCCCTGCCCGGCCCAGTGGCCATGGCGATTCTGCCGGATACCCGGAACGCCACGGACTTGGCCGAGCGGGCCAAAGCGGCAGGCAAGACCGTCATGTTGCATCTGCCCATGGCCCCCGCTGGCGGGCCTTACGCCTGGCAACCGCAGCTGCCTTCAGCCGAGCTTGACCGTCGACTGACCAGCGCCCTGGCAAAAGTGCCCCATGCCAGCGGCGTGAACAATCACATGGGCAGCCAGATGACCGACCGGCAGCAGCCCATGGCGTCACTCATGCAGCAGCTGCAACAGCGCCACCTGTTCTTTCTCGACAGCCGTACCAATGCGGCAACCGTTGCAGCCGCGACCGCGCAACGCATCGGCTTGGCGAGCCTGTCGCGTGACATCTTTCTCGATGACGACCCCAGCCCCGAGGCCGTTGCCATGCAGTTTCGGGCGGCCGTACAACTGGCCCGCAAGCAAGGTTCAGTTGTGATGATCGGTCATCCACACCCTGCCACACTTGCCCTGTTGGAGCGCGAGCTGCCGAAGCTGGCAGCGCAGGGTATCGATTGGGTGGACATTGGTCAGATGATCGCCACCCGGGGTAACCGCGCCATGGCCGCCCATGGCGCGAACGGCCTGTATCGATAAGTCATCAGAGATAACGGCGCATGATCGCGTCGATAGCGCCGTCGCTCTTCATCTCGTTCAGCGCTTTCTGCAACCGCGTAACGACTTCATCCGGCGTCTGCTTGTTCAGCGCAAGGAACAACTGCGCGTCGTTAAAGCGCAATACCGTGGTCAGCCCACTTACGCCTTCCTGTTTGGCCAGATACGGCCCGACTGGGTCGGTTGTCGCCCATAGGTCTATCTGCCCCTTGAGCAGCTTGCTGATGTTTTCCTGGTCGCGCAGTGAATTGATCGGCTCGAAGCCCTTGCTTTCCAGATGCTGGCTAACCGCGTCATTCTTGTAGGCACCGATCCGGTACTGCTGCGCCTGGTCGAGTGAACTCAGCCGCATCGGGCTACCGGCCGGGGCAAGCAGTACCCAGCCGGTACTGGCCAGCGGGCCGACCCATTTGAATAGTGGTTCACGCTCGGGTGTGTAGGTGGTAGAGAACAGCCCCTGGTCCGGGTGTTCCAGCGCCTGGTTGTAGATGCGCTCCCAGGGGAAACGCAGCGTCAGGCTGTAGGCGACCCCGGCACGCTTGAACATCTCGCGCACGATCTCGGCGTTAATCCCGCTAATGTTGCGGTCTGCGGCGTAGTTCTTACCGTCAGCCGCCATGTTAAAAGGCGGAAAATTTTCGGTCAGCAGCACCATTTTGTAGTCATCGGGCAGTTCTGCCCTGGCCGCGGTGGCCATCAACAGCAACAGCCCGGCCACTAGAATTCGTCTCATCGCTCCCTCCCCGTATGAAAACATCCCAGGCGACACAGCGCTGACAACTGCCACGCAGCGTCCATGCGTGTGTCGCACCTTTATGATGTTTAGCAACTTGCGAACCAGGCGCCGTGAAGCTATCCCAGCAATGTGACGAGCCGCACAAACGAACGAGCGAATTTGCTATCAGCCACGGCTACACAGCTAAACGAAGGGCTCAGGGGAAGGACAGCCCGGCCCGTTGGCTGAAGAGGTTCAGGGAAGCGCTCCGATACAGGGCATCGCAGCGCCACAACGCCGCGAGCGGGAACGTCGGCGTGAGCTGTTGGCGGGCAAACTGTCTATAAATAGCGGCTGCTGATGGTGTCTAACGTGCCGTCAGCGCGCATCTGCTCCAGCGCAGCCTGCAGCTTGGCTACAGTTGCATCGGGAATACCGAGGTTAAGCGCCAGGTAAAGCTCTGCGCTGTCGAATTTGAGCACCCGCTTAAGGCCGGTCACGCCTTGCTGCTTGGCCAAATAGCGTCCAGCCGGATCACCCGTTGCCCAGAGATCAATCGCGCCGCTCTGCAGCTTATCCACGTTGGTTTGATCGCGCAGGACCAGCGACGGCTCCAGCCCCTGCGCCGCGAGGTGCTCGGCAATCGCATCGCCTTTGTATGCGCCGATGCGGTACTGACTGGCCTGTTGCAGGTCGTCTACCTTGATGGTGCTGTCGGCTCGTGCAAGCAGCACCCAATCGTCCGGGCCGATTGGCCCCACCCATTTGAACAGGTCCTCACGCTCCGGCAACCGGGCAGTGACGAATACACCATAGCCCGGCATGTCCAGGGCCATCTTATAGATGCGCTCCCAGGGGAAACGCAGTGTCAGCGTATAATCGACGCCGGCGCGCCTGAACATTTCACGAACGATATCGGCGGCAATACCGGTGATGTTTTCGTCGCGTGCGAAGTTCTTGCCGTCTACCGCCATGTTATAGGGCGGAAAGTTCTCGGTGAGCAGGTTGATCGGCTCCGGTGCCGAATGCGCACCACCAGCAATCAGCGAGAGGCTGACGGCCAGCCCCAACAGCGTGGTCTTGAACATGGAGTGGTCTCCTTGATGATGCGGCAGCCGCATGCCGCGGCTGTGTCCCTGGTCGATTCGAAGCGGATTCTCAAAGGCCTACGGCTTACCGGTTCAGCGCATTACGATGCCGCAGCTGGCCATGAACGCCTTGGCTTCCGGCACGGTGTACTCGCCGAAATGGAAGATGCTTGCGGCTAGCACCGCATCGGCCTTGCCTTGCAGAACTCCATCAGCCAGATGTTGCAAATTGCCGACACCACCGGATGCGATCACCGGAATATGCACCGCTTCGCTGATGGCCCGGGTTACGCCCAGGTCATAGCCGCTCTTGACGCCGTCCTGATCCATGCTGGTCAGGAGGATTTCACCGGCGCCCAGCGCTTCCATCTTCTGGGCCCAGAGCACCGCGTCCAGCCCGGTAGGCTTGCGTCCGCCATGGGTGAAGATTTCCCAGCGTGGCGTTTCGCCCGGTTTAGAAACCCGCTTGGCGTCGATGGCGACGACGATGCACTGCGAACCGAAGCGATCGGCCGCCTCGCCGACGAACTCCGGGGTGAAGACCGCAGCGGTGTTGATCGAGACCTTGTCGGCGCCAGCATTGAGCAAGTTACGGATGTCCTGCACGCTGCGCACGCCGCCGCCCACGGTTAGCGGGATGAACACCTGGCTGGCCATCCGCTCCACGGTGTGCAGCGTGGTGTCGCGGTTGTCGACGCTGGCCGTGATGTCGAGAAAGGTGATCTCGTCAGCGCCTTGCTCGTCGTAGCGGCGGGCAATTTCCACCGGATCACCGGCGTCACGGATGTTCTCGAACTGGACGCCCTTGACCACGCGGCCATTGTCCACGTCGAGGCAGGGAATGATGCGTTTGGCCAATGCCATGAGGCTATCTCCGGAAGCAGCTTCTTCAAGCCGCAGGCTTCAAGCTGCAAGTAGCGTGTGGGGTGGATCACGCTTCACCGATCCACCACTGATCAGCGATTCACTCGTCCTTGTATTTCAGATCACATAACGCCTGGGCCTCGGCGACATCGAGCGTGCCTTCGTAGATCGCCCTGCCGGTGATGGCGCCGACGATGCCGCGTGTGTTGGTGTCGAGCAGCTTCTGAATATCACCGATGTTGTGGATGCCACCGGACGCGATCACCGGGATGCGGCTGGCGTTAGCCAACGCGACCGTGGCCTCGACGTTGCAGCCCTGCATCATGCCGTCCTTGGCAATGTCGGTGTAGACGATCGCCGAAACGCCGTCGGCCTCGAAGCGGCGCGCCAGATCGACCGCCTGCACGCTAGAAACTTCTGCCCAGCCATCGGTGGCGACGAAGCCATCCTTCGCATCCAGGCCGACAATCACCTTGCCCGGAAAGGCGCGGCAGGCTTCACCGACGAACTCTGGCTGCTTGACCGCTTTGGTACCGATGATCACGTAGCTGACGCCAGCGCGAACGTAATGCTCGATGGTTTCCAGCGAGCGGATGCCACCGCCGATCTGGATCGGCAGGTTCGGGTAGCGCTTGGCGATGGCCGTGACCACCTCGCCATTGACCGGCTGGCCTTCGAAGGCCCCGTTGAGGTCGACTAGGTGCAGACGGCGGCAACCGGCCTCGACCCACTTGGCGGCCATGGCCACTGGGTCATCGGAGAACACCGTGGCGTCGTCCATCAGCCCTTGACGCAGACGCACGCAGGCGCCGTCTTTAAGATCGATCGCGGGAATAATCAGCATGGCTTGAACCTGTTCAAATCGGGTGTCGGTTAAGGTCAGCTCTTCTCGAGCGCCCACAAGTCGCTTTCGATGCTCTCGAACCTTTCTTTCAGGTGCGTCTGCACGTCGAAAATCGCCTTGTTGTAATACAGCGGAGCAATGTCACGGGCGAAGAGATCGAGCACTTCCTGAGCCTCGAATGAGCCGAGTTCCAGTTCGAAGCGGTCTTCCAGAAAGCGTTTGATGATCTGCTGTGCAGCCTGCTCCTGGGCGGTGTCCAGCACCAGAACCGGCGGCTTGAGCTTCGCCCGGCTCATTACCAGCGGCCATCCCAGGCGGCGAAGTTCTGCAGCAACTGCAGGCCATGGGTGTGGCTTTTCTCGGGATGGAACTGCACGGCGAAGCGCGAACCATCGGCCAGCGCCGCAGCGAAGTCCTTGCCGTAGTGGCCACGACCGACCACCTGCCGTGGGTTGCCAGCCTCGATGTAATAGCTGTGAACAAAATAGAAGCGGCCGTCGGCGGGAATGTTGTGCCAGAGCGGATGAGCAATCGCCTGTTCCATTTCGTTCCAGCCCATGTGCGGCACCTTGAGGCGCTCGCCGTCTTCCTCAAGATCCTTACCGAAGAAACGAACCTGGCCGGGGAAAAGGCCGATGCAGTCGACGCCGCCGTTTTCCTCGCTGCGCTCCATCAGTGCCTGCATACCCACGCAGATACCGAGGAACGGCCGATCGACACTGACTTCCCGAACCAGCTCGTCGAAGCCCAGGCGGCGGATCTCTGCCATGCAGTCGCGAATTGCACCCACACCCGGAAACACCACACGATCAGCCTCTCGAATCACCTGCGCATCGCTGGTAATCAGTACCCGCCCGGCACCGACGTGCTCGAGCGCCTTGGCGACCGAATGCAGGTTGCCCATGCCGTAATCGATAACTGCAACGGTCTGCATTACAGGCAACCCTTGGTCGACGGCATCTGCCCAGCCATGCGCTCATCCAGCGTCACTGCCATGCGCAGCGCGCGGCCGAAGGCCTTGAACACGGTTTCGATCTGATGGTGGGTGTTGTGCCCGCGCAGATTGTCGATGTGCAGGGTGACCAAGGCGTGGTTGACGAAGCCCTGGAAAAATTCCTGAAACAGATCGACATCGAAGCCGCCGACCGTGGCGCGCGTGTAGGGAACATGCATCTGCAGCCCTGGACGCCCGGAAAAGTCGATGACGACACGCGACAGCGCCTCATCGAGCGGAACGTAGGAATGCCCGTAACGGGTCATGCCTTTCTTGTCGCCAACGGCCTTGGCAAACGCCTGGCCGAGGGTGATGCCGACGTCTTCCACGGTGTGGTGATCGTCGATATGCAGATCGCCCTGGCATTCGATGTCGAGATCGATCAGCCCATGACGAGCGATCTGGTCGAGCATGTGCTCGAGAAATGGCACGCCGATGGCGAAGCGGCTCTTGCCGGTGCCGTCCAGGTTGATGGTGGCCTTGACCTGGGTTTCCAGGGTGTTGCGCTCTACGCAAGCCGTACGTTCGGACATCAACAGCTCCGCTGATCGAGGGGCGAAAAATGAGCCGCATTATAGGCCCAAACCCACCCTCGTCGATACGCGCCCAGTGGCTAGGCTACTGCAAACAGTCGCCGGCGGCGCTGTCGTGCGCCGGTAAGCCGGCACGGTTATGCTGCGGACATCCAAATCAGCACCGCAGGTCAACATGCCCGTATCAGTTGAAGCCGTAACCGAGCCCAGCCAGCAGGACCGCACCGATCTGGTGAAAATCTTTGCCGATGCACCGAGCTGGCTACTGGCGCCCCACGCAGACGCCGCAGCATTGATCGAGGCGGGACTGGCCGATCGCAGCCTTATCGCCGGTCGCTTTAACGACCGCCTGCTCGGCGCCGCCCTGCTGCAGCGCGACGGGCCCCACTGGTGCCTCTCGCATCTGTGCGTGCGCGCGATCACACGCCGTCGCGGCGTCGGTAGGCGGATCCTCGAAGAGAGCCAGCGCCTAGCTCGCGAAGCCGGAAAGGAGTTGCATCTGGCGGCACCGACAGATCACCTAGAAGCTCAAGCATTGGCCGCACGAGCACATTTGCCGCTGGACATCATCTAGCGATCAATCAGCGCTTCGCCGCGAAGCCGCAACCGACACGGTGCGTGCCAGTGCCACCGGCGCGCATAGGAACCCAGGCGCCGCTAGCCACTCCAACGCCAGCCACGGCAAACAGCCATGGCGCCCGGCGTTATACTCGCTGCTTTTGAAATGCCAAACACAAAGGACCTGTCCATGAAATCGCTCGGCAAGATCCTGGGCCTGGTAATCCTCGGGTTGCTGCTCCTTATCGTCGCACTGGGCTTTGCCCTCACGCATTTGTTCGACCCCAACGACTATAAAGACGAAATCCGTGCACTTGCTCGCGAAAAGGCCGGGCTCGAACTGGACATCGCCGGCGACATCGGCTGGAGCCTGTTCCCCTGGCTCGGCCTGGAATTGCACGACACCACCCTGGCCAGCGTGCAAACACCCGAACAACCCTTTGCCGACCTGCGCATGCTGGGTCTTTCGGTCCGGGTGCTGCCGTTGCTGAGCCGCGAAGTGCAGATGAGCGACATCACGCTCAACGGACTCAATCTGACGCTCAACCGCGACGAGAAGGGCCGCGGCAACTGGGAAGGTGTGGGCCGTCCGACCACTAGCGAAACGCCACCCGACAATGCAGCAGCGCAACCGGCCGAGCCCTCCACCGATGAACAGCGGTCCGACAACACCAGGCGTCCACTGCAATTGGACATCGACAGCCTGACCATCAGCGATGCTCGGGTGACCTACCATGATGCGCAAAGCGGGCAGCAGTTCAGCGCCGAAGGCATCGAGCTAACCACGGGGGCCATTCGCGAAGCCACTTCGATTCCGGTCAAGCTCAACGCCTTTTTCGGTAGCAACAAGCCGGTGATGCGCGCTCGCACCGAGTTGCAGGGCGCGTTGCGCTTCGATACCAAATTGCAGCGCTATCAGCTGGAGGACCTTCGCTTGAGCGGCGAGGCCTCCGGCGAGCCATTACAGGGCAAGACACTCTCCTTTAGCGCACAAGGCCAGCTGCTGGCTGACCTGGCCGCCGACATCGCCGAGTGGACCAGCCTTAAGTTCACCGCCAACCAGCTCCGCGGTCTTGGCGAGCTGAAAGCCCGCGACCTGCAGAACCAACCGAAGATCAGCGGGGCACTGTCAATTGCGGAATTCAACCTGCGCGAATTCCTCGAGAGCATCGGCCAACAGCTCCCGGCCATGGCCGACAACACCGCGCTGGGCAAAGCCGAGCTGGTCACCCGTCTTGCCGGCACCCCAACCAGCCTGACCTTCGAAGAGATCAATCTGAAGCTGGACGGCAGCACCTTTACCGGCCAGATCGCAGTCAGCGATTTCGCCAAGCAATCGTTGCGAGTCGACCTCAGTGGCGACCAGTTCAATCTTGATCGCTACCTGCCCCCGCCAGGAAAGGATGATGGGGCTGCCGCCGCGCGCCAGAGCGAGGTCAGGGCCACCGAAGCGGCTGTGATAGGCAGCGGCACCACTCCGCTGCCTGACAAGCCAACCCAGCAAGCCTGGAGCAGTACGACCGTCCTGCCGGTCGGCTCACTGCGCAGCCTGGATACGCGCGTCAATTTGAATATCGACAACCTCACTGCAATGAAGCTGCCGCTCGATAACTTTGCTCTCAAGGCACGCACTGCGGGCGGGCTGCTGACGCTAGAGCAGTTGCGCGGAGGGCTCTACAACGGCCGACTGGAAGCCTCGGCAAGCCTCGACGTTCGACCACAGATACCGTTGCTCACTGCCCAGACCCGCATGGCCCACGTCCCGATCGAAGGCCTGCTGCAAAGCCAGGGCGAACAGGTGGTGATCAAGGGCTTGCTTAACCTGGACAGCGATCTACGCACTCAGGGCAACAGCCAGCAAGCCTGGATCGACAACCTCAACGGCAAGATCGGCTTCCTCATCGACAACGGTGTCCTCGTCGACGCCAACCTCGAGCAGCAGCTCTGCCGCGCCATCGCCACCCTCAATCGCAAGCCGCTTAACAGCGAGCCGCGCGGCAAGGACACGCCGTTCCGCGAATTGAAAGGCAACCTCATCCTACGCAATGGCGTCGCCAGCAACCCGGACCTGAAAGTCAGCATTCCCGGCCTCACGGTAAACGGCAACGGCGATGTGGACCTGCGCGTACTTGGCATGGACTACCGCGTCGGCATCGTCATCGAGGGCGACAAGGGCGAGATGCCAGACCCGGCCTGTGCGGTCAACGAGCGCTACGTCGGCATCGAATGGCCGCTGCGCTGCCGCGGGCCTTTGGAACTGGGCGCCAAGGCCTGTCGCTTCGACAATGACCGCCTCGGCAAAATCGCCGCCCGGCTCGCGGGTGACAAGCTCAACCAGACCATCGAAGAGAAGCTGGGCGACAAAGTCAGTCCTGAACTGAAGGACGCACTGAAAGGCCTGTTCAATCGATGACATCACAAGCACTGGGCGACGAGCAGTTCGGCGCTGCCGTTCTCGACTGGTACGACCGCCACGGGCGCAAGGATCTGCCCTGGCAGCAAGGCATCACGCCCTACCGTGTGTGGGTATCGGAGATCATGCTGCAGCAGACCCAGGTCAGCACCGTGCTTGGCTACTTCGATCGGTTCATGGAAGCGCTTCCAACGGTCCAGGCTCTGGCCGACGCCGAAGAAGACGAGGTGCTGCACCTATGGACAGGCCTCGGTTACTACAGCCGCGCCCGTAACCTGCACAAGACCGCCAAACGGGTCGTCACCGAGCACGGTGGCGAATTTCCACGTTGCGTCGAGCAGCTCGCTGAGCTTCCCGGTATCGGTCGTTCTACCGCCGGCGCCATCGCCAGCCTGAGCATGGGCCTGCGCGCGCCGATCCTCGACGGCAACGTCAAGCGCGTACTGGCACGCTATGTCGCACAGCAGGGATATCCAGGCGAGCCAAAAGTGGCCCGCCAGCTATGGGAAGTAGCTGAGCGCTTCACGCCGCAGCAGCGCGTCAATCACTACACCCAGGCGATGATGGATCTGGGCGCCACGCTCTGCACACGCAGCAAGCCAAGCTGTCTACTCTGCCCGCTACGATCAGGTTGCCGCGCCCACCTGCTGGGTCGCGAGACAGATTTTCCGGTACCGAAGCCGCGCAAGGCATTGCCCCAGAAGCGCACCCTGATGCCGCTGCTGGCCAACCCGGACGGCGCCATCCTGCTTTATCGCCGCCCTTCTAGCGGGCTATGGGGCGGCCTCTGGAGCCTGCCCGAGTTGGAGGATCTGGCGGCACTCGATCCGCTCGCCCAGCGCCATTCCCTGCAGATGCAGGATCGCCGGGAGCTGCCCGGCCTGACCCATACCTTCAGTCATTTCCAGCTCGCCATCGAGCCCTGGCTGATCCGAGTCCAATCCCCACCCGGCGCCGTGGCCGAGGCTGACTGGCTCTGGTATAACCTCGCCACCCCGCCGCGACTGGGGCTTGCCGCCCCGGTAAAGACGCTGCTCAAGCGCGCCGCTGCCGAATTGAACGCAGGAGAGATGTCATGACCCGCACCGTGAACTGCCGCAAGTACAAAGAAGAACTCCCCGGCCTAGAGCGCCCCCCCTACCCTGGCGCCAAGGGCGAAGACATCTATAACAACGTATCGAAAAAGGCCTGGGACGATTGGCAGAAGCATCAAACCATGCTGATTAACGAACGACGCTTGAACATGATGAATGCAGAAGATCGCAAGTTCCTGCAGACAGAGATGGACAAGTACCTCTCTGGAGAAGAATACGCACTGGCTGAAGGTTACGTACCGCCCAGCGAATAACGTTTGAGGTGCGGGCGAAGCGATCCGCGACGCCCTGGCCTTCCACAGCCAACGCTTGCTCAGCAGAAACGCCGGCACGCATCGCTAAATGCCCGATCTAGCTAAATATTTTTCAAAGCCGCGCTTGACAGGCAAAAGCCAAATCCGTCTAATAGCGCCCCGTTGCCCAGGTAGCTCAGTCGGTAGAGCAGGGGATTGAAAATCCCCGTGTCGGCGGTTCGATTCCGTCCCTGGGCACCACTAATACCGAGAACCCCAAGCGAAATTAACCTCCTTGGGGTTTTTTATTGCCTGCGATTTGTGCCAGCGGCCCGCTATGATCCAGCCGGCACTTCACGGAATAGCTGCCCGCCATGTTTGAACAGGCCTTCAAGAATATCGATGACATCCTGCACAAGGATGCCGGCTGTACCAGCGAGCTCGACTACACCGAGCAAACCTCCTGGCTGCTTTTTCTCAAGTACCTCGACGCGCTGGAGCAGGAAAAAGCCGTGGAGGCACAGCTTGAGGGTAAGTATTACCTGTACATCCTCGACCCTGAATATCGCTGGGAGCGTTGGGCTGCGCCCAAGACCGCGAATGGCCAGATCGACCACAATAGCGCCCTGACCGGCGATGACCTCAAGGATTTCGTCAACACCAAGCTGTTTCCCTACCTGCATGGCTTCAAGCAGAAGGCCGAAGGTCCGGACACCATCCAGTACAAGATCGGCGAGATATTCGGCGAGCTGAAGAACCGCATCCAGAGCGGCTACAACCTGCGCGAAGTGTTGGAAATCGTCGATGGCCTGCGCTTCGGCACGCAGACCGAGAAGCACGAGCTCTCGCACCTCTACGAGGTCAAGATCAGGAACATGGGCAACGCCGGGCGCAACGGCGGTGAGTACTACACCCCGCGCCCGCTGATCCGCGCCATGATCAAGGTGGTCAATCCACACATCGGTCAGCGGATTTACGACGGCGCGGTCGGCTCGGCAGGCTTTCTCTGCGAAGCCTTCGATTACCTGAGCAGCCAGCCGAACCTGACCACCCGCCAGCAGGAAACCCTGCAAAAGCACACCTTCTACGGCAAGGAGAAAAAGAGCCTCGCCTACGTCATCGCCATCATGAACATGATCCTGCATGGCATCGAAGCGCCGAACATCATCCACACCAACACCCTGACGGAAAACCTCAGCGACATTCAGGACAAGGACCGTTTCGACATCGTGCTGGCCAACCCGCCGTTCGGCGGCAAGGAACGCAAGGAAGTCCAGCAGAACTTCCCGATCAAGACCGGCGAAACCGCATTCCTGTTTCTCCAGCACTTCATCAAGATCCTCAAGGCCGGCGGCCATGGCGCGGTGGTCATCAAGAACACCTTCCTCAGCAACAGCGACAACGCCTCGGTCAGCTTGCGCAAACTGCTGCTGGAAAGCTGCAACCTGCATACCGTGCTCGACTGCCCGAGCGGCACCTTCCAGGGCGCCGGCGTGAAGACCGTGGTGCTGTTCTTCACCAAGGGCGCGCCGACGCGCAAGGTCTGGTACTACCAGCTGGAACCCGGCCGCAACATGGGCAAGACCAACCCGCTGGCCGACGCTGACCTGGCTGAATTTATCGAGCTGCAAAAGACCTTTGCCGACTCGCCGAAGAGTTGGAGCCTGAATATGGCGGACATTGACAGGTCGAGCTACGACCTGTCGGTGAAAAACCCCAACGGCGCTCAAGACGTAGCCTTCCGCAGTCCGCAGGAAATCCTGAACGAAATTGCGGCGCTGGATGCCGAGAGCGCGCAAGTGCTGGCAGTTATCAGGGGGCTGCTGTGAAAGCAGTTTGGCAAATTACCCGATTGGCCGAAGTCTGTCAGACAGCGGCCGGCGGTACTCCGCTTAAGTCTAATAAGGAGTTTTACGAAGGGGGAAAAGTCCCTTGGCTTCAGAGTGGGGAAGTAAGTCAGGGCGAAATTTCAGCGGCAAAAACCTTTATTACAGAACTCGGATTAAAAAGATCCTCGGCCAAATTATTTCCGGCCAACACAGTCGTGGTCGCCATGTACGGAGCTACAGCTGGACAAGTGGGCATATTGCGCTTTGAATCCGCGACAAATCAGGCGGTATGCGGGATTCTTCCTAATAAAACGTTTATCCCTGAATTTCTTTACTACCTGTTGTTGTCACGAAAAAGCGAATTGGTGGCCCAAGCAGTCGGAAACGCTCAGCCTAATATTTCACAGCAAAAAATCCGGGACATGTATGTCCCTCTTGTGACAATTTCCGAGCAGCGTCGCATCGTCTTCACCCTTGCCCAAGCCTTTGGCAAGATTGCCCAGGCCCGCGCCAATGCTGAAGAAAACCTGCAAAACGCCCGTGAGATTTTTGAAAGCTACCTGCAATCCGTTTTTACGGCGCGAGGTGAGGGGTGGGCAGAAAAGCGGCTTGACGAAATATCGACTTTCAGCAGCGGCGGCACGCCCTCAAAGACGAACGAAGGCTATTGGAACGGCGAGATCCCTTGGGTTTCAGGGCGTGACATGAAATCGACTAGGCTAGCTGACTCTTTCCTCCACATTTCCCAGTCAGCGGTTGATGAGTCGTCCACTCGCTTGGCACCAGCCGGCACCCTTCTTGTGCTTGTCCGTGGAATGGGGCTTGCGCATGGCGCTCAAATCACCGAACTAATGGTGCCGTGTGCGTTTAATCAAGATATAAAAGGAATACACGTAGACCCGAGTATTATCCCTCGATATCTGCTTTTCGCTCTAAGAAATCGAATCAATTCCAGCGATTCCGTTCTGAGTAATGCGGCCCATGGAACCTTAAAAATTAACTCTGACGAACTTAGAAAGGTGAGGATCCCAATTCCACCTCTCAATGATCAGCAAAAAGCCGTTAAGACTATCGATTTACTTGTTGCCGAAACCCAACGCCTCGAATCTATCTACCACCGAAAAATCGCCGCCCTCGACGAACTGAAGCAGTCGCTGCTACACCAGGCGTTCAGCGGCCAGCTATAACTGCATCGACTCACGGAGCACGCATGGATACCGCTCAGCAAGAACTGGTGATCTTTCACGAGGCGGGCCAGCCGGTCGAGGTTCGGCTGGATGCAGGGCGCGATACGGTATGGATGACTCAGCGACAGATGGCGGAGCTGTTCGAAACCTCGAACGACAACATCAGCCTGCACCTGAAGAATATCTTTGCCGATGGCGAGTTGGCCGAGGCGGCAACTACCGAGGATTCCTCGGTAGTTCGCCAGGAAGGCAAGCGGCAGGTCAACCGTGTGGTGAAACACTACAACCTCGACGCCATCATCTCGGTGGGCTATCGGGTCAGCTCCAAGCGTGCCGTGTCATTCCGCCAATGGGCCACACGCTTGCTTCGCGAACACCTCACCCAGGGCTACACCCTCAATCGCCAACGCTTCGAGGCAAATGCCCTGGAGCTTGAAGCCGCACTGCAGCTGGTGAGAAAGGCGGCGCAAAGCCCTGAGTTACTCAGCGACACCGGCCGAGGGCTGGTGGACATCGTTACCCGTTATGCGCAGACCTTCCTCTTGCTTCAGCGGTATGACGAAGGCCTGCTGACCGACCCGCCCACTATCGCCGGCGGCGCGCTGCCTACGCTGGACGAAGCCCGCCAGGCGCTGGCTCGCCTGAAAGCCGAGTTAATGGCTCGCGGCGAAGCTACCGAGCTATTCGCTCTAGAACGCGGCGACGGACTGGCCGGCCTGCTGGGCAATCTGGATCAGACGGTGTTCGGCGAGCCGGCCTACCCCAGCGTGGAGGCCAAGGCTGCGCATCTGCTGTACTTCGTGATCAAGAATCACCCGTTCGCTGACGGCAACAAGCGCAGCGGGGCGTTTCTGTTCGTGGACTTTCTCAACCGCAATGGGCGCTTGCTGGACGCTACCAACCAGCCCGTGATCAACGATATCGGCCTGGCAGCACTCGCTTTGCTCGTAGCGGAGTCAGACCCGGCGCACAAAGACACGTTGATTCGCCTGATCATGAACATGCTCGCGGGTTGATTCCGCCTTCTAAACCAACGCCGCCGAGGGTTATGCTCCGGGCATGATGCCAAAAGGATATTGCCGTGAACGAAGCTGAAACCCGCGCCGAACATATCGACCCCGCCTTGCGTGAAGCGGGCTGGGGCGTCGTCGATGGCAGCCGCGTACAACGCGAGTTTCAAATCACTCACGGCCGCATCCAGGGTTCGGGACAGCGCGGCAAGGCGGAGATCGCCGATTACGTATTGGTATACCGCAACACTCAGCTGGCCGTGATCGAGGCGAAAGCCTGGGACAAGCACTACACCGAGGGTGCAGGCCAGGCCAAAAGCTATGCAAAGAAGCTGGCAATCCGCTTCACCTACGCAACCAATGGCCAGCGTATCTACGCTATCGACATGCTCACCGGCGCAGAAGGCGACTTGCTCAGCTTCCCCACGCCGGAAGAACTGTGGAACCTGACCTTCGCCGAGCACAATGAATGGCGCGAGCGCTTCGCCGCCATTCCGTTCGAAGACAAGGGAGGCACCTGGGGTGCGCGCTACTATCAGGACATTGCGATCAAGCGGGTGCTGGAAGCAATCGCAGCGCAGCAGTCGCGAATTCTGCTGACGCTGGCGACCGGCACAGGCAAGACATTTATCGCCTTTCAGCTGGCCTGGAAGCTGTTCAAAAGTCGCTGGAACCTCAAGCGCGACGCCCAGCGTCAGCCACGCATTCTGTTCCTGGCGGACCGCAACATCCTCGCGGATCAGGCTTACAACTCGTTTTCTGCGTTCCCCGAAGATGCACTTGTGCGCATCGCCCCGGAGGAAATTCGCAAAAAGGGCAGGGTGCCAAAGAACGGAAGCATCTTTTTCACCATTTTCCAGACCTTCATGAGCGGGCCGAACGGCACGCCGTACTTTGGCGAGTACCCGGCGGATTTCTTCGATTTCATCATCATCGATGAATGCCACCGTGGCGGCGCCAACGACGAGGGCAACTGGCGCGGCATCCTTGAGTATTTCACCCCAGCGGTGCAGCTCGGTCTGACTGCCACGCCCAAGCGCAAGGACAACGTCGACACCTATGCCTACTTCGGCGAGCCGGTGTATGTGTATTCGCTGAAGGAAGGCATCAACGACGGTTTCCTCACGCCATTCAAGGTCAAGCAGATCGCTACAACGCTTGATGAGTATGTGTATGTGCCAGGCGACGGAATAGTCATCAAAGGCGAGGTGGAGGCGGGACGGCGCTATCTCGAGGCAGACTTCAATCGAGTCATCAAGATCCCGGAGCGGGAAGCCTATCGGGTCAAACTGTTCATGGAGCAGATCGCGCCGAGCGAGAAGACGCTGGTGTTCTGCGCCACCCAACAGCATGCGCTGGAAGTACGTGACCTGATCAACCAGATGAAGCGCAGCAGCGAGCCGGACTACTGTGTGCGAGTGACCGCCGATGATGGTGCGCGAGGGGAAGAACACCTGCGGCATTTTCAGGATAACGAGAGGGCCATACCAACCGTTCTCACGACTTCGCAGAAGCTCTCCACCGGCGTGGATGCGCGCAACGTCCGCAATATCGTGCTGATGCGGCCGGTGACCAACATGATTGAGTTCAAGCAGATCATCGGTCGTGGTACGCGCTTATTCGATGGCAAGGATTACTTCACCATCTATGACTTCGTGAAGGCTCATCACCTGTTCAGTGATCCCGAGTGGGATGGCGAACCGATAGAACCTGTCGAAACCAAAGCCGTCGGCACCGGAGAGAACAGAGGTGGCTATGAGAGCGAACCCAGGCCGCCCAAGCCGCCGCGCGATCCACGCCCGGACGTGATCGAGGTCCGACTCAGCAACGGTTCGGTGCGGCGCATCAAGAGCATGATGGCGACGCTGTACCTCGGCGCCGATGGCAAACCGATATCTGCTGCACAGTTCCTGGAAAGCCTATTCGGCAATCTGCCAGAATTTTTTAAAGATGAGGACGAGCTACGTGGGCTATGGAGCGCCCCGGATACTCGCACTTCACTCCTGCAAGGCCTGGCTGAACGCGGCTTTAGCAACGAGGTATTGCACGAAATGCAGCGCATTATCGACGCCGAGCATAGTGACCTGTTCGATGTGCTGACGTACGTCGCCTTCTCCATCGAACCGCAGACTCGAGAGGAGCGCGCCAGCAGAGCTCGCAGCACGCTGCATGGGCAATTCACAGACAAGCAAGAAGCCTTTCTTGACTTCGTGCTGTCGCAGTACGTAAAGGAGGGAGTGGAGGAATTGGGGCCCGAAAAACTCTCCCCTTTGCTGAAGCTTCGCTACAGGAATGCGATTAACGATGCAGTTGCAGACCTAGGGAGACGCTGAACAATTAGCCAATTCTCACCGTCCCCCTTTTTCAACCCGGTTTTTTCAACCTACCGGCCTTATTCTGCGTTTCTTGGGCCGATT